>CAXHCD010000060.1:0-22464 GCA_964015265.1 uncultured Oligoflexia bacterium
TTTTCTTTATTTTTAAATTTTATATAATAAATAAAGCTTGTTACAAATATAGAAACTACAAAAAAAGCTACGAAAAGAAACCCATATTCAGTAAATGAATTATAAATTTTTTCGCTCAACGAACTTCCTGTAATTTTTCCATCTCTTATAATACGATATATAAAAACACCAATACAAAAGAGGGATGAAAGAATTCCCCATAAAAAAGAAAAAATATAACTTTCTCTATTAATATAGTACCTCTTAAAAAATCTTCTAGAAAGTATTACGACTTCCCCTACGGCCTTGGTCTTTCTACTTTTTATCTATTTTAGTGTTTTTAAATATTTTTTCTCGAAAAATTGTTAAAACTCCAGGGAAAATCAAAATATATATTACGAGTTCAAATTTCCACTCTTTCATTAGAAAAAACATCGAGTCTAAAAACTCTCTTTCACCTTCTAATGATTCTGAAACCATAATCACAAGGCATATAAGAGCCAAAGCAACAACCGCTCTTATATAGTGAAGAATTTTACTTTTAATAAACATCAAAACTCCCTATCCTAGTAACAAGCCCCCCACAGCTTATAGCCACCATAAGCAAGTGCAAGTCCACCAACAATCCATGCTGCTCCACCAGTCGCAAGTCCTGCACCATAATAAGCTGCCAGACCGCCGCCACCAACAGCAGCAACGGATGCACCTACACAAGCCGCAATTCTCCAACCTGATCCAGATAAATCATAATACGATTTATTTACAGCACTTTGTTTCAAGCTAACAGCATCAGATGAAGCCCCATACTCCATAAAACTACCTGTTATTGTCCCTGCTGCAGCACCAACTAAGAATCCAAGTTCAAAACCTGAAGCAAATTCTTCTCCATGAATAGCACTAACTGTTCCACCTGCAAAGCCACCTGCAAAACCACCTGCAAGTGCTCCACCCAACGCTCCTGAAGTTCCTAATACAGCGGGGGCCGCTGCACCGGCAGCAAATGAAGCATATATTATATTAAATTTAACTCTTTCATTATGAGAAAATTGACCAGAAAAATTCACTCCTAAGAATAGGCCAGGAATTCCTCCTAGTATAGTTGAAGCAAAAGCTGTTCCAAACTTACCAAGCTTATCAAATACACTTCTACCTGAACTATCTCTAAATAAAGCTGGGTTATTTAATGCGTATGCATATTTAGTATTAAAGCTTAATGGAGCAGTAGGTATTCCAGGGTCAGGGTCAATCTCCAAGAATCTACCAATAGAACTGTCATAATATCTCGCCCTATAATACATCAGCCCACTTTCAGAATCATACTCACGTGAAGTAAAAGTAAACATTGGTTTCACTACTGGATCAGATGATATGTCTGATCCTGAACTATCTTTAACAGAAACTAAGTTTCCAAAGGCTGAGTACTGATAGCTTTGAACTATATTTCCTGAAATTGATACTAAATCCGTAATTGATCCAAGATGATCTTTAAAGTATCCATATGTTCCGTTTGATTTAATTAGACCACGAGCCACTGCCTTAGGTGTAAAAACTACTCCTAGTGGATCATCAGTTCGAAGTGTTGAGTGAGTATAAGTAGCTAGTAGTTCGTTATCAACGTCAAAGGCTTGTAAGATCTCATTTCCGTCATAAACATATCGAAGGTCTATATTTTTAGAATTATCATTGTGATCAACTACAAGTTTTTGAACTCTTCTATTTAATGGATCGTAAATATAATCTACTTCTTTAATTAAAATATCATTAGCGTATGTATCAATACCTATTAAACGGTTTTGTGAGTCATGGATATAGTTTGTATAATTTCCGGTGAATCCTTTTTGTTGTTTTGAACTTAAGTTTCCATTGGAATCATAAGTATAAAGATAAAGTCCATCATCAACTAATTTTTGTGAGTTAGAATCATAAGTATAAGGCTGAGAGTTGTATGAAGTTCTGTTTCCAAGATTATCGTATTCAAAGCTCTCTGATAAATTTGCTATAGGATTAAAGCTATCTGTTAGTTGATTATTATCATCATAATCATATGTATGATTTTGGCTTCCATCTAATTTATCTGTAATGTTTCCGATGGCATCACGAGTGTAATCTAATACTCTAATGCTAGATCCATTTGCTTTTCTGTGATGAATCTTTTTAGCTGCTCCATTATTATCAAACTCATAAGCTATTTGATATCCCGGTCCATTAACTGTATCAATTTGATGAAGAGAATTAGTTCCAAATGAGTAACTTTCATTATTAAAATTATTAATATTTGTTAGAATGCTTAGATCATTATAAGTATAATTAAAATCACCATCACTTGTACTAAGAAGAATTCTATTTCCTCTACTATCATAGTCCATTTCATAGACTACATTTGGTAGATAAGAATAATCTCCTACACCCATTGTTGCTACAGCAGTTACTAAATCTCCTGATTCATATCGATCGTAATCAAAATCTAGTTGTACGGCGTAGTTTTTCATCATTACTACATTTCCTCTAACGTCATAGTCATATTCTATCACATCATCCACTAAATTTTTCTTAACTAATTGATCAATTTCATCATACTCAAAAACTTTTTCATTCCCACTCGGATCTTTTTCCCACACCACATTACCGTTACCATCATAGTCAAGCTCAACCACTCTTCCCATAGGATCAGTCTTTTTGATTAGTTCACTACATTAAAGAATTTCAATTAGTTAAACTCTCCATATAGTATCGGATTTGTAGATTTTTAAATAAATATGGCAACAAGTTGGTAAATATCTTCTAAGGGAGTCTTAAAATCTTCCTAATGAGTCAGCATCAGTGAAATTAAACTCTTAAACCTTTATTGAAACTCAATAGGATCGTTAACGGCCGTCAAAATATATACAAAGATCAGATCTTTAAAAGTCTATTATGGAAACAATCATCCAAGTTTTGAAATTCTAAATCTCATAATTACAAGAATTCATAAGTTGTGAAATTCATAATTTCATAAATTCCGAACTTCACAATGTCAAAACTTCAGATTTTCGTAAGTTATGAACTTCTAGTAATGAACTATCTATAATGAATTATTAAGTAATTACTACAAACTCATAGATTAGAATTCTTTCTTGATGTAGGCCACCAATAACAGGAGGTCATATGATCGCACTATATTTAAGAGTAAGTACTGATAAACAAAAAACAGGCCTAGAATCTCAAGAGAGGTATTTAGTTAACTATTGTAAATCAAACCAAATTAGAAACTATCTCATCTATTCAGATAATAATATTTCAGGTTCAAAGTCCTCTCGTCCAGAACTTAATAAACTTATGAAGGATGTACGTGATGGAAAAATATCAAAGGTCATAGTCTATTCATTTTCAAGATTTGCAAGATCAACAACTCAATTACTGCAAGCATTGGATGAATTTCACAATCTTGGTGTTGAGTTTATATCTCTTAATGAAAAAATTGATACTACATCTGCAACAGGTAAAGCAATGTTCACAATAATTAGTGCAATATCTCAGCTTGAAAGAGAGCTCGTAAGTGAAAGAGTCAAAGCAGGATTAGAAAATGCTAGGGCAAAAGGAAAACAGATTGGAAGAAAGAAAACAAGAAACTCAAAGCTTATAAGAGTTTTAGCAAAACAAAAGTACTCTCAAAGAGAAATTGCTAAATTAGCAGGATGTTCAAAGACGACAGTGCAAAGAGAATTGTGCCGGTCCTAAAACTTGAATATGGACCGGTAACTTAACATGTGAATTAAGACCTTTTTAGCCTTACTATAAATTTAATACTAGCAATTAGATCGTCTCCAAAACCACTGGACTCTCCAACCTCTAAAGAAATGCTTGCATCATGAACCTTAATGATTCTTTTTACGAAATCTAAGCCTAGGCCAGTGCCTTCGATTTGAGCTTTCTTAGCTTCTCTTCCCCTATACCCACTATTATATATCTTTTCTCTTTCATCTTCATGAATAAAAGTTCCTACATTTTTAACTGTAAAGAAGATTTCATTCTTAACTTCTGTAATTTCAATTTCAACTTCAGTATTTTTCAAAGCAAACTTAAAGGCGTTATGTATTAAGATTGCAGGTAATTGCTCTAAGAAATCATATCCTTCAACAGTACTACTTGATGATCCTGAAATTACTATTTTAACTTTTTTCTCATTCCATGCTATAGGACGAATAAGTCGTACAGCCTTATCAATTTTTTTAAATAAATTTATATTTTGAACACTTGATTGCTTTGGATTAAGATTGAAGCTTAGATAGTTCAGTCGACTAGAGACCATTTGAGAGATAGCTAAACTGCTATTAACTGAATATCTTAACTGGTCTTCATCTTTATGTTGAGCAATTTCGCCAATCGCTTTAAGCTGAGAGTTAAAGTTTCGAACTTCATGTATTGCAGAAGAAAAAAGAGCATTTTCTTTCATAGTTTTAAAAACTCGATCTCTTGCTTTTTGTTGCTCCAAGTAGAGTGCTTTGCAATTATCAACAAAACTTTTTGAAAAAACATCTGAGGGCATTCTATTGCCTTCCTTTAGTTTTTTCGCATTGTGGAAGCTCTTAATTGCAATACTTGAAAAACAAACTAGCTCACCTTTTAAACGAAATGCATAACACGAATAACCATAAGGACATGTATGAATCCCTTCTTTCTTTATACTCTTATAAAAAGCTAAGCATTTGGAATTATATCTTTTCTTACAAAAATCCGAAGTTTTACATAATGCTCCTGACATTGGAGCTTTGTCTCGACTAGGCTTTGCAAATGGGAGAGGACATAATTCTTTAGAGCGGCTCAAGAAACTCCGCCTATGATCAAGCGAACTAATAAATTTGTTACTAAGTCTTGAACAATATTTTTTGAAACAGGGCTTAACTTATCAACTATTCGACTTCCCTTGAGATTATTTAATTTTTCTTTATCAAAGCAAGAAGTCACAAACGAGTCCTCTAGCTCTACAACTATTGATGTTGCAACCCCTTGTTCAAACAACAAATTTCTCGTTCTTTTCCACTGGACAATTGGATCAGTCAGCTCTTTTGCCAGACCATCGAGTAGCTCTACCCACTCATCCAGTTCAATATCCTTTTCAACAACTCTATCTGCTAATGTAAAGTATTTATTATAACTTGCTTGAAACTTATGTCCGGTATATGCAACAATTTGCTTTAAAGGATATCGCTTTCTTATCTCTGTTATTACATCTCCTCCACTCTTTCCACCGATTCCTTTACCCACTCCTTCCATATCACAAAGAATCACTCCATATTCACTTACAACTGATATGTCTTGGATATCGTCAATCTTCGTTATTTTGAACTCATACTTCTCAACTAAGAAATCTTTATAATGGGAAGGGTTATCATCAATCACAAGTATTTTCTGACTCTCTCTAATTTTTCTTATATCTAAATCTGGCAAATTTTGACCTTTGATACTCTCAATAGACTTTGGAGACCCAATAATAAAATACATACACCCTTCTCTTTTAATTCCTTATTGAATATTAAAAAGTAACGTTCTATTTTTGTCCACAAGGAAAAAAGGGACTTGTTTATTTAGCAGAGGTGTTACTAAAGGCCCGTATTTTAATAGAGCCCAAAAATGGCCTAAAATGGCCTCCAATAAGTCGGATTTATTATTCGATCAATCGGAAACGATTGAACTTAAAAACAAACTAAGACGATTGGGTATCATGAGCGAAAATTTTCACAAGATATTAAAAGAAAGACTTGAAGGAGAGAATCTATCTGCAATCAGCAAGCAATTAGATATTCCCAATAGTCTTTTGCATGACTGGCACTCGGCTAAAAGACTCCCATCTATGAAAAATATCGAAGCAGTAAAAAGACTTGCTGATTATCTTGGTTTAACTCTTGAAGAACTATTTATCGAAGATACATCAAAAAACATTATAACTTCACTTTCTTTCAAAGATGAAGATAAAGAGTACAGAATACTGATTGAACGTATTAAATAAACCTTGAGAACAAAGCAAAGGAGAATTTTAAATGAAATTAATAATTATAAGTTTTCTATTAACTAATCTATCCATCGCGAAAAACCAATTTGATAGCAAAGATGTTAGATGTAAAAAAATAGGATCTCGTACAAGGGTTTGGATGAATACATCTCATGGTTCTTATGCTTTAAATGGTACGGCAATTAGCTGGGTCAATAAAGCTAAAAAAGACGGATTTCCTTTAATCGGAGCTGATGGAAAAGAATTTAAGATAGCAAGAGACTATATCGCTCCTATAAAACTTCAAAAACTAATAAAAATTGGTCTTACAAAATGTAAATAACTATCGATCATGAAGTTTTTTAAGAAATAATAATTCTTGCTTAGAAAGCTTACTAACATCTATGCTTGCCCTATTTGAGATATCTATTGGAGATATATCAATTGCTTTCCTTTTAGGGTAAACAAACTCCATCATTTTCAAGAGAACATCTATTTGTTTATCAGATTTTAAAGATGGGAGTATTTTCATTATCACTTCGGGAATAGAAAAATCTACGCTATTAAAGAACTCTTGTAATTCTTGAGTTTTTTTATTCGGAGTTCCTTTTTTTCTTCCGCCGTACTTTTTTGATCCTACTGCTCTTCCCATAATATATCTATTTTAAACTACTTTAGTTAAATAATTAAGGCCTTGTAGTACAATATTAGATATGAAAAAGGAAAATATCTTTAAAAATGAGCTTGAAAACTTATTTATCTTACAACAGCAATCTATTCAAAGCCTTGAAAAAGAGATTTTGAAACGAATTCATAATTATTTTGAAATCAAAAGTGGGTCTTCTGTATCAGTCCTAGAATCATTAAAATTGAATCGCGAAAAAATTTTATATTCTTGTAAAAATTATAATGAACAGCACCATTTTATTAATACTATTTTAGAGGAAGTTTATAACGCCTTATTAGAGTTTGATCCCAAGAAAAATTTCCTAGCAAAAGACTTAAAAGATATAGATAAACACATCATATCTCTTAATAAAATTATCATAAATCTTGAAAATAAGGGAGTTTCAGATTTAGGCATTTATGGAATTTCAGATTCTTTAAAAAGTGAAATAAAAAGCCGGTGTGATTTTTTGAGTATTGATTTTAAAGATTTTTCTTTTGAATTGAGTTCATCTGATTCAGATATATATAAAGTTGAAGGAATTGAAAGGGAAATATTAGAGTCAAAAATTAAATATAGCTTCATATTTAGATTAGAAAAAAAATTAGGTTGTTGTTCTGACTCGGTTCTTGCATCTATTTATTCTATAATCTTCAAAGATGACACTATTACGACAGATCAAATAAAGTCAGAACGTTCCAGATGGAAAAAGAAAAAAAGTAACAAAAACGATTAATATCTCTCTAAATCGTTACCTCTCTTTTATTTCATTACTTCTTGTTTTCATGTAGACCTCCATTAACTAATAGGAGGTCAAAAATGACAACAAATCTAGCAAAAGCACTTGAATATGCCTCATTGGGCATTGCAATCTTTCCTTGCAACGGAAAAAAACCAATAACAAAAAATGGATTTAAAGATGCTACTGCATATATAGAAATAATAAAAAAATGGTGGACTCTCCATCCGGAAGCTAATATCGCCATTGCTACAGGAAAAATTAATAACATCGAAGTGCTTGATATAGATAGAAAGCATGATGGTTTTAATTCCTTAAAACAGATCTTATCAAAAAATGGCCCCTTGCCTACAAATTATGTTGTAAAAACAGGGGGAGGAGGTTTCCATTTTTACTTCAAATACTCAGATAGAAGCTATTCTAATCGTACAAGTATTTTACCTGGAATTGATTTTAAAACAGATGGCGGTTACGTAATCGCTCCCCCCTCATTTCATGAAAATGGAAATCAGTATAAGTGGATTGAATTCAACTTTTATAACTTTATGAATGGGGGCGAAGAATGTTAGATATAAACGATCTAGAAAAAATTCCAAAAAATATTATAGACAAAAGAAAAAATATAACTCAAAAGGATCAAAATCGTTCTAAAATTTTAGAAGGAAGTCGAAATGATCATCTTTTTAAACATTCTTCTAAATTAAAAGAAAAGAACTTAAGCTTTGATCAAGTATTTGCACTTAGCCAGCTTGAAAATAAAAATTGTTATCCTCCTCTCGAGAATAATGAATTATTTAACATTGTAAAAAGTGCCATGAGTTCTTGCCTACCAGAAAAAGAAATCGAAATTCTTACGATTGAACAACTCTATGATGATAAAAACTTCACCACTCCAGAACCGATCGTTGAGGGTCTTATAAACAAAGGAGAGTTTCATCTATGCTCTGCAACGGCAAAAACAGGGAAAACTCTTCTGGCCCTAAATCTTGCATTCTCCATAGCAACAGGGAAGTTATTTTTGGATAAATTTAAAACAATTAAAAACATTGTTTTAGTCATTCAAACAGAAATTAGCAATAACCACTTAAGATTTCGTATAAAAAAGATATTTGGTAATGATATCTCATCTATTAAAGAGATTGTCTTATTTGCAAATGAACGAATTAAAGTTGATACAATTACTGGATTGAAATCATTAGAACGACTAATAGAAAAAGAAAAACCTGGTCTTGTAATCTTAGACCCATTCTATACTCTCCATAATAGAAATGAAGATAGCTCTTCTGAAATGGCACCAGTCTTGTCAAATATCAGAGAACTTGTGCTAAAAACAGAGATTTCGCTTTTAATGATTCATCATCAAGGAAAGAAAAAAGAGTCAGGGTCGCAAACAGGTCATAAGCATAGAGGTTCTAGTGCATTTGCAGATGTTCCTGATGGCAGTTGGTCACTTCAAAAGTCTGGCAACAGTGATTTTTTAAGTATTGAATTTGAAATGAGAAATATTGAAGCTCCCGGCCCATTTCAACTTCATATGGACAAAGAAAGCCTCAAGTTTTCTATAACTAAAACTATAGAAAACACAACTGAGCGAATTAGAACAAATGAAGTCACTGAATATATAAAAGAAAATCCTGGTCTATTTGCTACTGAACTAAAGGAAAAATTATCTTCTCTATATGGAGTAAGTGGCAGGACTGTCAGTAACAAAATCTCGGAATGTGTTAATAATAATTACATCTACAGAAAACGTGATGGAAAACATATCAGATACTATCTCTGTAAAACACAAGAACCTGAGACATGCACTAAGAGTATAAATTGCTTACATATATCTAGTGAAATCTAAATCAAACGCAGGAAATATGAAATACCTTAGTACATTACTTACTTCATATATAAAAGGAGAGTTGCATGGATAACTTAAACAAAGATAATTCTTGCTGGCAATACCTTAAAAAAATTGAATATTTAAATCAAGATATTATAAAAGCAAATTTAACCGAAGATGAGATATCTTCTATTGAAATCAAAGAACTTAAATTTCAGTACATAGATAAAAACGATAAAATAAAATGCCAAGAAATTAAAACATTCATCGAAAAGTATGAATGGCTAAAAAAAATGGTTAACCGTCCAACGCATCGATTTATTGCAATATATAAAAACAAAATCATAGCTGTTCAAGTGTTTGGAACACCATACGCATTTTCAAAACTTTTAGGCCCTGAAAATCAAGATAAGGAGAAGCTGATTGCTAGAGGAGCAAGTATTTCATGGGCTCCTACAAATACAGGGTCATGGCTTTTAATGAATTCTATTAACTGGATGATAAAAAATACAAATTATCGATTTTTTACCTGTTATGCTGACACGGAAGCAAATGAACTAGGAACGATCTATCAAGCCTGTAATTTTATCTATCTTGGGAAAAATGCTGGAGGAAAAGTTGAATACTTTGATCCTAAGTGCCCAGAGAAAGGATGGTTTAGTGATCGAATTTTTAGGAGAGTTGGAACTTATAAAAGATTTGCTCAAAAACTAGGATATAGCTGGGATAAGTCTTGGAATACAAAGTGGACTATGCATTGGGATCGAGTTCCTTTTCTTATTCACGCAGAAATACAAAGAGCTGTTAATGAATGGAGAAACAGTTGTGAAAAGCGTGAAATTCCCCGTAAACACAAATACGTTTTTATAAAGGGTCAAAGCAAGACCGAAACAAAAAAGCTTCTAAACCGGTTTTATGAAATAAATCCACAGTTAAGACCTAAAGGCCCTAACTTACGTGGAGGACTCTCTTATCCAAAAAATAGAGGAAAATAGAGTTGATTAATTAAACACCACATTGTAGGCCGACTACAAAAGGAGAAAGCATGCTAAACATACGAATATATAAAAGTACATCAGGTCATCATATGATTAATTATGTTGATCCTAAAACTGGTAAAAGGATTCGAAGAAGATTTAAAACTAAAAAAGAAGCTCTTCAATATAAATCTGAAACTGAATATAGATTTGCGACCAAACAAAATCTAATCTCTTCAAATAAAACAATTGGAGAGCTTTTAAATAAGTTTATCAAAGAGAATCCAAGCTCTAGAATTTTACAACCAAAAGTAAGATTTATTGCTTTTAAGGAACACTTCCAAAACTTTAAGGTCTCAGAAATAGAATTATCAGATTTAAAATGCTGGTATAAAAAAATGAATGAGTCCTACGCTGAGATAACTCTCCCAAAGATTAGATGGCAACTTAATCCATTCTTTGAAGATTTAGTCGATAGAGGAATACTTCAAGAAAATATTCCTTCTAAGCTCAATTTTAAGCATCGACTTCCTCCCATTAAGAAAAGAGTCTATTTATCAAAAGAAGAAGTCTTTACAATATTAGATAATGCTAAAAACTTTCCTTACCTATATCCCTATTTATTTACAGTAGTTCACACAGGTGCCAGAAGAAATGAGGTAAGAAAGCTTAAAAGACAAGATGTTGATTTTCAAACAAATATGATCATCTTTCGTGATACTAAAAATGGAACGGATAGGCTCATAAAAATGTCTGAGTGTGTTAGAATTCTTTTAAAAGTAGTTCTTAAGTCTCATAGAAAAGATTATGTGTTTTTAGATGAAAATAGTAATCACATCACTGAGGGACAAATACACTGGAGAATCAACAAGCTCAAAATGCACTTTCCCATAGCAAAAGATTGGACCATTCATTCTCTTAGACACTCCTTTGCTTATAATTACCTCAAAAAAGAAGGTCATATGTACCAACTTCAAGCAATTCTTGGACATAAAAGGATTCAAACAACAATTGATATTTATGGACAACTTCCATCCTCTGACATTCAAATGGTGAGTCCTTATGAAGATTAGACCTTATCCAGATAATAAATTCATCGTTATTAGATTTAACCCCATAAGTAATATCATGGAGAGAAAAGTGTTTAATACTCAAAAAGAAGCTAGCCAGTATGTAACAATGCAAGAAAGAGATCCTTATACAATCAAAGAGCTCTTAGAAAGATATATCTATCTATGCCCTAAAGTTAAAACTAAACAGAAGATCTTCTTTGACTTTGTTGAGATGTTTGGATCATTTACACCTAAGGACTTAAATACAACGAATCTTAGATTTTGGCTTGATTCCCTACAAAATGAAAATAGCTACAGTGATGCTACAATGATTACAATTAAAACTTATATAAATTCATTTATCAAAGTACTACTAATCAAGAAAGTTATTGAGACAAATCCTCTATCTCCTATTATTTATAAGCAACTAGTTCATAAAAAAGTATATCTAAGTGATAAAAAAGTTGAGACCATCTACAAAACAGCTCAAAAAAAATCACCAGGATATATCTATCCGATGTTGTCACTAATTCTTGATACAGGTTTAAAAACAGGAGAGCTAAAAAAGCTAGAATGGAAGAATTTGAAAAAGGACTCTGTTAAATTACCAAATAGAGAGCTTAAAGTTAAAGAAACTACTCTTGATCTTATCCATAAAATACCAAGAAGATCTAAATATATTTTTACTGATCAAAGTGGCAATCAATTAAATAAGTGTAAGCTTGCTAGAATCATCCGACCATTTATTAATGTTAATAACCTACCAGACTTTAATCTCGCTCAGTTTAGAGATTACTATGCAAAGAATCGAATCAAAGAAGGAGCCAGCTTAAAACAACTTCAATATGCGCTTGGTCACTCAAGAGTTGAATTAACTAAGAAGCTTTTTTACGATAATTTTTAATATATTTATTTACTTCTCATAACAGCAATTATCAAGATTACTGCTCCTATTAAAGTAAATACAATAGAAAATATTGTCATTCCTTTTGATGGAGTTTTATACTCAAACTTACCAAGCTTATTTTGTCGTTTTAAGTATAATGATACTATTGCCCCACATATCAAAGCAATCAATGTAATAATATTTTTATCGCTCATTATGGCTCCTAAAATCCAAAAGTAGCTTCACAATATACTCCATCTTCATTCGCCTTCTCTTGCTCTTCATCAGATAAAATTCCATTATCAACACATGTAGATGCAACCCCTGCTGCGACGGCCGCAAACACAGGTCCAAGCCAAGGTGACAATAAAACTGCCCCTCCTTGAATAATTGCAGCTCTTTTTGCAGCTTCAAATGATCTATCCAAATTTATTTTTCCTCTATAAAAGAGTTGATTTCCAGAATTGTGAAAAAATGCTCCAGCTCCAGCAACTACAGTTGTTAACACACTAGCAACAGCTGTACCTAATGGGCCTCCAATGACTGTTCCTAAAGCTATTAATGACCCCGCAGCCATAGAAGTTATACTTCCTACTGCTCCTCCCCAAATTACACTAAAAGTCATTTGAAGACCCGAGGCATTTGCATCTCGAGCATCAGTATAACTATGAATTGCACCAGAAGCTCCAGAAATTAATGTCGACGCATTTGCTTTTGCAAAATTTAAAATCGCCGATATTGAAAATGAAAATGTTCCATTTGGATCTAACCTATTTATTGGATTATTTAAAGTATATGTAAAACGCCCACTAAAAGACAAAGGATTTACACCAATTCCGGGGTGCGGATCAACCTCCAAAAACCGACCAATAGAGCTGTCATAAAATCTCGCTCTATAATACATCAACCCTGATTCAGAATCATATTCACGTGAAGTAAAAGTAAACATTGGTTTTACTACTGGATCAGATGATATATCTAATCCGTTTAAATCTTTAATCGAAACTAAATTTCCAAAGGCTGAGTACTGATAGCTTTGAACTATATTTCCTGAAGTTGATACTAAATCCGTAATTGATCCAAGATGATCTTTAAAGTATCCATATGTTCCATTTGATTTAGTTAATCCACGAGTCACTGCTTTTGGAGTGAACACCACACCTAGTGGATCATCAGTTCGAAGGGTTGAGTGAGTATAAGTCGCAAGAAGTTCATTGTTGGCATCAAAGGTTTGTAAGATCTCATTTCCGTCATAGACATATCGAAGGTCTAAATTATTTGCTGGTGTGTTGATATCATTAACTTTCTTTTGAACTCGTCGATTAAGTGGATCGTAAACATAGTCTACTTCTTTAATTAAAATATCATTAGCGTATGTATCAATACCTATTAAACGGTTTTGTGAGTCATGGATATAGTTTGTATAATTTCCGGTGAATCCTTTTTGTTGTTTTGAACTTAAGTTTCCGTTATTGTCGTACGTGTATAAGTATAATCCATCATCAACTAATTTTTGTGAGTTAGAATCATAAGTATAAGGTTGAGAGTTGTATGAAGTTCTGTTTCCAAGATTATCGTATTCAAAGCTCTCAGATAAATTTGCTATTGGATTAAAACTATCTGTTAGTTGATTATTATCGTCATAATCATAAGTATGATTCTGGCTTCCATCTAATTTATCAGTTATGTTTCCGATGGCATCACGAGTATAATCTAATACTCTTAAACTAGATCCATTTGCTTTTCTGTGATGAATCTTTTTAGCTGCCCCGTTATTATCAAACTCATAAGCTATTTGATATCCAGGTCCATTAACTGTATCAATTTGATGAAGTGAATTAGTTCCAAAAGAGTAATTTTCATTATTAAAATTATTAATATTTGTGAGAATACTTAGATCATTATAAGTGTAATTAAAATCTCCATCACTTGTACTAAGAAGAGTTCTGTTACCTCTACTATCATAGTCCATTTCATAGACTACATTCGGTAAGTAGTCGTAAGAGCCTACACCCATTGTTGCTACAGCAGTTACTAAATCACCAGCTTCATATCGATCATAATCAAAATCTAGTTGTACGGCGTAGTTTTTCATCATTACTACATTTCCTCTAACGTCATAGTCATATTCTATCACATCATCCACTAAATTTTTCTTAACTAATTGATCAATTTCATCATACTCAAAAACTTTTTCATTCCCACTCGGATCTTTTTCCCACACCACATTACCGTTACCATCATAGTCAAGCTCAACCACTCTTCCCATAGGATCAGTCTTTTTGATTAGTTGACCTAAAAAGTTGTATTCAAATATTGTTTCATTACCTTTTGGATCGATAATTTTTGAAAGCTCACCAGTTGGAAGGTATTCATAGTTTGTATTTTCAAACTTTGGTGAAACAACTAATATCAGACGATTGAAATCATCGTAGGAATAACTAGTAATTTGATTTTGAGCATTTTTAACTTGAGTAATATTACCGGCAAGATCTCGAATAAATTCAACTCTATTTCCAATTTTATCAATTTGAGCTGAAACATTTCCGTATTCATCGTATTCATATTCAACTGATCTTCCCAATAAGTCAGATTTCGATTCTAAAAGACCTAAATCATAATACGTATAAGTTTGTGCGTGCTGACCTCTTTCATTTTTTCTACTTAAAACAACGCCACTATTTTCATCGTAAATAGTTTCTAGTACAGCTCCCGCAGCATTGGTTTGAGTTCTTAAATTTCCATAGTCATCATATGAATAATTAATGGTTACATTTGTATAACTATCACTTTTAGATAATAAATCTCCACTTTCTTGATCATAAACAAAGCTAGCAATGCTTTCATCTGGACGAATAATTTTAAGAGGTCTTCCATCAATATCTCGCTCAATTGAAGTTTGTCTTCCCTTAGCATCAATAATTGTTTGAGTATAACCATTAGTATCACTTACAAAGACTGTTTCATTTGATCTGGCGTCTTTAATCCCATCGGCCAGTTCTTCATCATCAATAGAATTAAAATTACTTGGATTTGAGCTATCAAAGCTATTGCTCATTGAAGCTGATCTTATATCATTAATTTCAACTTCACTATCATCTGCTCTAACAATTTTATGCAATCGTCCCCATTCATTATATATATAATTAGTTGCAAAGTTTCTTTGATTAAACTCTTTTGTCATTCTGCCTTTATTATCATAAACAAATGATTTAGAACTTCCATCAGGAAATACAACTTCATCTAGATTTGCTCCATCATAATAAAAATTTGTCACACGATTTGCTGGATCAGTAATTGATGAAAGTTTATCTGATGAATATTGATACTGAGTAATTCCTTGTACAGGATCTTCAATTTCAACCAGTCTATTTTGAGAATCATATCTGTATAAAATTTCTCTATTGACTCTATCAATTGAAGAAATTTGTTTTCCAAAGCTATCAAAATAAGCAATTAGTCCATTTCGATAATGTCTCTCGTATGATCCGTTATCTTTTCTAATTAGTTTTGAATTATCTTTTGCAATTGCTGCAAAAACTGTATCAGTAGAGTTTTCGTTAAAAAACTTCACTTTTCTTATGCTTGTGTGTCCTTTATCAACAATCGTTAAATTACCTGAACTATCAACAGCAACATGAGTTGGATTACATAATGAAGCGTTAAGTGCTGGCCCGTTATCCCCGATATTTCCGCCGACACATGATCTATTACCGGCAACTTGAGTGGCCATTCCTGTATTCATATTAATAGCAACAACTCTATGATTTCCCGAATCGGCCACGTATAAAATATTTCTATTCTCATCAATCGCCATTCCATAAGGGGCATTTAAAAAGATCTCACTTTTATGAACTCTTTCAGCTAGCTTTGCTCCGTCTTCAAGTAATTTGCCAGCGAATGTTGAAATATTACCACTTGGATCAATCTTTCTAATAAATCCTCGTTCACTTGAAACATAAAGATTTCCAGCATTATCGTACACAACACCTTGAGGATGATAAATTGAGGCATTTATAGCTAGTGCCCCATCACCATTATCATAAGTTTGTCCGTTACCTGCAATTGTAATAGCATTACCAGTCACAAGATCAAGCTCTCTTACTCTATTATTACCAAAATCAGCGATTACAATTTTATTGGCAAGAGGTGCAGCAGCTAAACCTTTTGGTGTATTAAATCTATTGTCAGCTCCATCAGCAAAGCCTTGCTCAGGAAAGTTTCCATATGATTGAGGAGTCGGATTATAACAAGCATTTGCTGGATACCCTCCAACTCTATCCCATCTATAGCAATGAGTATTTTCATAATTACAAAATCCAATATCTGAGCCTTCACCTGTAGGAGGAGTTCCCATTCTTCCTCCAACAATTCTCACATTATCACCGTCTTGCTCCCAAACTAGTCCACCTCGATCTGTAAAAATATTTCTTCCATCGGGAAGTTCTATAATTTGATCAGCAAGAGCAATTAAATTGAAATCCCAACTATCTTGATTACAAAAAAATCTTCCAAAGTGATATTCAACTCGATCATACCGATAAGCTCCACCTGTTGTAGGAACAATTTTAATAAGATCTTTTGTTTGAGTGGCAATATCATATCGATACATATAATTTTGATTTTCATAAATTATATAATGATCTTCACTATCAATATTTGCTGTCATAAAATAAGAAGCATTACCATCATATTTGTAAACTGTTTGAATTGGATTATCGATTATATAAGAGCTTCTCGCCCCATTAGCTTCTTCAAGCATTATTCTATCACTTTCAGGGTTTATAATTTTTTGAACTCCCCCAATATGCCATCCTGATCCAGCAGAAGAGTTTTTCTTATTTTGAATGCTTAAAGTACCCGTAAGATCAGTTGGAATAAACTCATCACTTGGAACACTAATAGGATCTAAATCTGTTTTTGAAACAGAACTTGAACCAAAAGTTTTATCAACTGTTTGGGTAACACTTCGAAGAACCATTCTTTTTAAATGAATTTCATATCTAGAGATATAGGGATAAACTCCACTTGGCACATCCATATCAACAGAATAAGAAATTAATGAATTATTTGGAACTCCATTAAATCTAGAAAATTCTGATCCCTTTTCAGTTTGAAGCTCATCCGTAACAAACCAGAAATCTACATAATCAGGTTCTAACCAACTTGTCTCTTCTACTATAGCGTCAGCTTTTCCTAAAACACTACTTTCACTTCCGGCCGGATATGTCATGGTTACTTCAAATCTTGGAACATCTACAATATTTGAAATAACAACATTTGGATTGGCCCATGAAGATGAATAATATAGGCTTGGAGAAATATCACTTCCTAATGCCTTATATGAAGGAAGAGATATAGATGTTTTTAAATCTCCATTAAATACATTGGCCCCAGGTCTATCTTCTCCACCAAATTCTTTTAATTGCAGGCCTAATGGAGCTGCAAAAACTTCTGAAAAATGTGTTATACCCTTTCCATCTTCTGTTATTATACTTGAACCACTATCGTCTACTCTGGCAACGCCGTCAGCTTCCCATCGTCCCGTAGTACTATTCTTAGAGAATATTACTAATTGCATTCCCGCAGGAAACTCATTTACGTTTGGAAGAGTTAGCTCTACCGGTTCATTAAATTTTAATCCAGATGGTTCAAAGGCCCATACATCTTCAGGTTCCACAAAATCAGGAGCAGCTAGAGAGCTAAACTCACTTGATATTTGCATAACATTAATTTTTCCTGATTTAGAATTTCCTGGAAAATTTGAAACGCCTGCTGGAATGTCAAGACTAACACCAGGAGCATGAATTGATTCAACAACGACAGCAGAGTTTTCATCAATAATTTCAGTTTCACTTCCATCTAGCATTAATGGAGCTAAATAAATAGGTCTTTCAATTACGTTTTGTTGATTAACGCCAATACTTACAACTATTGATGTTGAAGAAAACTTTTTATTGGGGCCAATTACTTCTACAGGAATAGTTGATCCATCGATAATAATTTTTTGCTCTCCCGTTATAGGAGAATCAAAATAAAATGATCCACTTCCATCACTTATAACGGAGTTACTTGTCCCAGCGATACTAACATTAACACCGGGAAGAGGATTATTTTCACTATCTTTAATTATTCCTGAAAGCGATGTTTGGATATTATACATCATGATAAATTCATCAGTTCTTGGAATTTCTGGATCAGTTGCTGATAATTCAATCTCAGAAAATAATTTCATCTCAACTTCAAAACTTCCGTCTTCATTACTCACGATAGTTTTAGAATTAAAAAATCCTGCATTTAAAAAGACTTCAATATTTGCTCTTGCCGCATTTTTAATCCCCTTAACAATAAGTATCGTTGGGTTATTTGGCTTTGGTTCAATTGATATAAGATCTTTATTTAAAACTTTTAATACAACTTCAACATTTCTATTATAAATAGCAGTATTTCCTGCAAGGTCTGTTGCCACATAATTTATAGGATAAACTCCCTCTGAACCCACAGTGTACTCATAAGAAAAAGAATCCGAAGCACTTGATAAAACATCTACTCCATTAATTTCTAAATCTGATAATAATTCATTGGACTTACCTGAAAGGGTAAATGTTAGATTATTAACAAATACATCTTCCGGAGGAAGAAAATCTGATAATATAGGAGGGATTGTATCTAATTCAATAT
The DNA here is from genome assembly GCA_964015265.1 of uncultured Oligoflexia bacterium. GTDB lineage: Bacteria > Bdellovibrionota > Bacteriovoracia > Bacteriovoracales > Bacteriovoracaceae > CAXHCD01. The sequence continues at coordinate 18,781 of CAXHCD010000060.1, forward strand.
TAGAAAATAAGACAGGAGAAGAAACATTTCCGGCAGCATCCACACTTGAAATAGATAGTGTATTTAATCCTTCTATCAATGTAGTTGAAAAATTAAATATGACCTCATCAGTTCTTAAAACTTCTAGGCCATTATGTAAAATCACAGTTTCAACTGGAGAATCATCACTAACATTAATATTTAGTGAAAAGCTTGGATCATTAGTTAAAATCCCATCATTTCTATCAACTGCTATTAGAGGAATACTCCTATCAACTCTAATAATTTGACTAATATAATTAACTGTATTCCCAGCAAGATCAGCTGAGTTAATTTCAAAATTATAAAGACCTTCATCAATTGGATTTACATCTATATTAAAAATAGGGTCGATATTAAATTCTTGTCCATTAAAACTAAATGTTGAATCCCCTAGAACCCCGAAAGCATCACTTACTACCCCGTTTATTATTGGATAATTTTGAACATATAAAATATCTTCTTTTGGAGAGTTCATTGAAATAATGGGAGCAATATTATCTTGGGAGACAATTAAAGACGATTCTATTTCACCCCATTTGTATAATATATCTTTTTTCCACTTTCCCAATTTAAAAGGATAAACTTTATAGAAAGTATATTTTAAGTCATTATCTTCAAATGGATCAACATTACTTATTTCAAAACTCTTAGAATAAGTCTGTCCAAAATTTAGTGGAATTATACCTGTATTAACTTTTTCATCACTGCCGTGTTCAACAATTAATTTATAATGATAAGAGTCATCATCAACTGCTTCCGGTTCATCATTTGTAGAGCTTTCAACGTAAGGAAAAATAAAGCTTAAATGAGAAAGATTTGATATTGAAACACTCAATTCAGAAGATTCTCCATGAATGAGTGCACCTTTTTGCATGTCCATGGCCAGTTTAAATCCACTAAAATTAGAACTATAATGAAAAACACCATTAACAGAACCATCTACCATTAATGAGTGCGAGTGTTTTGCCAATACATCAATATCTGACTCTAGGGCGCTATCGATTCTTGAAATTAATAATTCTAAAAGTTCTTTTTTCTTCCTTAAATATTCAATGTTTTTAATTTTTCGTTTTCTGTTGCTTTCATGTTTGCTGATTAGTTTATCTATAACTTGTATATACTTAATAAACTTTGCCTTAAGTTTTAAAAACTTTTCACTTTGAGGCTTTTTATCTCCAATAATAAGTGAAAAAGTATTGGTTAGATTCGAATCGAGGTTAAGAGCAGAAAATGAATAATTCCATTTCTTATCTTTTTTATCATATATAACTTGAACTTGATCAGTTACTTCATGAAGTTCATCTGGAAAGTAAGCTCTAAATTTTAATTGCTCTCTTTTAGTAGAGTAACATTTAGCTTTCTTATTAAACCAATTATGAAATGATCTAATACAAACTTCTCCCTTAAACTCAAAATTATCTCCTGAGTTAAGGTTTATTTGATTTGATGCTGAATACTCAGGAGAAATTGTTATCCCTTTTTTATGATTGGGAAAAAACTTTGCATTCGCATTACTAATAAATAAAAAAACTAATAGGACTAATCGGCATACGTACATCGTTATTATCCTTGAAAAATATTTTAAATATATTATTTTATTAATTCAGAAAGCTTTGCGACTTCCTCAGAGCTTGCAAGGTTTTCATTCACTAAATCATTTAGCTCCTCATCACTGGCCATATACAAACTTTCATCATCAACACTTTGATTTAACTGAGATTTAAATGATTGGGCCTCTGAAGAAATGATTGACTCTTTAATTACTAAGCTAGCTTCACTAGAAGAAGATGAATCACCGGATCCACCAGAGCAAGATACGAGACAAACTAATAGGCATAAGTTGAATAACCTCACACTTCCCTCCAAACTTAAGACGCGTTAAGGTTTATTCTAAGGTTATATTTTATTCAAATTGGGATTTTTTATGGATATTGAATAATTCCAATACGATAGCCTCTATATATAAATAATATTAAATTAGTTGGCACTTACAACCATTATTGGCATCTTTGAAGATTTCAACTACTTAAAATCACAGTATATATATTCATTTACTTTTGTTTTTGATATTTATTCAAGAATTGAAACGCCGGAATAAAAATCAGTTTTTATCCCGGCAGATTATTAGTAGATTACGATATCTACGAGAGAGTCGATTACATCGTTAACTTTTTGCGTTTTCATCATTTTTAATTTCTTTAATGTGATACCTTCACCTAAAGTTATATCAATATTCATATTTGATATTTCTGATGACCAATACTTATAGTCTTGAGCTAAAAAGAATGCACAAGTTGCTTCTTCACACCCTTCAAATAATTTATGAGCATATTTTCGTGAATAGTATCTAAAATCATCTTTGCTCATTCTTGTCTTTCTATTTGTATTATACTTAACTGTATATGAACCTTGACGTGTCATTTCTTCAAAGCAAATAAAACCTGGAAATAAAACCAAAGCAAAACCGGCCGTACAAAGAACACCATTAACAAGTCTATATTTTTTAGTAACAGGAAATACAAAGAAATCATTAAGAGTATATAATTCTAAAAACGCATTTCTATAAACATTATTAGCAAATTTTTCTATACTTCCCTTAATTGCAGGAATACTTTCCATAACACCAGCTAATTTAACTTTTAAATGTTTAGAATTTTCAGGATCTTTAGCAATTGCTTTTTTTAATAAAGACAATGTTGAATAAACTTTTGATAAATCAACTTCTGCTTTATCTCTTATTTTTAAGATTTTTTTATCAAAAGATTCTTGAGCATAAGAAATTCTTTTAACAAGGGCCTTATAAGACGTTTCATACTCTGGATTAGCATCTCCAGTATCACCAATTCTAACTTTGATCGAGTTAATTAATTCATTCATATTAGAACGAACTTGATCAAGTGATCCTGTAATCTCCTCTAAATCACCAGTTTCAGAAGCTTTAGCAAAGCTAGACATTAATAATAAAGTCGTAATTAAAATAAATAATTTTTTCATATTTCCTCCCAATATTTAAACAATGAAACTTAAATAACAGGAGAATTGACACCAAACAATAGATGTGTTTTTTAAGTGTTTCCTGTAGGAAAACACCTCCAAAATTACATACTTAGAATAAGTTTCTCAAAAAATACATCTAAATCAATTAATTGCTTAGCTCTCGCCCTTGGGATAACCACAACTTGCTGGTAAATAGTGGATACGAGAAGGCATTCAACCATATATTTTTCTTTGAGCCCTCTACATTGATACTGATCATTTAGCTGACTTAATTCTTGAAATATTTTTGCCTGATTATTGACAACTAGATTTTTGATACTTTCTACTGATCTATTAACCTTAACTTGCTCATTCTCATCACTTAAAGACATACCCCATTTAGACAGATCTTCAATTCCAATATATATATCTTTAATCATCTTATCTTCAGTTTTTCCCATAGAGCTGACTTTATCCATAATCGAATCATAGGCCCTATTACAACTACTGCTAATAAAATATTTTTTGGTTGTAAAATAATTAGCTAGATATGCATCAGATTCTTCATCATTCATCATATGAGAATCATCATAAACTCTTAGAGTTGTGGCCCTGTCTAATTGAATAGTTCCACCTGTACACCTGTCTCTTATACACATCTCCGAGCCCACGAGACTAGTGCCAATC
>CAXHCD010000061.1:0-22403 GCA_964015265.1 uncultured Oligoflexia bacterium
TAATTCTTCCTACCGCCTTAAAAGAAGATAAAATATATAATACTGGTTTTATTTTTCATAATGATGAAACTGAAAGATTTTATAAAATTGGTCTTACTGAGTCAGAAGAAAAGTTTTTCTCAATTCCTGAAAATTATAAAAAGAAAGTTCATGAGCTAAAAGGATATAAATTTATACCTCTTATTTGCTTGGAAGCTCAACTTGAATATGACCTATACTTTAAAAAGGGCGACGTCGATTTTGTATTATGGCCTGGATATTGGGGATGGAAAGAAAAGGATAAATGGGAAAGTTTAAAGAGTGATGGAGATGAAAATCCTGTTTATACAAATGTTACAAATTGGTCTGTACCATTGATTCAATCAAACTTTGCATACAATGATCTTGGTGGAGGCAAAGAGAATGGGCCTCATGGACTAAGTATTGTTGTCGATAAAAATAATGAATTAGTATATAGATCATCATTTGATAGACAAGAATGTTTTTTAGTGGAGCTAGATAAAGAGAACTCAATAAGTTATGAGAAATTGATTTGTTTTGATTAGTTATTTGGAGTGAGGAAGTAACATTATGAAATATTTTGATATGCATGACGAAGTTTATAAAAAACTTTCCGAAGAAGGAAAAGTAAGTTGGGATGGTTTTCAAAAGCCTGAAGAGTTATTTGAACATGAAGTTAATATTGCATTGGCCGAAAAAATTGATAAATATTTCCCTGAAAAGAAAGGTATTAATGCCGTTGATTTTGGATGTGGTACAGGTACAGCAGCTTTATATTTGGCAAGTCTTGGTTTTAATGTTCAAGGGTATGACGTGAGTCCAATTGCTATAGAAATGGCCAATAAAAATAAGGAATACTTAGGTCTTAAGGCTAATTTTGAGGCCAAGGATTTAACAACTCTCACAAATGTTGAGGCAGACTTGACAGTAGATAGTTCGCTTTTGCATTGTTTAGTGGACGAAGAACACAGAAATAAATTTTTTGCACTATCATCAAATTTAACTTTCATCCATACAATGATTGAAAGTGATGACATGTCATACATGCTAGATCGAGATTATTTAACACTTAAAGATGGAATTTTATGGAGTACAGGTCCTGATCGATGGGATATGGATTGGCACATAATTAATGGTAGAAAAATGTTTAAGCATAGAAGGATTTGTAAAGAAGATGAATTCTTAAATGAAGTAAAAAATAATGGCTTTAAGATGCTTGAATATTATCTCAAACCTCAAGAAAGAAGCACTTATACATTAGTTGGCTGGATGAAAAGAATATAATCTAGGTTTTTTCAGTTAATAATATGGTTTGAAATTTAATGATTGAAAAAATTTATAAAGAAGAATATTCAAAAGTATTGGCCACACTTATAAAACTATTAGGTGATTTTGATCTGGCCGAAGATGCACTTCAAGAATCCTTTGCTATTGCTGCTAGTGATTGGAACGAAAAAGGTATTCCGCAAAATCCTTACTCTTGGCTCGTTTCAGTTGGAAGAAATAAGGCCATCGATAAAATAAGAAAAGAAAAAAAAGGTCATGAAATATATCAACGATTAGAAATCGTTGAAGCCTATGAGTTGGATGAAAACCTTGATAAAATTGATGATGATCAACTTAGACTGATTTTTCTGTGCTGTCATCCTCAGCTCACTTTAGAATCTAAAATAGCACTGAGCTTAAAAGAAGTTTGTGGATTAAGTATAGAACAGATTGCAAAAGCATTTCTTTGTGGTAATGAGGCGATTAGAAAAAGAATTTATAGGGCCAAACAAACAATAAAAGAAAAAAATATTGAATTTGAACTTCCCAATAAGTCTCTTCTAAAAGAAAGGCTTGATAGTGTATTGCATGTCATTTATCTGATTTTTAATGAGGGATATACTCTTAGTAATGGTGAACAAACAATTAATGTATCTTTGATGGATGAATCAATTTATTTTATTAATCTTATAAATAAACTTATACCTTCATCAGAAGGGTTGGGACTGCATGCTCTTTTTTGTTTTCAAAAATCTAGAACTAAATCTAGGTTAAACGAAAACTTTGAATTAGTTAGCCTTGATAAGCAGAATAGAAATTTATGGGATCAAAGATTAATTGCTCAAGGTTTAATGTCTCTACAGGATGCGATCTTAACGGGTCCCTTAGGTCCTTATAGTCTTCAAGCTTGTATTGCTTCTGTTCATTCTACTTCTGAATCTTTTGAAAAAACTAATTGGGAATTAGTTGTAAATTATTATGATATGCTTTTTTCGATAAATGCATCACCTGTTATTGAGTTAAATAAATCAGTAGCTATCGGTTATTTAAATGGAGCCTCTGAGGCCCTAAAAATTCTTGATAGGCTTGAAAAAGGAAAACTCAAAAATTATCAGCCGCTTTATTCAATAAAAGCTGAGTTTCTATATAGAGATGAACAGGTGGATGAATCAAAAAAATACTTTGAAACAGCAATTGAGTTATCCACTCAAGAACAAGAGAAAACCTATTTAAATCAAAGACTTAAAGAGGTTTTAAATAAATGTCCCAATTAGAAATTCTTATTCGACTATATGTATAGAAAAGATAAAATATTAATGTTTTAAAGGAGTTTTTATGCAATTTTTTATTTATTTTACTATGGGTGAAGATAGACCAATGAGTCCTCCATCTCCTGAAGGAATGGCGAAGATGGGTCAACTTATGAAAGAAGCTTTTGATTCGGGAATAATTGTTTCTACTGGAAAGCTTCCGCAACAAGTAACATATGTTGAACTTAAAAGTGGCGACTTCACTATTACTGACGGGCCATTTACAGAGGGTAAAGAAATTATACCTGGCTACACAGTTATTGATGTAGAATCAAAAGAAAAGGCCTTAGAATGGGCAAAGAGTTTAAGAGAATGTATGGGTGATGGAATTATTAAAGTTGCTCAGCTTTCGGCCAATAGTAAAGAAGATATCAAAATGTAATTTCAGGGGCCTTTGGCCCCCTTTTTCTGTTTCTTACTTGATTTTAGTGGATTATAACGATTTAACTTCTAAAAAGTATGAAAGTTGTTGAGCTAGAATTTAGTAAGTCTAAAATTGATAAAGAAAGCCTAGTTGAAACTGTAGAAATTTTGGGTTTTAGTTTTCTTTATAAATTAATCCTAGGGCCACACCTGTTAAGCAAAATTGAATAAATTGAAAGACTGTGTGGTAAGCAAGAAATGTAGTAGAAGGTTCAATATTAATTTTTGCAGCAGTGGCAAAGCCCATTGCTGTATATGTCATTAATCCTATAATTAGATTGTACTTTATTCCAAGTTTGATCGTACTTTGAGTATTGGCAATGAGTTTGGGGTATAGATATCCAATAACTAGACCTTGAATGATAATAGCTATAATTCCATAGATCATTATAGGGTGTTCTCTTGTTACTGCTCCCCATACTTTGTATTTATCGTGAAATAAAACCATGTGCCATGGATAGGCCCAGGCCATAGTTATGACAAAATATGATACTAGGTATTTAATTTGTTTATTCAACATCTTTAACTCCTTGTGAAAGTGATTTAATAAATGCTTTTTTATCTTTTTTAATGGCCTTTCTGATTTTTGGGGGAATACCTGTTTCTGGATCATATTTATTACTCCAAACAATCATCTCACCTAACATAGGAATGAGATCTTTTGCTTTTGGGGTGGGAGTATAAATATATTGTTTTTTATTTTGAGGGTCTTTATCTTTTAAAATAAGTCCATAGTCTTCAAGTTGCGATAATCGATTAGCTAATATATTGGTTGATATGGCCTCTTCAGCGGCCAGAAATTCTTGATAGTGTTTTTTTCCTTTAAACAATAGATCACGAAGTATTAGTAAACTCCACTTGTCTCCAAATAAATCTAGAGCAAAGGCAATGGGGCAGTGTGATCTATTATCTATACTCATAGATTGAGTTTAGTATAATAGCTTGCATTTTGCAAGCTATATTTTTTAATGTATAATTATCTAAAATGATAGAGAGACGAGATTGAAAAAAGAACATTTAATAATCGTTGCTATAATACTGAGCTTTTTGAGTTATAAATTCTTTTTTGCTGGATCAGAAAAAGAAGAGATCAATAAAGTCATCACTGAGTTGAAAGAAAGTGTAGAGTACGAATTTGCCTTAGCACCTCTTGATATTTTATCTCGATTAAAAAAGATAAACTCACTCCTTGATAAAAATTTCGCTGCCGCCTATGAGTCAGAACAAAGAAGCGCAAGTTCTAAAAATATTAGTGAAATAAAAAACTACGCAGCAATTGGGGCAAAATTATTTAGCAGTATTGATATTATGAAAACACCTTCACTTATTAGTCTCAGTGGTAAAAGTGCATCTGCATCTTTTCACATAACAATATCCGGTGAAGACAAGCATGGTACAGATTTTAGAGAATTATTCGCCATTGAAATGGATTTTCTAAAGTCTAATGGTGAATGGAAATGCTCAAAAATATTCGCCAAAAGACAAACCCCAGAAGATTGATTTTTATAAAGAAATTCTGTAAAAATCCGATAAATTTGTTATGCTACATTCCAATATGTTGAATTTATTAATACTTTTGACCATTTCTGTCGGTCTTTCATCTTGTGATAATGCTAAAAGCTTAGAGGCTTCTCCTTATGTTGAGCCAGTGGCGCTAATTAGAAATGTCAAAAATATAAAAAGTGCTCAGGTTAAAAATGGACAGGGACTTTATCAGGCCTTAAAAAATGTATCTATTGATAATGCCCTTTCTCTGGAGATTATTAACGAGTTAAGAGATGAAGTAGAGTTTTCCAAACTTAAAGTTGGAGACAAATTAGAAGCGATTTTTGATCACAATCAAAAACTTATTAAGTTTTCTTTTTCTCAAAATCCTGTTGAAACTCATGTGTTAACTTTCAATGATAAAACAAATAAATGGGATTATTCATTTGATGTTGTAAAAACATATTGGAAACCAAGAATTATTGAAGGTGAGTTAAATGCAGGATCAACTCTTGAAGAAGATCTTATCGCTAGTGGATTAAATAGAAGTAGTGTTAATGAAGTAGTAAATGTTTTATTGTGCAAGGTTAATTTTAGAATGAATGCTCGACACGGAGATCATTATAAAATTTTATTAAGTGAAAGGATGCATAATAAAGAAATTGTAGAAACAAAAGTTCTATTCACTTCATATAGTGGCCTAAGAGCAGGGACGCATGAAGCTTTCTTTTATGAAGATGAAGAAAAGAGTTCAACATATACCGCTCACTATACTGAAAATGGTCAGGCCCTAATTAATTCAGGCTTAAGATATCCTCTTTCAAGGCTTCACGTTCGTTCTGGTTATGGTGTAAGACGACATCCTGTTACAGGTAAAAGAGCTATGCATAGAGGAGTTGATTTGAGAGCGAGACATGGGGCGAATGTTCATGCCGTGGCCGCAGGTAAAGTTGTTTCTTCAACTTATAATGAATATGCCGGAAATAAAGTAGCAATTAAACATAGAGATGGATCAACTTCATTTTATTATCACTTATCAAAGCGTGGAGTAAATGTTGGGGATTGGGTTAGATCTCATCAAGTCATTGGAAAAGTAGGTGCTACTGGAAGGGTAACTGGAGCGCACTTGCACTTTGGTTTCAAAAAACCTAATGGGAAGTGGATGAATCCGCTTAATAAAAGAATGATTGCTACTCCTAAACTTACAGGACAAAGATTTGAGAAATTAACGACACAAATTAATTCAATAAAAGGTTTATTGGCCGATTTAAAAATTAGTAAAAATGCAAAGTATCTTGTGGCCAATTTACAAAATATCAGACGTTATCCAAGTTCATTTGATAATCTAGACAACTTTGTTAAAGTTATTGAGTAATTTATTTAAGGCCAAGTAAATTAATTAAAAGGGCCGAGGATTTTTTGATTTCTTTAAAATCTTTTGAAATGAGTGAAAGTTTAAATATCCCCTGAATATGTATAATTATTAACTCTGAAGCACTTTTGGTGTCGAAGTTTTTTGGTAATTCGTTATTTTTTATTGCATTCAAAAATAAATTATTAAAGTGTTCCCTATATTTTTCAAATTGATCGACTATATAGTTTTTTATTTCATCATCGGAAAGAACTTCGCTTGATAAACTATTAGTCATTAAACAACCTTTTAGAAGGGAAGTATGATTTTGATCAGAAGCAATAATATTAAAAAAATCTTTTAGTTTCATTTTTGTAGATTTATTTGATTGAAATGCTTTCATTCTAGAAGCTGTAACTTTAGCATTATAGTTTTCTAAACATTTTAAATAGAGGTTCTTTTTACTTTTAAAAGAATTATAAAATGAACTTTCCCCGATATCCATGGCCTCTTGAAGTTGTCTAACTGAAGATTTTTTATAACCTTGTGACCAAAATATCTTTGTTGCTTTTTCTAATGCATCATCTGTATCAAACTCTTGTTCTCTTGCCATTGTTGAATTTTAGCATAGTTAGATATTAATTTGTATCATTTGATACAATTCTAACTTATTGTAATTATTATTATTGTAGTGTTTGTTACAGAAATATCTTGATAGTTTTTAGGTGATGGGTAATATTGTAGCAATTGTTACAGTATTTATAGATTCTAAAAAGGAGTAAAAATGAGTAAACATTATTTAATTGTTAGCGGAAGTGTAGCTGATCAAGAAAAAATCACTAAATATAAAGAAGTTGCAGGTCCTGTTATGAAAAAATTTAATGGAGTTATGCCTCCTGAAAATTTTGAAGTAACAAATATTCTCGCTGGAAGTTTAAGGCCAACTTTTTTACTAAGAATTGAATTTCCAGATGCTCAAAATATAAAAGATGCATTTGCCTCTGAAGAATATTTAGCGGCCATAAAAAATAGAGATGAGGGCTTTTCAAATTTATCAATTTATTCTGTAAAGGGTGATTAGTATTAATGTATAATGTCTGAGAGGTGAAACTTTGAATATAACTCTCAGACATTTAAAACTAGAAGATCGAGATCAATTTTATAAAGCAATAAATTCTAATTGGGATGGTTTCTCATTTGTTCACTATTGGGAGTCTGTGGCCCAAGAAAACTTTGAAAAGTATGTTGAAATTTTGCCAGGTTTTTCAAAAGGTCTTCATATTCCAAATGAGCATATACCATGCACCTTTCTTTTTGCATTTAATGAAAATGAAGAGATTGTAGGAAGAACTTCAATTAGGCACGAGTTAACAGAGCAGCTACTTAAAGAGGGAGGACATATTGGTTATGCTGTATTACCTGAGTTTAGAAAAAAAGGTTATGCAACTTTAATTCTTAAAGAGTCGTTGAATTATATTAAGGATCAATTAAGATCAATAAATAAAGTTTTAGTAACATGTGATGAAGATAATATTGCTTCCCAAAAAACAATTGAAAAAAATAACGGAGAGTTAGAAAACATATTAACTTTAGCTAATGGAAAGAAAAAGAGACGTTATTGGATTCAAATCTGACAAAGAGACTATAGTAATATGATATTTTGAAGCTTTTTCTATAATTCCTTTTGCTGATTTCCGATAGGTTCACTGTGAGATTCATTAAATACTTATTAAACATCATATTAATATTTTCATGTTTTCAACTAGCCATGGGAAAAGAAGCGCAAAAGATTGGCTTCTTAGGTGATACTCACGGCGATTTAGAAGAGATAAAAAAAACACTATCTGTTATGAAAAGTGAAGGCGTCACTCATATTGTTGGGATAGGAGATTTCATTGGATTAGTTAAAGGTGAAGAAAGTGAAGCCTTTGAAAACCCACATAAATATTATCGTGAACAATTAAAAAGTATATTTCAAATGATCAAAGATGCAGGATTTGAAAAAGAGCAAATACATTTGCTTCCAGGAAATTGGGAGCTAGGAAATTTGAAGGCAGGAGACTTTGAAAAAATCGCCAATGAGTTTGGACAAGTTATTACTACTAGACCTGATGATGCAAAAGTCATTGAACTTGGAGTAAAAAGAGTAATGGTGAGCCATTATCCAATGATAAAACCTCCTGAAAGATTATTACCACCGGAAAAAATGAGAAGACAGGGCTATAAAAATATGGATAAGTTTGATTCCATTCCAAATGATGTTGATTTAGTTGTTTATGGACATACTCACTTCGGAGGAGCTTTCCAAGATCCGAACTCACTAAAATTTGTGGCCAATATTGGTACCATCACTGATTACAAGGATCGCTCTGAGCACAAATCATTTTTAATTCTAGACGAGGCCAATGATAATCTCGATTTTTTTAGGGCCGAAACAAAATCTATTGCTCACACCATGTCTATAAAACCTAAAAAAATAGGTTGCCTAGAAATGGTTCTAAGAGATTATATCGTGGGAAATTAATCCTACTTTTCTAACATCTTTTGAATAATTTTAGATGAAACTAAAGCTACTATTACCATGACAATCGCCCAAATCGTTAATGTGCTGAAGTATCCTCCATAAACATTTTGAACAATTTCTTGAGTAACTTTTTGTCCTTTTTCCAAAGCGATTGATGTCGAAAACACCGCCCCAACAATTCCACTTAGTGCAATCGCTACTGAAAATAAACTTACTGAAAAGTTTTCAATTCCCTTAGGAACAACGGATAAAATAAAGGCAACCACAAGAGAGCCAACAATTACTTCAGCAAAGGCCTGAAAGAAGTGAATAACAAAGAAAACTTCAGGTCTAATAACTACTTCAGATCCAACACTTTTTACTGCCAAAGTTAAAATACCAAATGCAATGGCCGTAAGAATAAATGAGAAAGCTATCTTAGTGGCCGTACTGAAGTTAATATTCTTATCTTCAAGCTTTGAAAAAGTAAATGTGATTGCAGGTCCCGCAACCATACACCAAAGTGGATTCATGGCCATAGAAGCTTCAGGAGCAATTGGTATCAATCCAAATAAATCTCCTCTCATAGTATTGATTGTAACCATTGTCATTGAAGTCATCATCTGGCCGTAATAAACGAAAAAGGCAGTACTTAGAAAAATCATTATGAGAATCGTTCCCATTTTATATGAATCACTTCCCTGGGCCTTAATCATTAAATACATAAAATATAAAATGGCACCAGCGCCGATGGCGTAAACAATATTTTTTCCAATATCCATATTTGAAAACATGAAAAACACGAGCCCAATCATTGATACAGAAATAATTCCAAAAGCGATCCAGTTTTTTGTTCCAACGGGATTTTTATCTGAATCAGCTCCAATTTCTACAAGAGGTTTTCTTAAAACGAATAAAATACTAAAAGCTAATAAGGCCATGGCCGAAGAAAGTAAAAAACCTCCACTAAAACCCGTTACCATTACTAGCATTGGAAATAAATATTGACCTAAAAAAGCTCCCACATTATTTACAGAATAATTAACTGGAACACCATTTTCGAAATCGTCTTGCGTTTTAAATGTTCTTTTAAATAAACTTGGATAACTTGGAGACATCAACCCTCTAGCATAACTTGCTAGGGCAATTCCCGCTAAACTCAAAGCAATACTAGTAGCACTTGAACCAATTATTAAAAGCAAGTATCCAGCAGCAAAAGTAGAGTAGGCAATTGTAAGGGATCGATAAGCTCCCAAAAACTTATCAGCGATGAATCCACCAGCTATGGCAAATAAAGGTCCAATTGCTGAAAAGGCGCCCACAACCATCATTGTATTTGCTTCACTATATTGCAAATCTTCTAAAAAGAATCTCGTTAAAATGGCCATCACGCCATAAAAAGAAAGGCCAAAAGACATTTGGCACACCATCATCGACTTATTGAGCTTATTCCACATATTAAACCTATATTATTTGTGAGTTAATTAGCTCTGGAAGTTATCACACTAATTTTTATTCGGCGAGTGAATATAAGTTCTAACTGCACAGTGCATATTGTTATCTAAAAATTACTACCTAATATAATTAAATGGATACAATATTTTTTAGCACCCATGACTTTGAAAGACCTTACTTAGATCATTGGACAGATCATTTTAATATTAAAGCTAACTTTTTAGAGTTAAGTCTACGTGAAGAGACAATTGATTTAGTTAAAAATGCTTAATGTATAAGTTGTTGGGCAAGTGATAACTTAGAAGAATCCGTATTAAACTCACTAAAGGAAAGAGGTGTAAAACTAATATCTCTTAGATCGGCCGGTTTTTCTCATATCAATTTAAGAGTTGCTAAGCAAAATGGTTTTACAATAACGAGAGTTCCAGCTTATTCCCCTGAAGCAATTGCCGAACACACATTAGGATTATTAATGTGTCTCAATAGGAAGTTTCCAAGATCGTTTCAAAGAGTTAAGGATTTTAATTTTAAATTAGATGGACTTGAGGGCGTAACATTACATGGTAAAACTGTCGGTGTGATAGGTGTAGGTAAAATTGGTGAAGCTTTTGCAAGAATAATGAAAGGTATGGGGTGTGAATTATACTTTTATGATCCTCAAGAAGATAAGAAATTGGCAACAGAGTTAGGTGCTAAGTATGTATCTTTAGAAGAGTTGTTAAAAAAGTCTCATGTTGTAAGTCTTCACTGTCCTTTAAATGATGATACTAAATATATTATAAACTCAGAAACAATTGAATATCTAAGAAAAGATGCATTTCTTTTAAATACTGGAAGAGGGGCATTAATAGATACACAGGCCTTAATTAATAAGTTAAAGAAAAATGAAATCTTAGGTGTAGGGCTTGATGTATATGAACATGAAGAAAATGTTTTTTCTCATGATCATTCTTTGAAAGGTATTTCTGATGAAAAGTTATTAAGATTAATGAGTTTTCCCAATGTTCTTATTACATCCCATCAGGCATTTTTTACGAAAGAAGCGTTAGATAATATTGCTAGAATTTCTTGTGAGAATATAAATAAATTCTTTTCAAACTGTGAAATTGATCCCAAAAACATTGTAAATATTTAAGAAAATTGAATTTCGCTCTGACCCTCTTTTATTTTGGCAATAATATCGATAATGCTTAAGGCAACTTCATTTGAAATTGGAAACTCTTCATTATTTCTAATGCTTAGATAGAGTTTCTCGTAAAATTCATGATAGCTTCCTCTTTGGGTAGGAACAGACTCTGTTTTGCCAGACTCACAATCAACAATCTTCCCATAGGTATCCTGTGGATCATTTCCAAAGTCAGTATCACTAGGATTTGCACCAGCTTTTAAAGAGTTCTCTTGAGAATCGAGTCCATATTTAACAAATGATTTTTTAGATCCGTGAATTCTAAATCTAGCAGATGTATCTCCAAAAGAAGTTGAATGTAAAATGACTCTTAAGCTTTCATAAATTAAAACAAGGTGAAAATAATCATCGACACCAATATTACCTTTTTGAAAACCTAGGTCCGCTTGAATTTTTTTAGGCATACCAAATAAGCTTATGGCCTGATCAATTAAGTGGGGCCCTAGATCATAAAGTACACCGGCACCGGCCTCATTTTGTTCTCTCCATTTCTCAGGACGAGTATTTGGTCTAAATCTATCAAATCTAGATTCAAATTCTTTTATTTCTCCAAGCTCATTTTTTTCAATTAAACTTTTTATTGTTTTAAAATCTCCATCCCATCTTCTATTGTGAAAAACAGCAAGAGTTAAGTTTTTCTTTTTAGCTAAATCAATTAAATCTCTTCCATTTTTTGGATCTATAACAAAAGGTTTTTCAACGACGACGTGTTTGCCTGACTCAAGGGCCAATTTTGAATATTCATAATGAAGTTTATTTGGAGCACAATTTATTACCAGCTCAATTGAATTATCACTGATAATATCTTCTATATTTTTTACGACTTCACAATGAGGGAGAGTCTCTTTTACTTCTGCTTCCCTAGAAGATAAAACCTTTTTGATTTCAAAGTTAGAATTTGAAATTAAAAATGGTGCGTGAAAATATTTACCTGAAAGACCAAAGCCTATTATTGCCGTTTTAATTTTACTCATACTTTCCTCATGTGTATTTTAGGATTCTAAATATTCTTTAATGAACTCATTTGCCTGCTCGTCGGTTTTTAAATCTGTGAGAACACCAATCGCCGCGGCCACTACTGCAATATCATCAGAAAAACCCATGGGCCCTAAGATATCAGGAATACCATCAATAGGCATTATAAAATATGTAAGTGCTCCGATCGCAATTGCTTTTTTATAAGATGGAACATTTTTATCAATCATTACCAAATAGAGTTTTGCTAGTTGAATCTGAACAAACTTTGGAATATATTTAAATACTTTCTTTGCATAGGACTTAAACTCTTTTTCAATTTTTTCTTTGCGGTTCATATTTATAGATTAGCCGATATCAGATGAAATTAAAAAACAATATTCGTAACAATTTACTTTGTTAATACACAAATAATTATGATTGTTAAAAGGATCTTGCGGTGAGTAATATAAAGTTTGTAAAATTATCGACTATTGAAGAAGATGATTTGATTCAATTAATGAATAATGAACGCGTTGGAAGGCTTCTACCTTTACTTACAAAAGAGTTTACAAAAGAAGACTGTAGAGAATTTATTTTAGAAAAAAAGAAAATGTGGGATGAGTTTGGATATGGCCCCTTTGCATTTGTAATAAATGGAGAGTTTGCTGGCTGGGGAGGGTTACAACCTGAAAATGGTGATGCAGACTTTGCTTTGATTTTACATCCAAGGTTTTGGGGATGGGGAAAAAGAATTTTTACTAAGGTGAAAGATTGGGCCTTCGAGGAACTAGATATTGATTCGATTACTGTTTTATTTCCTCTGACTCGAAAGAATTCAAAAGTTTTATTAAGATTTGGATTTTTTGAAGATGGTAATCTTAGTATTAATAATTATAAATTTAATCGATTCAGGCTTCTTAAGAATTGATTAGAGTTCAAGTTCTAGCTAGATTCCTTGGCCATGTCCACTAGCTCAGTACGTGCAGCTTTGACGTCTTGAACTGGGCTTTGAAATTCAAAGTGAATCTTATTTTTTTGATGTAGTAAGTCAAAGCCAAATTGGTTGATTCCTACCATTTGAATGCTATCAGTATCTTCAATTTTTAAATTTGCAAAGTTTGAGCAATATTTTAGTTGAGCTGATTTATGATCTTCATTCATATGAGTAATCATCATATCTTGTTCTTTGGGAGAAAAAGAATTTTTCAAGTTCCAATCTTCTTTTTCTATCCAAAATATTTTTCCAAAACCTTTAATAAATCTAGCACGCACAAAGTTTAGTCTATAGAAATAAAAGTCATGGGCCTCAAAATAATGTTTGGCAGCAGGGAAATAGCGTAAATAAATCTGTGATACATTTTTATAATCTTCACTTTGATTATCAATTCTATTGGCGTCAGCAACAAAAGTGAGCCGACCTAAGTTTTGTTTCTGTGCTTCTTGTGAACTTTCCGTAATAGTAAGTGATACTTTTGGATTAGCATCCATATTGTGAGTATGCTGAGCAATTCCACTGACAAGAATAATCGGGGAAAAGTTATCGTCCAAGCAATAAGGAGTTATTGAGCCAAATGGATAACCTTCTAATTCAAGTGAGTGAGTTGATAGTACGCCATTGCTTTCAGTTAGTATTAATTTTAGTGCATCATAAGTTTTTTCATTCATAGCAAGAAGTATACAAGTAATTTATATTTAAAAAAACTTATAAAAAATTTATTAAGGTCTTAATTTTAGGTATTGTTCTGAGATGCTTCTTTTGTGTATGGATAAAAATACTTGCATTAGGGCGCGTGTCCTATTATCCTAGATCTAGGACATGTGTCCTAGTGTGGGTAAGTTTTATGAAAAGTACTAGAGAATTAATCATTGAAGAAGCAAGCACTCTTTTTTATAAAAAGGGCTTTGAAAAAACTTCTTTTGCCGATATAGCCGGCAAAGTAAATATTTCTCGAGGGAATTTCTATCATCACTTTAAAACTAAAGATTCTATTTTAGATGAAGTCATAAAATTTAGAATGAATAATACTAAACAAATGCTTTTAAAGTGGGAAGATGAAGGTAAAACTCCGTTTGATCGAATTAATTGTTTTATCCACATTTTGATTACCAATCTTACAAAAATTAAACTTTACGGCTGTCCTGTCGGAACTCTTACTACTGAGCTTGCCAAGTTAAATCATTCTTCAAAAAAAGAAGCTAAAAAAATATTTGAGCTATTTAGAGTTTGGTTAAAAGATCAGTTCATTGAGTTGGGACATAAAAAAAATGCAGATAAATACGCCATGCATATTTTGGCGAGAAGCCAAGGTGTAGCGACTATGCTTAATGCTTATAAAGACGAAGACTTTGTTAATGAAGAAGTTAAGCTCATGGTGAAATGGCTTAAAGAGATTACAAAGTAGAGGAGTAAGTATGTATATTGTTTTTTTGAAGTTTGCAGAAAATAAAAATCTAGCATCAGATTTTATGGATGGACATAAAGCTTGGATAAAAGAAGGAATTGAACAAAATTCATTTTTAGTGGTTGGATCACTTAATAAAAATGAAGGTGGGGTAGTGCTTGCCAATAATCAATCCTATGATGAAATAAAAAATAGAGTGGAAGAAGATCCTTTTGTGATTGAAAAAATTGTTAATTACGAAATTTTTGAACTAACACCAGCTATGGCCAATGAGCAGTTTCAATTTTTATTGAATAAATAGGTTTTTAAATGAGTAATTTAATTAAATGTGATGATGGAAAAAAAAGGTGTAAATGGAGCTGTGTGACAGAAGAGTATATAAAGTATCACGATAAAGAATGGGGATTTCCCGTAAAAAATGATTTTCGCTTATTTGAAAAACTTTGTCTTGAAGGTTTTCAATCGGGACTAAGTTGGAGAACAATACTTTCTAAACGAGAGAATTTTAGAAAAGCATTTCACAATTTTGATTTTAATAAGGTCGCTAAGTTCACCAAAAAAGATGTAAATCGATTATTAAAAGATGAAGGTATTATTCGTCATCGTGGAAAAATTGAGGCTGCCATTAATAATGCTAAAATGGCCCAATTGATTGTAAAAGAGCATAAAAGCTTGGCCAAATATATTTGGAGTTTTGAACCAAAAGAGCTGAAGGCCTCAAAAGCACAAACAATGACTACATCTGCTGAATCAATTGCTCTATCAAAAGATTTGAAAAAAAGAGGCTGGAAGTTTGTAGGTCCTACGACAATGTTTGCTTTTATGCAGTCCATGGGACTAATTAATGATCACGTTAAGGGTTGTGTAACAAGGGACAAAATTGATGAATCTAGAAAGAAATTTAAAAGGCCATAATAGCAAGATAGGAATAAACTAAATTTAAAAACTCTGGCATAATGAGATATGAGCTCATACGAGGAAAAAATAAATAAGGCAATCTCTTATATTTGTGAGAATTTGTCTCAAAGTTTAAATTGGCGCGATATTTCTAAAAATTGCGCAATTAGTGAATATCACTTTCATAGAATATTTTGTGCCTATATGAAAGAGACTCCTCGAGATTTTATTATTAGAAAAAGATTAGAAAAAGCGATTGGATTAATTGCTTATAATTGTGATGATATAAATCTATCTCAAATAGCACTTGAATGTGGTTATTCAACTCAATCAAATTTTAATAAAGCTTTTAAGGCCTATTTTGGTGTGACTCCAAAACAAATCATTGAGGGAAAAGATCCGCAAAATAGCAAAATAGGAAAAATTAAAAGCAAGTATGGAAAAGATTTTAAAATAGAGAACCTCTATCCTAATTACCAGATCAATAAAGATCAAAAAACAAATGAGGTTAATATGAATGCACAAATTAAATCTTTTCCTGTGAGAAAAGTTATTTATCGAACCAGTGAGCAAGGCTATATTGATGAATCTATTTTTAAAGTATGGAATGAGCTTTTGACAGCATTTGGTCAGCTTGGCCACAATGTTGAATCCCTTACTAAGTTTGGAATTGGACACGACAATCCACAAGTTACCCCACAAGAAAAATGTAGATATGATGCTTGTGTCTTAGTGGATTCATTAACTAACCTTCCGGGAAATGTTAAGCACATGGATTTGCCTGAAGGTAAGTATGCATGTTTTCACTATAAAGGTAGTAAAGAAAAATTATTACAATTTTACTTAGATATTTATAAGAATTGGTTTTCTCAAAATGGATATGAACCTGGAGATTTTCCCCTGATTGAAAGGTATATCGCCGTTGATCCCGATGATAAAAATGCTGATATTGAATTAGAAACGCAGTTTTTTCTAAAGTGATATTTGAGATAGAAAGACTCTAATTACTTGAATTTATTATAAAAATACAAACTAATTAGAGTTTTTCTTGCATTAAATTTAAAACTCTTCTATATTCAACCATATGGTTGAATATGGTTTAGAACAAAAACTTAATTTAATTTTTCACGCCCTAGCTGATGGAACTAGAAGAAGTCTTCTTGATAAGATTAAAAATGGGCCCACTCAGGTAACTGCCCTGGCCGATCATTACCCAGTTTCATTAAATGCCATTTCAAAACATATTAAAGTTTTAGAAAAGGCCGGGCTCATTAAAAGAAATATAGAAGGAAGAGTGCACCTATGTGAAGCAAATCCCAAAGAGTTTGAGTCTGCTCAAGAGTGGATTAATACTTATACAAACTTTTGGAATGATAAATTAGATAATTTAGAAAAGTATGTAAAAAACAAAAGGAGTAACGATGAGTGATTATTCATTAAAAATTGTTAGAAAGTTTTCGGTAGCGGCCGAATTAGTTTATGATGCTTGGTTAGATCCAAATGCCATTAGAGATTTTATGAAGCCAGCTGATGTAGTTTCTATTCCATCTCCAGAAATGGATACAAGAGTAGGTGGAAAGTTTTTATTTAATATGCAGGCAGGTGAAAATATTATGCCTCACAAGGGAGAGTATTTAATTTTAGATCGCCCAAATAAAATTCAGTTCACTTGGAATTCTAGTAATACTAATAATGAAGATTCTATTGTGACTATCTCAATTGATGCTTTAGATAAAAACTCTTGCGAACTTACGCTATTACATGAAAAGCTTCCAAGTGAGTCATCTAAAAATGATCACAATGGCGGATGGACTAATATTTTAAATACATTTGATCAGTATTCAAAAAGATGAATTATTAATCCACTCTACGATGGGCCTACTCAGTAGGCCTGCTTCACCGTTTTTAGTTAAACGTGATTTAGGCTTTGAGTGCATTGGCTCCCAAGGTCTAGCAATATAACCCAAGTTTGAATCAATATGAATCTTTGAGTTCACACCTACAAGCTTCCATTCATTATTTATCAAACAACTAAAAGCTCCACCGCTATCTCCATAATCCATGCCTGCTTTTTCTAAAGTTTCACTTTCAACATTTAATATTATTCTATGAAGCGAAAGATTTTTAGCAGTAGTAGCATCAACAATTTTTTGTGCTACAGAGCTATAGGCCTTGTGATAAATATTTTTAAAGTGCTTGAAAAAGAGTTCTTTAAATAGTGGACCTTTTTTTGGATCATAAATAGAAGATACTCTTAATTTTTTCATTTTGATTCGATAAATGAAGTTCTCTAAAACCTTTTCTAATTCAGCTTGAGGAATTTGCGACTGAGCGGCAAAGTGAGAAAGCTTAGGGAAAAAATACTGATTCATATAGATTGTATCAAGCATAGAGTTGGCAAAGTATAAACTAAGGTTTTTAAAGTCACTATCCATTTCGATTTCAATATAAGCATCTTGTACTCTGTAAATTTCAATAGAGTCAGCTTTTACTCCATTAAAAATTCTCATTTCATTATCATTATTTAATCCAAATCCAAAAATGGCGCACTGATTTTTATAAGTGTTCTTAATAAAATCTTTGATTTCATCTTTAGTTGCTATTTGTAAGTTAGATAGTTCTTTATCAGTATTATCAATTTGAATTTTTGCAATATCAGTATGTGGATGTATTTGAAAACTTTTTGGTGTGAAGATACTTTGTCCACAAATGATACTCATTTTTTCTTTTGCAATAATTTCTTCTGATTTAAACGCTCTTCTGATCGGATCATTTTCGCCTTTTTGCATTTGAGATGGTTTATTATATAGACAATGTTTGGCGGTTAATAGGGTAGTGCTATTTATCAAAGTTGCACTACAGACACCTTCTTTACCAGCTAGATCATCATATTTAGTTAGAAGCATACAACTAGCTTCTTCAACCTGTTTTTCATTAACTTTATTAATACCTTTTGAAGCAAAGCTTTGAGTGGAAATTAGTGATAATAAAATTGTAAGTAGTAAATTATTTTTTCTCACTAAATTCTCCCATTTTTAAAATACTATGAGTTTTATATTTAGCTTGCATTATTTTTTCTATATTAATTCTTTCAACCATATTTAAAACGTTACAATCACCTTGAGAAATAACTCCCATTTGAACGAGCTTATCTTCTTTATTTTTTGCCCAGGCAGGACCTCCACTATCACCTAAACAAAAACCTCGAGCTCCATCTTCAATTTTGATTCTATCAACAGTATATTCATCTGGATTTAGTGGAAGTGAAACTCTAAATACGCCTTCACCTTCACCCATTCCAAAGATATTTGCTCTTTGTCCATATCCTGAAAAACTTATTTCTGTAGATTGAAGAAGTTCAAAATCTTTTTTAGCTAATGTTACAAAGTCTTCTTTATCAAAATTGATATCTACTTCTATAAGGGCAAAATCAAATTCAATTCGAACTTCATATAAATAACCCCAGTCTGGATCATAAATATCAGTTCGTTGGTATTTATCATTTATCTTTACTAGTTTTGGTTCAATGAATTTATCTTTGTGCTTAACTAAGATTTTAAAATTTTTATCATCAAAACAATGAGCGGCAGTTAAAATTTGATTCTTATTTATTATTGTTCCACTACAAATTGTGTGAAGAATATTGTCTCTATCTTTTTTATGAATTGAAACAACTGGCCTTTGTATATCTTTTGAAAACTCTGTTTTTATTTCTCCACGAATAGCAAAGACATTAAAACTTAGTAGGGTTAGTATTACAGTGAGTAGTGCGTAGGGCATATATATTCCTTTGGAATGGTTTTACCCTTTTTTTATTCATTGCGCAATGCGCTATAAAATATTTACATTAAATTAAATCAATAATTTAAAGTCCTTTTGGGAGCAAAAATGAGTATAAAAATATCACCAAAAATTCAAAAGAGATGACCGATGATGCTTACGAAGAAGGAGAAGGGGATAGAAGCCTTGAGCATTGGCAGAAAGGGCATAAACAATTTTTCTCTAGCTATAAAAAAGATTTCACAGGAAAAGGGCCTCTTATATGTGAGAGGTTTTTAGTTGCCTATAAATAGTTAAAATAATATTAAAATTCTGTTAGGAATGTTTACAAAAATCATATCTTAAGTAAGAATATTCAAAAAAGAATTCACTGTTTTCAATACTACATATAAATATGGAGATTTATTATGTTACGAAATCTGGTTTCGGCCGTCTTGTTTTTAATAATTTTTAACCTTAATGTTGCTAATGCCGGTCTAGATTTAGTTTATGATACGTGTACTGGAACGAACGATGACTGTACTTATGATGACGGTTCTGTTTGGTATGCAGTTGCAGAGGGCACAATTCATAGTATTAGTGAACAATATTTAGCATTTAATAAATCATTAACAATTAATGAAAACTACAGAAGAGCTTGTAGAAAGAAAAGTCACCTATTTCCTGACATTGATTATGGTAGGATTTATGCTCAAAAAAATTGTAATAAGAAGATTTCTGGAATTGTTGGAGATTTACCTTCAACAAGTGCGCCTCCTGAAAATAAAAGTAACTGTAAGTCAGGTTCAGTTATTGATGTTGATAATCAAATTTTACAAGAAAATATTCCAGTCAGTGGAACTAATTTTTCTTTAAACTACTCATCAGATAGAACTGGCTCATATGGACCAAGTTCAAGTGTAAAATTTACTGTTCAAGATATTAATACACCTTCTATTGATGAAGTTCACGTAAAGATTGCAGGCCAATTATTTACATATGATTATTCAACTCTAACTCCGGGACAGGTTTTAAGTGTTGCGTGGGATGGTAAAGATGATCAAGGTAATGATGTGGATGGAACTGAAGCAATAATAGAATATGTTGTCACAGGATCAGAAGCAAAAGAAAAAAGTTCATCAAAAAACTTGAGTTATTCTAATCATATTTACAGTGTAAGTACTAATTACAGAGGATCAATAGCTGGAATGAGTGATATTCCTATTGGTAGTAATCAAGTTACATTGACTAGTTTTTCAACTGTTGGCTGGTGGAAATCAAAAAGCTTAGGGCTTGGAGGTTGGACTCCATCAAACATCGCTTTTTATAGCAAGAGTTTAAAAAGAATTTATTATGGGCGTGGCGCTTATAGAACTGTAGATGAGCAAGTTGGTATAATTGATTCCAATGGAAAGCTTATAAAAGGAACATCTGGCACTGGAACAAATGTATATTTTGTAGCCGAAGCTGATGAAAAAAGAGTTTTAATTTTTGATCAAACAAATGGAAGACATCTTTATACAATGTCATCTTACACAGGAAAGATTTTAGAAACTTTTAATTATGATTCTAATGGAAAACTTACTTCAATTGTTGATGGGTTCGGAAAAACGACTACTATAACTCGGCCTTCTTCTACTTCAGTAGTTATCACTGCTCCATTTGGACAAGTTACTACCCTAACACTAGATAGTAATGAAGATGTTACTCAAGTTGATCTAATTGGATCTAAAACTTATACAATGACTTATGATAGTGGTGGAAACGGACAACTATTAACTTTTACTAAACCAAGTGGATCTGTTGCAACTTTTACTTATGATTCTGATGGATTATTAGCAAGTGATTCAAATACTTCTGGAAGTAGTTGGTCAATTGTTGATGATTATGAATCAAATGGAATTGATCGAAATATTACGATGACTAGTGCTGAAGGTATTATTTCTGATTTTGATATTAAAGTCGGCCTAAATGGACAATCTGTTAGAACAGAATACTTTCCGAGTGGAAATTCTGAAAAAACAACAAGTGAGACTGATGGGTCGGTTACTATTAATAAAGCTGATGGTGGATATTTTTATGGGAAATCAGGATCTGATCCAAGGTTTTCAAAGAATCAACGTTTTAATTATGCTGAAACTATTAGATCATATACTGCTCAAAACCAATTAAGTATAAGTAGATCTAAGCAAGCTTCATATTCAACAAGTGATTATCTCGTACCAACTTCTGAGACATTTACTACTACAGTTAATGGAGATGCCTCAACTAGAGTTTATGATGGTTCAACTAAAAAGTTTACCTATACAACACCAGAAGGACGAGTTAGAACGCAAACGATTGGAGATTATAATAATATCACTGAGTCTAAATATGCTAGCTATACTCCTGTGACTTATGCTTACACAACAAATGGACTCTTAGAATCAATTACTCAGGGAGCTAGACAAACGCAGTTTAGCTATAACACTAGTGGATATCTTGATGAGATTGAAGATGCTTTAGGTAAAAGCACTTCTTTTGAATACTACGCTGGTGGAGAATTAAAAAAACAAATCTTTCATGATTCTCGTGAGATTAATTTTTCTTATGACTCAGCTGGAAGGCTAGCTTCAATAACACCACCTTCTCGTCCTGCTCACGGATTTTTACAAAACTTATTTGATAAAATTAGCTCATACATTGCTCCAGTAATTCCAGGCCTGTCTGATACAACTACAAGTTATGTCTACGATGATGATGGAAGATTAACTCAAGTTAATATGCCAGGAAGTTTAACAAAATCTTATTCTTATAATGGAACAACTGGACTTTTATCTCAGATCACAACACCTGAAGGAAATCACTCTCTTACTTATACAACTAAAGATCAATTAGATACGATTAGCTCTCCTGATAGTGTAACGCTAAATTTTGATTATGATAGTGAGCTTATTGATCAAAAAGTTCAAACTAGCTCAAACATGGTGGCCACTATTGATAATTCTCATTCTGAGTATTTAATGACTGGATCTGATCTAGATATTAATGACACTCTAAATTCACAAACTCTATCTAGTGATATAACTTACTCTTATGATGATGACAGACTTCTAACTTCTGCTGGTAATTTAACAATTACAAGAGACACAAATACAGCTCAAATTACAGGGACAACTCTAGATGATGTAACAGAGAGCTTTACTTATGACACAAGCTTTGGAGAACTAGCTAGTTATACAGCTAAGTTTCAAAGCACAACCATTTATAGTGAAGTTTACACTAGAGATTATTTAGGACGAATAACTCAAAAGGTAGTTACTCAAGGTGGAGTGACTAAGACAATTGATTATGTCTATGATGATACAGGAAGATTGTATGAAGTTTATGAAAACTCTACTTTGTATCATAGATATATTTATGACAATAA
>CAXHCD010000062.1:0-21919 GCA_964015265.1 uncultured Oligoflexia bacterium
CTTAAAATTTTCCCAGAAGAAATTCTTCCAAAAATACTCAAAGCTGGGCAATGTAATAATGCCGACTCATGCTGGTTTACAACTTTAGGTTAAATTATGTTTAATGAATTAATAAAACACATTGGCAATCGTCAAATTGTACTTCTAGGTGAGAGTGCTCATGGCATTATGGAACAAAATCAGCTTCGTATTGACTTAATAAAGTTACTCAATAAAGAGCTAGGTTTCAAGCACTTGCTTATTGAGTCAGTTAAGAGCCCAATCTCTCATAAAGAGTTTTTAAAAATTCACTCGATTGATTACTTAAAAAATTTTCTTCATAATGTGTACCATACGGAGGAAATGATACCGTTAGTGGAACTCGCTAAAGAATCTAAACTTCAAATAGATGGATTTGAAATTGAAGGAGCAGATTTAGAGAAATATTTTGAAATGAAAAAAGTTAACGATAGGGATTCTCGAACTTTCCGAGATAAAACTATGTTTGATAACTTTAAAAAGCTGATGGACGATAAAATTAAGTCGGATAAAGTAATTATTTGGGGGCATAACGCTCATATGATGAAAAAAGTTTCTAAAGGAGCTTATCGTGACAAAGTGTTTGGTGAATATGTTAAAGAAACATATGGAGATAGGTCTATAGTCGTTGGCCAATATACTGGAAGTGGTGAGATTGAACATATGCCTCATCAAAAAAGAAAGCTTTTGCAGGAAAAACATTCAATTGAAGAATACATTATTAAGACTATTGAAGGAATTAAGGTGTTTCCAACGCTAGATGAAGATATCTTTATGAAGCCTATCAAGAATATGTTTTGTGGTGGAGAGATTGAAGAATTAATTTTGGCTGATCATTTTGACTCTCTGATTTTGCATGAGAAAGGATCTGCCCCATCTAGATTATGAAATAACTCCAAAACTTAAGCTTTTTCAATCTGTTTAGTAATGGGCAACATTCGGCGATCTTTGAACTAGATCAAGTCTCTGAAATCAAATAATTGCTGTTCTGGCACAAAAATAGAGACAAAAAACTCAGACTTTGAGATTATATAATACATGAATACAGATGTTAGAGAGTCAAAGTTTGGTAAATATGCCAACGATTACGCAAAGCACAGAGCTGGGTTTCCAGATAGCTTTTTCAATCGTATTTTTAAATTAGAGAAATTTGAAAATACATCAACATTACTCGACCTTGGAACTGGAACAGGCACACTTGCCCGACGATTTTCAAAGGAGGGTTTAAAAGTAACTGGACTTGATTTAGATGAAGAAATGATAAAGGCTTCTAAAGAACTTGATAAGGCTGAAGGGCTGAAAATTGAGTACATTCAATCTTCGGCTAATAAAATTCCCTTGGAGAACCAATCTTTTGATCTGATTTCGGCAGGACAATGTTGGCATTGGTTTTCTTCATCTGCAATTGATGAGGTTCAGCGTATTCTTAAACCATCAGGACTACTTTTAATAGCCTATTTTGATTGGATTATTAAAGATGATAACCCTGTTGATCTGATGTATAAATTGAAATCTAATTATGTTCCAGATGAAGGTAGTAACGAGAATAGATGGCCTTTAGGTTTTTACCCACAAAAACCAGATGATTTAGATTTTGAACAAATGGAGCTTCAAGAAGCTGCTTTATGGGAAGAAGAAATACCTTACACACACGACTCTTGGTTAGGGCGACTTAGAGCATATTCAGGCTTATCAAGTCGCTTATCAAGTGTTGAGATAGATAACTTTATATTGGAATACAGCGAATTATTAAAAAATAAATTTCCAGAAAATAATTTGAAAATCCCACATAAATTATGGTTCGGGCTTTGGAAAGTTAGATAACGGAACTCTCATTCAAAGAGAGGTTATAGTCAATTTTGCGTGTTATTTATATTATAAACTAATTTCTAATCAAACCTAAATTAATTAGAGAGAAATAGAATGAAGCTTGAGATTATTGAGGTAAACAAACTTCCAGAAAACTTTGAAAAATTAATCAAAGAATCTGTAGAGGAAGGACATAATTTCGTCAGCAACACCAAAAAAGAGTGGTTATCTGGTAAAAATAGTTTTTCACAAAACAGTGAATGTTTTTTTCTTGCATACGATGATGATACTCTCATTGGCTGTGGAGGTGTAAATATAGACCCTTATACTGTTGATAAAACAATTGGAAGAGTTAGACATTTATATATAAGTCCTCAGTATCGAAGACGAGGTATTGCTAGGCGTTTAATTAACAAAATTATCAATAAATCAAAAATATCATTTTCTGTCTTACGACTTAGGGCAAATACTGTTGATTTAGGTAGTAACTATTTCTATCTTTCCTGTGGATTTATCAAAACGGAAGGTGATGAATTTGAGACTCATCGAATACAGCTGAAATGATGGCATCTAAGATTATGAATGATGAAAAACTAATATCGATACTAAAAGAGTCTCCTATATTCACAAAAATATTTGAGAAATCTGAGAGCATTAGCTTAGATAATTGGTATATTGCAGGAGGAGCTGTAACTCAAACAGTTTGGAACTATTTGCAAAACAAAGACCCTTTGTATGGAATTAAAGATATTGATTTAGTTTTTTATAGCAAAGATAGTTCTCTTGAAAATGATAAAATTCTTCAAGAAAAGATAAATATTGAATTTAAAGATCTTGGATATCATTTCGATGTTCAAAATGAAGCAAATGTTCATTTATGGTATGAGGAGAAGTTTGGAGATAAGATTGCTCAATGTAAATCAACGGAAGATGGTATAAGTACTTGGTTGTCAGCCTTTTCAGTTGGAGTAAGAAAAGAAAAAGAGGATTTTATTGTGTATTCTACAAGTGGACTAGACGATTTATTCTCAATGACTGTTAGGCCAAACAAAAGACAGATAACTGAGCCTATTTTTAACAAAATGGTTTCTCGATTATTAAAGAATTGGCCAGAAATCGAAGTGATTCCATGGAGTAATTAATAAAGTGAAAGTTACGGTTTCAAATTCTTCTGAAAAAGAAAAACTAGATTTAGCCAAATCTGTTTATCATAAGCATTTTGGGCGTTCAACACTGACAGCAAACGAGAAGATATTTTTTCTTGAAATAGACAATACTCTTGCGGGATTAGTACGACTGTGTTTTGAATACGATGTTTTTCAGTTAAGAAGTATGTTAATTTTTCCAGAATTCAGAGGCAAAGGTTTTGGAAGAAAATTTTTAAAAGGCTTTGAAAATTACTTAGATCAAAATAAAATCAGAGAAATTTATTGCTTACCTTGGGCAAAGTTAGAAAATTTTTATAGTGAAATCGGTTTCAAAAAAGAGCCTACTCATTTAGCACCCGTATTTTTAAAAGAAAGACTCAATGAATACAGAAGCCAGAATAAAGATGAAATTATTTTCATGCGTCGTTCAAAATAACTTCAACCTAAAACAGGTCCCCTAAATTACTGTAATACCTAAATAAACTATCGGAAAAAGAACTGGTCTTACCTCCAGTTCCAAGAGATATTCTGACTACCTATTCCAAAAGGAGAATTTATACCAAAAGATAATTTGGCAGGAATACTCAAGCTTAAACGGAAGGAATTAAAAATTGAATACAAATTTTATGAATTAGGAGAAAAAGAAAATGACGAGCGTATTGAAAGACTCACCAGAAATATACTCCGAGTTGTGGCGGACGCAGAAAAAAGGAACAAATGCCGTCAGAGAGATTCGAAAGCAAATTAACTCCTCAAACACTCTTCGTGTTGCCGCCTATATAAGACTATCTCCAACTGGAGATGAAAGAGAAGAAGGCTCATTAGTTTCTCACCCCCAAAGAATTAAAGATTTTGTTGAGCTTAAAAATAAACAAACGGGCTCCCCTTGGGGAGAGATTGCCGACTATTATATTGATAAAGATTTATCAGGTAAGAATTTAGATAGACCAAGTTTTATTCGACTTTGTAAAGATATCGAAGCTGGTCTTATTGATGCTGTTATTGTTACTGAACTTTCAAGACTAAGCAGAAGAGTTAAAGATTTTTGCCATATCTGGGATTTTCTAAAAGAACACAATGTTAAGTTTTTAAGCCTTAAAGAAAACTTTGATACTTCAACTCCAATGGGTGAACTTATGCTAATTCAAGCAATAAGTTTTGCTCAATTTGAAAGAGAGACCATAGTTGATAGAATTAAAAAAGGATCACGAGCTAGAGCTGAGCGAGGTCTAGCTAATGGAAATGTCCCCCTTGGTTTAAGTCTTATTCCCGGCAAGACAAATCATCGTGAAATCAATGAAGATGAAAAACCTTATGTTCAACTGATTTTTAGAAAAATGCTAGAGCTTAAAAAGATGGCAAATGTTCTTAATTATCTAAATGATAATGGATATAGAACTAAGGAGTTTTACACCAAGTCTGGTGAGAAAAAAGGTGGTAAGTTTTGGACAGTGAGTTCCCTTCATACTCTTTTAACGAATAGGGCCTATATTGGACAAAGAGAGTTTAACAAAAAGAATCGAACCTTAGATCAGTCCACTTTAAAAGAAGAAGATCGTTATTTTTTCACAGATGCCCAATGGCCTGCAATTATTGAAGATAAAGATTTTTTTGATGTTCAAAGATTACTGGAAAATAACAAAAAGAAGGCCAGAAAATATGTCTATACTTATAGACTCTCTGGGCTAGTTAGATGTACTCAATGTGGAGAAAAACTTTTTGGAAAGTCTGGTACAGGAAAATCAAGCAAGTATTTTTATTATGGACATAATAGAAAGAGAAAATCTTCTGGAGATAATCACCTAAAAAGGTGCCATATTGAAAATATTCCAGCTCCTCAGCTTGAAGAACTGGTTATAGAAAGACTAAAGCATCTAGCAAATGATGAAAAAATTGTTACTCGCTTAGTCAAAGAGTCCCATAGTGACGAATCTAAAAAGTATAAGCATCTTAAATCCCTAATTGCATCAAAAGAGAATGAAAGACGAAAAATCATCACAAGAGTTGATAATCTTATTGATGCTATTAGTGAATGTTCAGAGAAGTCGACTCGAAGCGTTTTTCAAACAAAAATAGCTGAGTCAGAGAAAAAGAAAGCGGCCCTAGATAACGAAATTTCTGAGCTTCGATCTGAACTAAAAAATTATGACAAGAAAATGATAGATCCTAAAGCAGCACTCGATCTGCTTATTAAGTTTAGAGATAATCTAGACTCCCAACCTCCGGCCATTCAGGCGCAAATATTAGAAGACATTGTAAAAGAAATTAAAGTCTATGAAGATAAAGTAGTGTTAGAGCTGTACGGCTCTGGCACTTTAAATTTGGAGCATAAAAAAACCCGTCATGAAGGTGGAAGCCTTCTGGACGGGTGTTCGTTCCGTATTCAATTTGGTGGAGGTGGTGGGAATCGAACCCACGTCCGAAAGAACATCCTCACAGCGGCCTACGTGTGTAGTCTTCGGTTATCGCCAGAAGACAAGGCTACATGAGTTTAAGGGACTCATTACCCTCCGGATGTTTTTGATGGTTTTACCGATAGTTCCATTGTCTCGGTTTGAAAAGAGAGACAGCTTTTTTGTATGCTTGTTGTTATTGGTGCATACCCCTCACTAATGCAATAATCTAGTAGATTAAGCAGCTAGAGCGTAACTTTCGTTAGCAATTATAGTTTGATCGACTTTTTACTGGGCCGGTCGATCAACCCAGACACGCCCACAATGGTTCAGTTTCCCTCGTCGAAGCCGGGACACCCCCATAGTGTTTTTCTAAATATGTAGTTGATGGAGCGAGGTCATTTACATCGACTCTCATCGTTTTACTTTTTCAAAATCGTGAATGCCGCGCCTTCGGCTGGATTCACTCTATTTATTCCGCAAGCATCAAAACTGTCCGCTGGACACTTTTGCCGCGAGCGGCCCCCATGGTAGACAGCTATCCTAACATAAAAATTGTCTAAAAGCAGCATTTAATAATGCCCATAGCTTTCTATTGTTGATCACATCTAAACCTAGATAGCTTTTTTAATTCTCTATTTATTAAGCTCTTCGCTTTTACTCTCTGAGCTACTGCTATAGGTCCATCAATGACTAGGCCAATTAAAAGCATATTAAATACACCTGCTCCACCATCAGCTTCTGCGTGAGATTTTATAGTATGAAATTTTATTTCATCAGTTTTCTTATCTTTAAGTTCAATTTCAATATTACAATCGGCCTGAGGGACATCATCAATATAAACGTGAAGTGAACAATCCACATCTTTTTCATCCATAAACTCAACACAATACTTATTTGTATCAACGTCTGAATTTACATAGTCATAAGCAAAAGAATTTAAGCTAAGTAGCATAGTGATTAATAATAATTTCATAAAATTTCTCCTGTTAGAATTTTAAAATTTGTTTGAATATCATTTAGTTCTGAGTGAAAGTCAGAAAGATTTGCTTTTCCCCAGTTTTCTAATTCTTTATAATAAAAATTAAGTTTTTCTAAAATTTCAGAGTTTGAGATATTTGACTTTGAAAAATCATTATCTAGAGCAATCCCATAGCCTTGATCTTGCCCACCATAAATGAGTTCAAAATTTAAATCATTCATATCCTTTATAATAGACAATAAATGAGTATTTTGTTTTTTATGAGAGCTTAATACAATTTCGTTTGTAAACTTATTACTTTCCATAAGTCTTAAATAATTTTCAATCGCCAAGAATCGATATCTCTTAGATTGAGTAAGCTCACTATTTTGAATAATTTCTCTTCGTAAAAGAGCTGAAAGCTTTAAATAATCATCCAAAGAAATATCTAACTCTAATTTTTTATAAATAAGTTTTAATCTCTTATAATGACTATTGATTTTTTCTTCTTTTTTAAGATCAATTAGATTTTGTTTTTTCAATCTTTTGATAATCTTTTTAGGAAAATTAACACTTCCCTTATATAAATTCTTATTATTAAAAGCTATTTTCAATAATTGAAAGGCCTCTGTTGCACAATTATTACTTAAAAAATAATATTTACCAGAGTATTCCCAATAATAATTTAGTACTGCATTTAAGAATCTTGTTTTTTGCTCTTTATTTAATTTAAGAGGAATACTTCTTAAGTCACGTAATTCACTTTTATTATATTTTTCAATAGTTGATTTAAGTGTACTAACCTGCAATATGGATGGATATTTACCTGTAAGTCCGTCAGCATTATTAATAATGCCATCAGCAATATACGCTGCAAAACCAATAACAATATGTGAACTTTTATACTTTATACAATCTTTTGTTTTACCTTTTGGACAACGAACTAGTCTAAACATTGAATGTCCAAAACGACTCATAATCGCCTGCCCATCTCCGGCCAAGAGATAATGAATCTCGACGATTTCATCAGAGTTTAGCCTCACGCTCATAACTTCATTATTATTTAAAACTTTTATTTCATCATTCATTTCACAGTCTGATTCAGGTGTATAATTAAAAGTTTTAACAAAGAAATTATAAATATTTGGTCGTCTACATTTATATGTCTTATCTAAAATAAAATACTCTAAATTAACTGCAAAATGCTCAGAAGTATTTTTATATTCATATCTATTTGGAGTTCTTTTTGAACTTGTATTTTTTGAAATATTTTTTCTTAAAAACCTCTTCTTTCCATAGGCCAAATAATTATATTCATCTTTTTGAGAAATATAATTTAGCTTTTTATCTAATGAGTGGGCCAATTCATGAATGATAGTTGCTCTAAGTGTTTTTTCCCAATTACCATGGCGGCAATCAAAGCTCTCATTATTATTTTGTGCTTTTTCTACTAATCTAGAATTTATAATAATTGTATTATTTATGAACTTTCCATATACATTATTTGATTTCTCACAAGGGTTTGTAAGCTCTCCCATATCTCTCAAGGAAAATTTTACGCTCTCTTTTTCTTCACTCAGAAAGCTTGGAAGTTTCTTAATGAAGAAAGAAGACTTACTTTCTTCTACTGCATAAATAGGGAAATTTATGGCAAAAAGTAATAAAATTAAGTAAGTCTTCATTTTTCACCTATTGTAATTTTAATTTAAAAGTTTTCTTTAAAACTTCTAAATCAGAAAATGATTCAAGATTAGAATTTTCTTCTCTTAATTCTTCAATTCCTTCAGATAACTCTTGAGAAATAATTGACTCATCATTTAAGGCCAATACATCGATTATCTCATCGTGAAACTCTGCCTTAAGAGCTCCATTTCCAAAAGTTTGAGCAGTAGAAAGAACTAGTCCAACAATTGCCATTGTTCCAACCATTCCATAGACAACTTCTACAGAGTGGGCCTTTTTAGCGTTAAAACTAGTTGATAAAAGTAGGGCAAAACTAAGTAATAAACATTTCATTTTTTTCTCCTGTGTTTCAAAATTTATGTTGTGTCTGGAATATACAGGAGAATAAATTTGTCTCAATAGGCCAAAGATATTAGTGTTCCGGCCTATATTGGAACAGGAATTTTTTTCACAAAATGAACGATTTTAGAGGTTTAGAGCTTAAATACAACTATTTTGAATTTTTAAATCAAGCTTTTTAAAATCTTTTGGTCTCACTTGTCCAAAAGGAGCAAGCTCATACAAGCTCTCACATGATTTAAGTTGTATGCACTGAAATTCTTTTATTTGATTTTCATTGGCCTTTATCAAATTAACTTCTTTACCTGAATAAGTAGCATTATAAGAACCAGAAAATAGAAATCCTTTATACATAGACTCTTTTTTATAACAATCTAAATACTTACTCTCACATTCAAATTTTGCTTGAGATATTGCGCTAGACTCAGATTCAGATGACTTAATCGTGACATCTTTTTGTTCTATACTAATTATATTTTCTAAGTCATAAATCATACAATAAGGAGCAAGTCTTTCATTCTTTAAAATATTTAATTTAGCATATATTTCTTTTGCGCTCGATTCATCTCTTCCAAGTGCAGATAAGATTAGTTTTAATATCTCATACCTAGGATCAGAGTTTTCCAAAACATCAATAAATTCATCTGTTAATAAGATATAACCATTATGGGCCTTGGACAAAAGAACAATTTGATTTCCAAGATAATTTCCCGTTATTTCTTGTACAATCTTAACTCTATTTATATTAATTATTTTTTTCGCTTCTTCAGTTAACTCACTTGAATTAATTTCTTCTAATAAGGCATTGGCCGCAAAGATAAATTCTTTTCTCAAATGATCTCCACCATTTCCAACATCATCTCCTGCCCCATTAAGAAACTCACCTTTATCAATAAGTTCATTAAAGCGATATATTGAATCAATTTGAGGATATATTTTTATTTCAATGTCTTTTAGAGGAATATTAATTTCTCCATGAGTCTTTAACTCTTGATGTTCTTTTAAAAGGTGTTTTTTGTATTCTTTTTGAAACTGCTCCGCAATTTCCTTTGGAACTTCATTAGCGACAAGATTTGAAATCATAAGTAAGAATAAGCATATTTTTAAGAGCATCTTCCCTCCTTACTCATTAAATCTAAATCATTAATTAATTGCTCATCCAAAACCTGCCCCTTAGGGATAGCATTAATTATTTCTTTGCAGGTATTCACTTTTTGACATATTTGTTTTCTAATACTTTTTTTAGATAGCTTTTTAGTTATATTTTTTTGGCAATAACCTTTTACATTTACTCTATGATATCTTTTAGTAAATCCATTTGAATTTGAACTGATCATTTCTGACATATATGAGGCATAAGGAAATCTTACTCCGTCTTTATATCCTCTTTTCTTACATTTTTCAGCTACATTTTTTTTAC
Source organism: uncultured Oligoflexia bacterium (assembly GCA_964015265.1). GTDB lineage: Bacteria > Bdellovibrionota > Bacteriovoracia > Bacteriovoracales > Bacteriovoracaceae > CAXHCD01. The sequence goes on from CAXHCD010000062.1 coordinate 9,772, forward strand.
CATCAGCAATGGCCTGTCCCGCAGAGCTATTATTAAAAATTAGAACTTTTCCATTTCCTATATTTCCATATCCATAAGCGCTCATCTTTTTTTCTTTAATCTGCATTTTAGTTCTATTGATTCTCAAATTACAATAAGGCCTTAAATAATCTTCAGATGCCTTTAAAAAGGAATAAAGAGGCAATGAATTTATATAATTATCATCATTAATTCCTGCACTTCTATAAAGTTCATGTAAGATAAGTGCTCTGGTATCAATTCCCTTTTTGATAAAGTTTATCCATGAGTCATAATTTAGAATTATTTTATTTTTAACCCCAATAGCATCTACAATAGATCCACCATTATCAATGAGTATTTCTTCACTAATGATGACTTGAGTTTTTTTGAATTCAGATTCTAAAGTTAGCTTCATTGAGGTATCTAAATTTACTTCATCTAATATTTCAAATGCTTTTTTTGAAAAATATTTTTGAAGTTTTTCTTTTTGAATTTCATTTAAGTTTGAAGCCCAAGATATCTGATAAAGTAAAAGAAGTAGTGCTAAAATATATTTCATTTTTCACACTCCGTACTTTGAGGAAATAATTGAATATTTAAACTATATACTCTATCTTGATTTTTTCCTCGAAGAAAGGCCGCCAATTCTTTTCTAAAATTTTTAATTTTCTTTTTTGCTTCTTCCATCTTTGTTAAATCAACTGGCATCATGATAGAAGTGATATCTCTTTCCATCACATCATCATCTTTTAATGAGATAAGAGCTCTTTGAATATTTTGTTTATGGAAATTTCTAATAACCTCTGATGGAATATCGGTGCTAGTTTCTAAATTATTCTTCGACCTTCTTAATACTCCATCTTTTTCTTCTAAAAGCCCTAATCTTTTCAGTCGATTTATCGCTTCAGTAATTAATTCTTTTTCAATCTTTAATTTTTCTGAAATCCACTTAATATCCGATTTAAATTCATTTAACTCAGTTAAATTTAATATTCCAAAGTGATACCAATCATTAATAAGTTTAAATTGATCTAATCTTAATAAATAAGACTCATACTTTTCTTTTAACTCTCTAGATTTTTTTTCTGTTTGATTTAACCTAAGAGTAGAGTCTTTTGAAACCGCATCTAAAAAAGCTTCTTTTTCATTTAGTTCCAATCCAAGTAAATCAACCCAGGCCAGGGCCTTTTCTAAAGTTAATGGTCTTTTAGATTTTAAAATATCTGATAAGGAACCTGCTGAAGTCTTCAAACTTTTGGCAAATGCTCTTAGTGAATAAGATGAATTTTTCTTAATTCTATTTTCAAGAATCGTTTTTAAAATTGATATGTATACGCTTTGATAATTCATCTTTATTGAGACCAATAATTATTAATAACTCCTTGATTTTATGAAGTTTTAAGCGCTTTTGCGTGTTATTTGAAATTATTATATCGATGTTAGCAATTATGACATCTTAAATAGAGGCCTAAGCTATTGAATTAGTTAGAGTACTCACTGATTTTATTAATTAAACAGGCCTTTGTTGGAAGCTTAATTTTATGCTTTTTCATAACCTCTATGACTGCTGATGAATAAAGAGATATTAAATTTTTATCCCCTTCAATTAGTTTCAAGGCCTTAATTTGTTCATCACTTAAAGAATCTAATCTAATCAGATCTTTTATATTTTGAACATTTTTTCCAGGACGCCCAAGTGGACTAAAACCGATCTTGTCAAAATAATAAATATTATCAAAATGACTTTTCATAAGTTCTCTATAATAATTAAGTCTGTCGTGATAACTTGAAAGCCTCGGATCATTTATCATTTCCTCAATCATTTGAAGTTTAAAAAAAGAGGGTTCAGATGTTCTTAACTCTGAAATTTGTTTTTCTAATTCATACTGTCCACGAGCAAGGTCAATACCTACAGACTGATATATTGTAGATGGATGAGCATAATAAAACTTTGGACTATATGGATTTTTTAAATTAGCAATCGCCTGAGACGGATCATCAACTTCACGTATAACAACCATATTGAATTTTCCTGGATCATAATAAAGCTTTTCTACATGATCTTTTTTCTGTACGACATAACCACTATAACGAGAAAGTCCATTTTTAGTATAAACATAGTCATCTCCCAAATAGAAAACTCCATGATCCATACTTCTACTTCCATTATAGTAAAGTAACTTATCTCCAGGCCTTAAAGCTTCACTTGGATCAACATAACGATGATCATTTTTAACAAGATCAATATAGTTTGAATCTAATAAGTCGTGATCAACATCATAAAGTTTATCAAAAGAAGCATTCCTTGCGGCATTAACACAATTTGGGCCGTGACAAGTAGAAAAAGTTCCCACAGTATCTCTAACAAACTTTGGAAACAGCTCAATTAATGAAACTCTCTTGCTGTCTTTACCTCCTAAAAGCTCCAGTATTCTTTTCTTAAATTCTTTAGGATCTCTAGCTCCTCTATATTTTTCTACGACCTGATTTATATCTTTTTTATTAATAACGATCACTGGTGATTCATTTAAATTATTTCCAACTTTAACTGTAGACTCTACTCTTTTTTGAATAAAATTAAACTTTTCAAACCTAGGTAAATGAGGCCAAATATTTGGAGAATGAGGTATTACATATTTATCACCTATTTTAACAATTTTGGCCTTTAGCGCTTTTCTATCGTTAAGGTCTTCGACCTCTTCGTTTAATATTGCTTCTAATGTCGCCAAACTATCTTCAGATTTATAGGCCGTAGGATATTTTTTTAAGCTTTGATATTGATGATTATATAAATTGCTAACTATATCCTCTGGCAACTCACTTAATTGCTTTTCACTTAGTTCCAATATTGTATTAGCTTTTAATTTCAAGACATTTAAATTCATAAAAACGGCCGATCGCTTAATCTTGTCATTATTAGGAATTAAAGATTTTCTTAATAATTCTCTTTGCTCTCTCGTTAAGTTTTGTGAATCCAAAAATGAGTTAAAATCATTAAGATCTTTAAATCTCCAAAACTCATCAACTTCATAGGGACGTTCTTGCCAAAGCTCTATTAAGCCTCTATTGGGAAAAACTGTCTGAGCTTGTTCAAAACTAAATGGTTTTAAACTTAATGAACTTGGTTCTTCTGCCTTAATTTGAAGACACAAGAAAAGTATAAATATAGAACTCATTAAATTTTTCATACTTTAATATCTATTATTTTTCCTTTTAAACAAGTTTCTAAGGCCGAATCCCAACCCATGGTAGGATTTTTAAAGGCCCTATCTAAACCTACTTTTTTGTCAGGATGTTTTATATACAGCTCATCTTTTAATGCTTGAGGTAAATCAATTTGACGCCTGGCCAAGTTCCCTATTAATTTTTTTAAGTCATCAAAATTTTCTGTTTCGACAAGTTTATTTATAAACTTTTCTGCCAGCTCATTAATTTGTCGTATATCTAAATATGATTCTGTTTTATTTTTTATATCAAAAAATTTGTAGAGATTATTATCAACTAATTCATCAATAAACTGACTGGAAGTTTTTTTATACAAGCTTGATAATTTTTTTAAATCACTTTCAGGAGCAATCTTAATTCCCAAACGTGATGCCATATTTTGAACTCTATAATTAAAAAGCTTTTTAATACCATCATCATTGAGACCTTTTAAAATATTATTCTCCTCAAAAAAATCGTCATAAATAATTCCCAATTGTTTAAGTTTAACTTTGAGCTCTTTATCAGCTTCATTGTTTCCGAGAAGACTACTTTCAATATAAAAAACAAATGGGTTTACTAAGGGTTCAAAAATATTTTTAGGAAGGTGTTCATTAGTCCAGTCAATTAAGACCCACTCTCTTTTCTTAGGAGACCAAATAATCTGATCCATTTTGAAATCTCCCACACTTTCAAAGTCTTTAAATTGATTCGCAAATTTTTTCAAGGCCTCAATTTTTTCTTTATTATAAATTTCAGATTCATATCCATTAATAATAAAAGTTTGAACATCTAATTTAGTTGGGCCAAAATCAACTTCTTCAACAAAAGCGTACTCATTTAACGAATGATCTATCAACTTTGGAGTTGTGACATTTGCTTTTTCTAAGGCCTTATAACCTTTGATAAATTCATTTATATAAAGGACATAAGGAAAACCTTTTTTATATTCACCATTTCTTAAAGGTATTCTAATTGCTCCAGATTTATGGGGAAGTCCATTTTTTAATTGAGTAGCTCGATAGACAGCAGTTGTACTTCCCTTCCCCAAATATTTTTCAATAATATAGGTCTTACCATCTCTAAATTTAACTCTTTGACCAATTTCAACGACTTGCCCAAAGGCCATAAACGAAATTGAAAATAGAATAAAAAATAACGTACTCATCCACTCTTCTATTCGGAAGAAGTGGATGAATACTCAAATTTTATATGTAATATCAGTTACTTAAGATAGTTTTAAGAGCTCATCACAAGTCGCTTTTAAGCTGTCTTGATTTAGAGGTTTTTGATAATTCGTTTGAATTTGACGGCCAAGAACATTCATTCCAACATAAGAAAATTGTTGCCTCATCGCTATTAAAACGTGAGCACCTCCACCACCAGAGTGAGTAGCAATTACAGCAGGTTTTCCATTAAAACAAGATCGCCAGTCTTCTTTTCCACAACGAGATAGCCAGGCCACAAAATTATTCAAATTTGGAGGAATTGATCCATTATATTCAGGAGCAACAAACACTGCTCCATCGCAATTAGTCATTAAATCAACATATTTATCAAGACCTTGCGGTCTAGATTCATCACTATCCAATTTAGGTGAATAAAGTGGTAAATCCACGTCTACTAAATTAACCACTTCTACTTTTGAGCCTTGCGAACTTAAATACTTCTCAAATTCTTGGGCCAATTTTAAATTATTATTATTGCTGGCCGAAACCACAACGATATTCTTCATGTTTACTCCTTAACTAGATAAAACTTCTAGGCCACTTTATCCCTAGTTAAGTGTTTTTGTAAACACAAGCGTAGCTCTGTTGGCCTAATTGGCTTTGCCAAAAAGTCATTCATGCCCGCATTAAAACAAGCTTTCTTATCATGCTCAAAAACATTTGCCGTCATAGCGATAATATAAGGGGCCCTTTTGCCTAATTTCTTATGAATTTCCTTAGCTGCCCTAATTCCATCAAGCTTAGGCATTCTAATATCCATTAATACAATATCAAATCTTTCTTCTATACATCTATTAACTGCTTCTCGCCCATCATTAACAATTATGGGCCCTACTCCCATTTTTCGTAAAATTAATGTAACAAGTTTTTGACTTATTTGATTATCTTCGGCCACTAAGACCTTTAATCCCGTTAAGTCATTATCCTTAATATCTTTAAGTTTTTCGTCTTCTAAAGTTGGATCAGTATCAAAAATCATCGTAAATTCAAACTTTGTGCCTTTTCCAACTTCACTATGAAAAGACACTTCACCGCCCATCATGTTAATTAGTTTTGATGAAACTCCCAAACCTAGTCCAACTCCAGAAAAACTAGAGGCCGGCACAGATCCATTATAAGCAAATGCTTGTAAAATATTTTCTCGATCTTCTTTTGAAATTCCTGATCCAGTATCACTAATTTTAAACTCTATTTCATAACGGTATCCAATTTTATCTTTAAGGTTTACTTCAAATAAGACACTTCCCTTAGATGTAAATTTAATTGCATTATTTAGAAAGTTAACAATAACTTGTCTTACCCTCGCTTCATCTCCTAATAAATAATCTGGAATATTAGAATCAATATCAGCATTTAATTCAATTCCTTTTTCTTTAGTATTTACTTCTAGAAGTTTTACCGATTTATAAAGAAGACTTAATAAATTAAACTTCTCTTTTTTAATTTTAGTGGTGCTTTCATTTAATTCTGTGAGTTCAAAAAGATTATCAATTGTATCAATTAGATTATTTCCACTATTTTCAACTATATTTAAAAGATCAATCTGTTCTATTGATAATTGTGTTTCAGACAATAAGCTTACAATTCCAATAATTCCATTTAAAGGAGTTCTTATTTCATGAGATAAATTGGCGAGAAACTCTTCTTTAAATAGTGAGTTCTCTTCAATTTTTTTAACAGACTCTTCAAATAGCCTTTGATACTTATTTAAAAGAGTCACATCCCAGCAAAGTCCAATTAATTTTCGAATATCATTTTCTTTGTCGACTTTATGAATAACAACACATTTTAACTCTCTAGGTGATTTAGAGACCCTATTAACATTAAAACTCATTTCAAAATGTTTATCATTTTCACTTAAGTCTAAAACACCGTCTTTAAATAACTCATAATCTCTTTCATCAATTAACATCGAAAGCTTTTCAAACGCTGTGAGATAACCTTCTTGCACATTAAATAATCTATTTATTTTTTCATCAACAGAAAATTTGTTATTTTGAAGATCCCACTCCCATAAACCAGCATTAAAACTTTTTAAACATAGTCCTATTTTTTCATTCAAGTTGTTATTAGCGGATAACAAGAATTTTCCTCCATCATCTTCATCCAAATGATAAATATGACCAATTATATTTTCAATATTATCTCTTATTACTTGTTTATGAACTTTGATTCTAGATTCATCTATTTCTAAGCTCTGAAATGAACGTCCATAAACCTTATTTTTATTTAAATAAAGCAAATCAATTGCTGCATTATTGATATATTCAATATTATTTTCTAAATCAGTTATAATAAAAGCTGATAAAGTACAGTCTAGTCCCCTCGATTTAGATATAATAAGTTTTTTAGATGAATCTTCAGAAAAATAAAAAAGAAAAATTAAATACATGAGAATTAAATTACAATTTATAGAAACTTCAATTAATGAGAAGTGAGAGTCCTGAAGCTGAACTGCTAATAAAACCAAAGCAATTGATCCAAACCAAATGTTAAGAACTTTTTTAGAAAAAATAACTCACCTATTTCTTTAAACTTATACTGTTTAATTAATCGGAAAGTATTATTAGAGTTGGAATAAATTTAGGTATGAATTAAGTAAAAAAAAATTAAGGGAAGCAAAGTGCTTCCCTCTGTTTTTAAGATAGTCTTTTAATTAAGTGATATCCAAATTGTGTCTGAACAATCCCAGATACTTGACCAACTTCTAAAGCAAATGCTGCATCTTCAAATGGCTTAACCATAACGCCTTTTCCAAAGCTTCCGAGGTCTCCACCTGATTTTCCAGAAGGACAATTTGAAAAATCTTTTGCTAAATCTGAAAATTCTTTTCCTTCTTCTAACTTTTTTAATAGGTCTTGTGCTTGATGTTCTTGATCTACAAGAATGTGTTGAGCAGTTATTGAACTCATATTATCTCCTTATTTTCCATAGGTTAAAAAAATACTTGATCAATTATTATTTGTCATTCCCATGTAATTTCAGCAACTTAAACAAGAAAATAACACTCACTTATGGCCGTTCACACTTGTGTACACATTGTTTTCAAGGACCGGACACTTTTTCACAAATATTTTTTAACTGAGTTATTTATTAAAAAAAGGAGAAAATTATGAAAGCAATTATTTATTTAACATTATTATTAAGTTTTCCAACTTTTGTGAACGCATCAGAAGCTCACAAGATTATTGGACACTATGAAGGAAGTTTTAAAATTCTTGGATTTTCCAAAAAGTGTTTTTTGCAGATAAATGATAAAGGAAGCTCTGATGTTTCTTTCAAAGTTCAAAGACAAAAAGACCTTTTTAGTGAAATGATTATCAACTATCACAGTATCAGAGGTTATAAAAAAGATTTCTATACTCAGGCAATTGATGGAAAAATATTTGTTAAAATCGATTATAGTATTGAAAATCAAGCATATTATGATGGTGCTCTATATTGGAGAGCAGAAATGGATCAGGGCGAAGTCACTGAAATAGATATTGATAGCGATCTTAATCCAACATCATACACTTGGTATAATAGAGAAGATTCCTACACGTGTAATAATCTTAAACGCGTGAACTAAAAGTCAAATCCTGTTTTCAAAAAATATGTTAGACGATAAGCATCCTCGCCTCCTATCTCTAAGATTTTTGAAAACACAATGTCTAGCACTACAGGTGCCCTATAAAAAATATCGGCCTCTACTCTTAATCCAGTATTGGCCGATGTCCATTCTGGATCTCGATAAAAGGCATTTCCTAAAAAGGCAAAATCAGTTTTTAAATAATCTAGTCCACCAATTATATGCCATTCTTTTACATACAGTGGAAATAATCCTGAACCTGAATACTGTCTCGATAAAGTTAAATCAAATTGAGCTCGTCCGGTGATAACATCATTTCCGTAAGCGTCACTATAGTTTATTCCGTAAAATTCATGATAAGGAGACTCATTCCATGATGGCCTCTCACCAGCATATAAGACACCTGAACCAAATTCATCTTTATCTAAATGCCCCACACTTCCCGATAAGTCTATCTTAAAAGAATTTGAAAAATAAAGCTGAGTAGCAAGCTTAGCTTGTCCTCCATAAAAATTTGTTCTTCCCCGAGTATACTGTTTATAAGCATTAATTTTTAAATTTACTCCATTAATAAAGCTATCTGGTCTACTTGGAATTAAACTAAATTGATTATAGAAACTATATTTTTCAGACTTTCTTTTAGAAATAAAATCTGAAGTATTACTCTTTAAAAAACCTGGTCCGTAAACCCAACTTAAGTTTCCAAAAGAATGGGCCTTATAAATTGTAGCACCTGTAGATTCACTTGAGTTAGCTCCATTTCTAATACTACTCCAAACATAATTTTGTGAGTAAGCAAAAGACATATTCATAAGGTCAAAAAAGTCTACGCTATAACTTACATCTGTTCCATCTTCACTTATTCTTGGATAATAACTTATAGAAGCATTTAGATTATGAATTTGTTGAGGATCAGTTACACCGGTATATGCTGAAAAAGAATATAATTCAGCAGAACCGTTATATCCTAAGAACCAATATTTTGGATAAAAATGAGATAGTGAAAAATAAGACTGCTTTTCTTCTTTTGTAGAAATAACTGTTTTTGAAGTTTTCGCCAAATCAGATTTATATTTTTTAGCTTTAAACTTTCCTAAAAAAGAAGAACAACTTCCTTTAAATCTAAATACTGAAAGATTCGTTCCTCTTTGCATTGTATAAATATTATTTTTATCTGCTCTTAGAGAAACAATATTGTCTGCATTTATCAATTGATTCATTGTTTTATTTTTAGAATTAAAAACGATTAAATTACTTTTTCTATTTTTAAAAAAGTTATACTGGTCACAAGTTCCAATACTTGTTAGGCCATCTTCGAGTGGAAGATTAAATTCTCTACTCAAAGAAGTTTTATTGATTTTAAAAGACTGATAATAATTTTGCCCATCAACTTTTTTTAATCTTAAGCTTAGTTGATTATTATAAACAATTGGCCTTGATAATTGATCGAGTTTTTCAAATTGATGAATTAATTTATCACCCAAATATACTTTCCATTGAAAGTCCTCAATATCAATATAAATCTCACCTAAACTTGATTGCAGAATATATTCCGGGTTACCAAAACTTGGATTTTCTCTTTCTTCAAAACTTTGTTCTTTGAAATTGTAATTAACCCAACTTCTTCTAACATTTGGTTCATTTTCTTTTATTTGAAAACTTAAAATAGGAAATGTGAATTTCCCCATTCTTTTTGAAGAAGCTGTTTGGTTATAGAGTGTTTCCACAGATCCAGAAATATCTTTTTCAATAAGCTCTTCGGATTCTGGATTATAGATAGCTAGTTTTTTAACTCTTTCATAACCATTACCTTTTACGAATACAATATTTTCATCAATAACATCCCAACCGTATTGAAGTAAAAAATCTGAACTAAATTGAGCTATGTCATAAGGTCTAGAGTTTGATTTATCGAATTCATCTTCCCATCTATTAACGACCTTGTTAATCATAGCAATAAATTCAGCAAAAGATGCTTGGGCACTTTTACCAGTACATTTATAAAAGGCATCATTTAAAATAAAAGGAACATTATTAGAGTTTTCAGTTACTAAACACTGGACAGTTGAACGTTTCTTTCTTTCTAAGAAATCAAAAAAGTAAGCACCAACCCAATATCCAAATTGTCCAAAAGGATAAAGTCCTGGTTGGCTTAAACAATCTATAGTTTGACAAAATTTTCCACTAGCAAGTTTTGAAAACAATTCAAAACGTAAAATTTGATTTTTAAGTCTTCCACCTGTTGTGAAAACAGATTCACCCCAAGTTGCAATCCCTTCACTAAACCAAGTTGGAACTAAGCCCCCTAGTTTAGAGATGGAACCAAAAACACTTCTTAGCCCATCGAGAAATCCTCTCGTATAATCCATGTGAATAATGTGAATAAATTCGTGAATGACAAGAGATTCAATCCAATCGTCACTAATTGTTAAATATTCATCAAAAAGCGGAGGAAAAGTGTATAGTTTTACTATATTACTTGGAAATACCTGAGCTAATCCATTAGCCTTTGCAATTTTATTATCAATATTAAAGTGGACTGTATCTTGTGGTGTGTATTTAAAATATTTTAAAACAAAAGGTCCTTTTCTTTTTAGAATCTGGGCAACACGCCTGGCATATTCTTCATCTCTATCTTCGAAATGAATTTCTATATCGAGAGTTTGGTCATTTGCTTGCAAATCAAATTTGATTGTCTGTACACTTTTTGATTCTGATTTGTAAGCATCAGCGGAAATTTTTGCATCTGAATCAATTGGTTTGAAAAACAAAGTTAAAAAGCAAAGAATAGTTAAATAAGAAAAAATAGCACGAAGATGCATAATAAATACCTTTATTTAGGAAATTTTTATATAATAATATTAATCATAAGATGAATTACCAAAAACTTAAATTTGGAAAATTTTATAACTAAATAAAAAAATACGAAAATGCTAAAGGAGAACAAATGAAATTTTCATTAAAGCTAACATCACTATTAGTCATGGCCGCAGCTCTAACATTCGGAGGGTGTGGTTCATCTAAGAAGAAATCATCAATGTCAGGTGGATCTGATACTCCAGCGATGGAAGGGAATATGCCACTTGAATTAAATGGCGATTCTGATTCAGGTAAGGCCGGATCACTTAAATCAGTTTATTTTGGTTTCAATTCATCTTCATTAAGTTCAAGTGCTAGAGCAGCTCTTGAGAGCAATGCAGCCTTCTTAAAAAATAATTCTTCAGTAAAAATTGAAGTTGAAGGTCATTGTGATGAAAGAGGTGGAGTTCAGTATAACTTAGCACTAGGTGAGAACAGAGCTAGAGCAGTTAAAAAGTATTTAAAAGCAATGGGTGTTTCATCATCTAGAGTTAGAACTGTTTCTTACGGTAAAGAAAGACCGGTAGCTTTTGGACATGACGAAGCAGCTTGGTCTCAAAATAGAAGAGCAAACTTTGTAATTACTGCTAAGTAATGAAATGTATAAATTGTTTATTATTAATTTATCTTTTTATAATTGGGGCATGTGGTTTAGCGACCACACGCCCTAAGTTAGAAATGTCCCTATCTGCTGCAGCTTTTCTCGCAGCAAAACAAGCAAAAGCACAAAGATTGGCCCCAGGACTTTATAGAAAGGCTGAATTTTTTTATTTAAAAGCAAAGTCAGCTTATAGAAGAAAATACTTTAACAAGGCCAAGCAATTTGCGCTAAAATCTCAAGAACTATCAGAAAAAGCAGAATTTATTGCCAAAAAGAAAGGTGAATTGGACGCAATTCAATAAATAAAGAGCGATCTATGAAATTATTATTACTTTTTATCCCACTATTTTTACTTTCATGTACAACTTCAGAAGACATTAGAAGAGATAGAAAAATTGAAGAGCTTGACTCTCAATTAGTTGAAGCACAAAAGCTCAATGCGGACATGACTCTTAAGCTCCAAGAATATGAAGAGCAATTTAAAAGAATGATGGGAAAAATTGAAGAAGTAGATCATTCGTCAAGTCAAACTAGAAATGAACTTGGAAAAACATTTAGTGAAAGAATGAAAATTCTTGAAGAAGCAAATGAAGTTAATTTAAAAAATGTTTCTAAATTACAAACTGATATTAATTCCTTAAATAAAAAAATTAATGACCAAGATAATTATATTAAAAAGGTATT
>CAXHCD010000063.1:0-21777 GCA_964015265.1 uncultured Oligoflexia bacterium
ATTTTGATCTAACTTTTACTTGTAAAATTGAAGACATTTCTAAAGTTTTTAGAATTTTTAAACCTTGTCCCAATTTATTTGAATTAATTAAGTTAGTGGCCTTTCTCAATTCATTCATCTGAAATTCTACTTGAGAATCCTCAGGGATTTTATTGCTTAATTGATCCACCATAGTTGAAGTTAATTCTGGACGAGTTTTTTTGCTTTCATCGAATACATTTACTGTTTCGGCCAACTCTCCTTCTTCAACTTTTTTAATCTTTCCAATTAAATCAATTGCACTACTATCTGTAGATTGAGCCGCTTCAGTCCCTGTATGTTTATTTATTTGTCGTTCCTTAACTAGAGCTTCATATTTATTGAGTAATTCATCGTATTGTTCTTTAGGGACAACCTTATTACCAGATGTAGAAGGAGCACTAGACTTATCATCTCCAAATAAAGTTCTCTTTCCCTTTACCCATGAACATGAAGATGCGAACAAAACTTGGAAAGCAATTAAAAGGATCGATAATTTTGTAGTGAATACCATCCTTGGCAAGCTAAACCTTTTCACTTTGTCCTCCATGACATATAAATCACCTAATATATAAGGTATATATATAATTTTAAAGGAACAATGATACGTGTCAATGAATTTAACAAATAACCAAGCTTTTAATACTAAACTAATTAAGCAAATTATTAGAGTTCCCAAAGAAGAATCTGCTTTTTTTTATTTCCAATTAGAGGCCAATGAAAACATAGCGTTTTATTCAACTTTGGAAGAAAGCCTTAAACAAGGCCATAGAGATATTGAAGTAATTTGCTCAGAAGATTTTTCTGAAGAAATTGACCAAATAGTTAAAAACCTTTTAAAGAAGTGTAATGGTGTCTCTTTATCTAAAGAGGTTATTAATGACGAATGAAGTTTTTCCTAATTCCAAAACAGTTTATGGCCCAGTAAGATCTTGGCGACTTGGTGAATCGGTTGGAATTGATCCAATATTTGAAACTTCTACTTGCTCTTTTAACTGTATCTATTGCCAGCTGGGAAATATTCAAAGAATCACTACTGAAATAAAAGAGTATGTTCCTACTCAAAAAATAGTTAATGATTTCAAAGAACTTGTTGAGTCTGGAAAAAAAATTGATGTCATAACATTTTCAGGAAGTGGTGAACCAACACTAGCAGCAAATCTAAAAGAAATAATTATTGAATTGAAAAAAATAGCTCCTGAAAAAAAGTTTATGATTTTAACTAATGGTACTGAACTAGATAAACAATCTGTGAGAAAGGCCCTATCTCTTTTAGACAAAGTAATTGTAAAAATTGACTCCGCTAATGAACAGATGTTTCAAAGAATTAATCGCCCCGCAGAAGGAGTAAACTTAGCTACAATCATTAGCTCTATTAAAACTCTAAAAAATGAATACCCTAATTTAGTTCTCGACATACAAACAATGTTTATGCCTATTAACAAGGATGAAACATTAGAGTTGGCAAAACTACTTAAGGAAATCCAACCCAATGAAGTACAACTTAATACTCCTAAAAGACCTTATCCTCTTTCTTGGCATAGAGAAAATAGAGGTAATCATTTGGGAATTTTTGATTACGAAGTTAGAGAGTTAAAAAAAGTATCTAAAGACAAAGCTGAAGAAATTGAAGAATTTCTTCGAAAAGAAACAGGTCTTTCAATTTCTTCAGTTTATAAATAAATTAAATATTATTGGCTATTTTTTTTATTATTATTTCACTATTACTTCCAACACCTTCAATAAATAAAGCATCAACTCTTACTTCATGTCCGAGAAACTTTTTATATTTCATATTTTTAATAATGTATTCGCGATCAGAGTTTTTAAATACAAGTCTTGAGTCCTCATCTAAGGCCAAAACACCCACTCTTCTTTCGCACTTATAATAATCTAAAATTGACATATGTTCCTCGTAAATTAAAAGCTAATACAATTATCTGCGATATCTGAATATTCAGCTCATATATTTACACTTTCATTTGACTTTTGACGTATATTCAATAGTTTAGTTCTAGTATTTAAAGAAAAGTTATTTCAATTTTTACATTTCAACTTTCAAAATCTTTTTAAAATTCAGCCCTTAATTAAAGGCATATCAGCTTAAGCTATTGAAATTAATGAACTTTATAGAGTAATAAAGAAGTTTTTCGCTTGCTCATATATTCAGAGGCTAACTCATTGATTTTTTTGGCCCCAAGCTTTAAAAAAAACTCCTCTGCGTGAGAATCACTATTTATTAAAACTTCAGAATAGTGGAATTTACGGGCCTCTTTTAGAATTGAATCAAATAAACGTCTACCAAGTCCTAAGCGAATTACACTCGGATCAAGCCACATATGTCTCAAATATGGCCTACCTTCAACTTCTTTTAAAGCTGCAAAGCCTATAACTTCTTCATGATCTTGAACGACTATAACTGGATATGTAGTAATTAATTCTTCATCTACAGTCAGTAAATCTGCACATTTTTCAATTTCGTTATCTTTATAACCCCAATAAGACATTGAACGTAGGGCAATAGTAGTAAGCAAAAAAGCCTCGTCAACTTTTGCATATCTAAAAACTAAGTGATCACTTATTACTTTACTCATTAAGTAATTGTATGATTTTTACCACATATTACAAGTACACTTATTGTTAAGACTCAAAATTAGTACTTTAGCTTTACAATAATTGGGAAATGATCTGAATAACCTGCTTTGGCCGGATTTTTTTCCCTGTGATTATATCTTTTTGGAGTTCTTAAAATTTGAGTTCCATAAAGGAAATTATCAGGGTCAGTATATGTAAAAGTAGAAGTTAAAAAAGATGGGGCGTAAATTTCAAAAGATGAAACATCAACACTGACATCTGATTGATTAATTAAGTTCTTTGTAACAAAAAATCTATCCAAATGATTCCACTCCATTCCGCCAACATAAAAATATGTTCCTTTTGGCATCATCGATTTTTCTTTTCTATCAACATTTTCACTTCTCAGAAACATTGTAGCTACATCATTTAAGAAATTATTTTTATACCAATATCTTCTAAATGGATGAGGGTGATCATCTTTTGCTGTATTAAAATCTCCCATTACTAGGAATTTATGATTTGGATTTTTTTGAAGACCTTTTTTAATCCTTACTAATAAATTTTTAGCTGCAACAGCTCTAGCTTCATCAGGATTAGACTGACTCGGCCAATGATTAACTATAACTGACAGTGGATATTTATCATCAACTTTAAAAACGACTTCAAGAATATTTCTAGTCGGCTTTTTGTTAAAATACTTTGCTCTTAATACATATTCCTTGTGGGTAATATATTTTAAACCTTTTTTCTCTTTGAAGAGTAAGGCTACATCAATACCTCTTTGATCTGGGCTATTTGTAATTAAATAATCCTCATATCCAAGTGCTTTTGCCAACATAGAGAGTACATTTTCATTTTCAATTTCAATAATTCCTAAAATATCTGGAAGCTTACCTCTACTCTTAATGACTTTAGAAATAGTCATAAGTTTTGCTTTCAATGCATCCTTATCCCAATCCAGGTTTAAACACTCCTCTATCCTTCTTCTAGAGTTTTGATTTTTACATTGTTCTCTTTTGTTTGAAGTTCCCTTTGGTAAAAAGGCCCAATCATTTTTTCCATTATCATGCTCTGTATCAAAAAGATTTTCAACATTGTATGACATAACCTCAATTTCAGCTCCAAACACATTTAAGTTAAAAAGCATTAATAAGAAAATAATTGGTGACTTCATAGTTTCTCCATTAGGTTGAGGTCATCTACTTTATTAACAATTCTTATATATAATGGCCACGATAAGAAGCGTAATAGATATTATTTAAAGGCAAGCTGCATAATAAATGCAGCCTGCTAAGTTCCTGTATATATTGATTTTTAATTAGAAGATGAAATTTATAAGTTTTCTTTTATCCAATTCTTAACATCATCATGATGAGATTTGGTTTTAACCTTTTCCATAATGTATTTAAGTTTTCCATCTTTTCCGATGATGAAAGTTGTTCTTAATACTCCCATAAACTCTTTTCCCATGAATTTCTTGAGTCCCCAACATCCATATTTTTCAGTTATCTTCTTGTCTTCATCAGATAATAAATCAAAATTCAGACCTTGCTTTTCAATAAACCTAGTTAACTTTTCAGGAGCATCTGGACTGACTCCTAATACGACTGTCTTAAGCTTTGACCAATCACTTTTTGTATCTCTTATACCACATGCTTGTACTGTACAACCTGGAGTCATTGCTTTTGGATAAAAATATAGAACTACATTTTTTTTACCCTTAAAATCTTTTAAGGCCACCTTTTTTCCATCTTGATTAACTAATGTAAAAGCTGGGGCCAAGTTTCCAACTTTTGGCAATTTTCTATCACTCATACTTACCACCTATTCCTCAGTTCTCTTAATTTTAAGAAAACTTGTTTATCAGAACTTCCTTCTTCTAAAGATAATTTTTTTCTAATTGAAGGAGAATCACATCTTAAAAAAGTATTTATTTTTTTTTCTAAGGCCAAATCTGAAATAAAACCAACACCATCTCCCTGAACCTCATATTCATTAATTAAATTTTTGGCCTTTTCATTATCTTCTTCACGATCTAATGTGAATTTTAGATTATTCAATAAGTATTCGTGACCAGGATAAATTTTTATATCTTCAGGAAGACCTTTAAGTTGATTACAAACAGTTTCAAAAAGAACTTCAGGGTCTCCACCTAATTTGCAATGTCCAACCCCTGCATTAAATAATGTATCACCTGTAAAAATACATTCGGCCTTATTATTTTTGTAAAGCACAAAACATAAATGTGCAAAAGTATGCCCAGGCGTATCTAAAACTTCTATATAATGCTCTTCATCCAATTTTATCTTTTCACCGTGTTCTAAAAACTTTGTAACACCAGGAATTTTACCTTTGCCGTTTTTATGGGCCCATATTTCAAGACCTAATTCATTTTTTAACTCTTCATTACCACCGATATGATCTGGATGTTCATGTGTATTTATTAAAACCTTCAGTTTTGTAATCTCATCACCTAAATAGTCTTTGACACACTTTGCGTCAAAAGGATCAATACAAATAATTTCTTCATTTACTCGAATAAAATAAATAAAATTTCTTAGAAAACTATCTGTATAGTATTGTTCAACCTGTACTGACACTTGGCCTTCCTATATAATTCCTGTAGATATATACCGGCAACTTTCAATCGGTATGAAATACTATTCTACATAAAGATAAGAGAAGGTAAACTATGAATGCTACTCAAATAACATACTTATTCGTAATCGTTGTTTTAACAAACTCTATAATTGAATTTTGGTTAGATTTTAAAAATAGAAAAAATATTATTACAAATAAAAATCAAGTTCCTGAAAAATTTCAAGACAAAATAACTTTAGAAGAGCATCAAAAAGCAGCTGATTATACTGTAGCGAAAATTAACACTTCCTTAATCTTTAAATTAGTTTCATTAATGATCTTCTTCTTTTGGACCTTGGGTGGAGGTTTAAATATCATTGATAACTTCGTAAGAAGTTTTGCTCTTTCTGATCTTTCTACAGGATTATTGTTTTTTGCAGTCTTTGGCGTTATCTCTTTATTATTAAATTTACCACAATCACTATATTCAACTTTTGTTATCGAAGAAAGATTTGGCTTCAACAAAATGACTCCAGCACTTTTTATTAAAGATATGTTAAAGGGACTCCTGCTTGGAATCATTATTGGTGCCCCTCTATTAGCTGGTCTTCTATGGATAATGAATGCTCTTGGCACCTATTGGTGGATTTACGCTTGGCTTTTATTAACAGGATTCCAATTAACGATGCTTTGGGTTTATCCAACGGTCATTGCTCCTTTATTCAATAAATTTTCACCGATGGAAGAGGGAGAAGTAAAAGAAAAGGTCTTGGCCCTTTTAGATAGAACTGGTTTTTCAAGTAATGGATTATTTGTCATGAATGCTTCAATAAGATCAAGTCACGGCAATGCATACTTTACAGGTTTTGGTAAAAATAAAAGGATTGTATTTTTTGATACATTAATTAAAACGTTAGAAGCAGACGAAGTTGAGGCTGTACTAGCACATGAATTAGGACATTATAAGAAAAAACATGTTTTCAAGATGATTATTAAAAGTTTTATTTTTTCATTTATAGGACTTGGAATTCTTGGTTTTCTTTATAAATTTCAACCATTTTATAATGGACATGGTGTAGAAAATATTTCTACTTATATGGCACTTATACTTTTTAGCATGGTCAGCGGTCAGTATACATTTTTGATGACCCCAATATCTTCATACTTATCTAGAAAACATGAATTTGAAGCTGATGAGTTCGCAGCGAAGTACGCAAAAGCATCTAAGCTTATTAGTGCTCTTGTAAAGCTTTATAAGGATAATGCAAATACATTAACGCCAGATGAAACTTATAGTGCATTTTATCACTCTCATCCACCGGCATTGACAAGAGTTAGCTTTTTAGAAAAATTCGAATCTTAAAAACTGTTAGACGACGAGATGGACAATTTATAAAGTAAGTATAGCTAATTTCAGAAATTAGTTCAGGTCAAGGAAAGCAAAGCGAAGAACTGAGGCGTGCTTCCTGCACGTCGCAAGTTATGAGACTGTAGCTTGACGACGAGATGGACAATTTATGAAATTAGCTAAAGGGCTCCCTCGTGTTGAAGTAAATACTCTTTAAATTTCAGCCCACCAGCATATCCAGTTAAACTACCATTGGCTCCTATTACTCTGTGACAAGGAATAAAAATCGCAAACTTGTTTTTATTATTAGCGCCACCAACAGCTCTAACTGATTTAGGATTTTTAATTTCATTAGCTAAATCTTTATAAGACTTAGTTTTTCCAAAAGGTATTTTTTCTAATTTTTTCCAAACCTTTTTTTGAAAATCAGTTCCTTCTAACTTTAAAGGAAGATCAAATTTATTTCTTTTTTTTGCAAAGTATTCATCTAATTGTGACTTTGCTAGAAGTAGGTGTTTGGGAAGGTCACTCGAGTTTTTAACTTTACGATTTATAAACTCGACTCCTAAAATATATTTATCATCTGCTGTTAATTTTATTTGTCCCACAGGGCATTTATAATATAGTTGATACATAATTTTCTCCAGAGGTAGTATGAATTTAGCAATAATCGACTGTGCAATTAAAACCCAATCCCATAATTGCTTTAATAGACTTTCTCAGCATTTCAACATTCCCATGACCTATCATATTCCGTCAATGACTGATTGCCACTCTATTAAAACTTTAAAAACGGAGCCTAATCTCTATATAATTTTTGGTAGCGCGAGCAATGTTTCTGACAACTTAGATTGGCAAATTGAGCTCGGTCAATTAATGAAGCAAAAACTTGAAATTGGAGTTCCTGTTTTAGGTATTTGTTTTGGACATCAACTGATGGGGAGTATATTCGGCGCAGATATTGATTTTGTAATAGATTCAGAAACAATCTTTGAGGGGACTAGAGAAGTTGAAATAATCCATCCTTTTTGTAGTTTTAAAAGAGGTGAAAAATTAAACTTAATAATTTCACACTATCAAGAAATTAAAACACTACCGAATGACTTCACTCATCTGGCAACTTCAAAGGATTGTAAATACGATATTATCAGTCATAAGGAATACCCCTTAATTTCATTGCAGGGTCATCCTGAAGCATCTCAGTTTTTTTGTGATACAACTCTAAAAGAAAAGTTCCCTCAAGAGACAATTAATAAAGGCCTAATCGGAGGAATCACTTTTTTAGAAAATGTAATAAACTCTATTAAAGTAAATCAGAAAAACTTTCACAAGAAGCTTTAACTTTAGACACAAGCTCTTTGTCAAAAGCACTTAAGGTATTACTGTCTAAATCAAGCTCTGCAATGAAAACTCCACTTTTATCTTTAAGAGGAATTACTAACTCACTTCTGGTTTCCAAACTACATGCAATATGAACGTCACTTTTAGTAACATCATCAATATTTACTGTTTTTTCTTCTCTTAAGGCCATTCCACAATAACCTTTATCAATTGGAATCCTTTTATGATCTGTGTCTTCACCAATAAAAGGACCTAATACTAAATCTGTGCTATCCTCATTTAAATAATATGAAGCCTTAAAATATACTCCAATCCAATCAATTTTTTGGGGAGCTATTGCTTGAACCTCTTTTAACCAATTTAAAATTCTATCTTCTCGACTCATTTCCTTCTCACATATAAACACTAAGTAAACAATCTCGAAGGTAATCTAAATAAGGCAGCTTATATTTGTCAATTTCATTATGAACTTCATGACGAGCACCCATAAACTCTTTTAGAACAAAGTCCTTTTCAACATCTTTAAAATACTTTTTCAAGTACTTATAACTGACAACTCCATCTTCAGATCCAACTGAAACAAATGATTTAACTTTAGGATGTAGAGGTTTTGAAAATATCTTTTTGGATGAATTAACCAATTCAACTAACAAATGGGTGTGTAATTTCAAAATACAAAGTGGATCGTTAATATAATCCTCAATCACTTTTGGATCATGAGAAAGTCCATTTAAGTCCATTAATCCTCCAATTGGTATAGAAGGTAAATCAACCAATTTTGAGATTAGCCCCCTTGGTATTTTAGAGACAACCTCTCCAAGTATACCAGCAACTTCTACAGGTGGAGCACTTAAATATATCAACTCGGGATACAATGTGTTCTCTAGTTTATCTTGAATAACTCCAGCAGCTATTAACGCTCCCATGGAATGTCCAAAAAAAACATATGACTCCATTCTATATTCTTTAATTAAATAATTTATAACTTCAACAGTGTCATTTAAATATGTTTCAAATTTATCAATATTTCCTCTTACGCCTTGACTCTTACCATGCCCTCTTAAATCAAATTGAAGTACATTAAATTTTTGTCCAACAATTTTTTTTATATATTTATGACGCCCAAGATGTTCACCGATTCCATGAACACAAACAATCCATTTTTTTGCTCCAACTTCAGAAACTTCTGCATGTAGCTCGACCCCATCACTTAGTTTTATTTTTTTAGATTCACTTAACATCTTAACCTATCTTTTTAGTATGACATAAACTAGTTTGTTCATATTTTATGTATGCTATAATCATTTACTATGAATTCGCTTTTAAAATCAAGTAACTCATATTGCCCAAAGTGCTTATCTGCTTCCTTAGAAATCAATGAACATGGTATTGTACACGTCATTGTAAATAATAAGCAAAGAGACACAGGTCGCTTTCTTTATAATATTGTAAAACAATCAAAGGATCAGATCAAAGAAGAGGCCAAAAAGACCATTGACGATTTTTTTGGTTGGTATTCAAAATTTGATAATAAAGACCCAATATCAAGTGTTGAACTTTCTTCAAGTGATTTTAAATGTGTTGAGGGTTGCCCAATTGATATTAGAATTCGGTTTTCAGTAGTAGACGTTCTTCTATCTTCAAATGAGATTATGGAAATCATAGAAGATTTAGCGAAGAAATATTCTTTATCAATATCAGCAAATGAAGATTAATCTACTAATAATTTAAAAAACTTCTTCTTACCTTTTTTAATAATAAATTCATCAAGAGCTTTCACTTCTTTTAAATCAACAATGTCCTCTATTGATGAAACTTTTTTACCATTTAAACTAATTCCACCTTGTTGAACTAACCTTCTCGCTTCACTTTTTGAGGCCGTGATTTTGGTATTAGTTAAAAGAGAACAAATATCAAGCTTATCTCCATTTTCAGAAATTGAAATACTTACTTCTGGGGCATCCATTGAGCCAGCACCTGACTTAAAAATTGACTTTGCCATTTCGAGACATTTTTCAGCTTCACCTTGTCCATGAACTATTTTTGTCATTTCAAAGGCCAACACTTCTTTGGCCGAATTTAACTCTTGTCCTTGTAGTTTTTCATATTTTTTAATTTCTTCTAATGACATAAATGTCAGTCTTTTCATTAACATAATGACATCTTTATCATCTACATTTCTCCAGTATTGGAAAAAATCAAATGGAGAAGTTTTATTTGGATCTAACCATACAGCTCCCTTTTGAGTTTTCCCCATTTTTTTGCCATCACTAGTGAGTAGAAGAGGAGATGTAATACAAAATGCTTTATCACGTGCAAGTTTTCTAACGAGTGCAACTCCACCTAACATATTTGACCATTGATCATCTCCGCCAAGTTGAATTGTACAATCATAATTTTTATATAAATGGTAAAAATCATAAGACTGTAAAAGCATATAATTAAATTCTAAAAATGAAAGCCCTGTCTCTAATCTTGCCTTATAACATTCAGCAGTCATCATTTTATTAACAGAAAAATGAGGGCCGAAATCTCTTAAAAACTCGAGATAGTTTAACTCTTTTAACCAATCAAGATTATTTAAAAGAATTCCTTTATCGGGAGTAGACAGATCCAAAAACTGAGATAATTGATTTTTCATTGAATTTGCATTTTCACTAATATGATCTGCTGTAAGCATATTTCTTAGCTCAGTTTTTCCAGAAGGATCTCCAATATAACCAGTACCTCCTCCAACAAGAACGATTGGTCTATGTCCATGCTGTTGCCATCTCATTAAGTTGATAACTTGATAAAGATGACCGACATGTAAGCTATCTGCTGTAGGGTCAAAACCAATATATGCAGTTCGTTTCGAACCTAGATGCTCTGGAAGCTCGTCTTCGTGAACAACTTGTGAAAATAATCCTCTATTTTTGAAATCTTCTAAAAAGCTCATAATATCCCTTTTGCTGCTGTGGATTTTAACAAGGAAATATTAATTTAAAAAGTATTCTTAGTGATTTATATGTCTTGATTAGACAAAATAGTGCAGTC
Source organism: uncultured Oligoflexia bacterium (assembly GCA_964015265.1). Lineage (GTDB taxonomy): Bacteria > Bdellovibrionota > Bacteriovoracia > Bacteriovoracales > Bacteriovoracaceae > CAXHCD01. The sequence continues at coordinate 10,901 of CAXHCD010000063.1, forward strand.
CCATAGCCTATTTGCCTTTCTAAAGGCAGGTCCGTCCGTATAGCTATAAACTTCAAAAATTGGTTGGCCCCAAAAATTCTTATTAAGCGACTTGTATGAATAAAATGGCGATCCTTCTTCTTCTTCCATCAGTTCAAGATATTCTATCCTATCACCCTCTTTTACAACTAGCCCTTTGCCTTCAAAAACTTCTAGAACCTCTATCTCACAAGCACTATTTTTCTTTGCAAATGGACCCATTTTATGGCCCTTATAAACACCCTGTTTAAAAGTGTATTGCGCAGCAAATGATTGCATTGAAAATAGTACTAGAATTAAAATAAAGAGGCTTATAAAGCTTCTCAAAACATGCTCCAAGGAATAGTTCTGCCTCTTGATGTCGCACATAGTCATCAGATTCAATTTTTATATATGATTTTGAAATTATTACAAACAAAAAAAGGCCGGTTGCTAACCGGCCTTCACATTATTTAGGATTTGTTTTTATTGTTGCTTATAATATTTAATTAATACTTCTTTATTACTATCAAGGCTAATTGGTTGATCAAGAATCAATACGTGTTTTCCCTCCTCAACTGACATTCTTATAATTCCACCATATTGTTGCCCATCTATAGACACCTCGATTGAATGATTATTATCAATCACTGGCGCATCTTTTAAAATAAATCTATCAACAAGACCTGCTACTGTAGCACATGTATTAATATTTCCATTTGGTAAATGTAATACATCAGAAGGAACGATTTCCCATCCTTCAGCAATTAATTTAGAAACTTTATGTTTCTTCATAGTACTATTACAAAATTTAGATCTTTTAGAATCATCATTAACTTTTCTCCAATATAATTGAAGAGCTATTCGATATCTTGGACCTTGGAAATAATTTATTTTTAAATCATGTGCTTTACCTGGACCAAGTTCAATTACTCTAGCACTGTTTTCTTTAGGTCCACATAAAAATTTAGGAGAATGGGTTTTAGGAGAATAAATATAACGACTAGATTGATTATTTGATAAGTCAGTTATATTTAAAATTGAACCATCATCACTTAAGATAGCCAGTTCATATTTTCCACTTCTATTACCTAAAGAGTCAGCTAAAACCGTATGTAAATTAACATTGAACCATTCTAGTAACGCTTTATCTTGATAATATAATAGATCACCATTTATGTTAACAAAACCTCTATCAAACCTTCTCTCAGGAACATTGATTTCATCCATAAAGATTTTAACTTCAGGAATTTGTTCAGACGTTTCAGAGTTTAGATATGAAGATAAATGTCCTCTAACATTTTTTCCAACATTATTTAATACTCTAATATTCCCAACAACACCTTTAGCAGTGTCACCACCTTGAGAGCCAGATGAATCACCTAAAGGGTCACATGTTGTATTTGACTGAGAAGAAAGAGAAAATGAATCTCTTGCTTCAACAATTTGAGCTTGTTGTTGACCTGAACTATCATCTTGTGAACCTGACTGTTCAAAACCTTCACCACTTTCATTTTGATCAGAGTCATCAGAAGCTTGACTTCCAGAACTGCTTGATCCTTGATCATCGCTAGATCCCTGTTCATTACCAGAGCTTTGAGAACCTTGATCAGCAGAACTTTGGTCATCAGAAGAGTCTTCAGAAGATTCTTCACTTAAAGCATATTTAATTTCAACTTTAAATTCAAATCTCGAATGTTTACAGTCAGAACTATCGTTATCACCAAAAGTTGTAAACTTAAACTCATGTTCACTTTTTGAAATATCTAAGGCCATAATTTCCATAAATTTTTGACCTTTAATATCTAAGTTCATAACACCTTTCTTTTGAGTTTTTGGCCACGAACATGAAGACCCAATATCACTTCCTAGACAATATGCATTTTGACTTTTAGAGTCCCAAAAGTTTCCAGCAATACTATCCCAACTGTATTGAGGTAAAGCACTTTCACCTCTTAATGAAAGCATTGGAATAAATTTGTCATATGTTGTTGCTAAAACTGAATTATTTAATGAAATTAGAAAATGGTCATCATAATGCATTTCTTGATCTTTTTTACTTTCAAAACTTACATCACATATAACAGCATTTTGAGGAAGAGCAAAATTAACAACCTGCTCACTTCTACCTCTAAAATAAACATCTTTTCTACTTAAGTTACCATTATTTTCCCAATCACATTGTTCTTTTCTTTCTGGAAAGATAACTTCTACCGGCATTGTGTATTGAGCGCCTTCACAAATATCTACAACTTCATCTACAGGTACTTCATTTTGACCTTGATCATCTGAACCACCATTTCCATTGTCGTATCCTCCACCAGCTTGATCACTACCTGGAGTTCTACCATCATCATCCATTCCAGAGTCATCATTAGACCCTGAACCTGAATCACTTCCAGATCCACCATCAGCTACATCTCCCGATCCTGAATTATCACCAGAGCCAGAATCACCAGAGCCAGAATCACCAGAGCCAGAATCACCAGAGCCAGAATCACCAGAGCCAGAATTATCACCTGAGCCTGCTGATCCACCATCAGCTACATCTCCCGATCCTGAGTTATCACCTGAGCCAGAATTATCACCTGAGCCAGAATTATCACCTGAACCTCCAGAGCCTGATCCTCCGTCGGCCATCCCACCAGAGTTAGAACCTCCCTGATCACCTGAGTTGTCGCTTGAGCTAGAGTCACCATCTGATCCAGAGTTATCACCTGAACCTCCAGAGCCTGATCCTCCGTCGGCCATACCACCAGAGTTAGAACCTCCCTGATCACCTGAGTTGTCGCTTGAGCTAGAGTCACCATCTGATCCAGAGTTATCTGATCCATCATCTTGACCGTTATCACCCTCATCAACGATAACTGGTGGCCGCTCATCACCTATTTCAACAATAATTTCAGGTGCCTTTTGCCCATCAAGATCACTTTCAGAAGCTTTTTTGAAAAAAGAAGCCTCATCTTCTGAAGATCCGATACAACCTTGCAGTAAAAATAAAACTAGCAGAGATCCTAAATACGTTTTCATGTGCCCTCCTTCGGAGCTACATTCATTCTACAACTCTTTTACTCAAGAACTAATTTTTGCGCTAATTTAGAGCTAACTTACTGAAAATAGAAAATAGGTGGTGACCCATATATTTGGCGACTTGTTTAATTCTAGATACTTATGTCACTAAATATTAACTATTGTGCCCTTGGATATAAAAAAGTAAGTCACTGAAAATTCGTTTTGAAATTGCAGCTATTGGAATAGCTAAAAGCATACCTACAAGTCCGTAAATATTCCCCCCAACTATTAAGGCGAGCATAGTAGAAAGAGCACTTAGACCAACTTTATCTCCAACTAACTTTGGCGTAATGAGCATTCCTTCTAATCCTTGAACTACAGAATAAACAATAACCACGCCAATAATAACATTAAACCCCGTAAAATGGGCCAATGCCATAGTCATGGCCATTACAAAACCAATAGCGAATCCAGCATAAGGAATAATGCTTAACATGCCTGAAATTAATCCAATTAATAGTCCAAATTTTAATCCAATAATACTTAAACCGATTGAATATAGAATGCTTAAACACAGTGCTACTAACAATTGTCCTCTTATATAACCACTTAAAATTGTATTACTATAGCTTTTGTATTTGTGAGCTATATCTCTAAAAGAACTAGGTAATAAATTTTCGAATTTATTAGAAATTCTCTCAAAGTCATTAATAATATAGAAAAAGAAAAGTGGAATTAAGAATAAATTTAATATTGAAGTTAACCACTTAGATACACCTGAAATAGTCCCCTTTAAACCTGAAGTTAATGTTTTCAAGATATTACTAGAAATCATACTTACATTTTCTTCTACTAGGTCTCGAATATTACTTTCACTTAAATCTAAATCATATCCATATTTCTGAGATAAAATCTCAATATTGTCGATCGCTTTTGCTAATGAAGAAGGAAGTTGAGTAGACAGCTCTTTTGCATCAGCAAAAAGTCTTGGAACAATCAAGTATAAAGATAGAGTACACATAGTTATTAAACAACTAAATACTATTAGTACAGATATCGTTCTTTGAACGCCTTTTTTTTCTAGTTTAATAATTAAAGGAAATAAAAGGTATGATAATACAAATGAAAATACTAAAGGAACAAGTGCTTCACCAAGTCCCCATAGAAAAATAAAAATAAAAATAAAAATTAATAAAAAAGCTAGTGTAACTTTGGTTGATTTACTCATTAATTACTCATCCCATAGATTTGAAATAGTATAAACACATCCTTCTGGCGTAAAAAATTCTCCAGTGACAAACCTATAGTGTCTATCAAGCTCATCCACTTTTTTATAATCTTCAGTCTCCATTGTAAAATCTTGTGATTTTAAATTTTGCTCTGCCCTACTTGGAGTTACAGTCTTAGGTATAACTATTGTCCCTCTTGATATAGACCAATTTAATATAATTTGTGCTTCTGACTTATTATATTTCTGTGCAAGACTCTTAATTGCTAAATCATCCATTATTCGAGGTTCATTTTCTGCTTTCATTTGATCTGGTCTTCCAGATGATCCAAGAGGACTATAACAAGTGAGAACGATGTTTTGTTCTTTACAATAATTTAATAAATTATTTTGAGATAAGTAAGGGTGAAGCTCTACTTGATTAACAGCAGGCGAGATCTCACAATTACTTTGTAATTCCTTTAATTTTTTTAAAGAAAAATTCGAAACACCAATAGACCTACATAAATTATTTTTGACCAATCCTTCCATTGCTTCATATGTTTCATTTAATGGTATTTCTTCCAAAGAAATAAAATCCTGGGCCGACAATGGAAAATTAGAATTTTTCTTAATAGCTACTGGCCAATGCATTAAATATAAGTCTAAGTATTCAACTTCAAGATCATTTAAACTTTGTTCAAGTGCTGGCAGAACATCTTCTTTTTTATGTTCTGTATTCCAAAGTTTAGAAGTAATAAATACTTCTTCTCTCTTAACTATACCATCAGTAATTGATTCCTTTAGGGCCTTGCCAACTTCTTTTTCATTTCCATAAACTGCAGCACAATCAATATGTCTATAGCCCATCTCTAAAGCTTGTTTTACAATATTATAAACTTGATTAGACTCTGACAGCCAAGTTCCTAATCCAACAATGGGCATGTCATACCCACTATTTAATTTTATTTTTTTCATATTTACCTCTTTAAAGTTATGTCACATTAAAATAACAAGTGTCTAACACTATCAATAAGATCACTCTAAAATCAACAACTTAACTTATTTTTTTCTAATATATGCCCTACCTTTAAACATATAAGTAAAAAGTATAAAGAAACTGATAAAAAATATATAAATGAGATAATCACTGAAGAAATGATATACAAGTTTGGAGACTAAAATGAAACGCTTTCAAAGCGATCTATTTCAAATATATTTTTCGGAGCAAACAGTTGAAGTTCAACCTGATTTTTTTGCGTCTTTAGATTTTTTTAAATTCTCAAATAATTCTTCTCGCAAATCAATTAATCAGTCTAAAGACACTAAGAGATCGGTCTCCCCAGCTTCAACGATACTTGAAGATAATAACTCCAAGTAATAAAAATGCCACCTTTGTAGCTAAACAAAGGTGGACTTTTAACCTATTTCCTAAATATTCCTGGAGCTAATGAACTAAGGACTGTTTGTGAATGATATTTTTGAAGACCGTTACTATAAACTCCTGACTCATAATCAGTTAAAGGAGACCCATAAATAGGCTTATTCTTTAAATATTCAGATCTTTCAATACCTGCTATTCTGACTAAAGATTCTAATAATATATTATAAGGAAGCCAACCAGGAATACCATGCTTCCCACCAATTCCATCACCATCAAAAGTAAATTTTCGACTAGCAGATATTATTTTATCACCTGTACTTTTATGAATTTCTGTCCTTCTAAAATCATAAACTTTTCCAGAGTTTATAGTTCCGTTTCCTTTACCTAACATACATAATGAATGACCACCTTTTCCATGATGTTCCCACCCAAACTCAGAGGTGTGATAAAGGACACTTGAATCAAGTAAATTTCCATTTCCCGTTGGAGATGTAATGTTTTTTAATTTTAGGGCCAAATCAAAAAATTTATCTCTGGCTTCTTGCACACCTCTTAAATGTGGTATCGCTCCATCAGGTTTAGAAGAATGAGAGACACTATGAGACTGATAATGATGAAAGTCTATGCAAACAACTTTTGTTACGCCACAAGCAAGTGCCATTGATATTAAATCATTCATCTGATTAGTCATTTCACTGTATGAATTCTTTTCCCAACTATCCCGTAAAGGATCTTTACAACTTCCATTTTGTTCAATCGTTACATTTTCTTTATTGATGATATTATTTTTTATCTTATTAGAAACAGAATTTATTTTCTCTGCATGTTCTTCTAACAACAAGCCTTCTTCATAACTAACCATAGACTTTAATTTCTTATACTCATTTTTCATATGATCAAGTACGTTTAGCTGTATTTTTTGAGTCCTATTATTATCCCCAGCAGACTCACCACCTATTGAATTTTTGATATCAGTTACTAAGTAATTATATAATACTTCCGGTTCAGAAATAAAATCTGGACGAATATATTTCTTGTCTCCAACATTTTCAAAAGAAAAACTAAACTGATTATGAGTCCCACTTGATCCTCCGGGTCTAATATAGATAGGTTTCAAATTTGGATTTTCCTTTAAGAATTTCTTTTGAAGTATTACATCAATAGATGATTGATTGCTATTAGGAAAGTCTGCATATTCATGCTCGATTCCAGCATTTGTACTAGCTCCAAGGACTGAAGAATTAAAATGCCCAAGAGGATAAAAGCTAGAATCTCCTAAAATTACTGTTGCGTAATCTTCTAATCCTTTTTTATATAATTCATCTTCAAGAAAAAGATTAATCTTATGATCTTTAAAATTACTTAATTTTTTAGTTCTATATTCTCCATTAATACACTCACTGCCATTAAATTTTTCGTTAATAAGCTCCCAGCCGTCTTTAAAATCTTCAGACCCATAAACATGTTTAAAGTTGTGATATAGACCATAGTAAGTTCTTAAAAAAACATATGCATTAGGTGTACCAACCTCCATTGCAATTGAATCACTAACAAATCGCGACAGTAGAGATGGAAGTAAAGGTAATGATAATGCTAATCCACAGGAGTTTAACAAAAAAAGTCTTCTACTTTTATTATTATATTTTAACATTTTTCCTACCTCTACTCTTTATTTTTTATAAAAATATTCATTTGCAATTAAATTAACAATTATATCTAAAATTTTGCCTTCGCTTTGGTTAAAGTTAATTTCCATTTTATTTAAAAAACATTTTTCTTCTTTTGAAATATTTGCGAATGGCCTTTTATGGAAATATTCAAATGATTTTCTTATAAAACAACCTTTAACCTTGTTAGACTTTGCTAAAAACTCCCCCAATTCAAATGGATTTGATGCTAATACAGTATCGCTTGGACTTATTTTAGGAGTATCAGTTTTAAAAATCGTATGAATGTTTAATATTTCATTTCCAGAGCTATCGTAAACTTCCTCAAACTTTCGTGACCGCCCAATTCCATCAATTCCTTCAAAAATATGCCCAATTGGATTCATTTGAGTATGGCAACTTAAACAAATAGAACCATCTTTCATTGTAAACTCTTTCCAATATTCTCGATTACTAACCTCTACATGAGAGGGAAGATCATCCGTATCCTCTCTAGAGTCTATAATAGCAAGGTTTGGCGTTGGAAGAGTATCGCAAATAACATGTCTTCTAATTTTTGCACCTCTTAAAACTATTGAACTTGAAATAATTGAATCTGCCGTAAAAGCAGGAGTAGATAAAATACCGGCCCTTTGTACGCCTACATTATAATAACCTGGACCAGCCCAATCAATCCCATACAAATCAGCAATAAGAGAGTTTCTTATAAAAAAGGTTTTAGTTTGAAAAAGTTCATCAAGTCCAACTTCTTTATTAACAATTAAATCTGAAATATTGTCGTGAAAATGTTTCCTTATATTATCAAAAAAACCATCTCCATTAATTCCTTTTAATATCGCTTGACCAGCTTTTAAGTCTCCTGATGTATTCAATCTTAACCAATCAGATCCTAGTTGTCCTATAATCTTTTTTCCTTTTTCTGAATTAATTAGCCTTATAATCTCATTCTTGAGTTGTTCAATAGTTTCAAGTGATTTATTTTTTGCCTTTGAAAGGAGGATATTATCAGGGGGTTCCTTAGTAAATAAAAATGAAAGATATGAAGCAATATGAAAAGAGTAAAATTGTGAACTTATATTATTTGGAAAATATACTGTAAGAAAATCTGGAGAAATCAACATGCCAAAAATTATACTTTTTAACCTTTCTTCTCTATTTAAATTTTTCAGACTAAGTGACTCTTCAGTATAATTATTTTGATAGTTATTTAAGTTACTCATTTCAAGATAAGAACTTTGCTCATCTTGAGTAAGTGGCCTACGATAAACTTTCATACCAAGATCAGAAATAAACTTCTTTAAACAAGTATCAGTTAAGATCTCTTCAGAGATACATGAATCTGAAAACAATAAAGTCATACTTTCTTTATTATTAACAATATCATTTGAAACTTTCTGTCCAAGATTTAATACAGACTCAAAGAAGGGACCATTGAATATATGACCATCATGATTTGATTCTCGAACATAAGAAGGATTTGGAATTAAAGATATATCTACTTTATACCTATTTTCAAACTGACTTCCAAACAAATTAACATATGAATTGATCAACTCTTCTTTTGATAAACGTCTCATCATTTTCGCTAATTTAATATCTGGATTTTCGACATCACAAGTATTTAAAGGAGAGGAAGAATTATTAAATACTTTATTTGTATTATCAACAACTTCATTTGTTTCATTCAAAGAACTTTCTCTAATACTATTAAAATAGCTCAACAAAATAATCTCATTTGAAACTGACTCATTGAATATTCCTATTTCATCAAGGCTACCATTAAAATGACGAGAATGTTCTTTTGACACATTTCCAATTACGAAACTCAATGAACTACTTGCAAGTTTATCTCCTTCATGCACAAATGATTGAACAATTTTTCCGTTATAAATAATATTTAATACATTATTTTTAGAAGACCACGATAATCCAATTTGCTGCCATTCTCCGGCCTTTATTAATGGAGCTGAATCAAACTGAGAATATATTTTTTGCCCACTACTTTCTGTTGTAAGTCTAATTCTAATCACATCATTATATAGTCCAAGAGATAATATATGCTCGCTCGCATTTGTGTTTGGCGACTTAGTAACAACTCTAAAATCTCCTAAGATTTTTGGATTTATCCATGACAAAATAGAAAACTCTGTCCATTCATTTGAATTTATATTTGATTCGTGAAGAAAATCATCAACACCATCTAGATAAACGGCACCATCAAATTTACCATTATCGATATAACTTGGTTCTCCATTTGCATATAAATATGTTCCTAAATTTGAAAGGTTTTCAACTTTATTATCACTCCAAGTACTTTTATCAAAACTATAATAGCCGACTAAACTTTGTTGATAATTAACTTGAGCGTCCTCCTTTAATTTTTTAATGTGTAAATCAATAGCTTTTGCATTATCAACAACTTTTTGTTTTGAATTTTTAATAATTGATATCGACTCTAAAGCGAATTCAAAGCTTAATATAAATTTATTACAATTAGCATCTATACCTAGAAAAAGATCCTTATCTTCTTTTGTCTCTAACCTTTCAATAAATATTTTAGACATTTCACAATAAGTACCAATCTCTGTTTTTAGTTCATTAAATTTGTTAAACAAGGCTAAAGAGTCATCATTAATATTTGACGCCTTTTGAAGTTCTAAATCGTGGTCATTTTTTTTAATTTCACAAAAGTTTAAATCTGAACTAGTAGAAACAGATTGAGCGAGATTATTACTCAGTAAAGAAACATTATGAATATTCTCTTTATTTAGCGTTAATTGCGACTTACTTTTTTCACTCTCCAAAATTTTATCTTCTAGATCACTCATAATTCTTGTTAAGTTATTTTTGGCATCATCAATTATTTCTTTTTTATTAGCTTGTTCATCATCCATGATTTTATAGACAAAAATAGCACCATTACCGCTTAGGGAAGTGTAAGAGTCCTCTATTGTATCTAATAGTACCAACTCTATAGTTTCTTCTAACTCATAGTCCATATCATTTATAATTTTTAATTTAATGAAACCTTTATTTTCACCTCTAGGTACCGAAAGGACTTCATTTTCAATTTCAAAATCTTCTCCTTTTGTAGCACTCCCCTTAGTTTGGAACTTTATTAAAACATCGCTATTAGCAATTTTATCTAATCTAACTTCAATATTTATAATTTTATCAGACTCAAAGCCACTCAAAGTATTGCTTTCGGCATTATAAAAACTTACCCTATATTCATCTTTTTCAAACTTAGCGTTTTCTATCCACTTTTTAATTTTATTAACTTCTTCAATAGAAATATCAGAATTTGTGGGCATATCTTCTTTCCCTACCCCAATATTTGCCTTTTTAATTCTGTAAACAAGAGAGGACTTTTGTAAATCTCCAATAGTGATAAATTTGCTTTTTAACATTTCATTTTCTGAGTCAAACTCAAACCTATAACTTTGTGGTAAAGTCCCATTATTCCCATGACATGAAAAACATCTAGTTTTTAAAATATTTTTAACCTCTCCATATGTAACACTTGGTACTGCTGGTTGTGGAGCTGGCATTGGCGCTGGCATTGGCGCTGGCATTGGCGCTGGCATTGGCGCTGGCATTGGCGCTGGCA
>CAXHCD010000064.1:0-21031 GCA_964015265.1 uncultured Oligoflexia bacterium
GATGCTGGACTCCAGGAATTAGCAAATTTAATTCTAACTAAAAATTTATCAGATGAAGAATTAATTTTAAACGCAAAAAAATTTCTTGGTCAACATGACAAATTCAAAACTCAAGATGATATTATTAATGGTGCCATTGATATCGTAACCGAAACAATATATTTAGATGCTGATTTAAAACAAAAAATCAGAGATTTGTATTGGAGTGAATCAAAGTTTTTAGTATCTAAAAGAAAGGACGCTGAAACGGTTAAAGATTTCGAAAAATTCAAAGACTATTTTGAATATGATGAGCTTTTTAAAAATCTATTAAATGAAAAGAATACGCATAGATACTTGGCCATTAGAAGAGGTGTAAGTTTAAAAGTCTTGAAATCTGAGCTTACCGTTGAGCAAGAAAAATTAATTAATATGTGCTCTAATAAATATATCAATTCAAATTGCACAAAAGAGTGCATTGAAAAGGCCATAAAAAAGGCACTTATTACATATATACATCCATCTATAGATTTAGAGCTTAGAGCTGAAGTAAAAAAAATTGCTGATCAGACGGCCATAGATATTTTTAAAAAGAATTTAAAGAATTTACTCTTAATGCCATATCTTGGATCAAAACCTGTCTTAGGAATTGATCCAGGTGTAAGAACTGGCTGTAAGATTGTTGTTGTTGATAGCAATGGGAACTTGTTATTTGATGATGTAATTTATCCTCATAAACCTCAAAACGACATTAAAGGCTCAGCTGAAAAGGTTCGTTTCTTAGTTGAAAAATTTAATATCAATCATATTGCAATTGGAGATGGAACATTTGGAAGAGAAACATTGCAATTTATTAGTAATCTTTTCAAAGATAATAAAAAAATTAACTGCATTTTAGTTAATGAAGCTGGTGCTAGCGTTTATTCCGCTAGTGATATAGCAAGGGAAGAATTTCCCAAAAAAGATGTTACAGTAAGAGGGGCCGTATCAATAGCAAGAAGATTGCAAGATCCATTAGCGGAACTTGTAAAAATAGATCCTAAGTCTATTGGCGTTGGACAATATCAACACGATGTTTCTCAATTGAAACTTAAAAAAGGTCTTGGCGGAGTTGTAGAAGATTGTGTTAATTATGTTGGAGTGGACTTAAATACAGCTTCAGATACTTTATTGGGTCAAGTATCTGGAATTGGAAAAGTTATGGCCAAAAATATTGTAACTTATCGACACAAAAAGGGTGGATTTAAAAATAGAAATCAATTATTAGAAATCCCAAGATTTAGTGATAAAGTGTTTCAAATGGCCGCAGGGTTTCTGAGAATTTATAATGGCGCTAATCCACTCGACTCAACTTTTATACATCCAGAACAATATTCAATTATTGAAAAGTGGGCCTCTTCAAATAATATTGCAATTGAAGAAATAATCTCAAATAAAGAAAATATAAAAAAGTTATCTAGCGATAAAAAACTAAAAGAAACTATTGGTGAGTTTACATTTGAAGATATTTTGAAGTCGTTAAAAGCTCCATCTCAAGACCCAAGAGAAGAATTTAAAAATGTTGAGTTTAGATCAGATATTAATGAGTTTTCTGATTTAAAAGTTGGAATGAGATTAAGTGGAATTGTAAATAATATTACGCAATTTGGTGCTTTTATAAATATCGGAATAAAAGAATCGGGATTATTACATATCTCACAAATGGCCGACCAATTTATAGAAAATCCACTAGATCATTTAAAAGTTGGTGAAGAAGTTAAAGTAACGATCATTGATATTGATAAAGGTAGAAAACGTATTTCTCTTTCTGCTAAAGGTAATAGTGATTCACAGGGCCACACAGGTAGCAAAGATAAAAAAATATTAAAAAGCAAAAAAACTCAGACAAAGAAGTCTAGCCCATTTGATGTCTTAGATAATTTAAAGTTTAAGTAATCTTAACTTTTATAGACGTTTAAAATAACCGAAATTATTCCAAAGGGTTATAGAATAATGTCAAAAGAAACTAAGATAATTTTAGTTGAGTCTCAAGCAAATGTACGCAATGTATTAATATATATTCTTGAATCTGAATTCAACTTTGAAGTAATAGATTTTGACAAAATTGATATTGCAATAAATTTTATTAAATTAACTGGTGAAGAATTTTCATTTATAATCAGTGACTCAGGTGAATACCAAGATCAAAACGCAATTTTATTTCAAGTGGCCGTAGATAAATTTGGAAAGATTCCATTTATAGTTACCTCTAAGACGGGCAATACAGAATGGGCCCCATATAATAAACATTCAGTCCAATCTTATTTATCCAAAGATGAAGTTATAAAAGGAATTAAAGATATAGTAACAAAACAATTTGAAATAAAAGAACAAAGGGAAGAAGTTTCAAAATTTACATCAATTTCTTTTAAAACATTATGTTCATTAGATCATTTGGAAATAGATTGTTATATCAAACTTCGATCAGGAAGATTACTAAAATTATTCAAAGAAGGTGATAAAATAGATAGTCAAGATTATTTGAAATATAGCAAGAAAGGTATAACAGAATTATATATTAGAAAAGATGCTCATATCTGGATATTAAAGGCCATTAATAAATATGCTAAACAAATAGTTGAAGATGAAAATTTTAACATTAAACAAAAGCATATCGAAGAAGCTAAAGAAGAAGAATTAAATCAGACCCAAGGCGATAATATAGTATCTAAAAAAGATATCGAAAATCCATTTCATTTCGAACAAGATTTTATTGATAAAATGTATGACAGAATGAACGAAATAGTTTCAAAGATGAAAAAAAATAAAAAGCTTGGTGAGTTATTAAAAAAAATTAATATTGATAGAGAAGAAAGTAAATATATTAAGAATAGAATTGGTTTAATGATAAATATTTCATCAGCTATATTAAAAGAGCTTAAATGGGATAGTTCAGCTACTTATGAAAAAATGTGTTATGTGATTCACATGCATGATATTACTCTAATTAAAGAACCTGAACTTGCTAAATATTTAACCCGAATAGAATTTGAGTCTGATGAGAATTTAACAGAAGAACAAAAAGAAAAAATTAAAAACCATACAAAGGAATCATCTAGACTGGCCCAAGAAGACTCAAGATCTCCAAGTGATTCACATACTATCTTATTACAGCATCATGAAAGGCCAGATGGAAGTGGCTTTCCTTATGGACATAAAGGCTCTAGAATAGCCCCATTCGCAGCATTGCTTCATGTATCCCTATGCTTTGCACAATACATCTTAGATAACGAAAATTGGAACTTCCAAAATTTTCTTGTTAAAAATAAATCTAAATTTAGAGGGGGCCAGTATAGTAAAGTTTTTATGGCCCTTGAAAAACTAAAAGTTAAATAGTTAAACAGATCGAATTTGCCCCAAATAATCCAAATCTTTTTTAAAGTAATTGAAAGTAGAAATACTAAAAGCAATAGATATCAAATAAGGAATTAAAAAAGAAATAATATAGGCCTTGAAAGATAAAATCACAGGTATTTTTCGATCAACAAAAAAACGAGGTAAAATCTCACTTCCATTTTGATCAACAAACATAAGAAATATACTACCGATAATTAAACCAAATGAAATTGTTGCAATTGAAATATAATTTACACTTTTAAAAGAGAATTTTTCAATTTCTTTTTGGGACATTCCTAATATCCAAAAAGAAACTAAATCAGTCTTAAGTTTTCGAAAAAACAATAAATGCCCTGAAGTAATACAAAGAGAAACTAGTAAACTCATGCAAACAAATAAAAATACCATAACAGTCGATTCAAGCTTTAATGACCAAACGAGAGTTGCATTTTGTTCTTCCCATGTTTTTATTTTTTCTTTATTAATTAATGTAGACAATTCTTGTTTCAAAGCTTTTGAATCATCATAATTAAAGACACGAATTCTATTAACGGAATTAGAACTCACTAAGTTTTGAATTGCACTTAATCTAGTCCAGACATGAAAAGCATCTATTTCAGGCACATCAGAGGCGTAAAAATCACTTACATCTAAAGTTATTGAGCTTGGTATATCTCCTAACATGGGATCGCTGTGAGAAGGAGAAATTAAAGAAACGTTATTTCCAAGTTCAACGTTCAATCTAGGAGACATCTCGTATGAAAGTGCTATCCCCTCAGAAAAGTTTATATTTTTGTAAAAACTAACAGAGTTATCTTCAATACCATGGGCCATGACAGGGATAACATTATTTCCGTATGTTAAAAAAAGCTCAACTTCATATTCTTTAAAATATAGAATATTTTTACTATCTAAAATTTCATAAATTTTTTCTGTATCATCATCATTTGAAATATTAATGATTAATGAGCCCATTACTGATTTAGATCGACCTATTGTTTTTTCTTGAAGCCCTGTCATAGTAGATTGAAGAACTAACAGAGCAAAAGATGAAAGAAATAATCCTAAAAGGGCCAAAAACAATAATTTCTGTTTTCCCTTAGAAAAAAATAAGTATTTTATAAAATATTTAGAATAGTATAAAAACAACCTTACTCACTTATCTCATAAAATTTCTTTTTGTTCTCTACTAAGTTTCTCAAATAAGATGACGCCTGATACCTATGTTTATCCACTGTTTTTGAAAAATTATCAATTGCTTCCAAAATTCTATCTGGACCTTCGTGGTCTGCATATCTCAACAGCCCTCCTCTGAATGGGGGAAAACCGATTCCAAAAATCATACCGAGGTCAACGTCTTCAGCTGTTTTAACAATCCCTTCATCTAAAATAATTGATGCTTCATTAATCATTGGTAAAAAACATCTTTTTTGAATTTCAACTTCATCCATTTTTATTTTTGAATTTGGTAGTAAACCTTCTATTTCAGGATTAATCCCTGTTGATTTACCTTTAGCATCGTATAAATAAAATCCTTTAGAGTTTTTTCTTCCAAGTAGTTGTTTTTCAACCATCTTTTTTGATAAGTCATTTGCCTTTGCTCTATCACCTAACCCATCATGAAGAATTTTAGCTACTTTTTCAGCAACATCAATTCCAACTTCATCCATTAACCTTGCTGGGCCCATTGGCATACCAAAATTTAAGCAAGCATTATCTAAATCAGCAATAGACACGCCTTCAGCAAGTAAAAATGATGCCTCATTAAGATAAGGCATTAAAATTCTATTAACCAAGAAGCCTGGTCCGTCTTTAACAATCACAGGCGTTTTTTTAACTTTAAGACACCATTTATGTAAGGCCTCTATTACTTCAGGAGCAATTTGAGAATGTGTGATAATTTCAACAAGCGGCATTTTATTTACTGGATTGAAAAAGTGAAGTCCTGCAAATCGACTTGGTTTTTCTAAGGCTTTGGCCATCTCTTCAACACTTAAAGATGATGTATTTGAAGTTATTACACAATCTTCTCTAACTTCTTTTTCTAGCTCAGAAAAAACTTTCTTTTTGATATCAATATTTTCAATAATTGCTTCAATTACTAAATCAACTCTTTTAAAACCTGCAAAATCAGTTTGAGGTCTAATAGACCTTTGTTTTCTTGCGAAATCATCAGTTGATATTTTTCTACGTTTTAACATACTCGCGTAATTAGAACTTGATTGCTTAAGTCCCAATTCTAATGCATCGGAGTTTAGGTCTTTCATTATTGGTTTCATATCGTTATTAGACATTAACCATGCAATACCACCACCCATAGTTCCTGCACCTAAGCATGCACCTCTTGAAAGGTCATTCAATGTTTTTTCAGATTTAGGGCCGTTATATTTTTTTACAGTTTCAGTCATAAAAAAGATATGCTGTAAGTTTTTACTTTGATCACCTACACATAACTCACCAAAAGCTGAAGATTCACTGTCTAAGTATGAACTTCTCCCCTTTAGACTTCCTCCCTCCATAACATCCAAAATTTTCAAAGGAGCTTGATAAAAACCTTTAGTTTTTTCTAAAACATTTTCTCGGGCCTTTTGATATATAATCTTTTTAGTAATAAAATTATCATTGGCCATATTCTCTAGAGAATCTTTAAAAGAAGTTTTTTTCATTCCTTTATTTAAAACATCTACAGCTTTATTTAATAAATATTCTTTAGCATAAACTTCTGTAACAAGACCTAATTTTTTTGCCTTTCTTCCATTTACTGTTTTTCCAGTTAAGATCAAATCTAGTGCTTTTGGAAGTCCAATTTTTTTAGGAAGTCTATATGTTCCTCCAAAACCTGGTATTAAACCAAGTTTAACCTCTGGCAATCCCAGAAGTGTAGACTTGTCATCTGATGCTATTATTTCATTACAAGATAGAGAAAGCTCAAGACCGCCACCAAGACAAACACCATTTACACAAGCAATTGTGCGTATTTTTAAATCCTCTATTCTATTAAATAGCTGTTGACCAAGTTTAGCACCTTCTGCACCATCATTTTCAGTTTTCATACTGGCAATAAGATTAATATCGGCCCCTGCTAAAAAACATCTACTCTTATGAGAAAAGAATATTAATCCATTTAAGTTATTTTGTTCTTTTTCGACCTCTGTAATAGCATTTTGTAAATCTTCAAACGCTTGTTCACCAAGAGTAGTCATAGATTTATCGCAATTATAACCGAAGCCAATGTAAGCAAATTTATTTTTTATTTCAAAGCTTATTGATTTATAAGACATTATTTTCTCCAAACTATTATAGTAAATTTTCTAAAATTACAGCACCACCTTGGCCACCACCAATACATAGAGATGCTATTCCATACTTTTTATTTCTATTTTTAAGTGCATGTGCCAGGGTCACTACAAGTCTACATCCTGTTGATCCAACAGGATGCCCCAGTGCAATTGCACCACCATTAACATTAAATTTTTCTTTTGGAATTCCCCCCCAGACTTTATCTATTCCAAATTTATCTGCGACAGTTTTATCTGTTAAACCTTTAAAAACTGCTAAAATTTGGGCAGCAAATGCCTCATTAATTTCGACTAAGTCCATTTGATCTAAGTTCATACCTGTTCTTCTTAGGACACCATCCATTGCAAGCAATGGCCCCATTCCCATTCTTTCAGGTTCAAGTCCATGGAAATGATAGTCAGTCATTTTTGCCATTGGAGTAAGATTATATTTATTAAGAGCTTCTTCACTAACTAGTAACACTGCTGAGCCACCATCTGTAATAGGACAACTATTTGCTACAGTTACTGTTCCAGCTTTACGATCGAAATATGGTCGCATTTTACCAAGTTTTTCCATTGAAGAGTTTGCTCTTGGGCCAATATCTTTATCTAATATTTTTTCTAAATTATTTCCAAATATAAAAGGAAGTATTTCAGACTTAAAATCACCATTTTCTGTTGCTCTAACCGCCTTTTGGTGAGATTCAAGAGCGAAAGCATCTTGCTCTTCTCTAGAAATACCCAGCTCTCTTGCTAGAAGCTCGGCAGTTTGCCCCATATTTAATCCACAAAATGGATCTGTTAATCCTTGTTCTATAGCAATAATGGGAGACAAGTGAGGTGGTCTAAAAGTAGAAACAGCACTCAACTTATCTTTTACTGACTTGGCCTTCATTACATTTATAAAAAGATCAGTCATCTCTTTACTGTAAATTAGTGGCATTTGTGACATCGATTCAACACCACCAGCGATAATTATATCTGATCTACCACTAGCAATTTTTAAATAGCCTTGGGCCAAGGCTTCCATTCCTGATGCACAATTTCTATGAACAGAATATCCACTAGTTTTTTTATTCAAACCAGCTTCTAACGCTATTACTCTTCCAATATTAGGATATTTTGGAGGGTTTCCAGTATTACCAAAAATAACTTCATCTACTACGTCATTAGGAATTGAGGTTTTATCCAAAAGGTATCTTACAAGATAAGTACCTAAATGTGGTGCATCTACATCTTTTAAATCAGCACCTGATTTTACCTGAGGAGTTCTTTTTGCATCTACTAAATAAACTTCTTTCATTTTTTCTCCAAACAATTGATTATGCCAAAATGATAGAGAAATAATTGAAATTAATAAAGTCTTAGATAAAAAAAAAGGCCAGAAAATTTTCTGACCTTTTAGATAGTATATAATTTGAGAACGTTTTCTTAGAACGCTACTACAAGTCCACCATTTATACCTACAAAAGTAGAATCTTGTATTGTTTCACCGATATTTTCTAGTCTTCTGAGATCATAATTCGCTGATGACGAAGAAGATGCACTAGACTCTTCATTAAAGCTTCCAAATGGTCTTTGAAGTTTTACATTTAAATCAAGACCAACATTCTTTGAAAATTTAACTTCAACACCGGCCACTACAGCTCCCGCACCATAAGATGAATTATATGTTTCATCTCCGAACTGAGAGTTTGTATACGGGTCATACCAGTAACCTGGAGTTCTAGCTGATTCTTGTGAGTATTCCATTGAAACTCTATTATATGAAAGTGAAAGTCCCACATATGGTCTAATCATACTTGTTGTTGTTATAAAAAACTTACCATTAACTTCGATGATAAGATGCTTGTACTCAATTTCTCTACCTTCAGGATATTGATTTGCATAATTTCCATAAACAGAACCTGGAACATAACCAGTTCCACAATATGTATAATTAGAATCACAATCTTTTGCTTCTAACGTTGCGTAACTAACTCCTACACCAGCAGAAAATCTTTCTGTAATCATAGATTCAGCAGCAAGACCAAATGCAACTTTTGACTCCCAACTAAAGTTTTCATTAGAAATATTTAAAACACCCAAGCTTGGAATGACTTTTCCTTTAGGTGCTTCTTCTTTAACTTCAACTTCTTCTATAACTACTTTTTGCGGCGCAGCCTGCTTAACCTCTACTTGATCATTTAAAGCAGCATTCATTCCACCAAAAGCGTTTTGTAGTCGATTCGTTAACTTTTGTTCCTCTTGAATTCTTATGTCTTCAATTTTCTTTTGAACCATCTGCTCGTTTTGCTCTTCAAGCTTCTTTCTCATTTCAGCAATACG
Organism: uncultured Oligoflexia bacterium; assembly: GCA_964015265.1. Lineage (GTDB taxonomy): Bacteria > Bdellovibrionota > Bacteriovoracia > Bacteriovoracales > Bacteriovoracaceae > CAXHCD01. The sequence goes on from CAXHCD010000064.1 coordinate 8,964, forward strand.
ATCTGCCTTAGTCTTTTTTGGCCTTCTATTATAAAGACCATCAACATCTATTTGCTCAGAATTTAATACTTCGTCAGTTTCAGCCAATAGCGGGTCTTCTTGAGACATAACTTGTCCAGAAAAAAGCCCTGCTAGTAACAATAAAAGCATGACATTGAATTTAGATTGCGTTCTCATCACTCCTCCTAATTATTCAAAATGCAGCTTGTTATACCCGTAGCTTGCAATTTAGGCAGTAATAATGCGAAAATAGAGTAATATTTTCAAAGTTGAAAAAATGCATTGCGTCATTTACTTAAAACTCTCAAATATAAGTAATGATTAATACATTCTAAAGGTTCTAAATCCATCCTCTCTACTCAATATTTTTTGTAAAGCACAAGTTAAACTTTTAGAACTAGCATTACAATTTTGAGCATCAGCAAGAAAATAATCTCTAACTCTTTGAGATAAACTGAAAATAATTATCGACATTGCAGCTACTAAGAGAAGATATTCTACTGCTGCCTGTCCACTCTTATTATTAAATTTCAAGACTAAATCTCCCAATTAGGCTATCTAATCCTTCTTTGTTACAGTTTTGTTGACCAAGATAAGTAATATTTTTAGTTTTTATATAACTAGAGGGTCCATTAAAATAAAAGATATCAGGAAATTTGGGAACGAAATTTTCATCATAGCTATTCGTAATTAAAGGTGCTTCGTCAAAGCCTACCAAATCAACTTTTTCCTCAACTTGTAGAAGCTTATATTTATTAATATCTAGTAATAAGTGATTATTAAAAAAATCACTTAACTCACTACGTACTGATTTAACAAAAAAGTCAGCCTTAGATGTAGGCCCTGAACGATAAAACTGGAAAACCTCAAGATCTGTTTCATTTTCCTTAACAACTAAATAAGGCCTTGATGAGGAAATTGCTTTTTCATCAAATAAAACAGTAACTTTATTATAAAGATCTTCTTTTGGAGAAGATATATTATTATACCTCTCATAATAATAAGAATAAAACCTATCAAGTTTTAAACTAAGTGCACCATACTCTGATGAGTTCCCTAAAAGCAAAACTCTTTTTGGATGTAAAACTCCATCGTAAGTAGATAATTCAATTGACCAAGGTTTCCCATTATCAAAAATTAAATCATTTATGTGTGCCTTTTTATAAGTACCGCCAAGGCCTTTAAAAATATTCAGGTATTCACTCTTTATAGAGTTATTATAAATTTCACATGGGCCAGATATTATTTTTAAAAAAAGTAAGTAAAACTCTGATCTAGAAATTTGAAGCCCAAAGTTCCAATGATAAAAAGATCTGAAAAATAAAATTAAATATCTAAATGATAGATCCTCACTCTCGTCTATAAAACTTTTCCAATAAGACTCAATTATTTGATTTAACTTTTTATCTAAATATGCTTCACAAAACTTTGTAAAATCTTTATTCCCTGAGGTTAGTGCATTTAAAGAAATGATCTCAATTTGAGAGAGTAAGGAGTCTTGATCAAATGAGAAATTATTATTAGCCCCAAATTTTCTATTTATTTCAATTAAATTATTAACAATATTATTAGAGAAACATATTCTCTTATTGCCTTGAAAAATTAATTCTAGTTCAATAGATCTATATAATTCTACCTCTAATTCAACGTGATTTAGCTTATTAATTGATTCAATTGTTTTCACATCAAATAAAGACTTTGAAATTGTATAAAACTTACCAAGGCTAAAGTTCTTGTCATCAACTATAAGTGTAGATTTCCCCCTATTAATGGAATTAATACCAAGTAGAGGGCCATAAAATGAATCACTAACAATTAACTCATCTGTTTTTTTAATCATAATTTATATTATCACCCTTTAAATAATCATTATAATTAATTTTAATTGGAACGCTAAAGTCCGCATTTGCAGATATTTTAAACTCTTTATCATTACTTAAAATGGTTAATTTTTTATCATTTATAGACTGTATTACTTCAATTTCTGTAGATCTATGGACTTTTGGCCCACAGTACACGTTAGCTCCGCCTAAGAAAGGCTCTAAAACGGAGTGAATAGATCTACCATATCCTCCTCCAATATAGGCGTGCCCAAAATATTTATATAATTCACATAGGACACCTGGAGTTTTCAAAATGATCACATTAAAAGAAAATAAGTCTTTATTAGATGAACCTTCATTATCTAATAAAGCAAATCTTACTTTAAGAGCATTTAATTTAGACTTTATATTATTAATAAACTCAATATCTAAGTTATGAGGAGCTAAAACAATTATGTTTTTATTTAAATCAATAGAGTCTAAGAGCTCTAAATCTACCGGCCAACAACTTCCAAATATAATTCTATTTTCTTTTTTATAATTATTTAGTGCCGAATATAAAATTTCGCTATTTTCAAACTTCAGTTCATTTTGTTGTCTCATTATAATTTGCGGAATTCTAAACTCTCTAACAACTAATTTTGCGCTTGGTATACCTAAACTCTCGAACCTCTTTTTATCAATTTTGGAAACGCAAAAAATTTTATCAAACCCATGAAATAAGAATTGCTTCCACTGATTTTTAAACCAATTTGTTTTTGTTTTACCAATTAGAGTAGCTGAATATAGATTACACTTACGTCCTTTCCTTAAAAGTAATAACTCTGGAAAAAAATCATATCTACAAAAATGTAATTCATTTGCTGTTATAAACTGGTCCAAGTTTCTTCCATAAGCGCCAGGAATATAGGTAACTAAAGGCACTCTAATAGTTTTTAGTTGTGTAGTCCAAGTTTGTTTTAGTGACTGAATTTTTTTTTCTAAACTACAAGAGCAATAAATAACTTCTATGATCTCTTTTTCTTCTAATAAAGACAGAATTATAGGCCACACTTGTTCTAATTCACCAACGCTCGAAACTTCAAAACAGGCCCTGGCCTTCTTTTCGTTTCTTTCTTCATTTAAATTTTTTAATTCAAATTTATATCTTTGGTTAATAGAAGGAAACACTCTCAAAAGAAAGAAAACAGGGATAAGAAGAACTCTTATGCATTGTATTAAGTATAAGAAAAATAAAATAATTAAATGATTCACCCCATTAAGATTAGATAATTGGTGCCAATATGTCACGTTACATAAAAAGAAATCCCCGTAAGTATTCTTTTTTCCTTACATGAACTTACTTTTTTAAGTAAACACGTATTATACGCTATTTAATTATTGCCAAGCTAAACCTAAATTGAGAAAAAAGATCTCGAAAACGCAGTGAATTTTTTTGAAACTGCAAAGGAAATGAGGATAAATTTACTTTTCGGGGGAAGAGATGAAAAAGTCAATCGCACTATTAACGACACTGGCCGCATTAAGTGCAAATGCAGCGAGTACTACTAGCACAAGCACTACTTCAGCTTCTAGCTTACTTGAAAAACTTGAAGCATCACCATTTAACATGACAGTTTTACATGAAACTGGAAGTGTTAAAAACGATAAAGAGGATCCAGCAAAAATTAATGGCTTTTCTACTCTAAACATTCTTTATACTGGTTATAAAATCTCTGATAAAGACAGTGTAAAACTAGAAACAAGATATACTACTGAAAAATCAAAAGACGCTGAGTTCGAAGATACTTGGGCAAGAATGGTTCTTAGTTATAAAAGAGGAAAAATTCTCACTGAAGCAGAAAATGGAATCGGTCTTTCAGCAAAAGCTGAGTTAAGATATTATCCAGAATTAAAGTCTAGAGCTGCTGGTGGTTCGGATGGAATTACAAGATTTTCTCTTAGTGCTTCAAAAACTCTTGGAAAAATTAGTTTAGGTGCAACTTTATACAAGGCCCTTACACTTCATAACTCAAGAGCACAGGCTAATTATGATAGCTATAATTATCTAGTTCTTTCTCAAACAGCATCTTTAACGGATAAATTAAGTCTATCAATGATTCAAGAATATTTAATGTATGATAATAACGGTGAAGCAGATGATAGTGAGGCGCTATATCTGACTTCAGAGCTTGGATACTCAATAAATAATAAACTATCTGTTTGGGTAAACGCTGCTTCTGATAATACAATGGCAAAATTTGACGGAAAAATCATTAATACTGATGGTTTCGTAGACAAACTTACTTATGGTGTCGGTTTTAGTTACTCTGTATTCTAAAGAATCCAATATATTGCCCCATTGAGTCTATTTTCAATGGGGCAAAACATTCCTCTCAATTAATTTCAAGCTTATCTAAATAATTTTTCTAATATTCCGATTCGGTATTCAGTTATTTAATAAACTGGGATAAATTTTGAGCTCTCAAGCACGAAAATACAAAAAAAGTATAACAAATTATAGAGACCTAGTTCTTTCTGAGCAAGATATTGCTGTTTACGAAATCCCTTATGAAAACCTATTTGAATTAACTATAGAGAATGAGGTTATTGGACTCGTATACGACGAAGATTTAAAAGACTTTCTTGACCATAACGAAATAGAAGGAAATGCAACTCTAAAAAAATTTGATGATGAAGAAGAATATCCTGTTTACGAACACCCATATTTTCAAAGACGTGATATTCAAGAAGTCGGAAAGTGTCTAGATGAAAACCCATTCGACGAATATTATTTATTAATTGAAGGTAAAAAAGAAGGACCTTTTTCTTCTGATGACATTCGAAATATGTTGGAAAATAAGGAGTTACTTTATACTGACACTGCGTCTTCAGATGGTGGAACGCAATGGCACAAAGTGTATGATATAAAAATCTTTGACAGACGATATAATACCGAAAAAGATTTACCTAATTTACCCTCACAAAGTATATTTAAACATGATAAAATAAATTCATCTAAAGAAATAGGTGAAAACTCTAATGATGCTGTTGTACGGTTGGCCATGATGGGAAATCAAAATAATGATAACGATGCTCAAAATCAGAAGAAAAATCAAATTGAGCAAGAAATTGATGAAGTAAAAAAAGAAGAAAGAACTAAGGCCATCTTCAATTATATCCTATTAATAATAGGAATAGCATCAATTACAGGTATGATTTTATATTTTTATCAACTTGGAAATGAAGCTGGTAAGGCAAATCAACAAGAAAATCAAGCTGAGAAGCTTTTAAGAAAAAAAGTCATAAAGAGAAATACAAGAACAAAACCGACTGCTCGTAAAGCAAAAGTTATAAACAAAACCGAATCAAATAGAGACTTATACGAACAAGATGAAATTGATGAACCAAGAGAAGTTAGAAAAAAAGTTCGTTCTAGAAAGCGTAGAAAAGCAAAAAGAAAAATAGAGACATCTCCGAGAGAGGAAGAAATAAATGTAATCGAAGACGAAGGTGCATATTACGATGACAATGATGCTCCAGTTGAAGCTGAAGAAATTCGAGAATCGGAATATGATGAAAGAATTCGATCTAAGAATACAAAACTTAATTCAGCAGAAGAATACGTTGATGAAAATGAAGAAGATGAAGAGTTCAGAGAGGACTTTGAAGAAGATGCTGAATTTAACAATTACTGATTTCTTCGCACATTCTTAGCTGTGCAATTTTATTTTACCTACACTTACCTACTGTGATAAAACACATTCATGGATAATTTAACAAGTGAATACTTATCTCAATTTAGGGCCCCAGCTTTTCCTGGATCATATTTTGTGAGTTTTGAGGGAATAGAAGGTGCTGGTAAATCAACACAATTAAAAACTGCTAAAGAGTTTTTAGAATCTAAAGGTCTAAGAGTAATAATATTACGAGAGCCAGGCGGAACTTTATTCGGAGAGCAGCTTAGAAAAGCAATTCTGGAGGCAAAACAAGAAATTAATCCCCTTTCAGAAATATATCTTTTTGCATCATCTAGAGCACAAATGCTTACTGAAGTTGTTCTAAGAGAGTTAGAAGTGGCCGGTACTGTAGTTATCTGTGATAGATATATAGATAGTTCAATGGCATACCAAGGTGTAGCGAGAGGATTGGGGTTAAAAACGGTTTTAGATATTCACTCTCACTTTCCATTAAATTTATTACCTCATAAAACATTCTATGTAAGAATCAACTACGAGACTTCACAAAACAGGCAAAAAGTAAGAGGCGCTCCAAAAGATTATTTTGAATCGCAAAAAAGTGATTTTCATATAAAACTGATTGAAGGATTTGATGAGGCTGCAAAACTATTTCCTAATAGAATTACTGTTATAAATGGCGAAAGAAGTATAGATGAAATAGAATTAGACATCAAAGATCAACTTAATGAACTAATCTCTCAATAAGCATGCAAGAATGGAAAAAGTCTTTAAATCGAAATTTAAACTTAAGTAGAATTCATCATTTTAATATAATAGAAACAGAAAATGACTGCTTTAAAGAGTTGTGCCAATATTTTAACTATCTCTTTCACAAGAAAGAAATTTCAAATGATCCAGACACTTTGATTTTTGAATTAAAAAAAAATGAAAGTTATAAAATTGATCTTTGTGAAAATATTGAACATTTTTTGGTTAGCTCCCCTCTTTTTAATTCAGTAAAATTAGTGTTTGTTAAAAATGCAGTCAGATTAAGTGAGACTATTCAAAATAAATTATTAAAAACTTTAGAAGAGCCACCAATAGAAACAATTTTTTTTATAATCAATGAACAAAAAAATAAATATCTACCAACTTTTGAAAGTAGGGCCAATTTTATTAAGCTTGCAACAACAAAAAACAAGGTTGTTAGTCACACTAATTTTATTGAATATATCAAGCAAAGTTATAGCAAACTTATAGAAGAAGATAGATTTGTATCACTAGATGAATTTTCTAAAGTTATTGATAATAGAGAGAAGCTAGAAGAATTTACTGAATATATTCTTAATTGGCATACAGCTAATTCTTCTAACTTTAGACAAGTAAACAAATTACTAGAACTTCTAAAATCTTACGAACCAAATAAAATATTTCATAACTCACTACATAACCCTCGAATTAAGCTATATAACTTACTAAAATTACACTAGTGGCCTTGACAAATACCCGAGTATTAGAGACTATATTTCATTAAAATCGGGAACAATATGCAAAACCAAACAAATGAAGAATCAAATGTGGATATAGATAGTTCACATAATAGTATAGATGAAAGCAAAGAGTCTAAGTTTAAACCTGGTCAGTTATTAAAACTCATAAGAGTTAGATTTCCAGGGAACTCTAAATCTTTTCCATTTTTAGTTGGCAAAAGAGTTTTTATGTATGGTCAAAAAGTTGTGGCCATGAGTGATAGAGGTATGGATATAGGCTATATAAACTCACTCCCATATGAAATTGAATTTCAAGAATCAATGTTACCACTTAGACCGATTTCAAAATTAGCTACAGATGAAGACCTAGAAAAACAAAAAGAAAATAAGGCCAGAGAGACAGAAGCTGAAATAATTTGTATTAGACTTATTGATAAACACGAATTGAATATGAATTTAACTCATGTGGAAATCATTCAGTTTGGTAAAAAAGCAGTATTTTATTTTAATGCTCCAGCTAGAGTTGACTTCAGAGGACTAGTAAAAGATTTAGTCTCTGAATTGAAAATGAGAATTGAACTAAGGCAAATTTCAGTTAGAGATAGAGCGGCTGCCTTGGGTGGCGTTGGAGCGTGCGGTTTGCAAACTTGCTGTTCATCATTTCTTAAACAATACGGAACTGTTTCAATAAAGATGGCCAAGAATCAAAACCTGGCCTTAATACCTTCAAAAATTAATGGTGTTTGTGGTCAGTTAAAATGTTGTATTAGATATGAAGACGAAGTTTATACAGAAAAAAGAAAAAAATTACCAGAAGAGCAATCAATTATAAAAGTTAAAAATGGAGACATTGGAAAAGTTACAAAATTACATATTATGTATGAAGAATTTGAAATGATTACTGATAGAGGTGTTATTAAAAAATACTTTATAAATATGTTTGATCCAAAGTTGAAAACTCCTGAAGGATATGTTTTTCCAGAAAGATTTAAACATGTAACAAATGAAACTTCAAAGACAATAGGAAAGGAAGAAAATAGCATTTACTTCGAGGATGAAGAATATTTAGAAGAAGATGAAGAAAGCAACGATATTGAAATAGAAATATTGCCAATTGAAAAAACAATAAACAAATCGGCCAAAGGGCATGAGAAGCTCGAAGATGGTGATGTACAAATAAAAAATAGAAGTAAAAAAAATAAACCAGGAAATAAGAAAAATTTCCATAAACATAAAGGTCAAAAACTTAGGCGAAATAATAGTAATAATAGGAACAAAAAAAATAAACCTGATAGTAAATGAGCGTAAGAGTTGCACACACATCTGATTTGCATATTGGTAAAAAGGTATACAAAACAGACCTTTTAGAATTTCAATCGCAATTTCTGAAAGAGTTTCCTCGTAAATTAAAAAATAATCAAATTGATATATTACTTATATGTGGAGATATATTTGATGTTCCAAACCCTTCACATAGTTCAGTTCAGGTTTTCTTCAATTTTTTAAAGGAATTATCAAGCTTAGATATAAAATGCTTTATAATAAATGGCAATCACGATTCTTCTACACTTGTACAGCTAGCTGACTCTCTTGTTGATAAAAATAAAATTAAAATTATTTCTAATTTAAAAGATATTAAAAATTTAAATGAGTTAAACACTTTTATTGAATTAAAAAATGAAAAAATTAAAATTGCACAAATACCATTTTTCAGACCTCATGAAGTTGTACGATTTATAGAGAAAAATCAAGATAATACCCCTGAAAAAATAGCAGAATCATTTATAAAAAAAATTTCTGTTTATACCGAAGGTTTTGTTAATATAACCATGGCCCACCACCTCTATGGTAATTTTGAATTTGGTGGATCTGAAAATGCCCTCTTTATGAGTGGAATTGAGAATATTAGAATTGGTAACAATTCATATGATTATTTGGCATTAGGACATATTCATAGACCTCAAATTTGTAAGAAAGAACCTCTTGCTGCTTACTCAGGATCACCCTACCCTCTTCATTTTGGTGAAGACAATAAAAAATCTTATTCTCTTATAGAAATAGAGAATGGAGCTTTTACTCAACAAATGGTTCCACTGAATAGTTATTTCAATTTGCGACAAATTAAAATAACTGACATATTTAATGAAGCATTAATGGACGAATACTTAATTGAAGATTCTGTAAATAATTTAGTTGAAGTAATAGTTGAATTAAAAAATTTCAACTCAACGATCTACGATGAAGTTAAAGAGTATTTTAGCACTAAAAAATCTAAGTTAATTTCTATAAAAACAGTAAACCAAAAAAGAAATACAAATGAAAAAATTAACGTCTCAGCAATACCCTCAATATATGAATTGTTTGAAACATTTATAGATAGTAAAATTGATAATAATCCTAAAAAAGAAGAAATCATCAAAGAAAGTTTCAATCAAATAATTAGCTCTATTAAACTTGACACAGAATCTGATTATATTTTGAATGAACTAAAAACCTTAATTAGCAAAGAGGAGTCTATAGAAAATGATCTTGAACTCCATTAAAATTAAGAATATTACTTCTTTAAAAGGTCAAACTAAAATTGATTTTGAGAAATTATCTGAATTTGGACCATTTGCCATAACAGGGCCTACTGGATCTGGAAAAAGTAGCATATTAAACTGCATTACTTTAGCATTGTATGGTCAAACATATAAGAAAACTCTCAATCAATCTGACTATGTTTCATTAGGTGAAAAAGAAGGTAAAATTGAACTTACCTTTACATACAAAAAAGAAGTATATACGGCCCACTGGCAATGTAAAGTTCTCAAGAATGATGGGACACCGATTAAAAATATAAATGCTAAGAGGTTTTATTATAAAAATAATGAACTTGTTGATATTAATATAGAAGAAGTTCTAAATTTAAATTTTGATCAATTTTGTAAAACTGTTATTCTGAATCAGGGAATGTTCTCTGAGTTTATCAATTCTAGCTTTTCAAAAAGACGTGATATTTTAGAAAAGCTTTATAGTGAAATTGATTTAACAAAAATTAATTCGTATTTAAATTCAAAACTAATAAAATATAAAAATGTAATAAATAAATTAGAATCAATTACTAAGCATAACCTTCCATTTGATGAAGATGAAGTAACTCTTCAAAAAAACATACTTGAGAAAACAACTTTATTAATTCAAGAAAAAGATAAAGAGATAATTATAAAACAAGATGTTTTAAAACATTTAGAAAGTTATACTCAGTACTACTCTTCTATATCATCTTGGGAAAATAGAATATTAGAATTAAAATGCCAACATGATACAGAGCTAGAAAATGTAAAAAAAATATCTATAAAAAACGATCAATTTTCAAATGAGATTAAAGATAATACTAAGTTTTTAGATAAATACAAAACAGTAATTGAAAAATACAATTTACTTAAATCTAAGCTTGCAAATATCAATAACAATAAAGTTTTCCATGAAAAGCAGAAAAACATAATACTTTCTAGAATAAGCGAAAGAGAAAGGGAAAAAAATAAATTAAATGGCTTAATTAATGAATACCCAAATAAAACATTGGATAAAGTTAGAAAAATTGACGAATTAGTTTTGTTTAATTCTAGAATTGATGAATATATTGATAATCTTCAAAATTTAACTAAGTTCAAAGAGTCTATTATTAGTAAAAAAGAAGATGTTAAAGAAATTGAAAGTAATATAAATTCTAATCAAATAATTCTCACCAAGCTAGAAAAAGAAAGAGTTACTGAGAATGTAGAAAACTGTAAAATTAAAATACAAAAAGTAACTAAGGCCAATCAAGATTCGTATTCTAAGTATACTCAGAAAAAACTTTTTTTAGATCAAAATAAAAAACTACAAAATGAATTTAAGTTTAAATCAAAAAATTTAGAAAATCTTATTAAAACTATAAAAGTTTTAGAAGATGAAATGGTTTTTTCGTCAAAGGAATTAAAAGTTAAAGAACTAGAATCCGAGATAAATAAGAAAAATCAAATCATTATAAAACTTCTTAATGATTCAGAAAATGAATGCCCTATTTGTGACTCACATATAGGTAACAAGGACGATTTAGTTAAAAAATATGAAGAAGAAATCATACTGAGCAATGAAGAAGAGTTAAATACTTTAAAAAAACAAGTAGATGATCAAAAGTCATCTCTAATAAAACTAGAATCTGAAAAAAGTATTTTGGAAAATAGTTTAGTAGAAATTCAAAAAAAGTTAGATGAGTTAAATATCTCCTTAAAATCCTTAGACAATATTGAGGAGTTGCTTAGCAGTAGTAAAGTCACTCTGGAAAATCTAAATAAAGATTTAGAAAAATATTACAAAGAACAAGAACAATATCATAGTATTTCTGAACAAAGTTCAATTTTAAGAAATAAATTATTACAGTCTGCTAACGAATTAAAAAATCTAAATAGTACTCACATCTCACAATCAAATAAATTAACAGCAACTATCGCCAAGATAGAAACAATCTATGAAATAGATTTACCAGCTAATGCAAAAGATGTGCGGGAATTGAAAAATATTTACAATGACTTATATCACAAAATAAATAAAATCATAAATATTTCAAATAGCTTAAATGAGGACCAACTTCAGATAAACGACATAAATAATACAATTAATGATCTTAACATTTCAATAAATGAAACTCTAACTGAAATAAAAAAATTGAATTTAAATGAAGAAATCATGTCAAAATATCAATTAATAGAAAAAAGAATTAACAAGGATAGAGACGAACTAAAAGATCTAGAAAACAAAAAACACAAAATCGAATTAAATATTAGGTCTATTAAAACAAATATTGAACTTACATATGATCAAATAAAGAACACTAACCAGTTATTATTGGAACACAAGAAAAAACTAAAAGAATATGATATTACAAATTTGGAAACTGATTTCCTTAATATCCTTATTCAAGAACATAAAGTACTCTTAGATTCTCTTCTAAAAGAAAAAGAAGACCTAAAAACTAGAATTATATCGATACAGTCAAATTTAAAAATATATAACGATAAATTAGAAAAAAATAATAATCTTCCGACATCTAAAAACCAGCTTTATAGAGC
>CAXHCD010000065.1:0-20986 GCA_964015265.1 uncultured Oligoflexia bacterium
AATCTCCCCTGTTCCTTTTTTCCAATTTCCATTTAGAAATTTTGTTGGAATAGTTTTTACTTCTTTAAAAGAATAAACTCCATTTTTGGCCATTTCTATGCATTCGGGGTCAATATCAGTCCCCGTAACTTCATACTCTAAGCCTTGTAATAATTCTTTATTGGAATCTAAAAACATTGCTAAAGAATAAACTTCATGTCCTTTACTACATGCTAAGCTTAATACTTTTAACTTAGAGTCACCCCTTTTCTTGATTTTTTCTACCATTATAGGTAAATAGTCTTGAATGAATTCAAAGTGTACAAACTCTCTAAAAAAGAAAGTATGATGAGTTGTTAATAGTGAAACTAAAATACTTACTTCTTTTTTATAATTTTCTTGCAAGTATTCATAGTACGATTGTGGATCAAGAGCACCTAAATCAATAAGTCTTTTATTTAAACGACTTAAAACCATACTTTTCTGGGCATCTCCCAGAATGTTTCCACTTTCTTTAGAAATTACTTCTGATACGTAATTAACAAGCGTATCAATATCAATCTCACCCTTTTTCAGCGCTTCCATTTACTATCTCTTATAAATCTTCAAAACGTGAATCATCACCACTTGGTATAACAGTATCCATTCCAGATACTTTGACTCCTTCAGAAGACTTAGAAACTTGCTCATTTTTTTCATCTTTTTGAAATGAAATTATATTAGACGAATTATTTTCATCACTTTTTCCATTCTCAAAATTATTATGATTATGCTCATAAAAGTTTTGAGAACTAGATATTTTACCATTAACTATCGCCATCAAACTCTCAACTGCATGATTTAATCCATCAGCTTGATCCTTTAATTTTGTTGCCATATTTGAAGACTCATTGGCCACTGTTGTATTTTGGTGTGTAGTTTGATCTAATTGTTGCATCGCTTTTGTAACCTCTTGAACACCAGTTGATTGTTCAGTTGATGCAGACGCTATCTCTCTAACCATTTCATTAACAGAACTTACGTTATTTAAAATTTCTGTTAAAGACTCTCCACACTCATGTGCTGTCTTTGTCCCTGTATCAACTTTTTCTTTACTATCTCTGATTAAGAATTCAACTTTCTTCTTAGTATTTTCAACGATATCTGTAACTTGCTTAATTGAATTATCTAACATTTCAGTAATTTCTAAGGCAGCTTTACCTGACATTGAAGCAAGGTTACCTACTTCTTCAGCAACTACAGCAAATCCTTTACCATGCTCCCCTGCTCTAGCTGCTTCCACACTAGCATTGAAAGATAATAGCTTAGTTTGAAAAACAATATCATTAATAACTTTAGTTTTTTCCCCGATCTCTGAAATAACACTTACAATTTTAGAAATTTCATCATTGTTTCGATGCATTTCTCTTTCTATTTCATCATTACTATCAGAAATATCATTAATGGATTGAATCATTGATTCAACTGTACTCTGACCTCTTTGAGCAGCCTCAGTAGATTTTGAAGACACTTGAGTAGAAGTTTTAGCTGCATCAGCATTTCTCTGAATCATACTACTAATTTCATCAATTGAAGAAACTGTCTCTTGTAATGAAGACGCCTGTAAGGTAGCCGCATCACTTAATTGAGTACTACTTCTCTCAATCCCTTTGCTTGAACTAGCAACTTCTTTAGTTCTACTTGAAAGTATAGTTGCAATTTGTGAAATTTTCTTTGCTAATGAACTAGATAAGAAAAATGCTGCCACAAGTATAGCACAACAACTTAAAGAGATTAAAATCAATAACATATTTTTAATCGCATTTGAGGCAACAAAAGCTTCATCTGTACCCATTTCTGCAACTAATCCCCACTTTAAACCGAGTATATCAATTGGAGTATAAGCTGAGATAACTTCTTTTCCTAAATAGTTATGAAATATTCCAGATCCTTTTTCTTCTTTTGAAAGCTTATCAAATACATCACCTTTTAAACTTCTTTCATTTGCATTTTTAAAACTATTTACAACACTATAATTAGTACCTTCTAAAAAAGAGTCCGAACGTAAAAGTCTATCCTTTCCTACTAAGTATACTTCCCCTGTTTTTCCCATTCCTGAACGTTCACCCATTATTGAATTTAGTCGATCTATAGGCATTTGGAATATTGCAACACCAATTTTTTTGTTTTCACTCCAAATAGGTGCCGCTATAAATGAAGCCGGAGCCTCATATGACGGAGTATACATTTCATAGTCTACAATTATAAAGCTATCAGAATCTTCAAGCTTTTTAGCTTCTTTGAAGGCTCTAGCAAAATTTGTATTACTATATGGCCCATTAATTAATGACGTAGCAAAATCTAATTCTTTAAAAACTGAATAGACAATATTTCCAGAATCAATATCAATTAAAAAGATATCATAATATCCAAACTCATTTAAAAACTTTCTAATTGTTGGATGATACGCTTCATGCATTAATGTATATGAAGAACTATCGGATGCTTTATCTAACGTTTCTTTACTTCCCAATGGATTAGGATTATTGCTTATATAATGAAATTGAAGGGCCTTTTTATTATTATCTAATCTACCTAGAATACTTGATACATCAATATCTTTTTGATTTTCTTTTTTATATTTTTCAGCAAATTCATTTCTATAAAACTTATTCAAACTTTCATTATAAACAACCATATCAACACTTGAAATCTTATTTTCTGAAGAAAATGTTTTAAATGTTGTTGAAAAGTTTTTCATCGCATCTCTAATCATTAAATCATGAGAGAATGTTAAGATTTGCCCTTTAATAGTTTCAAAGTACCTCTTAACAGAGTTACCTTTAACATCTCTGACTGCAACTAACTTTTTAATTGCCATATCTTGTAATGCTTCTGATCCCTTATTATATGTGTAACTTCCAACTAATAATAAAGGAATTAATCCTGCTAACAAGAACGAAACAATTAATTTACTTTTCAAGCTCATTGTCTTCATTTTTTCTCCAAATTCTATGCAGCTTCTTGCTGACTTTTTTTAATATCTTCAATATTTAAAACTTTTCTTAAATCCAACATTATTGTTAATTTATCATCAACTCGATAAACACCCTGAATGTATTTTCCATTAACTTTAGATCCAATCTCTGGAACTTCAGCAATATCATTTATATTAATATTTAAAACTTTATTTATTGAATCTACGACTACACCTATTCCTACACCATCATATTCTACAATAATAACCGCTTCTTCCAGACCTTCAGTTTTAGGTTTAACTCCTAGTCTTTTTCTCAAATCAATTATTGAAATAATTTGTCCTCTTAAATTCATAATTCCGATAAAATGTGAAGGAGCATTTGGCATTGGAGTTGTATCCGGCATTGGGATAACTTCTTTCACACTTAAAAGCTTAATTCCATAGTTTTCTGAACCTAAATCAAATTGTATAAAACGAACCTGATTTACAGCTTCTTCATTATTAATATCTTCTAAATTTTTCAAAAGGTTATCCTCCCTTTTAATTTATGCTACTTCTTCTAATAATTTTTTATAATTTCGACTTGGTTTTAGATCGTTTTTAAAAACTTCAAACAAGTCTAAAATTAATGAAGGTTTACCATCTGCCATAATAGCTGATCCCATCAACCCTCTTTGATCTTTTATATCTTCACCTAGTTTTTTTATTACGATTTGCTGTTGATTTAATATGTCATCAACAATTACTCCAAAATTATATGCAATTCCTCTTACAATAATTACAGTATAACTATCTCTTTCAAGACAAGGATTTCCTAACTTATCATTCAAATTAAATATAGGAAGAACTTCTCCTCGCAAGCGAAACAGTTTTGCAATTCCAGTAAAATCATTAATATCTTTTGCTCGAACCTGAACAATCTCAAAAATTTGAGATAAGGGTACAGCATACTTATTATCACCAGAGTTAATTATAAGCCCTTCAATTATCGCTAAAGTTAATGGAAGAACAATTTTAAACGAAGAACCCGTTCCCATCTTACTCATTAGACTTACTTCTCCACCAAGTTCTTCAATATTTGTTTTTACTACATCCATTCCAACACCTCGTCCTGATACTTCAGTTACATGCTCTTTTGTTGAAAAACCTGGATGAAATATTAATTGAAGAATATCTTGATCCGACATTTTTGAATTTGAAGTAATTACGCCTTTTTCTATGGCCTTTTTCTTTATTACTTCTGGATCAATTCCTTTACCATCATCAGTAACTTGTATAACTAAGTTACTTCCTTCGTGATAAGCAAATAACTCTACAATACCAACTTCATCTTTTCCTACAATTTTTCTATCTTCTGTAGACTCCAAACCATGATCAACTGCATTCCTAATGATGTGTACTAAAGGGTCTGAAATTTTTTCTAATACTGTCTTGTCAACCTCAGTATCTTCTCCAACTAACTCTAGTTTTACCTTCTTATCAAGTAGTTTAGATGTATCCCTAACAATTCTATTCATTTTTTGAAATGTATTCTTCAACGGTAACATACGAAGAGACATGGCCAACTCTTGAATTTCTTTAAAAAGTTTTCCCATCATTCCTATAGTTTTGTTAGTTAAATCATCTTGAATAAACTCGTAACGTCTCTGGTATGTTATTGTTTGTAAAATAACTAATTCACCAACAATATTATTCATTTTATCTATTCTAGAAAGATTTACTCTAATACTCTCATCTGACTCAGAATTTGAACTTTTTGTTTTTTTGGAAGCAGCTGAGCTTTTTTCAACTTTCTGAGACATCTCATTAGTTTTGACCTCAGGCTTAGTTTCTTGATTTTCAGTGGGGTTGTTTGAGTTACTCTCAATATTTGTAATACCTAGCTCAGCAAGAGACTCTAATGCTGCGGTACTAATTTCTGGCTGAACAAGATCAGGTTCAACTTCATTATCATTTTCATTATTTAAGCCTTCTAAGTCATTACTTGAAAGATCATCAGAAAATAAGTCTTCACTTTCATCAATATTTTCAATTTCAACACTTTCGTTAGATATATTTTCTAACTTTGAGTTAATTCGTGATTTGAACTCTTCAATCTCAGCAATATAATTTAAATCATTTTTTAACTCACTAACAATCTCTTGAACTTTATCTTTAAAATCCAATAACAATGTTACGGTAGTATCATCAACTTCAATAATTCCATCTTTTAGTTTTAAAATTAAGTTCTCGGCGACATGAGTAATTTCAGCTAATTGATCAAATCCAACTGCTTTAGAAGTGCCTTTTAAATTATGGGCCAAACGAAAAATTTCATTTAATAACGATAAATTATCTCTTTCTGACTCTAATTTTAAAAAAGCTGTCTCTGCTGCATCTAACAAATCTTCAGATTCACTCAAAAACTCTAACTTTAATTCAATTTCAAAATCTTCCACTACCGTCTCTTTTTAAAAAATCTACAATATACTAATCGTAAAGAATCATTAAAAGATTAGTCGTTTTCAAACTTAATAGATTCTTTTTATCAAGTTTGATTTTTTCATGACATTTTATTAATTTTTAATAATCATCTTGCAAAAGTTTTCTAAACTTCCATTAATTTTTATTTGATTTTTGAGGAAATCACTTCGGTTTATCATGTTTAAAGAAAGAGCATCAACAATATCACTATTACAATATTGGTTAAAATCTTTTAATAAACACATTTGCATTCCGAGTATGAATTGTAAGTGAAGAGCATTATCTGCAAAGAACTCATCATATCTAATAGAGTTATAACTTTTATTGTCTTTATTTATCTCTTTTTGGTATTCATCTTCTAGCTCAATACCAAATTCTTTCATCTCTTCATTAGATAAATAGAATTGAAAACCTTGATCCTCAGGGCCATCTAGTATTATTGAGTTAACATCAAAAATAAAATTTGAAATTTTTCCATCTGGATCTAAATTACAATTGATGAGACACATATCTCCTGTAAAGATTTTACTTAATGATTCACTCTCTTGGGCCAAAATAATGTCGCTTTGACGATCTCTCTCAGACCTTTTTTTATTTGAATTATAATCAATATTAGGGTTGAAATCATTAATTGGATATTCCGAAAAGGCCCAGGCAATTGCATTTTTCAAAATTTTAATTTTCATTTGATTTGTATTTTCGTCAAACTCTAAATTTTTATTTTCAAAAACATCACTAGTTTTAACAAAGTATTTTAGATTTTTTCCTCGATACTCTTTTGGCAAACTTTCATCATCTATTTCAACTTGAAGATATGTATTAACTCTTTCGGGCTCACCATCTTCATATGTTTTTAATTTCTCTCCGTCTTTTCCACCTGTTTCCATTGAAAATAAGTTAGTAATTGTTCTTTTAAATTTTTTAGGTTCTTTAGAATCAAGTCCTAATAATAGCTCTTTGTATTCTGGTGTTGGAAAATTTACTAAATTTGAAAATATTCTATTACTTAAGAGAGCACCATTAATTCGATATGAAGATGGCGCAATATTAATACCACTTATTGGAGTTGGATTAATATACATATTTTGATCGCTATAAACATTCATGTAGAGCTCTGGAACCTTTCCATTCTTCGAATTTTTTAAAGTAATGTCTCTCATCACTTCAATAGAATCTGGAAGCGAATATGTTATTGATTCTATTTTACCATTCTCAATAGCATAGTACTTTTGATTAGCTAAAACTTCTTCTAAAGGAACTTCTTCTCTTTTTTCTCCAACCCCATTAACATTTTCAACTTCAGATACTTCTTCTGAGACTGTTGGTTCTTGTATAAGGTTAGAATCAGTTCTTTCATTTAATAGAGTTACAACTTTGTCTGCCTCTAACTTTTCCATATGT
This sequence comes from uncultured Oligoflexia bacterium, assembly GCA_964015265.1. Taxonomy (GTDB): domain Bacteria; phylum Bdellovibrionota; class Bacteriovoracia; order Bacteriovoracales; family Bacteriovoracaceae; genus CAXHCD01. The sequence goes on from CAXHCD010000065.1 coordinate 6,803, forward strand.
TTTATAAATAACTCACACATGGGGCTACTTCCTTGCCTGCCCTTTCTTAAAAAACATATGTCATTCACAAGCCCATTGGCCTGTTTTAACAAACCTTCCAAATCAGGATTTTCAAACGAATTTTTGGCAATTGCGCTATAATCTCTTTTTCCTAGTACGGCCTCTTCATTAAACTTCTTTAAACATTGAGAAAATGCTCTAACTCTTAAATACTGCGTACTAATGTCCACACATAGATCTTCTCCAAAGACCGCTGGATTACAGTACAAGCTATTTTTATTTTCACCACATTTTTGCGAATATTTTGCTTTATATAAATCATTTGTATTTTGAGGCCTTGAGCAAAGTCCACCTATTTTACGAGCTGGCCATCCCCCATACAAACACTCATAATTACCTTCAGCATATGCTTGTGAAAAAAGTTGAATTCTCTGAAAGATTGACCGGTTTTCACTTAAATTTTTTTCATTTTCTTTTTCATATTCTAAGAAAACTTTATGATAAATTTTAATTAACTCTACTTTCTGGTTTAAATTGAGTTTTGTAAAATTGATTTCATAAGAAAATGAAATCAATGGAACTAAAAAGAATATTAAATAAATACTCGCTCTCACATATAATTTATCGGACAAAACAAGAGAACAAATAAGAGTAACTGACCAAAATAATTCAATATGACTTCATCGGTATGACCTTACTAAAATTCGGGCTATTCCCATTCAATTGTGCCAGGCGGTTTAGAGGTAATGTCATAAACTACTCGGGTAATACCTTTAACTTCATTCGTAATTCGTGAAGATACTCGATCTAAAAATTCATATGGCATATGTGACCAAGTCGCAGTCATTCCATCACTTGAATTTACAAGTCTTAAACAAATGACATCTTCATAGGCCCGACCATCACCTTTTACTCCAACTGTTTTTACAGGTAAAAAAACAGTAAAGGCCTGCCAAGTAGAATTGTATAAATTATGAGAATGAAGTTCTTCAAAAAGTATTTGATCAGATTTTTGAACTGCAGAAATTGTATCTCTACAAAGTTTTCCCATGACTCGTATTCCAATTCCTGGACCTGGAAATGGATGTCTATGTACCCATTCATACTTAAGCCCAAGCTCTTCGCCAATTAGTCTAACTTCATCTTTAAATAGATAACGTAATGGTTCTAAAAGTTTCAATTTCATTCTTTCAGGTAAGCCTCCAACATTATGATGAGACTTAATTGTAACTGATTTACCATCTTCTTCATGAGGAGAGATAGATTCTATTACATCTGGATATAACGTTCCCTGTAATAAATAATCAAATTTAATTCCATGGTCTTTTTCGTATTCATGTACTTTTGTTTCAAAAACTTCAATAAATGTTTTACCAATAGTTTTTCTTTTTTCTTCTGGTTCAAACAAACCATCTAATTTATCTAAGAACAATTCCTTAGCGTCAATTATTTCAATATTTAAATCAGTATTTTCTTTCAAAACTTTTATATGATGAATATCTTGTGGTCTAAGAAGTCCATGATCAACAAAAAAGCAATGAACATTTTTTCCTAAAACATTATGTGTGAGCGTGGCCGCCACAAGAGAGTCTACTCCACCTGAAAATGCACAAAGAACTTTTGAGTCACCAACAACTTTTACAACTTCATAAGCTTCTTCAAGCATGGAACTTGAATCCCAATCTTCAGAAATCTTAGCAATATTTGTGTAGAAATATTTTAATATATCTTTTCCATGATCAGTATGTTCAACCTCTGGATGTAATTGAAGACCTAACATCGGTCGGCTTTCATGAACTATACCTGCAATTAAACCATTATCACTTTCTAAAAATTGATTAAAACCTTTAGGCAATTTAATAATATGATCAGAGTGAGACATCCATGCCTTTACTTCATTAGGTGTATTATCAAATTTATAATCGTTTATAAATTTTACCCTGGCCTTGCCGTATTCACCTTGAACACCTTTTTCAACAACTCCATCAAAAAATCGTCCCATCAGTTGCATACCATAACAAATCCCTAGAATAGGAAGTTCGTTATTCTCAAAGATAAAAGTGTAATCATTGTCATCTTCAAAAACACTTTGAGGCCCACCAGATAAAATTAAAGCCTCTGGCCTATTACCTTCTTGAAACAAAGATTTTGCTTTCTTTAATGTTACTATTTCCGAAGAAAATCCTAACTCTCTAGACTTTCTTGTAATTAATTGTGTGTACTGAGAACCAAAATCAATGATCCAAACTTTTCTACTCATATCAACTCACTGAATAATTAGGTGCTTCTTTAGTAACAATTACATCGTGAGGATGCCCTTCTTTTAAAGACGCCGCTGTAATTTTTACAAATTTTGCTCTTTCTACAAGTTCCGCTAAGTTTGAAGCTCCGTTATATCCCATCCCTGATCTAATACCTCCAACTAATTGGTAAATATTACTTGAGAGTGATCCTCTATACGGAACTTGTCCTTCAATTCCTTCAGGGACTAACTTCCCCATATCTACAATTTCACCTTGTCCATATCTATCTTTCGACCCCTTAGTCATGGCACCAAGAGAGCCCATTCCTCTATATACTTTGTAAGCTCTTCCTTGATATAAAATTCTCTCTCCAGGAGTTTCATCGGTTCCCGCAAAAAGACTTCCTATCATGACACAACTTGCTCCTGCAGCGAGTGCTTTAACAACATCTCCAGAGTACTTAATTCCTCCATCAGCAATAAAAGGAATACCATGTTTTTTACACTCTGTTGCACAATCAAATATTGCACTTAATTGAGGAACTCCAATTCCTGCTATAACTCTAGTAGTACAAATTGACCCGGGTCCAATTCCAACTTTTATTCCATCAACTCCAGCTGCTATTAAATCTTTACAAGCTTCACTTGTTGCAACATTACCTGCAACAACTTCAACTTTAAAATCTGCTTTAATTTTTTTTATCATATCAATCACTCCTTTTGAGTGACCATGGGCCGTATCAATGACAACAGCATCGACACCTGCTTCAACAAGTGCTTGAGTTCTTACATATTCTTTTGGACCAACTCCAACAGCTGCTGCAACTCTCAATCTTCCTAATTCGTCCTTATTCGCTTTAGGAAAAGCAATTGTTTTATTTATATCTTTTATTGTAATTAAGCCTTTAAGTCTTCCTTCTTTATCAACGACAGGTAATTTTTCAATTCTATGTTTGTGAAGTAATTTTTTTGCTTCATCACTACTTACACCTTCTTGCGCGGTTATAAGTTTATCTTTTTTAGTCATTACCTCTTCAACTTTTTGAGTATAATCAGTTTCAAATCTCATATCTCTATTTGTTAAGATACCAACGACAATTAAATTTTCATCAACAACGGGAACACCAGTTATTTTATTTCTTCTAGTTTTTTCTATTAAATCTTCAAGAGTTTCTTTTGGACCCACTGTTACTGGATCTAAAATCATTCCTGCTTCGAACTTTTTAACTTTTTCAACTTCTTTTGCTTGTCTGTGAATACTTAAGTTTTTATGGATTACACCTATTCCACCCTCTTGGGCCATACATATAGCAGTAGGTGCTTCAGTAACCGTATCCATCGCAGCAGATACAATGGGAATATTTAAGTCTATATTTCTCGTAAATTTCGTATGTGTCTTAACTTCTGTCGGTAGTATTTCAGAGTACCTAGGAACAAGTAAAACATCATCATAAGTTAAGTAAGAAGGTAGTTGATCAGTTTTCATAAAAGGCCCAAAAATAAATTTGATTGAATTAATAAGATTATAACTAATAAGCTTTATTATGAATAGCAGCTACAGAATTTCCTAATGCGCAGGAGACCGAGTAATTAAAACAATTAATAATCTTTTTTATAGTCTTGCTTATAACTTTCAAGGTCATCAATGAGGTTTAACACTTCTGATTTGTGGCGAAGTTGAGTTTTATACTCATTAATGAGAGATTTTTCAAATGGATCAATTTTCACTTTAGGTGCTAAATTTTTTGGTACACCAGGAATAGAAGAAGGTCCTCTCGATACACTTTTCTTTTCGGTTTTAGTTCCTGATGTAGGAATACGTTTCATATCAACTGGCCATTTTTTCCCATAAACTTTTATAGGAACACCAGACTTATGAACATATGTAGGTTTAAATTTTTTCTTAACTTTAAACTTTTTAACTTCCTTCAGCTTCTTATTATAAAGTGCATTAAGATTTACGTCTTTTTTAGGTTTTACCTTTTCAACAACAATAACTTTCCCCATATTTGAAGGCATATTATTAGTCATCGGAGATGAATTTGCTTCTGAAGCAATATATCGTCCTTGTTTTTCTACTTCTTTTGTTGGAACGGGGACAGTATTTTTTGAAATTGGTTCAACTAAAGGAAAAAGTCTTGTTAACTTTTGAAATGAAGCATAACCAATTGGAGTAGACTTTCTCGGAACTCCATTTTCATATTCATTCCATACAAAACTAAATTGCCCTTCTTTGATATCTTCAGGATAATCTTTAAACATTGTGTTAGTTAACGTTGCAACTCCTGTAACAGTGACAACCTGAGTTTTTCCCTTATTAACATCAAAAGAAATTAAATAATCGCCATAGTTATATTCCATAACAGCGTTTGCAGTTTGAACATTGAATCCTTGATGCTTTCCAAAAGACTGAACCCATAAGAATCCTCTTTTAAGTTCAATTATTTTATTAAGAATTTTAAATTGTCCTGATCCTGATAAGTGATATTTGTGGTCATAATAATCATTAATTGTAAGGTCACTACCTTCCTCAGTAATAACTTCTGAAAAATCATAAACAGGGTCACCTATCTTAAGAGACTTAGTTTGACCATTATTAATAATGAATGCGTTACCTTTTAAATAAGAAACAATACCCTTTGAAGAGGCATTTACTCCAAAACTGAAAATAGATAAAATAGTAAATACAAAAAATTTATTCTTTGTATTTGTGAACCAATTTTTCATAATGTGCACTCAGTATTTTCCATTCGGTTGTATTTCTGTATTTAATTCGAAATTCTTCAACTGTATTAAAAAATGATTTTTTATCACCTTGTTTAAGCTTAGTGAGGGCCATCCAAAGTTTTGCCCCACGATAATACTTTGATGTTGGAAATTCATTTACAAGTCTTGTCATTGAATCCATTGTCCATTGATGGTGCTTACCTGACTCAAATGAAGCCACTCCTGTTTGAAATAGAAAAGCATCATTTACTCTTGGATCATTTGGATACTTACTTAAAAAAGTTTTAAAGTATTGAGCAGATTTCTCATACTCACCTTTTTCAAAGCTTTCTTCTGCCATACTAATTATTTGTTCAGGTTTCCAATTATAAATATCATCTTTTACAAAATCGTCTTTTAATTTAACTGTTGGAATAGAAGCAATATTTCTCTTTGGAGATCTTTCATCCAACTTTATTGTTAGGAAATTATTTTTCGCTTTTAATTCTTGAATTTCAAACCTGAGATTAGATATCTGCGTTTTTAGCTCTCTATTTTGCTTTGCTAATTGTAAGGCCCTTACCTCATAATTATTAATAACTCTCGCTCTATGCTCTAGATGACCAACGAAGTCACATGAACTCATAAGCGGAGAAATCACTAATAAAATTGGTATTAATTTTTTAAGGCCCATATTTCTTTCCTCATAAATTAATGAGATTAAACATTTCAAATGACTTATCGAACTAATCAGAAAATTCTTTAGGAGATCATTTTAATAAGAGATTAATTTGCTCGGATTTCAATTACTTAGAATTAAAAATTCTCTGAATAATATCTATCCCATCTAAAAGAGGAGCTGGCCCAGGTTGAAGAAATATAGAAGGATCAAGCTCAAAGATCTTTTTATTTTTATACGCTCGGGTTTCAAAAAACTCTGGTCGTTTATAAACTTTATCTAAATTTACTTTTTTTCCACACCAGCAAAGAAAGATGAACTCTGGATCTAAATCTGAAATTCTAGAAATATCAACAATTCTATCTTTGGCCAAGGGTTTCAAAGCATAGTCCTTGTATATGTCTTTTCCACCGGCCAATTCAATAACTTCACTGAACCATTTTGAACCAACAATAATAGGTTCATCCCACTCTTCAATATAGCATCGAAATTTATTAGTCTTATCTAGACTTTGAATTTTGTTGGAAATTGAGCTTGATAGAATTTCAGCTTTTTCTTGAACGCCTAACATTCCGCCTAACATATTTATATAGCGAAGAATTTCTTCAATTGATTTATGATTTGAAATCCAAACATCAAGACCTTCCCCTATAAGAGTTTTTGCAATATCTTTTTGAATATCTGAGTAACCAAGAACAAGATCAGGTTTTAATTTTATAATTTTTTCAATATTAGAATTAGTAAATGAAGTAACGACTTCTTTTTGTTTAGCTTCAACTGGCCTTTCGACGAAGCAAGAAACTCCAACTATTCGATCTTGTAACCCTAATAGATATAGAGTTTCGACTGATTCTTCTGTTAAGCAAACTATTCTTTGGGGATACAAAACATTACCAATTTTTTATAAATTCAATGACATTTTTTATATCAGAAGAACTTGGTTTTCTAATATCTTTAAACTTTTCACTATATTTAAAATCACTTTGGCAAATTCCGTTATTATATTTTTCAAGTGCTTTCATTACAGTTTTTTCAACTTCAAAAGGAATACCTTCCAAATCAAATGAGACTCTTTTAATAGAGTCCTTAATTCCATTTTTATACTTAAAATTACACTTATGATAATGCATATCGAAGATTTCGTAATACTCCTTGTTATTATCAATAGAAAATAGACCTAACTTAACTCTTTGAAATGGATCTTTATCAACTTCTATATTTTCATATTTAACTAATAAATAACTGATATGGTTTTGGGCCCTAATAATGCGCCCTTCTTTTTCCACTTTAGTAAAAAAATCTTTCACGATACTTTGTTCAGATGCTTGAACAAGTAAAGCTTTTGTAAAGAATAGGTTAATTATCAGAATATATAGTATTTTCATTTATACACCTCTATAACTTAGGGCCAATATCTGATAAAATTTTAACTATTATAAAATTCTTTGAACAGGAACTTTAAGGCAAATTCTATGAAATTAATATTAAGTAGCTTCATTTACATATTTCTAATAATCTCCGCACGGGCTAACACCCCAGACCCTCAAACTCTGACAGATGTTCATGCTTCAATATTTAAAGAACAAGATAAAAAGTACTTGGCCTTTACTTTTGAAAACGCCAAAGGTTGGCATACATACTGGAGAAATCCAGGAGATGCAGGACTACCAATTACAATTGAGATTTTTGACGGTGAAACGAAACTAGAATTAAAACCTTTAACCCATCCAATTCCAAAGAGATATATAGAAGAGGGTGATATATTGGCCTATGGCTATGAAGGTACATATAGTTTTTTCTATGAATGGGATGAAAGTTTAAATAATAAAACACTGGCCTTTAAGGGAAAGTGGTTAATCTGTGAAAAAGTTTGCATTCCAGGAAGTAAAGCATTTAACTTCACTACTGATGGTAATCCTTCAACTCAATTTTATAAATCAACTGTTAAGGTAAGTGAGTCTACTTTAAAAATTCATTTCAACAGTCTTCCAAAAACTATTGAAGCTCCTGCAAATCTAGATATAGTCCTTGCTAAAGGAGAAAGTAATAATACTCTCGTTTTATATTATAATATTTCTGCAAATGCTGCTCCTATCCTAAATATGAATTTGTTAACTCCATTTCCTACTAAGTTAATGACTTTTAAACATGAGAAAATGTTTCAAGATAAAAAAGGAAATATATTTGGCAAAATGAATATTGATTGGGATGGCGAGTTTGAAGAACCAGAAGTAAAACTTCCTGAAAATGGAGTATTTAGTTCACCACTATCTTTTAAGTTTTTATTTGCAAACCCAAATGACCAGACTATTTCGATTATAGAAAAAGAAATTTCATCATTTAATATTGCGCCTGCGCAAATAGAATCATTTTACAAAATTTTAATTCCAGTAAATAACCAACAAAAAAAAGAAGAAGAGCACAATATAGAAGTTAATCCAATTCAATCCAGTGAAGGCTCACAATCACTTTTTTATTTTATTTTAATGGGTCTAATAGGTGGATTCATTTTAAATTTTATGCCATGTGTTCTACCAGTAATTTCATTGAAGTTATTTGGACTTATTCAACACCAAAATTCCTCTAGAGCAAAAATTTTAAAACATAATTTATTTTACACACTTGGTGTACTTTTAACCTTTTTTGCATTGGCAGGTATTGTATTAATTTTAAAATCTACAGGAAAAAGTGTTGGCTGGGGTTTTCAACTTCAATCGCCCTATTTTGTAAGTGCAATGATAGTAGTTCTATTTTTAATGGCATTAAACTTATTTGGATTATTTGAATTTATTACTCCCGGAGGAAAAACTCTAGGCAATGTAAATATCAGAGATGGCTTTTTAGGTGATGTTTTTAGTGGAGTTTTAGCTACAATTTTATCTACTCCTTGTAGTGCACCTTTTCTTGGAGCAGCCCTAACTTTCGCATTTACTTCTTCAAATTTCACAATATTTAGTATCTTTATGGCCATAGGAATAGGTTTAGCACTTCCTTTCATTTTAACAGGTATTTTTCCTTCACTTATTAAAATGTTACCTAAACCTGGGATGTGGATGGAGCATATGAAAAAATGGTTAGGTTTAACTCTACTACTAACTATTGTTTGGCTTCACGATGTATTTACTTCACTAATTGATTTTAATTTACCAGTTATGATTCTTCATACTGCTTTAATTACATTATTTTTTGCAATTTATTTTCATAAGAAAATAGCAAAAAGAAAAATATTAATTCCAGTCATGTATTTGTTCCCACTTTTTTTCTTTATTTATCTATCACAAGTTCAAATGACATCAGCAACAGGAACAAGTGGTCAATCAATGTTATTAAGAGAAAAGAATACAGGTCCACTACAATGGGAAAAGTGGTCTGAAGAAAAAATGAAAGATCTCAAAACTAATGGAGATTTAGTATTTATTGATTTCACAGCAAAGTGGTGTTTTACATGTAAAGTAAATGAGCGAGTTGTAATAAATACTTCTTCATTTAAAAATTTAGTGGAAGAAAATAATATTAAATTATTATTAGGAGATTGGACAAAACATGATCCTAAAATAAGTTCTTTCCTTAAAAAAAATGGATTGGTTGGAGTTCCTGCCTATTTTATTCAAAAACGTGACGGTACATTGATTAACCTAGGCGAGACTATTTCTATTTCAGAAATTAAAAAGAATTTATAAATTATTCAAACTTAGCAGGCTGTGACATGAGTAACTTCAGGGCCTGCTGAGGATCCATGTCCTCATATAACACTTTATAAACTCCATTAAAAATAGTTGCCCTAATATCGTATTCTTTTGATAACAAATGAGCAGCCTTGGCCGTTTTATATCCTTCAACAACAGACCTTTGCGACTCAATAATTTCTTTGGCCTTTCTACCCTTCGCCAATTCCATTCCAAAGATTTTATTTCTTGAGAGATCTCCTGTAGTAGTTAAAATAAGGTCACCCATTCCACTTAAACCATAAAATGTCTCTGGTCTTGCATTAAATATTTTTCCAAACCTTAACATTTCAGCAATCGCTCTAGTTATTAAAGCTGCTCTAGTATTGTGATTAAAACCAAGTCCTTCGGCCACTCCTCCAGCAATTGCAATAATATTCTTCAAGGCTCCACCTAACAAAACACCTTTAATGTCATAGTTATTAAAAACTTTGAAATACTCATTATTAATTTGAGAAGACACTTTTTCTAGAACTTTCTTTTTTCTTCCAGCTAGAGAAACCAATGTAATTTGCTTTTCAATTATTTCTTTAGCAAAGCTTGGGCCTGAAAGGAAAGTGAACATATCTTTGTCATCTGGAAATACATCAAAGAATTGATCGTCTGGTAGTTCCAATGTATCGGGGTCGATTCCTTTTGATAGTGAAACAATAGGAATTTCTCTATTTAAAAACTCAGCAAGGATCATTTTATTATTTGCCAAGAATGGTTTTATCGCACTGGTTGGAAGGCCAGATACAATTAATTCAACATTTTCAAAATTTGAACTTATTTTTTTTACTTCATCCCAACTTAGGGCCGCTTTAATGTTTGAAGGAAGTTTTAAGCCTGGTAGATAGATAGAGTTTTCTCCAGACTTTAATGCATCATATGTATCTTGTGATCTAACCTTAAATATAACTTCTTCAAAGCTTGAAGAAAGGACAGCTCCCATTGAAGTTCCAAATGCACCAGCACCTATTACTATAGCTCTCTTTCCTTTCAAAATTAATTCCTTTTAAATTAACTAATTAAACTTACAAATTATAAAGAGATTAATCCCTCTACATGTGCAACGCTCTTGTAAATTTCTATTACATGATTACTAGACTTAACGGTCTGTAAACTCGTATAGCTTACGTATTTTCCTGATTTTGAAGGCCTTTTTTCTAGATTTTCAGTATCCAAAACCTCAAGTAACGAGTCTGAACTTTTATGTGGAACAATAAACTTAAACTTATATTGAGCAGGCCATTCATACTTCTCATCTAATAGTGCTTTCAATTTATCGAAATTTAATTGATCCATATAAACCTCTAACCTGTTGATTTTTAATATATACACCCTTTCATTAAATAAAAAAAGCAAATTTGTAGCTTTTTGCTCAAGAAATAACACGAGGCGCCGATTTTATTGTTACAATAGGTGATCGCAAAAATCAAGTATGGGGAAAGCGATCTGCCTGTTTGAGAGAGGCAGAGATGAAACTTTTACAAATTATGGGGTGGATAATTAGTTGTGTACTGCTATTAGGTACCAATGCCCACTCAAATGAGCACGAATTTCAAAACTTTCAACTTACCTCTAATTCAAGAGAGATTGCTTCTTTATCTAATAATACAGATTTACCCGATATCACAATTGGTGAAAGCATTTTTAATACAATTCTAAATTACCTAGGGCCTAGGTATGAAGATATTGGTGAAGATCAAGTAAGTAACCTTATTAATAGAAGTAAAAAATTTAATTATGGAGTTCAAGATAACTCTGGATTTACATGGCAAAAACCAATGGGTTACTTTTCTATTGGGGCAAATAGAATGGTATCACCTCATTTATTTTCTGATAAATGGGTCGTATTAGATACTTTTGTAGTTAAAATTAATGCACACACTTACCTTTCAAATCTAGCGGAAAACGATCAAATTGATATTACAAAAAAACAGCTTGCCGCATTTGCAGGACTTGAATTCTCAAGAGTCTATACTGCAAGTTATTTAACTGATTCCTTCATGGAAGGTCTTGCTGGTAGATTTGATCTATTGTTTTTAATGTTCACCCACTTTAATGCACAGAAAATTAGAAGTTTACCTGGCGATTTAGTTATTACAAAAGAAGACTATTTATCTTTTAAAGCAGGAGCATATGGCCATGCTCCACTAGCTGAAGGCCTAGAAATAATGGGCGGTTTTCTCTATGAACAAGATCGAATGGCCAAACTAGAAGTATACTCATTAAATGATTTCGATCATCAAAACACAAAAGAAATGTTAAGAATTTCAAGTAGTAAAACTAAATCCAAAAGCCTAACCTCTATATTGACTCTTAAGGCCGATTTTTTTCACCTATTAAAAATCTCATTACTAAGCCATGAACTCACTTATAAATTTTCTGAAACTGAAGAAATTCATTTATCTATTAATGATAATAACGTGGAATACTTAGACAACTCTGATGTTAACAAGGAATTTAAAAAAGTTCTAAATCTAAAGCATCCTGTAATTAATAAATTAAGACCTTTTTTAGTTTCTAGAGAAAGAAGAATTGAGGAGACAAAGAAATCAAAGTTCAAATTAGGCTTACTTGGTAGAAATAAAACGAGTGGAACTGAGCAAATTAATATTGATAAAGAAGGAAGCACTTATACATTTTTTAAAACTAGTAGTGAATCAGTAAAAACGGTTCAAGGATTATTAAGAGGTCTGGCCAATGCCTTTTCTCAAAGTTTTTTGCAAATATCTTTATATAAAGATTTTAAATACAAAGAGGCAGTTAGAACAGAAGTTGAGTATGAAAAAGACAAAGAAGAAAAATTTAGCTTTAATATTACACATGATCTAATTGTTTTAAAAACCACAAGTAAATGGAGTGGCAAAAGATATAGAAAAAAAGTTGATAAACATATAAAAAAAATGACTTCTCTAGATCCTGTAATGGGGGGGTTAGTCAAAGCTAAGGTGCTTCGAGGTCCTTTAGAAATTAAAACTAATTTTAATATTTCAGTAGAAGGTATAAATTATTTTAAGAGTTTATCAGAAAACTTCATAACAAAAATGGTATCAGAAGTTTGTAAGTATAACTCTAAAAAACATCGCTTCAGAGGAACCAGAAGACCTGGTTCTAGTACAAGAAGAGGCCCTGCAAAAGAATACACCTGTTTTAAAAAGTTAATGAGATATTACTCATCATATAAGAAAGAACTTAAAAAAGGTGATGATAAAATATTGTGGAAATTTAAAAAATTTATACACACTTACTCTGAAAAGATAAAACACAGAGGTCAAATAACAACTCTATTTGGAAGGAATAATGTCTTTATAAATGGAAAATTCACGGCCACAAACTCTCAAGGATTTCCATTTACATCTTATTTTAAAGAAGGTGAGTTTAATTCCGCTGGTTTAATTGAAGATTTTAAGAAGGATCTGCAAATATCAAATAATTTTTAACATATAAATAATCTTATGCTAGCCTCTATAAAAATCATTGGAGGCAAGCATGTTTAAAATAATTTCAATTATCTTCCTATTAATTTCATCTACTTATGCTGATGAAGTAAAAGTTAATTTAAAACAAAATGAAACGTTCAAATTACAAAAGCAAAATAAACAATACATTTTGCAATCAACTTCTACACTAGTAGAAATTAACAACTATAAAGAAATCAAAAACAATAGATTTTCATTAAAAAAATCACTTGAGTTTCTTGAGACAGACCAAGCAATAATCAAAGTTGATGGAATTATTAGCTTTGAAAGTCATGTCACCTCATTAGCAAAAGAAATTCTAAAACATACAAATGAAACAGATCTAGAGAGTGCTAAAAAAGTTGTTAAAGCTTTCTTCATCCCAGTTCTCTATTTAAGTCTAGGTACAAAGCCGGGTGTTTCAGTAAACTCAACTGAGATTAAATTAGCAATAAATGAGATCGTTGATGTTGAAAAAGAAAAGTATGATATTTTCAAATCAAAATATATGTATAAATTTGATACTTATAATAACTCTGATGCTTTAATCACTTTAAATCAAATTGATATTTTTGTTCAAAAGCTAAATGCTTTAATTAAAAACATCTCTAACACTGGAACCTTAGTTTTTCCTAAAACGATTGAAGCTTCAAAATCTCAATATATTTGTCATGAAAGATGGTTTTCTAAATTAGATTGCCACTCTGAAATGAATTATTTATTTGAATTAAACTAATTGATTGCCATTTTTAAGGGGCGGGTTCACTCGCCCCATGTACAATCTTTTTTTTCCACAACTCTCCATTTTTATTGAGATTACCTGTTTACAAAACTCGTAAATACCTGAAACATCGTTAACCCTGACTAAAATAAACCGATATAAAACTAAATATAATCTGAGGAATCAGTATGTGTAAGAAGTTAAATAAACTTGTATTGAAACTATTTTTCCTATCATTTGTTATAGCAACGGTTGGTTGTGTTCCAACTGTTCAAAACAAGACCAAACTTGAAGTAAAAAAACTTTTAGGTGAAGGTGAATTTGAAAATGACTTTGAAGAAGTTTCTGCCTTCATAACTACTAAATGTTTAGCCTGTCACAAGGCCGGTGGAGTGGCTGCAGGCCTCCCAATAGATTTGAGCTCAGAAGCAGCTCTTATAAATAGCAATATGGTAACAAGAGGAGATTTAGAAAATTCTCCACTTTATAATAGCTTAAAAGGAGCTCAAACAGTTAATGGTAGCAAGAACATGCCTCTTGGTAGCATGGTTGTTACAAAAGAAGAGCTTGATGCAGTTAAAAGTTGGATAATTAGCTTAACTCCATCAATTCCAGCACCAGCACCAGCACCAGCACCAGCACCAGCACCAGCACCAGCACCAGCA
>CAXHCD010000066.1:0-20546 GCA_964015265.1 uncultured Oligoflexia bacterium
ACTAGTCTCGTGGGCTCGGAGATGTGTATAAGAGACAGCAGTTGATAGTGCAATAATTTTTTTCACAAAACATTCCTTTGTTATTTAAAAACTTTTTAAACTATTTTTTAAATTTTTATAATTTATCCAATCCCCGTACATAGGATTAGGTAAAATAAAAAATTTCTTACCAAATAAGTCTTTATATTTTAAAACTATATCGGCCCTTTTTACACCTTTTTTCTGGTTAAATTCATCACTAAAATCTGAAAGATTATCTCCGAAGTACATTATAGGGTTATGCTTTTTTTTCACCAATTCACGACGCTTTGTTTTGCTATGTTGATCTGTTCGCATAATCAGAAATTTATCAGATACAGGAAAACCTAAATTAATTAGATTCTTTAAAGTGGCCTTTCTTCCTACTTCTCTTCTATTAGTGATATAAAATGTTTTTACACCTTTACTTTGAGCAAACTTTATAAAGTTAACTGAACCCATAATTTTTTCTGCTCGTGCCAGACTGACCCACTTCTCCCAACCTTTCGGATAAGACTCATTCTTTAGAATATTTTTGGCCTCATAAGGGGTATTATTCAAAACAGTTTCATCAACATCAACTATAATGACGGGATTTTTGGGCAGTTTTTTTTCACTAATCAATCTGATTAATTCTGCCCTCGCACTGTTAAAAACCTGTAAATGAATAGCTGTAACTTCAGCGGCATTTTGCATATAGGCCGTGGCATAAATTTTTTCGATATTTTTATTAGTTGTACAACTAATAAAAATAAAGTGAAGTACTACGATATTAAATAACTTCATCAAGTGCCTTATTACATAATTGATCACAAAGCTCATTCTGAGGATGTCCATTATGTCCTTTTACCCAGTTGAATTCTAAGTTTTCAAAATAATCATTTAAGGAATCCAACTCTTTCCATAATACTAAGTTTTCAGGTTCTTTTTTGTCGGCCTTTTTCCAGCCTCTTTTTTTCCATCCGCTAACCCAAGATTTCATTCCATCAACAATATATTTTGAGTCAGTGTAAACTGCAACATTCATACATTTTGTACTTTCTTTAATTCGGTTTAACCCCTCTACTACAGCTGTCATTTCCATTTTATTATTTGTAGTATTAAAATCAACTCCGCTACTTTGAAATAAAATCTCATCGTCTTTAATTTGTGAGAGACATGCCCATGAACCCGGTCCAGGATTACCTCTGCATGCACCATCCGTATAGAGAAATATGTCATGCTTACTATTTGGTAAACTTAAAGCGCTTGAACTTTCGGATTTATTTGTTAATTCATACTCTTTAATAAATTTTTCAACGACCTTAATCGAATCATTCAGTGATTTATCTTCAAAATGACCGGCCATCTTTTTTAGAGAGTTCATTATTTGTTTCTTATTCATATCAAGTCCAGAAATCTGCGCATTTTTATAATTAATCTTTGTTATAGTCTAAACGTTCAGATTTTATTCGAACAGTTTTTTTGACTAAAAAGATTTATTTGTTGAAAATTAAAGTTATGAATTTTAACAAATTAACATCTGGAAAAACTATAGAAGATTCTGAAATAAAGGCCTTTAGAAGCGAAATAATCTCAAAGAAGTATATATATCTATTGGCCGGCGTTCATGGTGATGAAGTTGAAGGTGTATACGTATTAAAAAAACTGTTTGAATGGATTAAAGAGGATAATAATCTAGAACTTCCCTTTATAGTCGTTCCTATTTTAAATATGGATGGACATAGAAGCGGTACAAGGGTTAATTCAAATGGTGTGGATTTAAATAGAAATCTGAATTCTTCATCTTGGACGGCCGATTATACTGAGAAAAAATACTTTCCTGGCAAAAGGCCAATGAGTGAACCAGAAAATAAATTTTTAAAAGGCCTATTTGATAAATTTCCACCCAAAATTATATTTAGTTTTCATACTTGGAAACCATTAATTAACTATGATGGACAAATAAAAGATATTGCTGAGTTTTTAAGCAAAAGAAATGGATATAAAGTATTTGACCACTTAGAAGATCACCCTACTCCAGGCTCACTAGGAAGTTATGCAACTGAAAAATATAAATGTCCTGTACTTACCTTTGAGTGTCCAGAACTATCTGATGATTTAACACTGGAAGATATTTGGAATCATAATAAATTAGCTCTAACTGAATTATTTGAAAGTAATTTAATCAAATAAGGGCCATTTTACTGGCCCCATATTTTTATTAAAGAATTCTTTGAAAAAATAATAGTGATTTTAAAATTATATCTTTATTTGCCTTTATCTCTTCACTTTTTCCATAATAAAGAGTTGCAAATTGTGCGTCTTGCTTAGCGCTCTTTATTGTATTATCGATATTTCTTAAAAACATTTTTTCAAGTAATGGGTGATACTTTTTATTTTCATCTTGATAATATTGTAAATATCCGCGTTCTTCACCTTTAAAAACTAATTCAAGTAAATCATTTAAGTAATGTGGTCTTTTTAAAACATTTTGTGCCCAGTTAATTGAACCACCAAACATTTGTATCGCGTACATCCTTTCAACAGGATCTTCAATCTTTAATACCCTATTTAAAACACCTTCTTGAATAACCTTATTGTCTTCTCCATACTTTCCTGCAAGAAAGTATAATAATTCATCAATTTTTAAAGTTTTTAATTTTTCATCAGTCATTTCTTCACCTAACATTTTCTTTCTAAGTGCAATTAACTGTTCTTTTGTAGGTACTTTATAACCATCCATTTCAATTAAAGTCTCTAATCTATTTAATCTATTATAATGTTGTAATAAATTAAAGCTCACAGGACTTTCAGTAGTTGTACCAATTGAAATACCATCCAAGTCAACTAATACAATACTAGGATCATTAATATAAGATGTTCTTAGATTAAAGGTTTGAAACGCTTTTCTTCTCTTAATAGTCTCATTAGCATTATCTGGAATTCCTAAACCGAGTCTCATATTATACATAAAATTTGCGATATTTTCGACTTCAGTTTTAAAGTCCGCTACATACGGAACTGTAACTTTTAACTCTTCACTAGGAAGTTTTAACTTCGAAATATCCAGGCCAACGACTATTCTATCCATAACTTTTTGTAACATTTGAGAATAGATCACTGGATCATCAATAAAAGAGGGTCTAAGACCTTTATCAAATTGCTCATACGATTGTATGAATCTTCCTGTTAATATTTGAGAAGCAAATGCTTTAAAATATTTTGTACCTACAACTTCTTTGACAGAATGATCTAAACCAGATCTTGAACGACCAACATCATTGATATCAGCTCCAAACTCACCTACAATTAAGTTTCCTGATCTCTTTTCTAATTGCTTTAAATAAGGATCAGAACAAGTTCTAAAAGGTAATTCATATACATCTCTAAATTCTTTTAATAATCTCGGGGCAACTAAAGTTGTCTCAGGTAACTGAACTAGACAATAATGATCGTTCATAAATGAAAGCTCAATAAAGAATTCTGCCATTCTTCTTGAAGCAATATGGAGATCAATTAATTTTTGACCATTTATCTTATCTATTCTACTTAGTATAGTAATAATTGCATCGAAGTTTTTTGCGTTAACAGATAAAAGATACTCATCTAATTTTGCATTTTGAAGCTCATGCAAGATCTTTGGATTACTTTTAACTAAATCTGGTATTACTTTTAATGCTAAGTCCTTATCTTTTGATATTCTTTCAATTGCAAAATTATACTTTTTACCTAGACTTACTAAAAGTTCTCTGTAATCAACATATATTCTATACATTGGAAGGAAAAAGGCTTCTGTAATACTCAAGGCCTTTTCAGAAGCAGATGATAAATAGCTTTTATCAAATCTTTTCATCCCAGTTTCTAAATATGAATAGAAAGAATCAATATAATTTTCTACAACTTCAACTGAGTTTCTACCATAGTCATAAACGATACATTCAGAGTTAATAATAGCACCTCTAGCTTCACCATCTGTACAAAACTTATATTTTTTAATTCTTTGAAATCTATTATTGTGTAGATCAATAGGTTTATTATTCAGTTTAATCATTTTACCATTAGTAGTTTCAACCAAATTTGCATAAGCATATTTAATAGCTGCAATATCATACTTACCAGGTCTATCAAGTGCATATTGACTAAAGTCAACATAATCCATAACAGAACTTACATAGATCTTTTTTCCACCTAATTCTTCACTCGTATAATAATTTTCAATATCTCTTGAGCCCATAAAATTGTGTCTTAAACCAAAATTATGACCTAACTCGTGTAAGACTATTGGTGTTAAAGTCTCACTTACTACTTTTTCTGCACATTCATTAATATCTTTTGAAAACTCGTCTATACTAATCTTTGCAGTATTCTGGTAACTTGCTACTACTTTCTGTGCTATAGAATTTAAATTTGTACATTTCTTTTCAATTTTTTCTATTATTCCACCGTAAGCGGCCGAAAATGAACAATGACGATCATGTTCTTTATTCTTTAATAATTCTGACCTTCCTTTTACTACTTGATAAAATTTTTCTTGTTCACTATGAAGTTTTACAAGTCTGTCTGGATTTGTCGTAAGAGCTTTTTGAAATCCATATAAATTATAAATATCAAGAGGTGAATACTTACCATCTTTAATAAGCTCACTTTTTAATTTATTAATAGTTTCAAAATCATATGACTTAGAATAATTTATTGAACTTGAGGCAAGGCTACTCAATAAAATACTAGATTTAGAATTATCACCTTGAATTTGATTTTCAACTTGATTTACCATTTGCTCAACATAGAAGGGCTTTTTTCTAGTATAGTTTTTGTTTAACAATCCTATTTTTGATAGAATTAATTTTCTTATCGAACTATAAATTGAGTCTAAAATGGGACTAACATATATATTAGTCGATGCTGAATGAACTTCTCCATTTAAAGGGTCTGTTACAGTAGGGCCATAACCAAGTGATCCAGATCTTAAAATAGTTTTGGGCATATTAATAATATTATATCTAATATCACCTAAATCTACGTCCATACTTTCATCTAAAACAACTCTTATTCCTATCTCATTAAATACATTATTCCATAGCTTAATAGCATTTCTAGCGGCATCTCTAATATATTTTTCTTTAGGTGTTCTTTTTGAAAAATGATATGTAATAACATTATCTTTCGGAAAAAATTTAGAAATTCTACTCTGCCTATCAAGTGCAGCTTCATCTAAATGCTTAGTTAACTCACCATCTTCTTTTACAGATATACCTTTTCTACTTAATGTTTTAAACAGTCCAAAATATTTAAAATCAGATG
Organism: uncultured Oligoflexia bacterium; assembly: GCA_964015265.1. Classification (GTDB taxonomy): domain Bacteria; phylum Bdellovibrionota; class Bacteriovoracia; order Bacteriovoracales; family Bacteriovoracaceae; genus CAXHCD01. The sequence continues at coordinate 5,302 of CAXHCD010000066.1, forward strand.
CATAATATGGTCTACCAAAATCTTTTGGTTCACCTACTTTCTTAAAAGAAACTCTAATTTTAATTTTCGATTTCTTATAATCTATAACGAATGAAAAGTAGTCTTCATTAATGATTAATTCATTTAAAACTTTATCATTAGTATTAGGAAAGATTCCCATAGAAAACTTATTTAAATCTAACTTTACAATATTTCTTTGATCTAAAGGTTTTGCATCTTTACTATCAAGTATAACTTCTTCTTCTTCTGAAGTTTCCTGACCACCTTTAATTTTCATTCGATATTCTTTCCACTCTCCTGGAATTGTAGCGACTGTCTCTTTTTTAAAATTGTCATTTTTATTGTAAAAGTCACCATGGTTTCTACCAATAATTTCATATCCATTTTTAGTTTTGATAAAATTAATTCGACTATTTTGATAAATTCTACTTTTCCCAGCATCAACTTGCAGACCCTGAGAAAGTCCAACTTTTGGATCAGCATCTATAATTGTATATCCTAATATCCAGTCACCTTTAAAGTATTCAGATCTAAAATGATTGATTTTATTTATCCAGTTTGCATTATTAAATCGTTTATTTTTAAATCTAAAGTGTGTAGATTCTTCTTTTCGTGATTCACTTACCTCGGAAAGAACATGTGTTTTATCTCCATTAGCATCTTCTTTATTCTCAACACTAAATAATGATATATCATAATGTCCTACTTCAACTTCAAATAGATTATTCTCAATTGCCTTGGCACTTCCAATCTCATCTGCATGGAGGTCATCTTTTGAACATATCTTTAATATTTTTAAAGATGAATCTGTTATTTTATATTTAATTTTATAACTTTTCCCAACTCTTCCTAAAAAAAGTGAGTCCGAAGTTAATAAAGAAGCATTTGTTTCTACATTTACAACCTCTACTTTTTTATCATTAACTTCATTTGTTATGGCCGAACTAACTTTTAAAGCATTGACTGACTTTGTCGCCTTCGCATTAAACTCTTTATTATCGTAATCACTAATTCTTAAAAGGTCTTCTCCTCCTTGTCCCTGAGGAAATGTTTCTTCACGATCTTTAGCGCAAGAAAATAAGAGTAGTAAAAAACATAAACTAATAATTTTCATATAAATTCCTTAAATACTTATAGCTATATTGAATAGCAATGTAGATTCATCTTTATCAAAATATGTAATGTCAGTTTCACTTCTGTCTGTACTCAAAATATCGGCCGAATTTAAAAAGATCAGGGCCAAATTTATATTTTTTGTTAACCCTGCACTAATGTAGTGAGTAGCTAGAGTTTTTGTAGTTAATGTTTCACCTTCATATGTACGAGGAGTAGTGAATTTCAAACTTGATCCAAATGAAACATCTTCTTTAAAAGAAAATGTAAGGCTAACCTTTTGAAATAACGAACTACTAATATTTGACTCTCCATTTCGGTGAGTTTTAAATTCATGAATATTTTTTTTGTATCCAAGTGAAACTGATAACTTTGGTAAAAATTCATGTACATTTTTAAAAACAGGAGCTTTCAATCCACTTTCTATTTCTTGAGAAAATCTTAATGAGGAGTTTTCACGTGACTCTTCAGAAGTTGCAATAGTAGTTTTAGACTTTCCAAATAATTCAAATTCTACATCATTATAATTAAATTTAGTTAAATCAAAATTCAGACCTAATAACGTGTCATCAACTCTTCCTTCTCTTTCACCCTCTAAATCTTTATCAAATGCAATTTCTAAGTATCCTAAAAAGTTATCGTTAATTTTTTTTGATAAATTTGCTTCAAATCTAGAACCATATTCTTTTTGATCACTTCCTACTTTTTTAAAATCAGTAATTAAGTAACCATTTAAATCCAATGATATATTTTCAAAGGGATTATAAATTTGCGAACTAGACAAACTTTCATTTGATAAGGCAAGTGTGGAATCAAAAATAAATATCAAAAATAGTATTACTCTAAACATACCTCTTCCTCTAGGTCTATATTTTCCTTTTATTAGATCAGAGAATGATGATTAGACGGGTGAAAGTGTAAGAACTATTAAGGTGTATAAAAAATAGACAATACTAAGAGGTTGAAATTGCTTGTTGAATTTAATTATGGACCTTTTCTTAGGGCCTTCTTTATACAATATAGCCTTCGTTTATCAGCTATATTTTCATGTTTTTCTGTACAAGAAGTATGTACATTTTCCACAAAATCATCACAATTAGTACCTTTTAACTTTGAACGTTTTCTATTTTTCATACAATAAAAAGACAAGTTTTGTTCAATTTCGATGGCCAATTCTTTTTCATTAACTAATATGGGAGCTTCTTTTCTCATTATAGTCTTTCTAACCGGTGGACTTTTTTTAAAGTGTCTATATTTCGGTCTTTTTTCATTTAATCTCATTTGCCTATAACGTTCTAAGGCCGCACTTCTTAATCGCTCTTCTTGTGATAAATACCCTCCCTTATGAGATGTAGTATTCATAGATTTTTGGTTTGAAGAACAACTAATAAAAGTTAACAAATATAACAAAATAAAAAAATTCATATTTTTATTGTAAAACAATAAGACGATATTTTAAATGTTTAAATCATCATCTAAGAAATCATCACTTGATTCATCTTCAAATTGGATATCTTGGTCAGAATTTACATCTTCTTCCGCTTTTTCTTCTTTTATAGAGTTAGATGTATTTGATGCGGGAATTCTTCCATCTTTAAACTTATCAAAAAACTCAACTTTTAATTGTGTTAGTCTATTAAAGTTATCCTTCCCTTCTAATATTTTATATAACTTTTTCTTTGAACGTTCTTCCAGATCATACATTTTCTGAACACCTTCTTCTTCACTAGTAGGTGATATCTGCTTTCTTAAATTAATAAGTTCTCTTATTAATTTAGATTCAGCTGATACAAATCTGACGGCCTTTGTTTCAGAAATCTCTAACTCATTAACAAAGAATTTATACAATGTAAGTGTCCATTCCTTTTTGTATTCATCTGATAATTTAACATTTTCATAATTTGTTGTGTATAAAACATTATCTGTATATGTTTTTTTGAATTCTGATGTTTTAGTAGGATTATAAATTGGTCTTTCCTTTCTCTTTTGTTCAATTTTTTCTTTAAAAATATCACTAGCTGCTTTATCAGGTGTAACAGAACTGGCCATTTTAGATGTAAAGCTTGTCCATAAGCTAGGAAAAATTGAAAATAAAATAAAGAAAAATAGTGGAACTCCAAGTCCAACACCAAGTTTAATCCAGAATTTCTTAACTTTTTCTTCTCCACTTTTACTATATGACATTATTTTCTTTAATTTATCTTCACCTTCTTTATTCTCACCGTTTAAGGTACCTTCAACAATACCTCTTATTTGAGAAGTATATTCTCTTGTATCTTCAATAGCTATTTTATGCTCTTCTGCAAATTTTTTAATTTCTAATGAAAATACTGTTTCAATATTTTTGGCAATCGTTTTTGTGAATTTTTTCTTTGCAAGAAGCATTTTTTGATTTTCTTCTTCTTTTATTCGTTTAATTTCCTCAAGTTCTTGAACTCTTAGCTCGCTCAAAGACCTTTTTTCAGCTTCTAAACGTTTTTGATAACTTTTTTCAATTTCTAACTTTCTAGTCTCAATTTGCTTTTCAAAATCTTCTTGCTTTTTAGCAAGCTGAGCGTCCAAAGTTTCTTCTTTCTTCTGTAATTTAGAATTTAGCTTCTCTTCTTGAGTACTTAATTTAACTTTTAACTCATCTGCTTGTTTATTTATATCACTCGCATGCTCAGATGCGGCATTAACTATTTCTTCTGCTTCCTTAATCGCGTCATCATGAAGTTTTTGAGCTTGCTCTCTCATCTTAGTAGATTCAGTTTCAGCATGTTCTAGAATTTTTTTAGACTCCTCATCAGCAGCACTAACTGCTACATCATAATTTTCTTGAGCTTTTTCTAATAACTCTTTCATTTCATTTTCAGTATCTTCAACTTTACGTTTAACGTCTTCATCCGTTTTTTGCCGGATTGCCTTAACTTGTTGTTCGACAAGTTTCTTCTGCTCAGCTATATCAACAAGTTTTTGCTTAGCATCCTCTTGGAGCCTTTCTAATTCTTTTTTCTGCCCTTCAGCTTCTCTATTAGCTTGATTAATAATAGACTCTGCTTTTTTCTGAGATGTAAACAAAGTATCCTTAGCTTCTAGTTGAGCCTTTTCTATAATTTTTTCAGAGCGCTCTTGAGACTTTGTTAAATATTCATCTGCCTTAGAGTATTGTTCTTTCTTATAATCTTCTGAAAACCTTTCAGCTCTTTCCTTAATATACTCTGCTTCTTTAATAGCTTCTTGCTTATTTTCTTCAATCTCATGCTTAGTTGCAGCTTTTGCTTCTTCCAATTCATTATATGTTTTTTCTCTTAACTCACTAATTTCTTTGTGGGCAAGATCAACCATTTCTTTGACTTCAATTCGCCCTTCTTCTTTACTATTTTGAATTTCGACTAATAAATCGTCTCTTTGTTGTGTAATTGCAATTACTTTTTCATTTAGAGTTCGAACTTCAATTTCAGCACGCTTCATCTCCTCTAAATTTTCTTCTAACTTTGCTTGAGATTTAATTATTTCAACTTTGATTCTTTCTTCTTTTCCACCTAAATCATCTAAAGTTCTTCTTAATGCATCTTTTTCGGCCTTTAGTTCGCGAACCTCTTTTTCGAATGAATCTTTTTGAGACTCTAATTGTTCTGCCTCTGCATAAATTTTTGCTGTTTTTACTTTAGCTTCTGCTTCTAGACCAGCTAATTCATTTTCAAAACTTTTTCGTTCCTTATCAAAACTTGCTTTAATTTGAGTATATTCAGTTTTAATAGTTTTCAGATCTCTTTTAAGACCTTTCTTTTCTGCATCAAAGTTTTGAATTTCATCTCTTATTCTATTTCTTCTTTGCTCAAGAATTTCATATTCTTTATTTATTTTATTTAATTTTTTATTCTCTTTTTCTATAGAATCTTCAATTACACCGATATCATTGAGTAAGAACTCATGTTGTTCATGATATTCTCTAATCTTAGAGTCATATTCATTTTGAATTTCTTGTTCAACTAATTCATAAGTTCTATCAGCATCTAATAGAATTAAATTTGCTTCATCTCTGGCCTTTGCAACTAATTTAATGGCCTCTTCTCTTGCTTGAAGTTTTAATTCAGCAATTTCTGCTTCTATTAATATTTTTCTTTTCTCATCATCAATCTCTTGACGCTTTTTCTGCAATAATTCAATCTCACTACTTGCTTTCATTCCAGCAAGAGCTTCTTCACGCATACGGTGCCTTATAGTTTCGACAGGGCCACCTAATGCTTGAATCTTTAAATCTTCTGAAGTAATCTTTGTTTCACTAAGGATTTCTTTTGCTGCATTCTCAAGATCTTTACGTACTCTAATAGCATCTTCTTGCGCATGGATCTTTAAATCACGTAACTCCTTAACAGTATTATCTCTATATTCTTTAGCTTCTCTGATTGCATCTTTTTTAATTTGCTCTGCTTCTTTATGAGCAATTTTTCTAATTTTTTCCGCATCTATTTTTAAATTTTCAGACTCTTTTTGTATGATTTTAGCTTCTTTAATAGCATGTTCAGTAATTTGTTTAGCTTCTCCAAAAGCAATATCTTTTAAATTCTCTAACTCTTTTTCAAAATCATGATTGAAGTTATTTGCTTTGTTCAAGTTTTTTTGAACTTCTACTTTTATATTTTCAGCACTTTTCTTTGCTTCTTCAATTAGGTGTGATGCTAACTCCTTAGCTTCATTTTTGATTTTATTTGCATCGTTTTTGGCATTTTCTTGTAATTGTTGAATCTCTTTTTGATTCATTTGGGCCAATTTACTTAATTCCTCTCTTACTTGCTCAGCAATTTTTTCGGTTTGATCACTTGCTTGTTCAGTGATTTTTTTCGCTTTAGCTTCTGCTTGTTCAGTTAGACCTTTTAAACCTTCAATATCTTTTTTTAATTCTTCTTTTATTTTGATTAATTCATCTACTTCAGTTTTCACTTTTTCAGATTCATCTTTTAGATTACCAAAGTGACTTTTTATTTTATTTATATTTTCTTTTTCAGCTTCAAATTCTTTCATTCTCTCAATGCTAGCTGAATTAACTTTTTGAAACTGAACTTCAACATTTGGTTTATCAACTGAAGAGAACTCTAAATTATTATCTAAATTCTCGGACACACTAATATCGTATGCAACATTCGCATCCATAGCAGCTATATTGCTCGATTGCTTGTTTACTGGTCTCGCAATATTAGTATGCGTAACATTACTAGCAGGAGGTGGATCTTCACCATTACTAAGATGTATTTTTTGAATTCTGGTTGGGTCTTGCTTAGTTGGAGTATTAGCAGATGTGTTAGAATCCAAAAACTTTTGATCTATTTGAATAATAAATTTTAAAGGAACATTACCTAGAACTATTGTATCAGATTGATTATAAGCTATTTTCGAGCCTTGCTTTATTCTATTACCATTTACAAAAGTTCCATTCGAAGAAGTTTTATCCTCAATATATACTTGTCCATCTATAAAGGAAACATATAAGTGCTTTCTTGATATTCCATCAAATTCGACAATACAATCTGACTTAGACGAACGTCCAATTACAAATTTTTCTTTGTTGATAATCTTAATTATTTCCGCACCATTACTAGAAGTAGCGCGTACTCTAAATAATCCATTCTTACGTTTTTTCATAAAAAAACTAATACTCCAATATATTTATCGGAATTTATGAAAGCTCTTTTAGCCTTTTAATAAAGAAAAAAGGGCCTTTTTAGGCCCTTAGTATCTGACAATTTCAGGTTGTTTTATGAAGCTTTTTTATCCTCATCATCATCATGATCAGGTGTATGATCTGCAGATACATCCTCATGAGAAACTTCTTCTGTATGAGTTGAAAAGTGAGGTGCTTCATCTATATCCTCCTCAGGAAGAGCTGAGTTAACTGAATCAACATGTTCTGGCACCGTTGGTGTATCTACTTTATATTTTCTTAGACCATTTACTTTCTTGACTATATCAGTCATCTTAACTTTTTCAAGATCCTTATTTTTTGCTTCTTCAATTTGTTTTTGTACTGCATCTTCTGCCAGTACTTCTATTGGATCTCTATTTTCATCAAAACTTTCTATTTCATTTGGTAAGTAATTATTAGAACTTACATTCCATATAATATCTAAACAGTTTTCAAATTTATCAACAGTTTGAATATACAACTTTTCTGGCGAAAATACTGTATTAAAAATATTAAGTGATACTGAAAGAATAATACCAATAATCGAAGTACTCATTGAAAAAGAAATTTTTAATAGGAATTCGTTCATAATGGCATTAGCGCCAACGATATCATTAAGATCCATTTGACCTAAGGCCGGAAGCGCTTTCATAATACCTAGGAATGTACCAAAAATACCACCAACAATAAATAAACCAGGAAGTATATTTAAAAAGTCATTAAGTGTATTAAGAGGAATTACACCAAATAGTTTTTTGAAACTTGCATTATTATCAAAAACACTTTTTGATACTTCTAAGAGCTTTGCTCTTTCTTTTCCATATTTAATATATTTAATTTGTCTTAATGTATCATTTACAATTCTTGCACAGCCTTGTTGAATCATGAAAATTCTATCGGATTTCGCCATTATAAAATCTGGATTTCTTCTTTTCATAATTGCTCTAACAACAAATAGTTCATAATATGTTTTTTCTAATAAAACTTTTGCACTTATAAAAAATGAAAACACTTTATTTTTCACTTCCCTATTATCAATAAAGTGATGCAATCGCTTTTCAAACTCTGTACAAAACCACATCTGCCTTACGATAGTAAAATATACAAGGCCTCTTAAGGCAAGTGCTCCTAAGAAGACCATTACCATCATAGGCATCAGTAAGTCTGTAGCAAACTTTACAAAAAAATCAATAATTCCAACGACCATTTCTTGAGAAAACATTTTCTCTCCCCTTAATTATCTAGGTTAAATTTGATAATAACCTTTTGTTCTTTCTTACAATCATATCTTTGACAAAATTGCTTACGTGTCATTCCAGATGCAACATCTCTATATTGTTCCTTACTACCGGCAAAGAATGAACGACCAGTAACTTTTACGAGCGGAAGTAAATCTTTTTGAAAATCATAACTTAACTTACTTCTATCAAATATGTATTTATAAATTGCTTCTGCCCTTTTAAAGGATAATTTCAAGTTATAATCTCTCGCCTTTTTATCTTTTGCTGAAAGTGAGTTTGGATTGATTACTCTTCCCCCATATGTTGGTGAAGCAAAACCTATAATTTCAACAGATTTAATCTTTTTAGAAATTTCAGGATCTGCAAATAGAGACTTTGAATAATGAGGCATAAATTTTTTCAATGACTCCCTCATACTTGGTTTTAATAATGCTCTACCAGTATCAAAGAATTCACTGAAAGAAAGAGTTACATCACCAGTTTTACCATCTATACCAGCATCAACTCCAGCATCTTTAAATGCTTTTGCAATTTTTCCAACAATTTTCTTTCTCGCATTAGCAATATCCATTGCCCTTTTAAGTTCTTTACTTAGACCTTTATTTTGATTTTTTAGTTTATCTGCTTCTGCCTTTGTTTTTTCCAGTTGCCCTTTTGATCTCGCTAACTCTTGATCAGTTTTGGCAATTTTACTATTCAAACTAGCAAGTTTTGCCGCAAGCTCAGCTTCTTTTCTAGCTGCTGCTTCTTTGAAAGCTTTTTCTTTTTCACGTCTTGCCTTTGCACTTAATCTTGCTTTTTTCATCTCAGCTTCAAATTTTGCTCTAGCCGCATCACGTTTCTTTTTAAAATCATCTTCTAGACTAGCAAGTTGACCTTTGTACTCTTTCGTTTTGTTTTCAAGTTTATTTTTATAAGCTTCTAACTGTGCTTGTGAAGCGGCCAAGTTTGCTTCTGAATCTTGAATTTTCCCACTTAAATCAGCAAGTTTATTTTGCATATCAATTTCTTGTTTTTTAACTTTATCTCTAAACTCTTTTTCTCTTTTTTCTCTTTCTGCTGCAGAAAGTTGCATTTCTTTCATTTCTTTATCAAACTTAGCTTGCTCTTTAGCTAATGTTTCTTTGTAATTTTTTTGAAGGTCTTGCATTTGTTGAGTATATTTTTGTGTTTTGTTTCTAAGATCTTCTCTAACTTTAGCTAGCTCTTCTTCGCTTTGTTTAAATTGAGTAGATAAGTTTGCAAGCTGATTATTAAGATCTTGCTGTTTTGCTTCTAGCTCAGCTTTTCTTTGAGCAATTTGCGCCTTAGACAATTGCTCTTTAGCAAGTTCCTCTTCAAACTTAGCTCTTTCTGCGTTAAGCTCATCTGTAAGTTTTTTCTTTAACTCAGCAACTTTCTTTCTATGTTCAATAGATTTTTCTTTAATTTCTTCCGTTGCTTGAACAAGTTCAAGATTAAGTTTTTCTTTCTCTCTTTCTTGCCTTGCAATCATTTCATTTGCACTTTCTAGTTGGTTAGTTGCTAATTTTATTTCATTATTCGCATCTTTTAACTGTTCAGAGATAGTTTTATTTTTATTCTCAATACTAGCAATTTTTCTTTTGCTTTCTCTTTGTAATTTTCTAATTGCTTGATTATATTTTTTCTTACTAAGCTTTTTTTGTTTTCGTAATTTTCTTAAATCTTTAATTCTCTTACTAAGGTCATTACTGATACTTGCAATTTGTTTTTCATTTTGCTCAATTCTTTTCTTTTTAGCATCTATATCAACTTTTAAATCTTTAATTTCAGAAGTTTTAAGTTCAATTGTTTGCTCATTTTCTGCTATGATTACATTTTTCTTTTCAATTACATCACGCTTTTGAACAATTTCCATTGTCTGCTTATCAATTAAATCTTTACTCTCAATAATTGTTCGTTTATTAATAGCAAGTTTTTTCTTAGCTTTTTTGATTCTTTTGTTTTTGTCCTTGATCATCCCTTTTTGGATCATATTAGAATTAACAATTGCTTCAACCATCTTTTGGTATTTATTTAATGATCTTTCCTTTTGTTCCTGTCTATCTGCCTCAGCACGTAATTGCTCTTTCTTTTTTTCCGCTTCATCTTTTAACAGATCAAGTCGACTTAAAACTTCGTTATACATTTGCTGTTCATTCTCTTCCAATTTCTTTTCAGCTTCATCAGCTAAAATTCTATAAGAATCAACTTGAGATTGAAGTTCTTCTACTCGTTCTGCCATTTTATATTGTGATAGTTGTTGCTCAATTGTTTGCGTACCTGTTCTAACACTTGCAACCACATATAAAAGTAGAAAAACAACAGAAAGAACCATAAAAAGGTCGGAGTATGAGGCCCACATTCCACCATCTTCTTGCTTTTTCTTTGTTTTATCGTAATCTAAACTCATTTGAACTTGTTCCTTTCATAAAAAAAGAGTTGTATTCTTTTAAATTATCGGGATGTACAAAAAAATGTTTAAAGAATTTTAATAACGGCCATATATCAGACTGTTTAAATCAGATGATACATTATACAAGTTATTTTTTTTATGTGATAACAAGATGATGGCCTTGCTTTACCAAGGCCATAGTTGAGTTTTCTAATTTGCTTTTTCGAATTTTATTACTTCTACTGGACAAGCTTCTGCCGCCTCTAGTACTTTTAATCCATCATCTGTTGGAAATCCTGGTCTAATAATACAAGTGTCTGCTTTAACTTCGAATACTTCTGGATAAATGTTTTCACATTCATTACAAACAATACAACCTGGCTCAATCCAAACTTTAGATACATTAAAGTTTTCAGCTGGAGGAGCATCAGCACTTGCAGTAGCAGCCTGTCCAGCAAATTCACCTGCAAAAGCTGGATTGGTTGCAATTTTTAATGATTTATTAGTAGTTGGTAGTGGCCCAGACACAAAGCTTCTTTTTGGAATTTCGAAGTATTGCGTTTCAGGTTTTGCACCGTATTTATCGTTAAACTCTTGAGCAGTCATTTCAGCACTTGCTCTTTTGGCCATAAAATCAATCGTTCTCATTTCAGCCTGATGCGAGAATCCATCTTTACTAGAAATTAATTCAATCATTATTCTTGCTCTATCAAAACCTTTAGCATCAAATAGAGGTTTAATTCTTTCACCAAAATCAATGTCTTCAGCAAAATCATAATCATAACCATTTAATTTATGGGACACTTCAATCTGAGTTGGAGTTCCAAATGGGTTAAATAATTTAATTTTTACTACATCAAAATTAGCTGGCTCTTTTGAGTTATTCCATCTTAATGAAAAAGCAACGCCAGTATCTCCATGTTCACTTTTTAAAAGACGTAATCTAGGTCTACCAAAAAAGAAATGAACTCCACCTGTTAATAAACTAACAGCTGCTGCAGTTACGATTAAACCTATAGTCGCTAAGATTGCGATAGCTAGAGCAATTAAAGTCGTATTAATCACGATTTCTCCTCAATTATATTTTAAATCCTATGAACAATAATATAATAAGTCTTTGAAATCTTGTAAATCAAATTAAAAAAAAAGTCCGAGTTAAGACTTTCTTGAAAACCCGATATCACTCTTTAAAACACCTGATTCTATGCTCCCTAGGCCTAAATAAAAATTATCAGTTTTGACCCAATATTGCCCTGGAGATTTCTCTAAATCCATTTTAAGGCCATTAACAAACTTTTGGGCCAAGTCATTATTTAAATCAATAATTTCTCGATCCAAAACTTTATAAATGGGTAAAGACTTATCAATAATATAACTACCTATATTATCAATATGATACTTTGTCATAGAGGTTTTTAAATTGAAAGGACCAACTTCATCTCTAATTAATCCATGTAAATGTCCACAAACTCCAAGAGACTCACATATATCTTCAAATAGTTTTCTAATATAAGTACCTTTACTTACACTAGCTTTAAAAACTATATAATTTGCCCTAAGTGAAATTAATTCTAAATTATAGACATGCCTCTTTACCGCAGGTCTATCTATGAACTCACCTTTTCTGGCATATTCGTAAAGAGGGCGCCCATTATATTTCACGGCCGAGTAGTATGGAGGTGATTGTAAGTATTCACCTTTAAACTCACTTAAAGCACTAAGAAACTCATTTTTGGTAGGAATTCTAGATGACTCATTTACAGGTTTTCCTTCTTTATCACCAGAATCTGTCTTGATACCAATCTTACCGATTGCCAGGTAGCTCTTTTCAAACTCATCTTGTAAGTATTGATTAAATCGCATGGCCCCATCTATGCCCATAACTAATACACCACTTGCAAATGGATCGAGTGTACCGAAGTGACCAAACTTCCCTTTAGGTTTTACTCTTCGTTTTACCCAACTAACGTGCCCAAAAGAACTTGGCCCAGGTGGCTTTATAGATGAAAATAGTTTTGGAATTAGTAAGGATTCAAAATCCACTAATGTTTTCCGGCCTTGGCCTCATTATCCAATATTTTTTCTATATTGGCCTGCTCATCATGTTGATTATCATACTTTACATCAATATGAGGAACAGTTCTCATTTGCAAAATTTTTGATAAATGAGATCTAATTTTAGTTTTTACTTGATCCATTGCTAATTTTGCGTCACCACGTTTACTGGCATCAAAAGTATCCCAATAAAGTGTAGCTACAGACATATCTGAGTTTAATTCAACTTTTGTAATAGAAACAAACTGTAATCTTTTATCTCTCAGCTCTTTTCTCATAAGAGCATTGGAAGAAAAAAGTATTTTTTCTTCCAATTTTTGTTTTTTAAAGCTTGGGCCATTTGAACTCATTAAAGAATTTCCCCTGACTCACTAAGTTTTCTTTTCTTTTCAATCATCATATAAGCTTCGAAAAGATCGTTAATTTTAATATCATTAAAATTATCAAGGCCGATACCACACTCGTACCCATTTTTAACTTCTTTAACATCATCTTTAAATCTCTTAAGTGAAGATAATTTACCATCAAATACAATTTTTCCTTCCCTAAGAAGTCTAATATTACAACCAAATTGAATTTTTCCATCAATTACAGAAGAACCAGCAATTGTACCAATTTTAGGAACAACAAAAGTATCTTTAACTTCTGCTCTACCGATAAATTCTTCTACATATTCAGGATCTAGTAGACCTTCAAGAGCTAACTTCACATCATTAATTAACTCATAAATTACAGAGTATGTTTTTATATCGACACCTTTTTGATCCGCCATTTTTCTGGCCGATGTTACAGGTCTCATATTAAATCCAAAAATAAATCCTTCAGCGTTTGCGGCCAACTGAACATCGTTTTCAGTAATAGCACCAACTCCGCCGGCCAATACTTTTACTCCTACTTCTTCATTACCTAAAGATTCTAAAGCCTGTTTAATGGCCTCAAATGAACCTTGAACATCTGATCGAATAATAACGTTTAGTGTTTTACTTTCATTTTCAACTTTAGTGCCAAAGAAATCTTCAAGAGAAAGTTTCTTTTTCTCCGGAGCAGCTTCTAGATCTTTCCTTTCTTTTATTCTGTTATCAACGATCTTTTTGGCCTCTCTTTCATTTTTAACAACATAAAGTTCATCTCCAGGTGTCGGAGCTTCATTTAAGCCTAAAATTTGAACAGGCACTGAAGGACCAGCAGATTTTAAGTCATCGCCTTTAAAGTCAATTAAACTTCTTGCTCTACCGTATGTTTCACCTACTACAATTGAATCACCTTTTTTAAGTGTTCCTGTTTGAACTAGAACTGTGGCCATTGGTCCTCTTCCACTTTCAATTCTAGATTCAATAACACAGCCTTTGGCCTTTCCTTTAGATTGAGCTCGAAGCTCAAGCATTTCAGATTGAAGCGCAACGGCCTCTAAAAGCTCATCTATACCATCACCCTTAAGTGCTGATACATGACAGAATTGATGAGTACCACCCCACTCCTCAGGCATTATTTCAAATTCACTTAACTCTTGCTTTACTCTATCTGGATTTGCTGCTTCTTTATCCATCTTATTAACAGCTACAATAATATCTACCCCAGCTTCTTTACAATATCTTATAGACTCTTTTGTCTGAGGCATTACACCATCATCGGCCGCTACAACTAATATAACAATATCAGTTAAAGCTGCTCCTCTTTGTCTCATAGCTCCAAAAGCTGCGTGACCAGGAGTATCTAAAAATGTTAAATCCTTTCCACTGGCCTTAACAGTATAAGCACCAATATGTTGTGTGATCCCACCAGCTTCACCTGAAGCAACTTTCGCTTTTCGGATATGGTCTAATAAAGTTGTTTTACCGTGATCAACGTGTCCCATAATTGCTACGACAGGGGCTCTTGTTGGTAGTTTTTCTTTTTCATCATCAGATAAAACTTTCTTTCCAAGAACTGCATCTTCATCAAATGCTTTATTTTCAACTCTAAAATTATAAAGTTCGGCAATTTGCTCACAGAGTTTTAGGCCAATATAATCAGTTGGTCTTAGAAGTAAATTCAATTTCAAACATTCATCAATTAAGTCAACTGATTTAACAGAAAGTTTATTTGAAAGCTCTTCAATAGTTACAGAGTCATGTATTTGAACAACTCTTTTTGAGTCTTTTAATTCTGTTATACGAGTTTGTTTAGTACTTCCTGTATAAATTTTCTTTCTTCCCACAGGTGTATATAAAGGTCTACCTGTTGAACTAAGCGCTGAATAAGATTTTAACTCTAAATCAGCTCTCACTTGATTGATTTCAGCTGATTTATTTTTATTTTTCGCCTTACCGGACATCATTGCAGCGAGCCCGCCTAATTTCTTTTTCCCCGGCCCTAAATCTTTTTCATCTTTTGAACCTTCTGATTCAGATTTTTCAGGAATATAAACTGGGGTAAACTTATGTTGTTTCTTAGTTTCTGTTGAAGACTCATCTTCTTTAGCCGCTTCTTTTTTAACTTCATCTTTTTTGGGCCTAGATACAATTCTAAGTCCCCCAGACTTTGAATCTTCTTTTTTCGAAGTTTCTTCAGTTTCAACACTTTCTGTAGAAGTAGAATCAACTTCAGATTTTGCTTCAATTTTTGAATCTTCAATTGTTTCTGATTGTTCAGTGTCTTCACTGCTAGTTTCTTTCTTGGCTGACTTTTTCCTAACAACAGTTTTTCTTTTTACAGCTTTCTTTTTGCTAGTTTTAGCTTCCTCTTCAACATCTGAATCAGAGCTAGCACTAGACTGTCTCTTATACACATCTCCGAG
>CAXHCD010000067.1:0-20350 GCA_964015265.1 uncultured Oligoflexia bacterium
CCACCACGAGCTCTATCGTCGGCAGCGTCAGATGTGTATAAGAGACAGTAATAGAGCTTTCTTAAAGTTTTTCTTATTCTCTATAAATATATTTTTGTCACTTTCTTTCAAACTTTCACGAATCTGATCTATTGAAAGAGTAGGGTATTGCATAATTACATGAGTTGACCCATAACTTATGATTTTTTCATTTATTTTGTTATAGTTAGAAGTTGGTCTTTTATTAATCTCTACTAATTTCAAAGCCTCATTGTTTTTGTTCAATGAGTTCTTTAAATTTTTTCGATCATATTTATAACAGTTTTGAGCAGACATGAGATCAAGAAAATTTAATATCCCTCCCTTATTCACATAATCATCTACTACAGCATTACAACTTTCATCACCCAGTTTTACTAATAACCATAAATAATTTGATAAAACATCCTTGGTAAAAAGCCCTGTCTGATATGATTTGGCGTATAAAGCTAAAGCCTCTTTGTATCTCTTTTCAATATTTTTATAGGTATTGGGAAGAGGTATTTCTGGTACTAATTGCTCTGCTTTATATGCATAAAATTGCGATTTTTCTTTTAGAGTTAATTTTTCAACGTCAATAGTTTCTACTTTAAAGTTCTTTTTATCTAACTCTTTATATCTAAAATTTTCCGTAATTAAGTAGGCGAAATAAGATAAAACTCTATATAGTTTTACTTTTCCAATTACAGAGTTGTTAACATCAATTGCCCAACGATCAGAATCATTTATCCCCATCATTGTAATAACAAACTGAGGCTTATAAAAATTAATTAACTCATCAATATTATTTAAAATTATATCAGTTGTAATTGCGGCCTTGGCATGATTATAAACATCGGCCTTTATTCCATTTTTTTTAAATTCTTCTTCAAGGTATTCTGGCCAAGCTTTTTTATTTTTCGTTTTAAAATTTTTATCAGAAGTTGACTCACCAAGAACTAGAATTTTTATATTGTGCGGATTTTTAATTTTTAACTTTTCAACTCTATTACCAAGAAAAACAATCCCACTTACTTGCAAAACAAGTTCAATACTAATTAAGAGCATAATAAATATGAAACTAATTTTTATAATTTTCACACAAATATATTATAAACTCTTTATTCCATTAACATAAGGTATTCACTGATTTTAAAATGTATAAAAACAACTTATAATTTAAGTATGAACTCAAAAGTTAAAGATAAATATAATAGTTATCCCTCTAATGTGAAAAAATTTGCACTACAAATTCGTAAAATAATTCTAGAAGTAGCTAAGGATACAGATATTGATTTTATAGGTGAGGATCTTAAATGGGGAGAACCCAGTTTCCTAACGAAGAAGTCCGGTAGTACGTTTAGACTAGATTGGAAGAAGAAAACTCCTGAGCACTTAAGTCTATTTTTTAATTGCAGAACAAAACTTATTTCAACATTTAAAGAAATGTATCCTGAAGATTTTGAATATGTTGGTAATAGAGAGTTCCGACTTCCTATAAATCAAAAATTTAGCATTACAAAATTTAAAAAATGCATTGAAATTGCTTTCAAATACAACCTTCTCAAAAAAGACTTATGATTTTCCTTCTTAACTAGACTGTTTTATCGATCACGAACTTCGTTCGAATCTCTGCTAACCACAAATATAATACTAAAATGGCCCCATGCTTTCATGAAAAAATTTGAAAACGCCAGGCGCTTACATTATGTAAGTAACCAAGTTTGAAAATTTTTGGAATGGAATGATGGGGCTATTTTATTATTATATGGCGGAGAAGGCGAGATTCGAACTCGCGGTACCCGGAGGTACGACACCTTAGCAAGGTGCTGGATTCGACCACTCTCCCACTTCTCCATAATTAAATTAGAAAAAAGTGTAACTAAAAATGGCGGAGGACACAGGATTCGAACCTGCGGACCCGTGAAGGTCAACGGTTTTCAAAACCGCCGCTTTCGACCACTCAGCCAATCCTCCGCTTATTTCGGAAAGCCCATAATAGGCGAAAATCACTCAAAATGACAACTGAAATTTAGGCCTTAATTACTTCCAATCCACCCATATAAGACTTTAGTACCTCTGGTACTTTAATTGAGCCATCTTCTTGTTGATAATTTTCCATAATTGCTACTACAGTTCTTCCAACTGCTAAGCCAGAACCATTTAATGTATGGGCAAACTGAGGCTTGCCCTCTGCGTCACGATATCTAATTGAGGCTCTTCGTGATTGAAAATCCCAACAATTTGAAACTGATGAAATCTCTCTATATTTACCTTGTCCGGGTAACCAAACTTCCAAATCATAACACTTTCTCGCACCAAACCCTATATCACCACTGCAAAGAAGCATGGTTCTATATGGAAGCTTAAGAGCTTCTAAAACAAATTCAGCTCTGGCCCTCATTGCTTCATGAGCCTGCTCAGACTTGTCCGCCGCAACAATATTTACCATCTCAACTTTATTAAATTGATGCAACCTTATTAGGCCTCTTGTATCTTTACCGTATGAACCCGCTTCACTTCTAAAGCATGGTGTGTAAGCACAATAATGTATTGGTAACTCATCCATAGGAAACAATTCATCTCTTTTCATATTAGTAAGAGGTATTTCAGCAGTTGCTGCGAGATACCACTGTCTATCCTTATCTTCAATTTTAAAAGAGTCCTCTCCAAACTTAGGCAGCTGACCAGTTCCAAACATAGATTCTGAATTGATTAAAAATGGTGGAATTATTTCTTCATAACCTTCAGAGGTATGAGAGTCGAGCATGAAATTTATTAAAGCTCGTTCCAATCTAGCGAGACCCTTTTTATAAACAACAAATCTAGAACCAGTAATCTTTGCACCTCTTTCAAAGTCCAACATCCCTAACTCTTCTCCAAGATCTGCATGATCTTTAGGTGTAAAACTAAATGACTGAGGCTCTCCCCATTTCTTTACTTCTTTATTATCTTCTTCATCTTTACCAACAGGAACTTCATCATCAAGTAGGTTAGGAATAATAGAAATTAAATATTTTTGCCTTTTTTCAATTTCTGAAAGCTCTGTGTCTTTTTCACCAATATCAGATTTTAAATTGGTCACCTTTTGCATAATTTCAGAAGCATCTTTACCTTCTTTTTTTAATTGTCCAATCTCTTTTGAAGTTGATTTAATCTCAGCTCTTTTTGCTTCAACAAATTGAATCAATTCTTTTCTTTGTGAATCAAGTTTTAAAATTTCATCTACTACGGATAAATCAAAACCTCTTTTTCCAATGTTTTGCTTAAAAGACTCTGTCTCATTTACAATAAATTTTAAATCATGCATCCTAATTCACCTTAAATTCTTGATTATACTTTCAATACTTCCTTTATCCGGAGCATTGGGTACTAATTCTAAATATACCTTAAATGCTTCAATCGCAAGCCCACTTTGGCCAATTTCTTTATAAATAAAGCCAATTTCTCTTCGTCCGTCACCATCATTTGGGCTTTCATTAATTGCTCGTCCATATAGGGCCACTGCTTCTGATAAATAGCCTTGTCTCTTCTTGATCCACCCCAATGACTTTAGTCCTTCAACTGAACTAGGATTAATTGCTAGAGCCTTTTCAAAAGCTTTAGTTGCTTCTAGATATTTTTCTAATTTGGTATATGCCTGACCTAGAGCTATATAACCACCTTCTAAACTTTTATTAAATTCAATTTCTTTTTCAGCATTCTCTAATGCTTTTTGAAAATCACCCATAGCTAAATATGTTCTAGATATTTCATAATGTAGCTTAGGATGGCTTTCTAATCTAACTTTTACTTTTTCAAATTGATCTAGTGCCTGCCTGTACTTCTTTTGATTATAATAAAAGCTTCCCAGTTTCATTCTAGTTTCAATATCGCCTGGATCAATTTTTAATAAAGTTTCAGAGTAATTTACGACATCTTTATATCGATCTTCTAGTTCAGAATTTTTGATTAAAAATCTATAAAAAGATTTATTTGCTAGGCCTACTTCTTCAATTTTTTTTACATAAATATCAAATTCTTTGTTTTGACCACTTCTATAATAATAAATTGCAATTTCACCTAATATATAAGGATCTGCTTTTGATTCATCTTCTAATGATTTTAAATAGCCAATCGCTGGATCTGCACCATCAAGCTCATAAATTATTTTAGCACTTAAAACTTTGTAATCTAAATTTGAAGGATCTAATTCAATTGCGTCACCAATATATTTTTTAGCCTTCTTATACTGTCTAAGCTTTAAGAACATTTGCGCCATTAAAAAAATATCATCATCATTAATTGGATTTTGATTTATACTTCTTTGTATCCATGTAGCAGCTAAGGTAAATTTATTTTGAGCATAGTACATTCTTCCAAGTAATGATTTATATATATAAGATTCTTTGTACTTGGTAGTTGAAATTGATGCTAGTTCTTGTTGAGCATCTCTAAATCTTCTTGCCTCTATTAGAGTATAAATTTGTTGAAAAATAACTACAGGGTTCATAGGAAACTTAGATCTTAACTCAGCTAAAGTATCAATGGCCCTTTGATAAAAACCTCTTTTTGTTTGTATTTTAGCTAATAGAATAGCTGATGGAATATAGTCTTTTGAAATATCAACTGCATCAATTGCATGTAAGAACGCTTTTTCCCAATCTTTCTTCTCAGCAGCCTCTTTAGCTTTGTTCATACTATCTTTAATTTTACTTTCTTTAATTAAATACTGAACATTTGTAGAACCAGATACTTCTAATTCAGCCAATTTAGCTCTTAATTGATCAGACTCTTTGATTTTCAATGATGCTTTAAAATATCCAGCTGCTATTTCATTTTTCTTTTGAAGTGCACTTAAAACTCCTAAGTATTCAAAATAAAATGCATAAATACTTGGCTTTCTATCGGACTGAAGTTCATTAATCGCCTTTAATGACTGTAATGCCTTCTTTAAGTCATTTCTTTCAAAATGAAATTTTGTAAAAGCAGCCAATAGTTCAACTGAACTTGAATATTTTTTTCCACCTTCTAATAAGATCTTTTCTGCTTTATCAAGTTCTTGATTTGTTTTATACCAATCAAATAAATATAAATAACCCTCGAGAGTAAACCGATCTTGTTTGAGTAACGTATCAACTACTTTTTGCGCTTTAATAAAATCACCAGCTTCTACTGTAAACTTTAAATAATATGCAAGCAGCTTTAAGGAAGGCTTACTAAATCTTAAATAGTTTTCAATTGTGTTTATGGCCGCATCGTATTTTTTTTGATGATAGTAAAATAGGGAAGTACCTATTGCTATATTTATATCTTTAATTACTTTTCCACGGCCAATTTTTATTAGCTTGTATAACGTATTTGCTGACTTATTTTTATTTTTAGTTTCACCTAATAATTCTCCATAAACTTTAATTAAATGTGGTAGTGATGGATTGTTTTTAAATTTATTTTGTAGTGATGTTCTAAACTTTATTGATGCTAGTACTT
The DNA here is from genome assembly GCA_964015265.1 of uncultured Oligoflexia bacterium. GTDB lineage: Bacteria > Bdellovibrionota > Bacteriovoracia > Bacteriovoracales > Bacteriovoracaceae > CAXHCD01. The sequence goes on from CAXHCD010000067.1 coordinate 5,467, forward strand.
TTCCTTGATAAGTACCCGTCTCATATGCCTTAAGAGCATCACTATATAGCTCTCTTGCAAGAGCGGCATTTTCATATTCTTTTAATATTGGAAATTTTATTTCCGCAAATAAAGGCCCTGTCTGTTTTTCGCCTTCATCATCCAAAAATAAATAACCAAGAAGTAAAACAAAAACAATGGCCATAACTGGACTCATCTTTCTTTTATTTTCTTTAACAAAAACCATCGTTTTTTCTACGAATGTTTCTTCTTTAACTGCCTCTTTAAATTCTTTTTCCGCTTCTTTGGCAACAACAGCTATTTCATTTTTAAAATTAGAAATATCTATCATTTCAGTTTCAGCATCTTTATCTACAGGAACAGGAACATTAAGCTCTTTTTTTATTTCCTTATCCATTTTGAGCTCAACAGTTTCATTCTTATCTTTCTTCTCTACCTTTAGATCTTCTAGCTCTTCACGATGAACAATCTTTGTTTTTTCAACATTAGAAGGATTTACAAGCTTTTTAACTACAGTAGCATCTACATCTTCAACTTCCTCTGAATCATCTTCATCCACAAGATCTTCAAGATTAATACTTGGTTCCCTTTTTTTAACATCTATATGCTTCCCAATTTCGGGCTTCTCAAAAACAAATTCATTCCCTGCATTTTTTTCTTCGGTAGTTTCTTTTATATGAACTGTTTCAGTTTGAAAGCTATTTGTGACTTCAGGTATCGGTTCATTAATTTTTGTTTTTTCTTTTATTCCTAATGCTAATTTCTTAATAGGCTCATAAACTTCTGAAACATCACTTAAGTCAAGCCAATCTCCGGCAGGAAAAGTTTGAATAATTTCATTTCCTCTTATATGACCTTTTTCAAATAATTCAATTATTTGATCGCCATCTAATGGACCAATAATTCTACCTGTATTTAGTTTTATTCTATACTTTACTTTCATTTAATAAGTTAGTTGAGTTTTCCTTTATTTTAACACAACTAGCAACGATAGAAAGCCAAGTTATAGAAAGAATTGCTAATAGAGCATACTGTCTATCTTGATAAAAGAGATACTGAAGAAGGATTAAATAAAAAGCATTCAAACCAGGAAAATAGAAATGAGAATTGAGCCAGGTAATTTCCTGATATTTTCTTATTAAGACAGATTCGTTTAGAATATAAATTATTACTTGAATAATAAAGTATACTATAGTGATTTCTGAGATATAAGAAATATCTAAATAGGGGAAGATTAAAATAACTGGATGAATTGATATAAGTAGTCCAGCAAGAGACTTGTTTTCAATTTTCTTTAAAATTTTAAATGCACCATAAATAGACACTAAGCTTAAAGCCTGCAATATCGTTTCAACTTCTATTAGATTATTCAAATTAAGCTCATCTAATGAGGTAGCAATTAATGTAAAATAAAAAAGTAGTCTCGTAAGCCAAAAAGACAACATCCACATTGAAATTTCCACGAAATTTAATCCTTTAAGAAAATATAGCTGATTAAATAAAAAAGGAAATGTAAATGATCTAATAAAAAATGCTGAAATTAAAAAAATACTCGATAAATATTTTATTTCAGCACTATAGTCTATATTTACATTCAATATAAAGAAGATAAACAAAAAAGCTATTTCCATTGAAATTTTATTTACCCATGTCTTTAGATTGAAATTTACCTTATTAAAATATAGAACATAAAAAAAGCTCTCAATGAATAAAATAGAAAAATACCTTTCAATTGTAGGGTCACAAATGAAGTATATCAGTCCGATTAAGGGGTATATCCAATTCCTAAAATTTTTTCCTCTATAACTTGAAAAAATTGAATAATTTAGCATTAAGATTATTACTGGAGCTATATAAATAAAAATATTATCCACTTTAGTAAATATTAAAAATAAAATTATCCAGGAAGAAAAAATTGTCAAAGAATCAAATATTATCGACTTAGATTTGAGAACTGAACTCTGAAACATCTGAAAAAATATTAGTATGACTATCAAATAGTATATAACAATATTCGATAAATATAGTGAATTAAGAAGTCCCATTAATTCTCCTTAATTTCAGGCCATTTAATGTTGGAATTAATGAAATAATAATTAATATTATCCAAATATTTCCTAGTCCAAATTGTTTCAAATTTGTAAAAACTAATATCAATGAGATAATTTCCAAGTTTGTAGTGTTTTTTAAGATATTTAAATCTTTTAATATGTTCATTAAAAATAGTATATATATGGATATAATAGCGCTTTCATGAGCACTCACTGTACTTAAAAATAGTAATGAAACAATTAATGGCAGTTTAATTCTATTTGAATAAGTTAATAAATTTTCTTTTAAGAAAAGTATTAACATCAAAAAGACTGTAAATAATGCTATTTCTTTTCCTACGTTTTGGATTTTATAAGTAGTAAGGTAGAAAATTGTTAATACTAGAATTACATTTGAAGTTAAAATTGAAACTAGTCTTTTTTGATATGATAAAGTAACGACTCGATGGAAGATCACAGGTATTAAATTATATACAAAAGTTTCTTTATAGAGTAATTTAAAACTAAATTCAGTAAAAGATGTATTAAATAGTGCATAAACAAGAGGTGTAATACTTAAAAAACTAAACAAGAGAAAATATTTTCTCTCAGCAACGCTTTTTGATCCTAAAAGAATCCAAAGATCTAATAAGAACCAAGTTATGAACAGTATTAAAACTTCAACCATGTAACTAAAAGTACTGTTAATATCAAAATTGATAAAACAATACTATCCTCATAAATTCTTCTAAATTTAAATGAATTGAACAATTCACTCAAATATATATCAACACTATCTAAAACTTTAATTGGCACTAGGATCGATTTTTTTGCAAATAATACGCTTGAGCAAAAGATCGCATTCCCACTTATAATAGTTGAGTTAAATAAATCTAACGAGCTCCTAGGAACTTCGGAAATATTGTATGCAAGCTTAATTAACGTGGTATTTTTTAATTCAATCTTTTTAATAAAAACTAAGGACGTAATAATAAATATATTACTGCCTACAATTGTAATATAATCTGTTGATGTGTTTTTTTCAAAGCTCAAACTTAACAAGTTAAAAAATAGCAGCCTAGACGATTCAATGAGAGGAAAAAACATTATCATACTTAATATAACAGATGCATAAATTGAAACTTCAACACCATTAATTTTTTCTTCAATCTGAAATGTTAAAAACAATTCTTCAAACCACTTCAATAAATAAATACTCCAACTCATCAATATCAAAACAGTAACTACACTAAACTCTATTCCCAAATTATTTGAAATAAGAAAGATATTAAATAGTGGCCCCAACAACAAGCCAGTTTGCACCAACAAGGATATTGGAATTAAAGTTTTTCCAATTAGAGTAATTTTATTTCTAAGTCTGTCTATAAGTAATGAGGTTAAAGAAGATGCAATATAAAAAAAGAATGCTATTTGGAAATTTGACACTAGACCCACTAATAAAGAAATTAGATACATCCAACTAATTAACGAATATTCACCCTTATTTTTATTTATAGATAATTTGTCTGAAAGTAAGATAACTGCTCGTATCGTGATAAAAATTAAAATTAAATATGCTATTCCTATAGAAATATTATGACTAGAAAGCGCCAGTAAAATTGCTCCTTTATATAGAACACCATGATCTGAATTCATTAAATAAACTACTGAGCAAATAATTAAAAGATCGTTAATAAAAGGGACATTTAAAATATAAAGCGAGATGTAAACAATAAAGAGGCTTAGCTTAACAATTTTATTTCTCTCATTCAGATCTATAAAATTTAAAATACCAAGGTGTGAAATTGATAGATATATTATATCTGATAATTCACTCTTCATCTTTTTCATAGGTATTAAATACATTAACAGTAAAATTCCAATTGAAAATAATTGTTTTTCTTTTATATAAAGTAAATCAATGTTTAAAAGTGTATTTATATATTCATTAATTCCTATGAAGTAAAATATCACCTGCAATACAATTACTACTGATATTAATATATTAATATGTATTTGTTTAAAGCTTATTTTATTTATATCAAGAAAACTTAGTAATAAGAGAGAAATCAAACTAACCATGTGATCTCCATTTCTTATTAACAAAAAATGAAAATAAAAGCCCCCAAAACACTACAACTATGGAAATTTTTAAAAGTTCAACATTTCCATACTCTGCCGCTAATACTAATAAAGATATAAAAAAACTATTTAAATAATATTGTAAATCAAAAGCATCTTTAGAAACGTAATACTTTAATAAAAGAAACATAACAAAGAAGATTAATATTAATATATCATTCATTTCTTTTTTTCCTATTTGATGTATTTATAATTTCAAACGCTATTAGAAATGGAATAATATACATATAGCCAAATTTAATCCTATCTCGACTCATTTCATTTGTTGTTAAACCAGTATCACTAAAAACTGAAATTAAAACACCAGCAAATATAATAAATAACAGTATAATAAATACATTTTTAAACCGAAAATAATCACTTTGCTTAGGTATAACTGCTTCTCTGTAGTCATATGCGCCCAAAAAGAGAGTTAAACAAGAAAATAGTGATATTGGTAATGCTAAATACAAATAATCTAGTCCCATATTATTAAATATCTTTAAATTAAGAAGGCCAATTAATAATAGGTATGAAATTAATTTACCAATTCTATTTTTAAACAAGCCTACTAAGATAAATATGGAAACAAGGAAAAATGTCATCGCAGATAAATCTCCACTGTTTTAAAAAGAATTAAAAAAAGAACAATAGAATGAATTGTCTTATTCTCAATAATTTTCATTTTCTTCCCAAAAGCAAAGTTTATAATAGAAATAATTAGACCTAAAATTATAATCTTAAATAAAAATATAAAGTGAGTAATTAAGTTATGATATATGTTTCCATACTCAACATACCTTTGAACAATCTCAGGAACTCCTTGAGCTCCGCAAAAGATAATAATTCCATATCCTAAAAGTGAAAAATATATAAGCTTTTCACCATATACGATTGCTCTTCCTCTATTGCGTCTCGATCTGGTGATATTCTTTGATGTAAAAATTTTGATATAAAGATTTTGATTAAAATAAAGAACTAAAAAAAGTACATATAGAATAAATAAAAAAGGAAAATGAAACATTAACCAATTAGGAAATAGGTATGTATAAGAGCCTGCCTGAAAATCATTTAAAAAATTTATATCAAGCTTAATTCCGCTAAAATAAACAAATGACGTTATAATAGAAAATATCAATAATGAAACAATATTATTTTTTAGTTTTTCAATTGTTATTTTTAACTTTAATGGATTCGTCTCGTTTAGATCTAATAGAAATTTTAAAACCAAAATAAAAAATAAAATTATTGGGTATAAAGCTAAATTAAACTGATCTATTAAATCACTTCCAACATTGATCTTACTTAGCCTATATTGATCTATTATTCCAATACTTATTACAGAAAGTAGCCCTAAAAAAAAATACAACAGCTCATATGTAGAAAAATTATTATTAAGAAATATTCTTTTCAAATAAGTTTTTTTAATCTTATGATTTAAACCAACAATCCGAGAACTTATCTTATATATAAGAGAAAACAATATCTCCAAAGCGGCAACTACGCTCAATGCTACAACTGAAATATATATATAATTAACACTACTCACTTTTATATAACCCATATATTGAAATACTTACTAATAACACAACGGCTATTGTTATTATTTTTTCTTCACCACTAAGTGTATCATACCTTAAGTTAGAAAAATTATTTACTATATATGAGAATATAATTGCGGACGCGAAATAGCTTAGAATTCCTTTTTGACTAACAAACATCTTAAAGTTGCCAAGCTTTTGATCTCTTCTAATTGAGAAATGAATGCCCGTAACTAAGAGCAAAAAAAATAGAGCAAAGAATAAAAGTAAATTCATTCTTTGCTCCTATATTATTGAATAAAAATCATTGATTTTTGAGCAATGCTCATAATGCTTCCCCAAAAAATACCCAAGATAACAATTGGAATAGCAAGAGCAACAATTACTGACTGGCCAACAAAGCTAAAACTTTGAATTGACTCCGTAGAATCTGGCTCTTTTAAAATCATTAATCTAGATAATTTCATATAGTAAAATAATGAAACAACTGAGTTTAATGCAGCTATAACCGCAAGGGTATAGTGCTTCTTAGCAATGATTGCCGCCAAGATATTAAACTTTGCAACAAATCCAGAAAATGGTGGTAAACCTGCTAAAGAAAATAATGTAATACTCATCATTATCGCCATTACTGGATATCTTTTTATTAATCCGTTGAATCTTTCAAAGTGATCATTTCCATATTTATTGGCCACAAAAGATGTCACAAAGAAAGCTACTAATGTCATGAAAAGATAAGCAATAGCATAATAAAGAATGGCCCTAATTCCAACTTCATCAATTACGATAACACCAAGTAACATCATACCCGCGTGTGAAATCGATGAGTAAGCAAGCATTCTTTTGACTGATTTTTGTCCAATTGCTGAAACATTTCCAACAGTCATTGTTAGTGCCGACACAACACTTAACAGACCTACCCATGAGTATTGCAAAACTCCCGGATCACTAAAAAATGTTAAAGTTACTCTGATGAGACAAGCTATTGCTGCAACTTTGGGAACAATTGAAAAGAAGGCTGTAACTGGAATTGGTGAACCTTCATAAACATCTGGTGTCCACATATGAAATGGAACACAGGCAATTTTATATCCTAGACCAACAAAGAATAATAAAAATGAAGGCATTAATATTACTATTTGCTCAGTATTAAGTCCTTTCATCATAGGAATTATTTCATTGAATTGAATTGTTCCTAAAACTCCGTAAACATGACTAATTCCATAAAGCATTACACCAGCGGACAACCCCCCATATAACACATACTTTAGCCCTGCTTCACTTGATCTATCATCATCTTTTTTAAGTGCAGCAAGTACATAAGATAAGATTGAAAGTGTTTCTATTCCTAAATATATAATCAATAAATTATTGGCAGAACTTAAAAGCATTCCACCAACTAGAACACCAGTAGTCATTATGTAAAATTCAGATTTCAATTTTTCATATATATCTGAACTAGTCTTAGCAATTATGAAACAACCTAAAGTTCCAAGAGTCATAATTAATTTTGCGAGTGTGCTAAAAGGATCAATTACAACAGCGTTCGTAAAAATCATTACTGGTTTATTTCCAAGCTGTAATACTAAAAAAACTGCTGTAGAAAAAATACCTGCTATAGCACTCCAGAATACATAGTGTCTGCCTTTTTCATCATCACCATATGTAGCTTCTAAAAACAGAAGTCCCATCATAGTCACAATGGCCAGAAGTTCTGGAACATAATGAGAAAGATTAGCTAAATAAACAACGCCAAAATTCATATTTCACCTACATTTGATATGTAGCAAGTAATGAAACTAATTTACCAACACTTGCTTTCATCATATTTAATAGTGGAGAAGGGAATATACCAAAAACGATAACTGCAACACATAGTGGAACCATATATGCAATTTCTCTTACATTCATATCAGTATACTCTTTACACTCTTCAACAACATCTCCAAAAAACATTCTTTTGAACATCCATAAAAGATAAGCTGCACCTATTAATAAACCTAAAACACCAATTACAGTAATTGTTGTATATTTTTCATAAATTCCTAAGAAAATTAATGCCTCTGAAATAAAACCTGAAAGTCCTGGAAGACCCATTGAAGCAAACATAGCAATTATGAAAACAATTGAATATTTTGGTAATTGTGTATAAAGACCACCAAAACCTTTAGATCCATCTGGTCTAACAATCCATCTGTGGTGAGATCTTTCATATAAAATACCAATCAATAAAAACATCATAGCTGTAGATGTACCGTGATTAAACATTTGAAGAACAGCCCCGTTCATACCCTGAACAGTCATCGCTGCTAAACCAAGCATTACAAATCCCATGTGAGATACTGAAGAGTAAGCAACAAGTTTTTTAACATCTGTTTGTGCCATGGCACAAAATGCTCCATAAAGAACATTAATTAAACCTAACCAAGCAATAGCTTCAGCAAAGTAAACTGTTGCTCCAGGAAAAATAGGAAAAGCAATTCTTAAAAATCCATACGTTCCCATTTTAAGTAATACACCAGCAAGTATAACTGAAATTGCTGTTGGCGCTTGAACGTGGGCATGAGGCAGCCATGTATGAAATGGAAAAACTGGAACTTTAATAGCAAAACCAATAAACATAAAAATGAAAAACAATTTATCAAATGGTACCGTTGAACCAAATACGGTTACACTCATTGATTTCCATTCATTAGCTCTTTCCGCTAATGCAAGTAAGCTAAATGAATCTGCTCCTTGTCCTGAAACAAAATAAAGAGCAACAATACCAACGAGCATTAAGATTGATCCAAAAAATGTATAAAGGAAAAACTTAACTGCTGCATATTCTTTATTTTCTCCTCCCCATACACCGATGAGAAAGAACATTGGAAGAAGCATAACTTCCCAATAAACATAAAATAAGAAAAAATCCATGGCCATGAAAACACCATAGACAGTTGATTGAAGCATTAATAATAACGCAAAATAAGCCTTAACATTTTTTGTTACTGTCCAAGAGCTTAAAATACATAAGAACAATAATAATGAGGTTAATAAAATCATTGGCATTGAAATTCCATCAACTGCCAAATGATAATTAATATGAAAACTTGGTATCCAAGGCTTAATAATGGTAAATGCCTCTTGCATTCCAGGCACTGTATTATCAAATTTTGCATATAAAAAGATCGATAACAATAATGTTACAGCAGTATTGGCTAAAGCCCAGTATCTTACTGCATTATCTTGTGTCTTTTTAAAAACAAAAGGAAGAATTAAACAACCAATGACGCCAATAAAAGGCATCCATAAAATCCAACTTAACAAATTCGAACCGCCCACCGGTTAACTCCTTTTTAGCTCAATATTAAATATTAAGAGTCCAAATATAACTAACTAAAACAATAATAATCATAATAAAGTAGAACTGAATCTTTCCAGACTGTAGAGTTCTCAAGACAACATTGAAAAACCTAACACTTGCTCCAGTTCCATCTACGCCAATAGTGTCGACTACAACTCTATCAAACCAATTCGATGCTCTATATAAAACTCTATTCACATGCTCCCAACCATCAATAGCGTATCTGTCATAAACTCCCATATCAAAACGGGCCAATACATTATTTAAGGGTAATAAAGCTTTTTGAATTACACCTTTTATATAAAGATCATCCATATAGTATTTATTCTTAAGTGCACGAGTCCATGCTGAGAATGTAGATACAAACTTTCCTGGATCTAATGACTTTTTGATATACATTAAATAAGCAAGACCAGTTCCAAAAAGGAAAATAAAAAATGACATGATCGCTCCGTACACGTGTACATGATGAACATGATCATATTCTTCTTTACTTAATCCATGCTGAGGGTCATAAGAAGTTTTTGAAAACTTTGTCTTATCTCTTGAATCAGAAAAACCTAATTTTTCACTACTATAACTAGTAAATTCTTCAACTTTTGGTTTTTCAATTAAGGTTTGAAACCATTCATATTTAGCTGTAGGAAATAATTTTACTATTCCTTGTCCTGTTAAAGACCCTGAAAAGAAAACACCTAAAGTGAAAAGTCCAAGTAATAAAAGAGGTACGTTTCTATTAATAGATAGTTTTTCTTGTTTTGTATGATCATATAAATGCTTATCTCTTGGTTCACCAAAGAAAGTTAAAAACATCATTCTAAACATATAAAAAGCTGTTAATAGAGCTCCACAAAATCCAAGTGCAGCTGGAATTATTAATGCTTTATTCGCAAAAGCACCAAGTAATGCGTCACCAAGAATTCTATCTTTAGATACAAATCCACTAAAGATTGGCATACCTGTAATTGCGAAAGTACATAGAAGCATTGCTAAAAATGTATACGGTAATTTTTTTCTTAACCCACCCATTTGCGGCATTTCTTGTACGTGAATAGCATGGATTACTGATCCAGCTGATAAAAATAGACATGCTTTAAAAACAGCGTGGGTAATTAAATGCATAAAAGCAGCATTATAGGAACCAACACCAATTCCTAAAACCATATAACCTAATTGTGAAATAGTAGAATAGGCGAGTACCGCTTTTAAATCTGTTTGTATTAAAGCGATCGTTGCTGCACCAAATGCCGTGATACCACCGATGTATGCAATCACTGTCGTTAGTCCACCTAATTCCATTAATGGATACATTCTTAAAGATAAATAAACTCCGGCAGCAACCATCGTTGCAGCGTGAATTAAAGCAGAACATGGAGTAGGACCAAACATGGCATCAGGTAACCAAACTTGAAGTGGAAATTGAGCAGACTTTCCAATTGTTCCTAAGAAAATACAAAAACCTGCAAAAGTAGCAAGAGGAATTCCTAAAGCATAAACGCCACTAAATTTTCCAGCAGCAATGGCTGCGTAAATAGAAACAAAGTCTACACTTCCAACTACTGACCATATCGCCAATATACCTAGTAGAAAAAATACGTCTCCAACTCTAGTAGTCATAAAGGCTTTCATAGAAGCATTTCCAGCTCCTTCTTTTTCATAATAAAAGCCAATTAGTGAGTAAGAGCAAAAGCCCATTAATTCCCAAAAAATAAATACTGATAATAAGTTATCTGAAAGTACTAAGCCAAGCATCGCTGATGTAAATAATGATAGATAAACAAAAAATCTACCAAACCTTGCATCATCGGCCATATAATAAGTTGAGAAAATATGAATTAAAGATGCAGCTGCCGTAACCATTAAAAGCATTACCGCAGACATATTATCTAAATAAATTCCCATATTAACTTCAAATGTCTGGGCACCAGCACTTAAATCAAACCAAGGGAATACTTTGTGAATATAATATCCAACTGAGTAAGTACTCATAAAATCACAAAAAATTCTAAAAGCATAAACTAAAGATCCTAAAATAGCGGCGACACTTAATCCAACAGCAATCTTAGTAAATCTTTTTACAATAAAAGCATTAATAGCAAATGCTATGAATGGAAGTAAAACAATAGGGGCAATAGAACCAATAGTGTAATTCATCTTTATATAACCTTTATATTAACTTTGTAATTGAACAGCATCATCAATATGTATACTTTCTTTAATTTGAAAGAACCTAATAACAATTGCTAAACCTACAGCTGCTTCAGCTGCTGCAATAACTATTATAAATAATGGAAAAATCTGACCATCTAAATTACTCGTCACAAATCTTGAATATGCAACAAAATTTAATGCTGCTGCGTTTAGTATCAACTCAATCCCAAGTAATATCGCAACAATATTTTTTCTGGCAATCATTACTACAACGCCACATAAAAATAGTATGAAACCAATTGCTAAATAAGAAACTAACGTCATCATATAATTATCCTCTTCTTGGTCTTGCTATAACAGCTGCACCAACCAACGCTCCCAAAAGTAACACTGATGAAATTTCAAATGCTAAAACATGATCTGTTATTAACAACATTCCAATTTCTTCAACATTCGATTTAAATGGAGCAGTAGTAGTTAAGTTCATTGTGTTAACTACCTTATATAAAATTTTTCCAATAACTAATGAAAATACTAAAGCTGATAATCCACCAATAATATATGTTCTAGTATTTCCCATAACAGGTGTCTTATCTAGGCCAAACTTATTAAATGAAATAAAATCTTTTCCACCTGTTAACATTACTGCAAACAACATTAAGATAACGACACCACCAACATATACAACCAGTTGAGTGGCAGCGATAAAATCTGCTCCTAAAGTTGCATATAAACCGGCAACTCCGATTAAAGAAGCAAGTAGGTAAACACAAGCGTGAACAATATTCTTAGTGAACACTACTGCTAATGCTCCACCAACGGTAAGAAAAGCTGATATATAAAATAAAATTAAAGCAAACACTTCGTTAACTCCTAATGACCTGCGCCAGTAGCAACAGAGCTGGCCTTGAAAATTAAATTAAATAAAGATTGTCCATCGAATGCCCACATCCAAAACGCACAACCGATCAAGTTAAACATTGCAATTGGAGTTAAATATTTCCAACATAAACTCATTAGTTGGTCTACTCTAAGTCTTGGTAACGTCCATCTAATCCAAATTACAACATAGTAAAGAACAAGAGTTTTTGAAATGAAACCGCCGATTTGTAAAAGTTGACCAAATAAAGACTCGCCACCAATTCCAAATGGAACATTATACCCACCAAGATATAACGTTACACAAACTCCACATACAACAAAAATTTCCATATATTCTGCAAGTGCGAAGAAAGCGAATTTCATACCAGTATATTCAGTGTGATAACCAGAAACTAATTCAGATTCAGCTTCAGGTAAATCAAATGGCGCTCTATTTGTTTCAGCGAGTGCTCCAATAAAGAAAACGAAAAAACCAATAAACGTAAATGGGTTATGAAAAATAAACCAAGTGTGAATCCCTCCACCTTGTGCCTCTGCCATTGCAGTAAAAGATAGACCACCCGATAATAAAACAATTGATAAAATACAAATTGTTACTGGTATTTCATAAGAAATAATTTGAGAAGCACCTCTCATACCACCAAGCATAGACCACTTAGAGTTTGATGAGTAACCACCAAGGAAGATACCAACACCAACTAAGGAAGCAACCCCTAGTAAATAAATTATACCCACATTTAAATCAGATAAAATAAAACCACTAGACCATGGTAATACTGCAAAAGTTGCAAGGACACCTACAACACATAAAATAGGAGCAATGTTGAAAATAAACTTATCCGCTTCAGCCGGAACGATGTCTTCTTTTAAGATCATCTTAACACCGTCAGCGAGGAATTGAAGAATTCCATAAGGGCCTACTCTGTTAGGACCTTGTCTAAGTTGCATATCTGCTGAAATTTTTCTTTCAGCATATGTTCCTAGTCCACCAAGCGCAGACATAAAACCTATAATTACAAGGATTGCGACTAAAAAGATTCCAAATGTAATGAGACCTGTTGCTTCGAATCCAAATGTTTGTGATAAATAAGAAACTATTGTTTGATTCATACGATTAGCCTAATCTTCCTTTTTATGTATTTGATAACTCTTAACCCAGTCCAAATCGCCTTTTCTCCAACAGTAAGCAATTCCTGAAATTAATATTGATATAAAAATTAAAACTTCAACTAAAACTAATCCACCACGACCGATTTCATTCATCTTTTTAAACACAGCAACCACTGGAAACATTAAAGCTGATTCAACATCGAAAATAATAAATATCAGACCTACAACATAAAATCGCACATTAAACATTGACCATGCAGATCCCGTAGGCTGCTCACCACATTCATATGGTGTTTCCTTTAACTTATTTGGGTTGTGAGGTCTTAAAAACTTACCTACAAATAATGCTGCTACAACCATTACTATCCCAAAAAACATCAAGATAATAACTGGCATATAGACGTCAAGATTGTGAGACGACATTAAACTGCTCCATTTAAATTTATAAAAAAACTTAACAAAGGTTACATGATTGTTATCATGTTGAAAACAGTTTAAAAATCCCTTTTTTATTGGAAAAACTTAGGCCATAACTAAGTCTTAATTTTTTACATTTAGGGAATATTTTTGGGCTCATTTCATTCAATTACAAATAAAGTCTGCAATTGGTACAAATCTTCTTCCAATTCATTAACCTTAACAGGTATAAGCCCCTTACAGTGGACCTTTACAACTATCTACAACCAAGATTTTTTAAAGGAAATAGATTCGCAAGTTCTACTGTGTCCATCAGTAGAACAGGCAGAAAGAATATACTCAGAATTAAAACGATCATATCGTCCAGAAGATGTCTTATTTTACCCCGGCCTAGACTCATCGCCCTATCTTGGATATCTATCCTCTGAACAAAATTTATATAAACGATTCTGGGTTCTCGACAGACTTGCAAATAATAAAAAAGCAAAATTTATTGTTTCCGGGCCAGAAGCAGCTTTTCTAAAAGCTCCGACTTTAGAATTTTTTAAACAAAATAGAGTAGAAATTGAAGTGTCAGATATTCTTTCGCCAAATGAACTTGCAAGTAAATTAGTTGAAATTGGTTATCAATCTTCAACAACCGTTGAGGAACCAGGCACTTTTTCTAGCAAAGGTGAAATTTTTGATATTTTTCCAATATCAGATTCTCCAATAAGAATTCACTATTTTGATGACATGATTGAAGAAATTTTTGAAATTGACATTAATACTTATAAAACTAAAAAAGAAAACAAAATTGAAAAACTCTCACTCGGTCCATGTCCATATATCTTTACTCAAAGTGATTATAGTATCAAGTTGAGATCTAATATTCCATCTCAAGGTCCAAATCAAAAAGAACGTTTTGAATTAAGAAAATCAATTTTTTCAAACTTAAGTAATGGAATTTTATTTGATAATTATCCAGTATTTTGCCCTTTATTTTTTGAAAACCCTAAATCTTTGTTTGAACAAATCATTGATAATAATTTTTTAGTCACAATAATTAATGACATTCAATTGCAAAACTTTTTACCAGATTACTTTGATGAACTAAAAAAAGAATTTGAAGACTCTGAAACTGATATTTTATCAGAAAATTTATTACCAGGTCCAAACCACCTTTATAATACCGATTTTGAGAAAGTCATAAAAAGCTTAAAGACCTTAACTATAAGAGAAATAGATATTTCTTCTGATCTTGAATCAACTGAAAAAGTCAAAATTAACCTTGAAAACTCAAAATC
>CAXHCD010000068.1:0-19609 GCA_964015265.1 uncultured Oligoflexia bacterium
CACGAGCTCTATCGTCGGCAGCGTCAGATGTGTATAAGAGACAGATTAAATATTAAACGATAATATTAGAGGGCCCAGCTAGATGCTGGGCCTTTTTTATGAAGTTTATTAGTTAATTATCTTAATATCTGATTAATCCAAGATCTTGCATCATCAATCAAAACATGGAAATTGAAATATTTTTTTAATTTTTTCGCAAAAAAAGAATTAATCGCAACTATTTTTGAATTTTGATAAACTGCCCCTCCTGAGTCACCATCACATAGTTTGGCATTTTTTTTAGGCGTAACGAGTGCTCGATGATTTCCTCCTAATTTATAAAATTTATCCATCGGCCCAACTGTAGCGTATTTAAACTTTTTTGTTTGAAAATTGTTTAAACCTAAACGAGATGCTCTTTTAGTACAGCCTGCTCCCGTAATTACAACATTCTTACTCAAATCAATTTTACTATCACTAAGTGAAGAAATTGAAAAAAGATGCTTTTTTGGATAAACCTCTATAATTGCAATATCTGGAGATTTTGAAGATGCTATTCCTTGATCTTTATATTTCTGGATGGCCGAATTATATTTAGGATGAATAAAGAAATTTTTTATTTTAAAAGTTACACTCTTTCCTATTTTTGACGAAGTGATTGTTATCTTTTTGTCTTTTGAAAGTTTGGTATCCCTTATACCTTTTGGAAAGTAAAATGCATGAGCTGTTGTTAAAATAAAGTTGTGCTTAATAAAAGTACCTGAAAATAAATGATTTATTCTGATTTGATAATCGATTCCATTTTTAGGAACACTGCTACCACCTATAATAGCGTAGGAATTAAATGAAAGTAGTATGGTAAATAAACTTATTATATTTTTCATTTTATTCAAAAACTTTCATTAATGCATCTAAACAAGTTTTTCCCTTTCTATTTATATAAGGATTCATCTCTCTAATTTTTTTAAGTGCAGAGTTGAAAACAGAATTAAATTTTTCTGGTCTCATCTTTCTAGGATGACCTTTTGAAAGTGCATCTTTATAATATTTCTC
The DNA here is from genome assembly GCA_964015265.1 of uncultured Oligoflexia bacterium. Taxonomy (GTDB): domain Bacteria; phylum Bdellovibrionota; class Bacteriovoracia; order Bacteriovoracales; family Bacteriovoracaceae; genus CAXHCD01. Next base: position 1,033 of record CAXHCD010000068.1, read on the forward strand.
TAGTTTTGCATTATCAGGTTCAAATAAAGCAACGTCATATATTTTTTCATCTTTATAAACTAAAATTGCTCCATCTGCTAATACATATTCTAAATCTTTACTGTTAACAATAGATGACTTCTTTTTTAAGGCCCTGTAATTGTCAATAAGTCTTTTATATTCCTCTCTTAACAGTGTTTGATCAATATTAATTCTTTTATATTTCTTTCTTCGATCAACTTTAAATCTTTCATAAATATCAGAAGCGATAAAAATAGGATATTTATGATCACTCTCTGCAAAGTTAAGAATTTCAGCAACAGAATATGTTTCAAGTAGAGAAAGAGCTTCTTTCTTAGTTAGTTTGAATTCTTCTTCTAACTCACCATTCATAGCTTTTTTAGCTTTTCTTTTTAATGCACTCGTAAAAAAGCTTTGTTTCTTTGCTAAATTATATATTGTATGCGGGTTAAGTTGCCCAAATAAAATTTCAGGTTCCATAAAGTTTAGAGACTCTTGAAAAAATAATCTATCTATATCTCTCCAGATTCTTTTCCCGTTATCTAGGTCTTTAGCATATGAGATTCCAAGTCTTTTTCCATATTTTTTGAAAAATTCTTGATAAAGAAAGGCCCAGTTGTTTCTTATATAATTATTGTATGAAGTTACAATAAAGTGAAACTGATCATTTCCTCCATCAGCAATTGACTTACCAAATTTAAAAAATGCTTGTGGCTTACTTGGTTCATCCTGAAAAGGAGAAAGTGATAAGTAGTTAAGAGCACGCATTTCAGGGTCAATCCTAAAAGCATCCATGTCTTTAATATTTACTTTAACTTGAAAAGTTCCATTTTTATTTTGTTCAAAAGTAACATTTTGCTGATGTTGTTCACCGAGTAGACCTTCAACCCATACTTGATATGTATAACTTCTAATTAATGGTCTTAAAAATTCTTCGACTACAATATCATACGAGTTTTTAACTCTCTTTTTTAAAACTTTATAAAGGATGGGGTCATCACCATCTTTTCCAGGTGCAGTTAATGAAAATCCTGGAACTTGATCTTTGTCCTTAAACTTATCACCAAATTGTCTTACAATATTTCCAAACTTATTTCCTGGACTTACAACTTGAAAAACTTCTGGGAAATAACCAAAGTTATATTCTTCAAGAATATTTTTAGGTATTATAGAAAAAGTGTTACTTACAGCATGCGATCTAGTAAGTTTGTCATAATCATTCAATCTTGATGTTCCACCAATCTTTCTACTCATACTAACTTTAACGCCATAAAACTCACTTGGTCTATTTCTGTGCCAAACTAGAAGTGATCTTGGAGATGAAGTAGGAGCAGCAATATAACCACCTTTTCCGAGGTACTTTTTGCCGTCAGCACCAGGTAGGCCATATTCTTTAATGGCCTTCTTAATTCCATTATGTTCTTCCATGTCTGGGTGAATAAAATATCTAACATATTTTTTGTTTTTAGTTTCTACTATGAAGAAGCTTCTTGTCTTTTGAGACATTTCAAGTCCTTCTAAGTACTCAGCTTCATTAATAGGAATATCTAAATAACCAATTTCAAATATAGCACCATATTTCGGATCATATTCTCTAGGCAGTTCATTTTCCATATCCAGTGGAGAAAATGCAGATGTATCATTTTTTCTTTCGTTTAAGTGACGCTCTCGATGCATCCAATTTGCTGCATTTTGTGGAATATCATCTTCAGTGATTTTGTTGATTTCATCGCCAGCAAATGAAACATTTGAACAAAGAAGTATAGCTATTAAAATTTTTAATAAATTATTTTTCATATTCTTACCCTTTTTTTAAATAGTATCATTTCAGAAAAAAACTTTTGATTTCTTGTAAAAAAGGTAAAACTGATTAATTTTTAGACAGATATAAATGGTTGAATTTAGGCTTACAAAAGAATTACCATTCTTCCCAATTTACGTCCATGAGACTACTTTTTTCAAATTCTAGAATGTCATAAAGAGGTTTTAAATCTTGCGAGACTAAGTCTTTATTTATTAATTCATTTAGAACTGATTGTGCATGATTCTTAATTTCAACATTCTTAGAATTTAAATCATTTTTGATTCTAGAAACTAATGTGTGAAGATTCGTTGATAAAGGATAGATTAATTCTCCTTCTTTTCTTTCACAAACAGTTTCTGTTAAATATGAGTTATATAAATTATCAGGTGTTTGCCAGCCTTCAGGAAGCCAAACGAGCCCGATTAAATGCTTAAGCCCAGGTATGAAATTCCAATTACTTTTTATTCTTCCGTCATACAGCCAATTTACAAAGTCTGAACATACACCTAATGGAGAAGTTTTTAAAAAAATATTTCTCTTTTCTAGCTTTTCGAGAGCATCTTCTTTCATTCTAGTTTCTTTTTTATGATTCAATGAGCTTACTCTAATCATAGTGGACGATTTTCTGTAGTCATCATAATTGCTACATCCATCAATGTTATTACAAACTTTCCAACCTTGATAAAAGTTTAGAAATCTCGGTTTGTGTCTTTCTTCTTCCTTTCCAACATTGAACATCCAAGGGTAGTAACTCCAAGACTGAATATCTATATCAGAGTTAATTTTTGAAATAATTTCTGCATGCGAATAAGTGATGTCAATATCTGTAAATTTCAAAGCTTCTATTAATTGAATCGTTCGAGCAACAAGTGGCCTTTGAAAGTCGGAAAAAAGTGATGGGTCTGATTTCATTGATCTTTTTAAAGATATATTTCCAGGGCTTCCTAAGAGAGAACAAATTTGTGAAGATCTTTCATATTTATACTTTACTTTTTTTAAGTCTTTTATTTCTGTCAGGTTAGCGTTAAATGAGAAATCTAACTCATGTATTGCTTGATTAAGAGCTAAGCTTAAGTTTCTAATTTTATCGAGTTCTTGTTTTTCATCAATCGTTGATTCAAAGCTATTGATATGCTCAACTGACATTCGAATCATATCATTTAAATCAATTTGTCTTTTTTTAAGAGATTCAAGGTCAATATGAGAAAAGTCCTCATCACCTAGTGGTTGAACCAACTCCTCTAAGATCGATTCAACTTTTTCAATATGTAGCGAGGTTAATTTATATAAATCATTATAATTTGGAAATATCTTGTATCTGAATCTATCTTTAGGATGATGGATTCGTTTACGTCTTTTCTTTTTTGTAAATTTGTAAATAGTTTCAAGTTGTTCTAAATACTTTCTTAATTGTATGAAATAATTTTTATACTCAGGACGTATTCTGTTTTCTTCAAAAGTAAGTTTGTGTGCATTTGCACGTCGTTCAATGTTTTCTCCAAGAGAAGAGATAATATTTTCTTCTAAGAGGAGTTCAACTAAGTTAGAGATATGATAAGCGAGCTCATCCATTCTCTTTTTAAAATATTTTGATTTGATTTTATTTTGAGAGATTTCATCTAAATTTGTATATAGCTTTTTAATTAGTTTCAAATTACCAATAATATCTTGAAATACAATACTTCGCCCATTTACTTTGCCCTTAACTACTGCTGTTCTGTAGAGTTCCCAGGTTGTTCGTTTCAAGGCCTTACTTATTTTAAAAGATTTTCTTATGGTTAAATCATGTTCTCCATACGATTTGCTCATTTCTTGTTTGATTCTATTATAAACTCTTTGAGCACTTTTCTTTGTTTCTAATATATCTGATTTAACTTCATAAGATATCGGACCTGCATTTACAACACATGCATACATACTTATTAATAAAATAGTTAGAATTGATTTAATCATTATCTAGATATATTGCAATCAATGGACCAAAAATATTTAATATTTTCAAAGAGTTAGGTAGGTATATTGTTTAAATACTTTACAGGTGAAAAAAAGGGCCACATGAAGTGGCCCTGAAATATTATTTTCTATCCTTTTTACCGATTTCTTCTAATGGAACTGAAGAAAGCTCATTAAGAAGTTTTAGATAGTCATCGTATCCAAATACTTTCTTATAGATCTTATTTAATTCATTAGCTAAAACGTTTAGGTCTTGTTGAGCTGATTCGCTCATATTGCCAGCAACGATAGCTTTTTTCTTCGCAAGTAATATTTTACCTAAAACTGTAGAGTTAACACTTGAAGGATTACTCCATTTTGTATCACGTTTAATATCAATTCTTGTTCTTTCTACAATCATTTGGTGTAGACTAGCTTTTCTTGAACCTTTCGCTTCGCCACCATAGTTGCTTGTTTCGTTGTTAATAACAGCAAAGTAGTAGTCTGATAATAGATTTGATCTATCTACAGAAGTTGAAAAACTTCCAGAGTGGATTTTTTGTCCAGCAACTCTAGTAACAACTTCACCAGAAATTCCACCTTTATTTAATATATAAAGAGGGTCAACACTATCAAATTGAATTGGGAATGCTTTATCTTCATCTTCAGCACCTAAGTTCGTTAGGGATGAGTTAAATTTTGCACCATTTGATAATACTAATTCAACATCAATTACGTTTACTAAACTTTTTGATGGGTTCTTAATTCTTGCGAATACAGTACCGTTACCTTGGATTGGGTTAAGTTCAGTTTTCGTTCCATGAATTTCAGCAACATCATTTATTAAAATTGCTTCGCTGTCAGTACTCTTAAGTCTATAAACCTGAGAGATCGCTGGTCCGTCGATTGCAACATTAACTTCAGTTCTATTTAATAGTCTAAGATCTGGTTTTAAACTGGCCAGGTAACTAGAAGTATCATAGTTAAACTCTAGAGATGGAGAAGCAACGATACTTCCAACTTTCTTAGAAGCGTTGTTAATTGCAGCACCACTCATAAGAACGTTAACTTTTCCTGATTGAAGACCTAAGTTTCTAAGTCTTAATACAGGTCTAATCATTTCACCACGCTTAAAGATTCCATCATTATCTTTTCCAATTGTTGCAAAGTCTAAGATTTCTACCATTGGGTTATTCATGAAATAATCAAAGTTTGTATTCCAGCTATCAACAAATAGTTTTTCATATTCTCTAGCATATTCAGCTCTTGAGTCTGACTGATATTTTTCGTTATAAGCAAGTTGATCAGCTATGTCTTGAGCAACGATAACTCCAATTGCGTTACCTGCAGTTTCACCTAAGCTTCTAGAAATTTTGTGCATTTTTAAGAATTCTCTTGCAAATAAAACTCTTGCAAATCTTTGATAAGATGTTTTGAATCCATCTTCAAAAATTCTTTGTAAATCTTTTTTAGACTTTCCTGCAACAGCTCTTTGTCTAACTTCTGTAATTGGTCTTGTTTTATCGTCAACCATGTCTATGACTGGAACACCGTTAGCATCTAAAACAGGTATTTTCTTTCCAGTTTTAGTAGTTGTTCCATCAGGATTAGTTATAACTTCATCTTTCATTCTTGGCTGTGGTTTTTTGTGGTAACCAGTTGTTACAACATAATCTTCCATAACTGGCTGTATTCCATGATAAATAAAGTTTTCATTGCTAATAGATTTATTAACTAATTTAATCCAAGATCTGTCAGTTGATTTCCATCCATAATCTTTAAAGTTATATTCACCGTAAGCAGAGAAGAAATCCCATAGAGATACAGTGTGAAGAGAAGTATCGAATAGTGTTGGGTATTGAGAACAACTGTCGCTTAAAATATTTCTAGTTCCAAAATGTTTTTTAACAGCTCTTGCTTGAATTCTTCTTTCGATTCTATCGCTAGATTTTACCCAGCCAGATCTAATAACATCGTTGAAGTTTCCTCCCATGCTATCAGTTGTATAACCATCGTTGAAACCTTGAAAGTTTGGTATTGTTAAAATATCTGAGTAATCATCACTTGGAGCTTGTACTTGTTGTGTAGAACTTGTTCTTACAACAGATCTAAATCTTTTAATGATCTCACCTTCAGTAGAATAGTTTGAATCATTAGAAGCTTTACTCTTAGCTCTTGTAACAGCAGTTTGCATTTCAGTATTTGAATATCTTTTCTTTGCTTGTTTTAACATTTGAACTGAAGGATTTCTTTTTTCGTTGAAACCTCTAGCAATCCCTTGTTGAAAACCATCGATACAACCTAGGTAAGATCCTTCACCTTTTGCATACTTGTTAGCAACAGAATAAGCAGCTGTAACACCGTTTTGACAAGTTACTAAAAGATCAGCGTCTTTTCTAGATCCACCTGGTGCATAATCAGCACAAGAAAATTTTTGGATTGTTAGAATTGATGGCTCACCTAAATCGGCGTCATCAAATGAGATACCTTCAATTGAAGATCTATAGTATCCACCAAATGCTAGCGGTGACTGAAGCATTAATGTCGATACTATAATTGGTAATAGTTTCGTTTTTTTCATTATACATCTCCTTCATACGTGTATAACTGGGGTTTATAAAAAATGTTTGCAGAAGGTATATCATGAATATGACGCATGGTGGTAAAGTGTGTAAAAAGGTGATGATTTTTTTGATTTTCTATTGATAACTAGGTGAAAAACAAAGTTTTTTATAAAAACTATCTAATGATTTTAGGGCCTTATGTAGATGCTTGATTGATGTTTTAAAATTCCATTTATGCAATGAACAGTCGATCCAGTTGGGAAAAAACATTGGTCTAAATTTAATTTTAGTCTTTTCATTAATTGATCTGTAAGCAACTTGTTTGATGAAATAACTCATTTGCTCTTTTTTTACTAAATTTTTTCTCATTAAATCTAGAGCAATATTGACTGGTGAAATAAAAGGAACCTGTTCGGCGAATAAATTTTTAGTATCCTTTTTATTATAGATAGTACGAATATATTGATAAATATTTATTCTATTATTATATTTTTCATACACTTCATTATAATAAATTAAGTCATTTTCTCCATTATCACCTAAGAGTATTATATTTGTAGGCTTAAAACTTCTAATTAATAGTTCAAGTGTTCTTCTTTTATGATTAGGATCACTTAAGTCTTTTTTAAAAAAGATTTTTCCAGGCGGGAATCGACCATTTTTTAATAGACTTGTATGTGACTTTGAAAAAAGTTTTTCATTTGCATTTGTTAAATAAACTAATTTTGAATTTTTAATATCTTGGAGTAAAAGTCTTAAAAATGGGGCCATTGCCTTAAAATATGATCTTGTTTGATATGCGTGTGCTATAGCATCTGGTATATCTTTTACGTGGGCAATTTTTAATGTGTCATCGATATCAGAAATAATTAGAGTTTTTGAAAAAACTAAGTTTGAAAAAAATAAGAAAGTACAAATTATTAATTTAACCATCTTTTCCTATCGCTTCAACAGGGCATTCGTCTAGAGCTTTTATAGCTAGTTCAATCTCTGAATCGTTTTCTGGTTGATTAAAAACAAAAGCGTGGCCATCTATATCATTCATTTTGAAAAAAAGAGGAGCTGTTTTTACGCAAATGTCACAGGCAATGCACAGATCGTCTACGTAAAAAGCTCCTTCAATATTTTGTTTCCACTTATGTTTTTTTTCTGCCATTAAATTTTATTACTAATCTTTACTGGGTGATCAGTTCTTACTTTATCCATAAGTTGGCCTCTTACACCAGTTGAAACTCTATATCGATATTGGGCTTCGATATCTTTTAGAGTTGGCAATTTTTTCTTTAAATCTTTTTTAAAGCTGATAATACTTGCGCTTAAGGCATCGTCAAACTCTTCAACTTTTAGTTGATCATTAGCTTCGTTAAGAATTTTACTTAATTGTGATCCTTGTAAGTTTAAGCTTCCACTTTGAGGAGTAACTGGCTCAATATATAGATCACTTTCAAGTGCAAGGTTGTATTTATTTGCTAGTTTTTTTAAAGCAGAGATATTTTTAATATTATTTTTTGCTTGTGTTTTTATTGAGTTAAACAGCTTGTCGAGATCATCTTTTTTCGTGTCTTGAATTAACTCTGTTGCTAATTTATTTTTATACTCAGAGAGTTTAGCAACTTTTGCTTTTTTCTTGCCGGTTACCATAATTAAATGATACCCAAAATTTGTTTTTACAGGCTTTGATACAACGCCTTTCTTTAAACCAAATGCTGCTTGTTCAAACTCTGGAACCATTCTTCCTTTAGAAAACCAACCTAAGTCTCCGCCTTTTGATTTGGTTCCATCTGTTCCATGTTTCTTTGCCATTTCAGCAAAGTTTTTTGCAGTAACATTTTTTGCGATTTTATCCATTTCAGCTTTATCCCTAATAAGAATATGGCTGGCTTTAACTTGAGCAGGTTGATCAAGACTTGGCTTTCTATCCTTAAACATTGCTTCAACTCTTTTTAAATTTTCTTTATCTTTTAAAAAAGTATTAATTTCTGAGTTACTTACTTTTATATGAGACTTTAAGGCATTTTTATTAATTTTTAATCCTGTAACTTTAACAGTGTCTTTTTTTAATTCTAAAATTTGCTGTAAGAATTTTTTTGAAGGTCTAATATTTGCAGTTAATGGGTTTAATTTAGAAGTTAAAATTTGTTTTGCAATATCATCTTCAAATTGTTGTGGAGATATTCCATTTGCTGCTAGTAACTGCTTATATCGATTAATACTAAACTGATTATTGTCCTGAAAATATGGATAAGCTTTAACCTTTTCTTTAATTTCAGCTGGTGAAGCACTAATATTTAATTCTTTTCCAAGAATTATCGTTAGTTTTTGGTTGGCGATATTTTCTACGGCCATTTGTTTTAGTCTCATGGCCTCAATTTGTTGAGAAGTAAGTTGTTTTCCACCATTTGCGTTAGCATAGTATCTAGTCATATTTTGAAATGCTTGGTTGTATTCATCAATTGTTATAGGTTCATTACCAACTGTTCCTACAGAATTTGCCCCACCATTAAATGATTCATAGCCTGTAAAGATGAAAGCAATAACTAAGAAACCGATAAAAACTGATAGAAAAATTTTTGCACTATTTTCACGAAATGATGTGCCCATATAAATCCCTTTGTTGCGCTGAGTAATATGTCCATTGTTTAGCCAACATTATCACAATCAATTGGGGACAAGTAAAGGAGATAAGCACTTAAAACTTATGGACCTCCCTATATATTTTAGATACCCTAATAGAAATTTTATGGCATTTTCAAGGATGATGGTTTGCTTTTAGACTCAGGTAGTCAGAAACTCAAATTAATTGTAAATACTCTTGTTCTCGGAATTTCATTATATGGAATTTCAAATACTACAATTTCTAAAGATGATTCTTATTCATTCGAAAATTTAATGATTGATACTTTTGCTCCCATACAAAGAAGTGTGACATATTTGTATGATTCATTTTCAAAAACATTTGATTTTTATTTAGCAAATATTAATGCTTCAAAAGAAAATATCGAACTGAAAAAAACAGTTTCCATATTAGAGAAAAAGATTTTCACTCTCAATGAAGTAAGTAAAGAAAATGAACGATTAAAATCTTTATTAGAATTTGGAAAAGACGTTCCATATAAAAAAGTACTCGCACAAATAGTAGCTTGGGACTCAAGTAGTGACTTTAGAGTATTAAGAGTCAATAAAGGCTACGCACATGGAATTAAACTTCAGTCAACTGTTGTTACTTCAAGCGGTTTAGTCGGTTATGTTTACCGAATGACTGATAATTTTTCAGACATTTTAACAATTTTAGATTCTAACAATCGAGTTGATTCAATTGTTTCAAGAACAAGATCTCATGGAATTATAGAAGGTAATACAGAAGACAGATGTATAATGAAATATGTCACTAGATCAGAGCCAATCATACTAAATGATATCGTCGTAACTTCTGGATTTGGAAACATCTATCCCAAGGGAATAAGAGTAGGATTTGTAACTAAAATTGAAAGAGAAACATATGGAATTACTCAAAGTGTAGAAGTTACTCCAAGTGTGAATTTTAGTCGATTAGAAGAAGTTGTCATACTTGTTGCTGACAATAATATTCAGAGGCAAAGTGAATGGCAGGCCTTAGATGAGTCTGGAGGAGAACAATAATGAAATTAAAAACAAGAGAACTATTTGCACCTCTAGGAATTACAATTCTTGTTCTTATTTTACTTGAAATACTTGTGTCAGCTTTTTTTCCAATAATAGGTCTTTCTAATTACCGGCTACCTTTTAATATACTTATCGTTTTATTTTTAGGATTCAAGGTACAGACGCCTTATTTAGCTTTAATTGTTTTAATTCTTCAAGTCTTCCACTCTTTCTTTTCAATTGAAGGGTGGGCAATGGGAACCTTTAGTGGAGTTGTGGTTTGTATGATCATTTCATATTTAAGAGAAATGATCCATTTATCAACACCTCCAGTAACAATGATAGTCACTCAAATTTTTCAATCTGTTTGGTTCTTACTCGTAACAACTTTAATTTATATAAAAACAAGTGATCTTGCTTTTGCTATAGATAAATTTTGGAGATTTATGGGTGAGAGTGTTGTTATTTCATTATTATCACCAGTTTTATTTGCACTTTTAGAGAAAATTTGGAGAAGTCCACAAGGCTCTAGTTTTGGTGAGGAGATTTAATGTTAGGAGAAGACGATCTCGTCAAATCCCATAAGAAAAGGGCCGAATTAATCGGCAACTTGATAGTATTTGCTTTCGCAATAATTATTGCAAGGTTGTGGTATTTACAAATTTATCAAGGAAAAACATTTTATCAATACAGTATTCAAAATAGACTGCGTAAAGAAATTGTTAATGCTCCTCGTGGAATGATTTTTAGTCGAAATAATGAAATTCTTATCCAAAATTCATTACGATTTGATGTTGTTGTTACACCTCAATATCTTAAAAATAAGAAACAAACATTAACTAAGCTTAGTAAAATATTAGAAATTCCAATCGATCTCATTGAAAAAATTTTGAAACATAATAGCGGTCAAGCTAGGTATAGACCTGTTACGATTAAAAAGAATCTTACACGAAGAGAAGTAGCAATTATAGAAACTGAAAATTCTAAAATGCCTGGAGTTAGTGTTCAGACTTTTATAAGTAGAGAATATACTGATAATGAAGCCGGTGCTCATTTATTTGGCTATATCTCTGAGATATCAAAAGAACAGCTTCCTAAATATAGAAAAAGAGATCGATATAACTATCGTCTTGGTGACTTTATAGGTAAAGCAGGAATTGAAGAAAAACTTGATCTTTCATTAAGAGGTGAAGATGGACATGTTTTTATGGAAGTCGATGCCCAAGGAAGAATGAAAAGGTTAGTTCGTTCAAATGAATTATTTAAAGGAATTGAAAATAAAGATGCTAAGACTGGTAATAATATAAGGCTGACAATTGATCGAGATATGCAGTTAGCAGCATATAATGCACTCGAAGGTAAAGTAGGTAGTGCAGTTGCAATAGATGTTACATCAGGTGAAATTTTAACAATGGTTTCTAGGCCAGCTTATGACCCAACAAGATTCTCAAGAGGTGTTACTTCTGAATATTACGCTAGCTTATTAAATAATGAAAATAAACCTTTTAATGATAGAACAATTCAGGAGCATTATTCGCCTGGTTCAACTTTTAAAGCAATTTCATTAATTGCTGCCTTGGAAGAAGGTATCGTTGATGAAGACACGGAAGTTCAATGTCCTGGATATTTTTATTTAGGTAGAAGAAAGTTTCACTGTTGGAAAAAATGGGGGCATGGAAAAGTTAATGCTGTAAAATCTTTGCGAGAATCTTGTGATGTTTATTTTTATAAAATTGCTACAAAATTAGATATTGATGTAATTGCAAAATATGCAAAGTTTTTTGGTCTTGGTGAAAAATCAGGAATCTCTCTTCCAAGAGAAATAAAAGGCTTAATTCCTACAAAAGAATGGAAATTAAAAAAGAGTAAACAAGAGTGGCAACTTGGTGAAACTCTCTCGTGTATAATAGGACAATCATTTGTATTAACAACACCGTTACAATTGGCCATGTCATTTGCAGCAATCGCTAATGGGAAAACTTTATATCGACCGTATTTAATAAAAGAAATTTTCAATAACACTGGTGAAATAGTTAAAAAGCCTAAACCTGAAATAATCAAAGAGTTCGAAATTTCAAAAAAGACTTTAGATATTGTTAAAAGAGGATTGTATGAAGTAGCCAATAGTCCAAAAGGTACAGCATTTTGGTATAAAGGCTTTGGACTACAGCTTGCTGGAAAAACAGGAACATCACAAGTTGTTTCTTTTAGTGCTGATCAACTTTTTGAGAAGTGTGAAGAAAAAGAATATAAGAGAAGACACCACGCTGTTTTTACTGGTTTTGCTCCATTTGAAAATCCTAAAGTTGCCGTTGGTGTTGTTGTTGAGCATGGTTGTGCTGGCTCAAAAGGTGCAGCTCCAATTGCTAGAGATATTCTGACTGCCTATATGAAAAAATATCAACCTGAAAAATTCGAAAAATATAAAGAAAAAGAAAAACTAGAATATTTTAGATTTTTAAGAGAAAGAGAACAAAAAAGAAAGAAGATTGAAGATTTAAAAGCACAGGAAATTCCAAGTGTAGATGAAAGGTCTGAAACATAAAATAATGCGGAGTTAATTTGAATTCTTTTGGTATAGTAAATTTTTTTAAAAAGTATGATTACACTTTCTTTGGAACTTGTTCTGTAATATTTTTAATTGGTGTATTAAACCTTTACTCTGCAACACATTCTTCAGTACGACCAGATTTATATCAAACACAAATTTTAAGATTCTTACTAGCAATCGGAGTTGGCTTCGTAGTAAGTCTGATAAATCCTAAAAATTTATTTCGTTTTTCATACCCTGTTTATTTTTTTAATGTATTTTTACTAATTTTAGTTTTAGTTATGGGTCATGAGGGAATGGGTGCCAGAAGGTGGCTTGTTTTGGGCCCGATTAGAATTCAACCTTCTGAATTAATGAAAATTTCTGTAATAATGGTCTTAGGAAGGTGGTTTGCTGTTAATAGGCCCGATAAAAATTTAGGATTTCGGCAATTAATAGTTCCTTCAATTATTGCCTTTGTTCCTGCAATTTTAACAATTATGGAACCAGATTTAGGAACAGGACTATTAATTCTTCTTATTTCATTTACCATTTGTTTTTATAGAAAATTAAAGTGGAAAACGATAGCTATAATTGTTTTCTTAGGCCTTGTTTCAGGAACGGCCATGTATAAATATGGGCTAAGAGATTATCAGAGAAAAAGAATTATTACATTTTTGGATCCTACCAGTGATCCTAAAGGTGCTGGTTATAATGCAATACAGTCAAAAATTGCAATTGGTTCAGGTCAGATTATTGGAAAGGGTTTTAAAAAATCTTCTCAAGCATCATTAAATTATTTACCAGAAAATCATACTGACTTTGTTTTTTCTATATACAATGAAGAGCATGGATTTTTTGGTTCACTATTATTATTAGCTCTTTATTTACTTTTGTTTTTTAGGTTCATTTCCTTATCAACTTCTGTAACAAAGTTGTATGAGTCTATTTTGGCAATTGGACTAATGTCCATATTCTTTTGGCACACATTTATTAATATGAGTATGGTTATGGGATTAATGCCAATCGTGGGCCTTCCTTTACCTTTGATGTCCTACGGAGGATCATCATTGCTAACATTTGGCATTTGTTGTGGCCTGGCCACCTCAATTAGTAATTACAGAACATTGTTTTAATACATTTCAGTTCTAACTTCGAACAAACTTGGCCCAATCAATGCATGTATAACAGTGTAAACTGTAAAAAGGGTTAAAAATGCTTAAAATTTGTAAATATCTGAATTCACTTGTAAAAACTTTAGTCACTTTATTCATTTTAGGGTCAGCTCTAAGCTCTAGTGCTTATAGTTCGAGTATCTATAAAAGGAATACCTTATCAGTTGTAAAAAATCAGTTATGGCTTTTTGGTGTAGATAGTCATATCGATATGAGCAATCCAATAAGTTTAGCTGAATCAATTGAGTTAAATAGCGACCAAGAAACTGAAGAAGAGTATCTTCCTGAAGAGTTAATTTATCCAATTTATCATTTATGATGCACCTCGTATTTGATAGGTCGTTATATTCCGTTATATAGTATTATATCAATACTATGGATCAGGAAAACTATGCGCAAAGTTTCGGCAATTGGTAGTTTGCTAAAAAAAATCTATCGAAATTACAATTCAGAGATTTTAACTCGTTTGGAAGAACGTGGCTTTACTGATCTTAGGCCTAGTTTCTTAGAAGTTCTCTTAATTATTTGTGAAATTGATGGCCCATCTATAAAAGTAATTGGGAAGAATTGTGGTTTAAAGAAACAAACTATGACTAGCCATTTAAACGAATTAGTTAAAAGAGGTTATGTCGAAAGAAAAATAAATCCTAATGATAAAAGAGAGCAGTTAATTTTTTTAACTGAGTATGGAAGAAAGTTTAAGTTGGCATTATTTGAGACTGTTAGTGAGGTAGAGTCAATTTATACTAATATTGTTGGTGATATTGAATTAGAGAGAATTGAACATATCTTATCTCAGTTTCATACAAAAGTTTTTGAAACAGACCATAACTCAGCTCAAACAGAGCTTTCTTTATTTTAAGAAACTTTTAAATTTGAAATACTATCGTCTTCTTCAACGTTTTCAGGCCAAAACTGATGCCCACCTGAAATATTGTTTAAGTTAAAGAACCCTTTTTTAATAAGAAATTCACAAGCAAGAATAGAACGCAGACCTTTTTCTGAAATGATTAAAATTGGAGTAGTTTTATTCATAATTTCAGGGTAACGAGTCATTAAACTTTCATAAGGAATTTTAATTGATCCTTTTAACTCGGTTTGTGGTGTATAAGACTCATGACTAACATCTAATAAGATAAAGTCGTTATCTTTATTTGAATAAATTTTATATGCATCTTCAGGAGAATGATCATTATAAGGCCTTCCCATTAGAATCATTGTATCATCTATGTTTTCGTTGTTTTTAACTCTGATCAAATGATTTCTTTGAAGAGCTACCGAAAAGTCTAATTTCTCATTCATTTCTTCAATTCGCTTTTCAATATTTGATAGCCGACCATTAATATAATTTAGTGCTTGAAATAGCTTTAAACCCATAAGCATCTCCTCAATTTATTATGTCAATTAGACTAATGAATTAGAAGACGGGGTAAAATGTACCAAAGTTAATGTGTCCGGTAATGATAGTTGTTAGGTAACATGAGGTAAAAAAGCTTACTCCTTCGTAAACTCCATAACCTATACTAGGTCCTTTTATTTGACCTTTTTCATCTAGTTCATCATTGCTAGAGAAGTCGTCTTTGATTTTAAAAGCAATAATAATACCCTTTCTAAAAATTGGAAAAATTATAGCTGATAATAATATTTTTAATACAACTTCAATTACATATCCATTTACGTTTGTTATTTGATGAAATAGTGATGATGAAATAATTAAAGTCCACCCAAAAATAAATCCCATATATGAAAATGAAATACTAAGATTTTTTTGAATTAAGAGTTTATTAAAACTTAGTTTTGAAGTTACATTAAATGATTTAGTGGCCAAGCCTAATAAAACCAGTGCGAAAAGCCATAAGAGAAATAATAAAATTATAGATTGTTTAGAAACTGCTAATATAGTTTTCATTATTATTGCTAAGGAAATCACATTTGAAAAACTTATAACTGCATATGACATGTTTTTCTTTTTTATAATTTCATCTAAAAAATCAAAATTATACAAAACAATACTTTCAATTACATAAACAGATAGTAAAAAAGTTGCGAAAGCAAAAATAGACTGAACAAAAAAATCAAATAGTGCAAAGATGATTCCATCTGACATGAAAAAGAAAAACTGAGAATAAATAATCCCAATTGCCAAGAGTCTTGAGAAGAAATGGATTGTATCTGCGGGGTTTTTTGAAGGATAAAATCTACTAAAGATCTGTCTTCTCGTGGTAGGGTACATGAATGTATGAGCATATTTATATAAAAATAATGAAAGAATGATAAAGAGAGTGAAAAATAATCTAATTATTAATTTATCAAATAATTCATCCATTTGATTTTCCTAGTTTTGGTATTTCAAATAACTTCTTCAGATGTCCTAAAAAATCCAACTTAATATATTCTTTTTTATTTATAAACTCAGCTAATTCAACTTTCGTAATTTCACCCTCAATGCCAAATTCATTATTTAACCCATAAAAAGCTAAGTTATTTTCAATGTGAATAAGAGCTTTTTTATAAAAATCTTCTGAAGGGCGAAATTTACCCCACATAAATAGGTTTGGAAAATGTCTGTAAGCTCGGTGAAATTTCCAAACTTTTCTCCCTGAATCGCTATTTACCCATTTCCCATATGAAGGATCATTTATATATAAAATTCCAGGTGGCATGGGAGTTGTACTTTCTATTTTTTTACCTTCGGCCCTTCTGAATAAAGAAAGTCCTACATTTTTTTTATTCTCTTTCCAAAATTTTTGACTAGTTCTAATAATCACTGTTTCTGGTGTTTTAAAACCATGAATAACTTTATATTTTTGAAAATAAGTTTTTATTAAAAATCCTGCTTGAAAAGAATCTACTAAAACAAGAGACAGGGGTGCTCCCTCAAAATAACTAGAAAAAACTTGCTGATTAATTATATAAGTCGATGCCTTTTCTGATGGAGAGAAACTCTTTGAAAGCCCTAAATATAAAAGTATTAGGAATATAAATATTGAAATCTTATTCATATCTCATTATTTCACTTTCTTAGCAAACAGTCTATTTTAAGAAAGCTGAGCAATAAACTCTTGTACTTTCTGTTGGTAGCTAACAGGAAGTGAGTTCAAGTTACAGTGAAGTCTAGAGATAGCGTGAGATTGAGAATATTTATTATATAAATCAGTTGCTTCATCAATATTTGTAAATGAAGTATCACTGGAACCAAACTGCTTCCTAACAACTTTAATTGGGAAGTGTGATTTTTGCATCCCTTCGTTATAGTACTTAGAAAGTCTTCCAGAAGATGAGCATCGAATATATTCAATCTTTTCATTTTTAAGAAATTCTTCAATTTTATTTAGATTTTCTAATTGATCAGGATTAAATGATTCATAAATTTTTTCAGGAATTCTATTTTTAACAATCGAATCAGCGTAAGGATTATTAGATTGTTTTAATACTTTTAACAAGTGATGATCGTCATGTTCAACATATTTTTCTATATCTGCTGGAATAGAATATTCATTTGGAGACGTTTTAAAATACTTGAAAAGTAATTGCTCTAGACAAACTGCTCTATAATGAAAATAAACCATAATAAACATATGGTATCGACTTAATAAAAAATCATCAAAAGTTACAACAGCTCTTTCCGATAATCCTAAATAGGCATTATTATCTTCAATACAGATATCTAAATTGTCTATTAACCAATCTAAATCATAGTTACCGTAGCTGACTCCACAAAAATAACTATCTCTAAGTAGATAGTCCATTCTATCGCAATCCATTTCACTACTTACTAGTTGGCTTAAAACTGGAAAGTAATTAACACCTTCAACAGTAAAATATTTATCATCAGATGTTTCACCAACTATTAGATCGGCAATTCTTTTTCTATCTATTCCAAACTTGGCTTCAGCTAGTTTAAAAGAATTTGAAAAAGAGCTATCTGCAATTGCTTTAACAGTATAGTCTTCATGAGTTGCTTGACGATTTGAATTTTTATCAACGTCGGCCACAAACTCTTCTGGAATTTTTAATTCTTTTAATGTTGGCATAACAACTTCTGTTGAGTGACTTAGAGGAGCGTGACCAATATCATGAAGTAGACAAGCTAACTTCAAAGTTTCTTTTAGTTTTAAATAATCGCTACCCGAAATTCTATTTGAAAATAAAGAGTCAAAGGCCTTATCTCCAATATTCATTACACCAATAGAGTGAATGAATCTCGTATGTGTTGCCCCTGGAAAAACATACTCAGAAAAACCTAATTGTTTAATACCTCGAAGCCTTTGAAAGAATTCAGCTTTAATTATAGGTTCTTCTTCTTCTAAAATATGAATTGATCCGTGAACAGGGTCTCTAACTTCCATTATTTTGATTCCAGTTTAGATTTATTTTCTTTGAGCCAATTAATGATATCGGCAGATTCGAACATGGGCTTTCCATCAATATATAAACAGGGAGTAGTTCTTCTCCCTGTATCGCCCAATAATCGATTTAGGTTTCTCTCGTCATCATAAATATTTTTATAATCAACTTTAATATTAAGTTCATCAATTGCTCTTAACACAAGTTGGCAGAATGGGCAGGCGTCAAAATAAAATAGTTCTAGCTTCATTATTAATCTTTGTTTTGTTTTTGTTTCTGAAATAAAAAAGGGCCAATTTATTGGCCCTTTATCACTTCGTGTAGTTATTTTTAACTTTTCTTATCAAGTCCTCGAGCGTACATTTCATCTTCGTCCAATACTTCGCTTTCTTCTTCATCGTATGGATTATCAAATGCGTCGTTGTATCCCCATCCAAATCCAAGGTCTGAGTTTGATGGATCAGCTTCTTGTTCATCATCAGGGTTATACTCTTGAGTTAGGTCATCGTTTTTTGTTGTAGATGAAAATCCTTCAGCACTTTCTTCAACTCCATCTATAGGAACTTGATTTTCAGGAGTTTCAATATCATTTGCAGACACAGGG
>CAXHCD010000069.1:0-19297 GCA_964015265.1 uncultured Oligoflexia bacterium
TGGCACTAGTCTCGTGGGCTCGGAGATGTGTATAAGAGACAGACTAAAGGCTTCTTGAAAGAAATTTCTATTTTTCTTTTTAGCTTCTTCAAATATTTCTTTAAAATAATGAAAATTTATGACAATAGGATCCACAGATCTTATATTATCTTTTAAGCCGAACTCAAACTTTACTTTTTGATCTGGCTCAACAAATGTTCCAAATATTCGATCAAATATAATTAATGATCCTCCAAAATTTTTATTGAAATATTTATCATTAGCACAATGATGAATCAGATGATATTGAGGTGTTAATAAAATATATTTCAACAGTCCAAAATTAATATTATACCGTCCGTGACAGAAGAAATTATAAACATTCATAATTAATTGAATGATGAAAAAATCCATTACTGGTACACCCATTAGAGCAAGAGGAATATAAAAAAACCAAGCATATGCTCTATATACCCAATTAATTCTCAGGGCCGTAGATAAATTAAAATACTCCGAAGAATGATGAGTTATATGACCAGCAATTAAAATTTTAATTGTATGTGAAAGTCTATGATTCCAATACTGAAGAAACTCTGCAATTAAATATATTATAGGCCAATATACAAATGGGTTTGCAACTAAATTTTTAAAATCTAAAAAATTAAAATTTTTCCAAATTAGATAATAAGTTGTAAAAATAAATGGCCCTGTAATTAGCTGCCAAAATAATTGCCCTGAAGTTAAGTTTAAGTTCGCAAAAAAATCCAATTTATTATACCAATTTTTATTTTTAGATTTTGCATAAAAGTATTCTATTACAACTCCAGTCATAGAAACTACAGTAATCACACCTAAAAATTTTTGAGTAAAAGCTTCATCAATCACAACTAAATGATACCATAATTTAATTCAGACTAGTTTAATCAAGAAATTACTACTGGAAAAATATCATTGAACCCAATAGAAGAGGTAGATAGACAATTGAGCCCCAAAAATACTGCCTGGCCCACTTCAAATACTTCTTCTCATCTGAAATTAAAAGACCAAAAAAACTAAGTATAACAAAAATTGTACCTAAAAATATTGCTGAATTTCTATAGGCCAAACTTGAATATCCAACCCAATATGGCGTTAAACTTGTAAGGGCCAATACAATAGTTAAAGTAAAGATCATTAGTTTAACTTTTAAAGGGCTTACAATATTTGGAGTAACTATTATGTCTGCCCCTTTGTAATCATTTGAGTGATAAATGGCAATTGCTAAAAAGTGCGGTATTTGCCAAACAAATAAAATAATAAATAAAGCTAAAGACATTAGATCAAAACTATTTGTATTTGAAACCCAACCCATAACAGGTGGTAATGCCCCAGGGATTGCACCTACAAGTAGTGCAATGGTACTTTTTTGTTTTAATGGTGTGTATATAGTTAAATATAAAACAGCTGAAATTAATCCAAGTACGGCAGTTTGCCAATTTATTAGAAGAAAAGAAAGTGGAATTGATAATCCTAAAAGTAGAAAGCCAAAAACTGCAGCAGATTTAGAACTCATTCTTCCGGCAGGTAATGGTCTATCTTTTGTTCTCTCCATTTTTGCATCAACATCTTTTTCTATAAGACAATTTAAAGTAGTTGCCCCAGTAACAATAAAAGCGATTAAAATAAGAGTTAAAATTACTTTAAAGAAGTTCATTGAAGTTGGAGCTAAAACTATACCAACAAAAACTGTAGTCATTACAAGTAATGATAATTTAGGTTTTGTTAAATCGATTAAATCTAAAAAGGGAGTGGGTAAAGTTTTATTTTCAAATAAGTTTAATTCAATCGTTTTTATAACGTTATAAATCTTCCAGTATGTTAATAGTATCAATGCAGCAACTAATAAATGCAACATTGTTATTACTGGATCAAAACTACTTCCAACGGTCATTATTCCCAACTTAATTTGAAAAATCACTAATAGAAAACCTGCGATTACCCATCTATTTAATTTTAAAAAGCTAAAAGGTTTTGATTTAAAAAATTTTAGAAGTTTAAAAGTTGAATAAGTTAAGTATGAAAAAACTACTATTGCAAAAAACCTATGAACCATGTGAACTTGGGAAGGTGCACTACTTGGCCACCAACTTTTAAGCCATGTAGTTGTTTCAAAACACATTAATGAGTTCGCGTAACCTACCCCACAAGAAGCACCAACTCCAGAGTGTCTAATAAAAGCTCCTAGAATCATTTGTGTATAAACTAGGCCAAAAGATATTAATGCATAATCTTTTAACTTTCCTTGCCAAACATCTTTATCATCCTTATTAACTTGAAATTTATTAGGATAATTTATAAGTGAAACTTCATGATATAAAAGAACCATCGTCATTAAATACACCATTGATAAACCAAGGTGCGTTGTAGATACAATAGTTGGAAGTTTATAAATAACAGTGATTCCGCCTAATATTCCTTGTATAATTACAAATAATAATGAAAACGATGAAATTTTAAAAAACTTTGGATACTTTTTCCGATTTTTAAAACTAAAGATGAAAGTAATTAAAGTTAAAAAACCAACTAATGCTCCTAATAATCTATGACTGTGTTCAATTAAAACACCACCTTCCATCACTGGAAACACTTGACCGAAACATAAAGGCCAATCGGGACATGCTAAAGATGACTGCGTATTGTGTACATAACCACCTAGGCTAACTAGTGTTAATGTCACAAAGATTGTGAATAGGATAACTCTTTGAATATTAATCATTTTTGTGCTTCTTCCTATCATAATTAATATCAATAAATCAATTAAACATAATTAATGGCAACAGGTAATATCTATAAATTTCAATTACTTAGTTTCAATTAAAACTTGGTAAAATCTACACGAGGCGTTGCGCAGTGCACCACAAGATAGTAGTTTAGCAAAAATCTAAAATAAGAGGACACCTATGAATGTTTGGAAAAAAACCCTTTGTTTAAGCTTTATAAGTTTATGTTCAGCTACATCCGCACTAGCTGATTACAAAGACTATGATAAATCAAAAAATGTATTTCTTGAAAACCATTTGCTTCCGCAAGAACAAATGTGGGAAGAAATGTATGACGATGCTCAAGCAATTGAAGAAAGTTTAAACTCTGGTGATGGAACATACTATCTTGAATACAAAAAGAAAGGTGGTTCATCTCAACAAACGTTAGTAAGAAGATCTAGCGACAATAAAATTATGGGAATTTGGTCTGCTCCAAATCATGCAACCTATTTAGAAGGTGAAATCTTTGCTTTTAATATTGCCAGACTGCTTGGACACTCTGAATGGTCAACTCCAGGAACGAGAATGTTTTTAGTTGGTAAAGGAAGAAAAGCTGCATACAAAGCAATTAATCCTAAGTCTACTCCCAATGCTAGAAAATGTAATAGAGATCATATGAATTCTTACTATAAGGCCAATAGTGAATTTATGCCTGGGGCATTCTTTTCATTTATTAATGGAATAAAGCCAGAAGAACTGCCTGAATTAGTTTATAGACTCAGAGGTATTGGATTCACTCCAGATCACTGGGCCGTAGGTTATGTAAATGGAAAAAGTGATCTTCCTAGTGATAATGAAGTTTATTACGACTTAGACACTAAAGATAATTTTAATAGATTAAAAAAGAATGAACCAAGCGGAGAATATAGAGTTTCTACTGAAAGAAAGGTAGCAAAGCAAATTTCATTTATGTCAGTAGTCGACGCTCTTAATTCTCAAAGAGACCGTTTTGGACCTTACGGGAGTAATATGGAAGTTATGATTTCTCTTGAAGGAAATCAAACAGAATTTACAGTATCCTTAGTAGACAATGGTGGTATTGCTCAGACACATAATACTTCTTCTTTAAAAACTTTCCTAGGACATTTTAATAGCCCAAAACTTCAAAAAAATGGAAAACTTGGAAAAGCGATTCCAGCAATGAGAAGGTTTGAAAAAGATGTTTATGATAGAGTTCAAAAAATTTATACCTTTTTAAATAGTTCTAACCCAAAACCTCTTGTCATTGATGGACACAAGTATGAAACTCACCAGGAATTAAAGTACGCTTTAGGATTAGAGACAATCGCTGGAACAAGTGGGAAAAAGCCAAATAGTGTATGTGGTGGAAAAGGAAATTACTTCTATCTTTATGATCTAAACTCGCAATATAATATTAGATGGAAAAATTTTGTAAGAGCGATAAAATTAGTTGCACCACATATGAAAAAAATGGCCCAAAAATATCCTAACGATACTTTTTTAGATTAGTTCTTATAATAAAGGTCATCACGATTGATGGTGACCTTTCTTTGTCTTATAGTTTCTGGTAAGTTTAGAGAGTTTATTAACTCTCCACTATATGTATAGGTCTTATAAGTTATCTTATCATCATTATTAACTTCAATTATACTATACCCCTGAGCTGACCTATTTTTTGTTCTATTAACTACAAACCTATTTCCAGAACCTAAACATGGCGAAAATAGTATATGAAGATCATTTTTTAACTCTTTATGTTTTATATGACCTGGGTAAAAAGCATGTGAATGTGCAAATACTGCCAATGAAACATTTGACTCTGTTAAAATTTCTTCTAAAGTATCAATTCTTCCTTTTTGATATTGTTCTAAAGAAAGAGTTTCTTTAAATTTTCTTGGATGTTTTTTTTCATCTAGAACTGAATATAGTGGAATGTGCCCATAAACAATTCTGGCCCTTGCTTCTTTGGCTTCATTTAAATTTAATTGTTTTTTTATCCATGAACGTTGATCGATTCCCTGTGGGGATTTTGATAATGAAATTTTCCCTGTAACAGTGTCATCAAGAGCAATAAAAAATACACCGTCCTTAATAAATGAATAATAAAAAGGATACATTTCACTAGAAACAAAATTTAAATTAGGTTTATTACTTAAAAAATAATCTTTGTAAAATTTTTGCTCCCTAATAATATACTTACTAGCATCGTGATTACCTGGAGCTGGAGCAAATGGAATTAGTGATTTTTTAAATTTAGAATGGATATTATTTTCAAAACTTTTCCACATTTCTTCAAATCGCAAATCGGAATATCTTTTTCTCGTATCTTGTCCAGCAACAAAATCACCTGGTGCTATTACCAAATCAATTTTCGCTTGTATTAAATTTTGTATACCTTTATTGACTGCAGAAATATATGTTGTACTACCAAAAGAGCTGTTCAAGTCATTAATAACTCCAACTCTTAGTGGTTTAGCTGCCGAACAATTTGTTGTAAATACGATAATATTTAGTAATAAGATCCATCTCATAGACATAAATGATATCGATATATTTTCACTCCGCCAAGTATACTTTTAAAGATCATCTCAATATTTTCAACCACTTAGAAAATGATCAAACCTTATACATGCATGAAAAACATGCATAAAAAAACATCAATAGAACCTTAAAGATTAAACTTATTTTATTAACTATGAAAATGGAGAAAGTACGATGAAACTACTATTGGCCACACTATTATTTACTTCACTATCTACTAATGTAATTTCAGCTGAATTTGAAAAATCACCAAGTTATTTACACATTAATATGACATATTTTACAGCTTATCAACAAACAGATGATAAAGATGTTTATAAACAAATTGCTATTGACTCTAACTATAACATAAAGGGTCAGTACCAAGGTCAATTTATTTCAAAAGATATTGCTGAACAAATAAACTTATCATCTCCTAGAGAACAAAGATCTAAATTAGGAGTGATGCAAGTTTCATCAAAAAAAGTAACAATGACTGATGGTAAGGGCGATACAGATTCATACAAAATTTCGACACTAAAAAGTCAGGATGGATTTGAAATCAATTATAAAGAAATTAAAAAACAAGCAGAAAGAGAAATGGGCGGAGTACTTCTTCAATTTGGTATTAACGAAAATCAAACTAATGCCAGTTTAAAAAGTGGTCACTTAATATTTTCTTCATCTGATATGAGATGTAGAAATAGAGGTGAAGGAATTATTACTTGTTACTCAAATACATTTGTAAGCTTTAATGAATAATAATTTACTTAAATTTTTATTCATTTTATTTATAACTATAAATACAGCTGGTGCAACTGGGCTACAATGGTTTGGCCCAGCACCAAAAATTGGCTGTATAAATTCAATGAAACAATTTTTTATATCAGGTCCAAAAGACGTTACGGATGTAAATCATAATATTTTAGGTAAAGAAGTCGTCGTATTTGCACCTCATACTTCAGATGTTTCGGGTGGAGCAATATTAGATATTTCTAATATGAAAAAACACATGCTTGCAGGGAATTTAGGAGTTAGAGGAATTGTTGTAAGTATAGATCCATCAAAAAATGTTATTAAACTAAGAAAGGATAATGGAAAAGTTGTGGAGCTAAGTAAGAAAAGATCTGATCTTGATTCTTATTGGAGTACATGGGGATTGTTTGTACTGCCAACAAAAGCAAATTTAAATCCATTACAAAACTTATCAGATAGTACATCTATAAAAATAAATAGCCTTAGAAGAAAGGCCAATATAGCTGCACAAAAATCAGACCTTCCTTTTGAACATTATTTTAAAGTTGAAATTTCAAATTTAATTAAGTCTGATTCAAGTTTTAATAGAATTCATCTTTCTAAAGCAACAGAAGGACTAAGTGATAGAGATAAAGATTTTCTTTATTTCATGTACATTAGTACAAAAAAGAGAAATGGATATGAAAGCACAGAACAAATTTTTGAAGCTTTATACTTATACCGTGACATTCAAAACATGTTATGGAGAAAAATCATTGAAAAAAATAAATTAGTACCAAGAATAAGTAATAAAGACTTGGAAAAAACAAAGTTTTATTCAAAATGGGGAAATGATAGAGAATTAACAACAATAGATAGTAATGATTATATTTCAAATTTAGTATCATATATATTTGTAAGCTCATTAGAATCTGAGTCAGCCAGACCTATAAAAGTACTAACAGCAGAAGGAAATATTTTAGAATTATCACCAGATCAAATAACCATAAATAAAGTTAACTTTGCAGATAAGTATGGTTTTAAAATTCAACTCACTGAAGAAATTTATCTATTTATAAAAAATAATCATCATATTACAGGAGATAACCTAAAAGTCTTAAAAAAGGTTTTAAATACTTTTAAGTAAAAAAGACATATAACATCAAATAAATAATCACTCCCGTTATGGAAACATAAAGCCAAATCGGGAATGTTTTTTTTGCCCACCACATATGTTTTTCAAAATTTCCCTTAAATGCATGATAAAAAGTCATTAATATCATCGGAACCATTAGTGCGGCCAAAACAATATGTGGAAATAAAATTACGAAGTATAATATTTTAATCCATCCAAGGTCAGGAAATTTTTTAGAGCCTGTATAATAATGATAAACCAAATAACATGCTAAAAAGAGAGCTGAGCTTATTAAAGCAGAAATCATATATTTTTTATGAGTTTCTTTATTTCCCTTTTTAATTTCAATAAAACCTAAAATTAAAAAGATTGTTGAAATACAGTTTAATATCGCATCAATTGTTGGAAGGTACTGAACCATATTAATTCTCTTTAATTTTCAGAAACTTTTTTTCGGTGCTTGTATATCGTTTTATATATTATATAAAATGGAATGTAAGTAATTCCAATGAAACCCATTAAAATGTATACAAGATTCGTATCAGCTGGATTATCCATAGAACCAGCGCAACCAGGACAAGCTAGAACATCAAAAGAAAACAAGATAAGGCCAATAATTATAAGATTTTTCATGCCACTTTTTACCACAATCAAGCCAGATTGAATAGAAAACTCATCTTCAAAACTATTTATATTTAAATTACATATTTATGGGATTGATAGTTTGCAGTTTATTTTACATATAAACAATAGTTTGATGATCATACAAGGAGTCAGTTATTCATCTCTGAGGCGTATAACTAATACGCCGCAAGAGAATGAATCACTTACGACGTAGTAGAATTATTAAAATATTGTTTATAAGAGGTAAACGAATGTGAATACAAGAATCCACACAAGATCAACAAAATGCCAGAAAAGACCAGCAATTTCTAATTGATTATAATTTCCATTATCAAACACACCATCATATGCAAGTTTATACATATAAACTAGATACATCACACCAGTAAAAACGTGAAGGCCATGAAAACCAGTAATCGAAAAAAATGTTGATGAAAATAAATTATGTCCATGAGCATAAGTAGAAAATGTCATTCCAAGATCATGCATTAAATGTTGATACTCATAAACTTGCAGACCTAAAAATGTAAAACCACCAATTATTGTAACTAATAACCAGTTAAGCATTCCTTTTCTATCTCTATTCTTACAAGCATCAATACTTAAAACCATTGATACAGAAGAGCAAATTAATAAGAATGTCATAAAACCGGATAGCCCTACTCCACCTAGAGCTTGAACAGGGTCAGGCCAACCTGATTTAGTCGCTCTTAAAATTCCATATGCTATAAGAAGTCCAGAAAATGACATGGCATCTGTAGTTAAGAAAATCCACATTCCAACTTTACCAGGGCTTGCCTTTTTAAACTGCGGATCCTCAGGATATTCAATTAATTGTGCTGGTTTTGTATGACCACCCATTATTTTTCTCCTACACGCTTAAAAGCGTATCATTATTTCTTAGCGTTTATATATTCGTCGTGTCCGATTTCGTATAAATACTTTGTTAATGCCTTAATTTGTCTTTTTGCATCTCCACCTAAAATATCTGGCTCTGGAGACTCACCATCTTCCCAGAAGGCAGGCATAACTGTTCCTTCCAATATTGCACTTGGATTAGATAACCACTTTTCTACCCAAGAAGGTCTTAATCTTCTTTTAGTAAGTTTTAAGTTGGGTGCAGATGGATCATCTTTTGTGAAACCTTCAGCATGACATGAAGTACATTCAAGTCTTCTAAATAATGTTAAAGCAGCTTGTCTTTCACCTGCTTCCCAAACAACCTTATTAGGAATTGCTTCAAATGTTACTTGCTTAGACTTCATCTGAAACATTGTAACTAATTTATTTTTTTCTTCATTAGTATAGTTAAAAGACGGCATTCTAACGCTTAACCATGGTCTAATTTCATGAACATTACCAAGAAAGTGGTGAAACCATTCTGTCTGCATTCTATGTCCTTGATCCATTAACCTAGGCGGACCTTCATTAATATCATCTTCGTAATGAGCTAAGATATCACCACCCATCTCATCAATTTTATGACAACCAACGCAGTTAAACTTATAAGCAACCTTCATTCCTTCAGCTACTTTAGCTTCATTTGCATCTAATCTCTTAACTCCTGTTGCAGGAATTTTATCAGCTACAAGACCTAAGATATAAGTTGCAATTGAACTAGCTTCTTTATCACTCATGTAAAACATTGGCATTCTATTGAGATCTTTAAATGGTTTATCAGTACCAACATCCCAAATTCTTGGGTTCTTTAAATGTGTATCTAACCAAGCAGCTCTATTATGATCAACTTTTTGATGCCCAAAACCTAATTGAGTTACTGGTTTAGATCCAAACTTTGAAAGCTCTGGTCCAATCGGTGGCCTTTCATCAAAACCTTCAATATTGTGACAAGAGTAACACCCATATTTACCAACTGATCTATAACCTAACTCATGAGTTCTTTGCTCATCAGTCATTTTTGCAAGTTTTGCTTTAGCTACTTCTACAGTATCAAATGCACTAAAATATGTGATTAAGATTTCATCTCTTGTTTCAGGATTTAATCCTTCAAATTTTAATTCTTCAAATTTCTTATTTCTTAAAGACATTAAATAGGCTGTAATATCATTTGCCTCTTTATTAGAAAGTCTAAACGAAGGCATAATTGTATCTTCTTGATAGTGATCAGGTTTTTTCAACCAAGAAACTAACCAGTCAGCAGAAACTTTAGAACCAGTTCCTGAAAGGTATGGACCTGCATAGGCATCAACTTTTTGAGAAGACTCTTCAAAACCTTCAACACCGTGACATCCCATACATCCAACTTTACCTATCAACTCTTTACCTCTATCTACACTACCACCAGTATATTTCATAAAAGGCTTATAGTTTTTAGACTTCTTCCAAATAAAATCTGCCATCGCATTTACTTCAGCGATATTCTTTTTCATAAAACGTGGCTCAGAGTTATTTGCTTGCCCAAAAAAACTAGGCATTTTAGCATGCTTATTAAAAGACTTTGGAGCCCATACCCAGTTTTTAAAGAATTCTTTTGAAACCTTTGAAGCTATTTTATTTAAGCTTGGCCCAGGTTTTCTCTTATGTTCCCATCCTTCAATCTTGTGACACCCATAACAACCAAATTTTTCAGTATTTCTAATTCCTTCATTAACTACTGTACCGCCAGGTATTCTCTCAACACCTGTGTGGCACTTAACACATGACTGCTCGACCTGTGATAGTTTATGCATTGGCTGAGGAACCTTGTGAGGAGCGTGCCAATGATACTTCTCTGCCCAAACCATTTGCTGTTCTTTAGAGTCAGGTGTATGAGAAGGAGCTTGAAAATCTAAAACTCTATGCCCTTCACCTCCATGGCATGAAGTACATCCAAATCTTTTCATAGGGTGAGGAGAATTACTCGCTACCATTTGATCAAGTTTCGGGTGTGTTTTATATGGATTAGCTTGATCTTCATAACCAGGCTTATCAATGAATGTATGGCATGTCGTACATCTATCTACTTTAGGAACATGTTGAAAATATCTATCGTCAGTTACATCAGTAACAACAATTTGCTGAATTTTTAAAGTTGGGTCCATAAAATCAAAAAATGGAGCATTTCTTAAAAATAAAGCAATTGTATTTTCTGCTGCTTCTTTGCTTTTAAAACTAATGTCAGTTCTAGATTTTGCAAATTTTAATCTATCAAGAGCACCCGTTTTTTTGGAAATCTGATCTTCAATTTCCGTAACAACAGAAAGTAAGTCTGCTTTTTCTTTTAATTTATTCTTGTTTTTAACAACCAAAGCTTTCATTCGATCACTTGACTCAGCAAACAATTTTTTATTTTTTCTTAGTTTTTTAAATAATTTATCAGCATTAGGTGCATGCTTCTCGTGGGCCATTTCGTATGAGAATGTAAGAGCAGCAACTTGAGAGTTATATAAACCTTTTGTAATAGTTTCTTTCTTAATTTCTTTACCAAGAACTCTCAATTCTTCTTCAACTTTAGAAATAGCATCCTGACGATCTTTTAATTTACCTTGAGCCTCTTTAAGCTCTTCCTCTAACGCAGCTAACTCTTGTCTATTTAGCTTCTTTTCTTCTTCTTTAATTTTTTCATCTAATTTTTGTCGTTCAATTTGAATCGACTTTATTTGTACAGCTTTCCATGGTTTTAAGTAATCATCCAGAAAAACCCACACAACAGTTAGAAAAAATAAAATCGATAATACAGCGAATACTTTATTTAACTTTTTTGTATCGTACGCCATACCTGGTTCTAATTTCTTGCTCATTTATATAATCCTTAAAAGACCTTTTTATATTATAAGTTCAATTCAAATTCTGGCATTGCCACAATATACTTCAGACTAATTGTCCATCTCAAAAACATTTTAATTGGTAAACTTCCCATCGATAAAAATAGAAACGCGAGTATATAAAATCTTGCTGCTCCAATTCTTTGAAATAGGTCTGATCCCAATTTAGACTTCTTAATGAGTGGAGTTAGTGCTGCAAAATAACCTACAGTAAAAATCACACCAACAATTTCTCTTAATAAAATGTTTTTAGGCATTGATGTATTTAACATCTTTATCCATATAATTTCGGAAAGATTAATATTGTTTTCAGCTACAACCTTATGAAAATCCCAATATTCAAACGGTCCATAGAACGTCCAGTTTGGACC
This sequence comes from uncultured Oligoflexia bacterium, assembly GCA_964015265.1. GTDB lineage: Bacteria > Bdellovibrionota > Bacteriovoracia > Bacteriovoracales > Bacteriovoracaceae > CAXHCD01. The sequence continues at coordinate 11,891 of CAXHCD010000069.1, forward strand.
TCTTAAAAATGTCCCAATCAAAATTAAATAAATCCAAAGAACTAACCATCCAAATAGGAACGAAGTAATAGCAAATTTTCTTTCTTTAAAAGTAAAGTAGCCATTTCCTTTAGGGTTTGTATCAATATAAGGAATTGCAATTAATCCAACAACAATCAAACCAGGGAGAACAACACCGGCCATCCAAGGGTCAAAATAAACTAACATTTCTTGAAGACCTAAAAAGTACCAAGGAGCTTTTGCTGGGTTTGGTGCCCATGTTGGGTTAGCAGGTTCCTCTAAAGGAGCCTTAAATACAACAGCCCAGACAATTAGAAAAATTGTACAAGCAATAATTGCAAACAATTCTGTATACACAAGGTTTGGCCAACACCAAACTTTTTCTCTATTTTCAGGAGTACCTTCAATTGGTGGTTCCCCATTTTCAATTCTTTTATCGTTTTCAGCAGCTTTATGTAATGAAAACCAAGTAAAGAATGAAACAAGTATAATCAAAATATTAATAGGAATATTATCTGGCCAAAGTATAACTGCTAAAAAGTTTGGATCAGCAACAAACCATGCGACAACAGGTAAAGATAAAACCAGTGCCCAGATACCAAATTTCTTACTACCAAATACTCTGTAATATTTAAGCATTACAAAAAATAAGACCAATACAACCGGAAATGAATATATTGGATCTGATAATGTATTTACTAAATCTCTCATCTTTTAAATTCCTTCTTAAATCCTATAAAGGCGCCGAAATACCACCGTCTTTTCTAACTCTCCAAAAGTGCACAGCAATTAAAACTCCAACAACTAGAGGGATAAAAACACAGTGTAAAATATAAAAACGAAGTAATGCTGGCTCACCAACAAAACGTCCTGCAAGTAATTGGAAACGAACATCATTTTTATCTGAAACCATTACAAAGTCACCAATTTGTGCAAGGTTCGCACCTGGACCACCATGACCTAAAAATGGAGTTGCTTTTGCCATATTCGAACCAACTGTAATCGCCCAAATAGCTAACTGATCCCAAGGAAGTAAATACCCAGTAAATGAAAGTAATAAAGTTAAAATAAGTAGTACTACACCAATCCCCCAGTTAAACTCTCTAGGTGGTTTGTATGAACCAGTCATAAAAACTCTGAACATGTGTAGCCAAACAGTGATAACCATTGCGTGAGCTCCCCATCTGTGAATCTCTCTCATAATACCCAATGGCACGTGCTCTCTTAAAGCAATAATATCGTTATATGCATACTCAGCTGTTGGTCTGTAATAAAACATCAAAAGAAGACCTGTTACTGTCAATGCTAAGAAAATAAAAAATGTTAATCCACCCATACACCAAGTGTAACCGAGTTGAACTCCGGACTTTTTCAACTTAATTGGATGTAAATGAAGAAAAACGTTACCCGCTACAACTGCCGCTCTATTTCTCGCATTATCAGGAGGTCCATGTCTAAAAATAGACTTCCAAACTTGAGTCTTTCGAACGTATTCCGCAATACCTTTACCTGCTGCCATTACTTTCTACCTTTTAAACCTTAATATATGAGTCAGGGTGATCCCACTGACCTTTTTCGTATCTATAAACTTTTGTTTTATCTACTTTAATTTTTCCTTCCGGAGTCATTGTAATTTTATATCTTTCAAGTGGTCTTGGAGCTGGTCCTTCAAAGTTAATTCCACTTACGTAATAGCCAGAACCATGACATGGACATTTAAATTTTAATTCAGCTGGAAGCCAGTTTGGAATACAACCTAAGTGAGTACAGATATTTGAAAGAGCAACAAGTTTTCCTTCTTGCTTAACCATCCAAACTCCAAATCCATTCTTCCACCTCTCATCTACACCTTCTTCATAATCAGAAGGAAAACCTGCAATGAAGTCCATCTCTGGTTCAAAGTTTACGTTTGGATATAAATATCTAAGAAGTAAACTTACTAAACCACCCATGGCCGCACCAAATGCAATCCATCCAACTGCGAGGTAACTGAAAAACTCTCTACGATTAGGTTTAACTCTAACAGTACTACTCATAACTTTATGCCTTTAATACAAAAATAGACCTGTGCTTAGCAGGCCTCTAAAATCCCTAATTATTTTAAAAATCAATACCTTAAGATTATGTTGATTTATGTTCACTTTTTCAACTCATTTAATACTTCTCGTGCCTTAGAAACGAGTTTTAAATTTTTATCATCTTTAGCTATTTGCGTTATATTATCTATTAATACGGGCCACTTATTTTTTGATATGGCCTCTAAAATACTCATTTTTAAACCAAACACTTCTTTGGGCTTTAAACCTTCAAGTTGCTCTGGCAGCTCTAATACTTCTTTCAAGGTCGTCAAGGCCTTTTCGTTTTTATAATTGATTAAGCCCATTGCAGCGGCATATCTCAATCCTCTATTGTCAGTGCTTAAACTTTCTACAATTAAATTCTCAGAAGTTTCTACACGATGAGTAGCAAGTGCTAATATTGCAGCTTGTTTCATACCCGAATCATCTTCACTTAAGAATTTTTCTAACTTCTTCCAGTCAAACTTAACTCCAACTGGCATTCGACCAATTGCAGCAATAGCATTAAACTTAGTCTCACTATGAGAATCACTTAAGGCCATTTCTAAAGTTGGAAGAGTCTGCTCATGATGAGTCGTTCCTAGAGCAACTATAATAAAATTTTTCGTTCTATTATCTGTACTTGTTTTGTAAATTTGAGAAAGTTTTTCTACCAACCAAGGAAGTTCATCTTCAGGTATTGAAGAAGATGATATTACTTTTGAAAGCTCATAAGCCGCTACCCATCGGTTTCCAAAAGTTTTTGATTCCATTTCACGGACAAGATCTTTATATGATCTTTCACTAGAAAGCATTTTCGTAACACCAAAAATTACGAGAGCACCTACGAGTACAATTGCAATTGGTACTGCTATTGATCCGACTAATTGATTTTCTAAAAGCTTTTTAGTGGCCCCTGGACCTTCTGTCTTCGCTGACATGAAAATTGCCTTTTCAAAGGGTTTGTATTTGTTCTATGTTTCGGGCACATATACCAAAAATGGTTTGAACTTACAATTAATTAAGAATTTGAAATGAAGGATATTAGACATTGGCCTACTTACTACGTGCACTAATTTTAATTATGTTCCTTGGAAGTATACTAACAATTGGCCTTGCGCATAGTTGGTTTACACTTAGCTTTTCTCACATTCAAGTAGCTATACCATTTTTTCTTTACACTATTTTCGCTCAAGCTTTTGTTATGTTTTATTTTATTGGAACAGGAAGGCTTGTAGATAATATTCATTTAATTTTAACAAGTGGCAAAAACTTAAATGAAATTTTTGATAGAGCTCCTGATGATTTATCCCCGTATTTAAAGAAAGTTGAAAAATTTGTAATGGATACAAAAGTTTCAAAACGTCAGACAATACCTTGGACAATGCTTATGCTGATTTTAGGAATGCTAGGGTTTTTATTAGGTGGAGCTCATGACACTGGACTAGTTGAAAAAACCACACACTCAGGTGTTGTTTACGGCTTCTTTGCAGCACTAGTAATTGGCTTTTTTAGACAATGGTATTACTTAGGAAAAAACCATAAATTGCTAAGAGTTTTAAAGGCCACTTTTGAATTACCTGATGGGCAAATGTAGTTGGCAGTTAAGCCAAACTCAATATAGCTATAAGTATCTAAAATCACTGCTTAGCGAATCTTTTTAGTCAAGTTTTCTAAGAAATAGCCGATAATAAGTATGTGAAATTGTTTGTTTTAACTTCAATATTTATTATATCAGCTATCCCAACGCTAGTTTTTGGCCTTGGTAATAAAACTAATAAAATTATCAATGACCCAAAAGTAAAAGACATATATCAAAAATGTAAAGATTCAGGTCAGGCCAATACAGATCAAACGATGGGTCAATGTCTTAAAGCAGGGCTAGAAGCTGATGGAACCTATGATGAGATAGTTAAAAAATACTTCGGTGAAGAAAATGTTGGGCAAAATGTTTATTCAGATGATTCAGTAATTGATGATAAAGAAGAAAGAGATCTTAGAAAAAAAGTTAAAAATAAAAGATCAGATCCAGCTGTAAAAAAATTAGAAGAATATTTATCCAAAAGATTACAAGAAGCACTATACGGAAAAGCTAGTGGCGGCAGAAATGATGCTAATCCTATTAGAGTTGTAGATCCAAAAAAGTTTTTTGATCTCTACCAATCTCAATTATCAAATAGTTTTTTATCAACATTTTCATCGTTTTGTTTGGAAGCAAAATTAAGAAATGACTCCAACTCTGAAGATGGTAATTTATTAATTTCTAAGAACGAAAAGGAAAGGGCTAAACAAAGAGAAGAAAACCTTAAAAATTTGAAAAATCAAATTAGCAGTGCAGAAGGTGCCGAATCAAGAAAAATCACAAAAGATACCGGATATGACTCTTGCTTAACAAGAGTCGATGATGTTTGCTATAAAACTAAAACACATTTTGATGCCGAAGATCTCACTGAAGATCAAGAATACACCAAAAGAAGGGCCTGTGTTGTAACAGATCAAATTAAAAAAATTAGACAAGCACTATTAGAAACTAAAGATATAAAAGAAAAAATTGATGAATTTAATGCTCAGTCAGTTGCCTTTGGTAGGAGACAGGCCATACCTAAAAACCAAGTTGTATCTTTTTCTGGAGAAGAAAAAGGAAAAACGATTGGTGACTTAACAAGTATTACATCAAATGAATTTGCAAATAAATCTGGTTATGTTGAAGAAAAACAAAAGATGACTGAAGAGCTCAACAAGCTGTGTATTGAAAACGGAATTCAAGACCAAGAAAAATGTAGTAAATTCACCTTAGATGAAAATGAAACTCAAATTTTAAATAAGCAAATAGATGATCTAGAAGCTAGAAAGTTAGCAATCAAACAAAAATTTACTGAGCTTAAAGGTAGCGAGGCTCAAATTAGGGACTTCTTAAAAAATGAAGGTAGAACTGATGCTGAAATTGATCAATTACTTGAAAAAGGACCTGACCAAATTGCCAAAACTATAGCTGATGAATTTGAAGCTGAAAAACAAGCAATTATTGATTCTTTAAATAAAGTAAAAGAAGTTAGAGGAGTTGCAAGTGTAGATCCACAAAATCCAAACTCACAAGCTCAAAAACCTGACTTAGAAAAAGTTAAAGATGAGTTAATGGAAGATGCAGTTAAATATAAAGAAATAATTCACTTTAATAATATTATTACTGGTTATCTTGAAACTGTTAGAAATAAAGAAGACGAAAACGGAGAAATTGTTCAAGAAAGAGGAGTTAATACTGCTGCGCTTTTAAGGGAAGTAAACGACTCTGCTTATGATGCAAAAAATCAGGATGAAGACCAAAGAAACCCTGCCAATAATGACGGTTATAATCAGGGTGATTTTAATCAAATTAAAGAAACTCTAGCGAAAAGAGCAAAAGAAAACCCCGAACAAAGTACTGGCGACGAGAAGTCCCCAGTAAGTATTGGCACAGATGTAATTAATAAAGAATTTTTAAACTATGATACTAAGTTTAAAGATCCTGAAAAATAAATCATTTTCTACTAATCTTTTTTATAAACTTATCAATAAAATTTCCAACCTTAGAGACTTTCTTTCCGATAATGGTATCTAAATGACCTGATCTTGGAAGAAATAAAAATGGTGAATTATGTTTCATTGCCTCATCTATTACATACTCCCCAAAAGCAATATTATCATCTCCAGCCGCAACGTAAGCAAAAGGAACGGGATTTTTCTCTTGAAAGAAAATTCTAGTGTAGTCTAATTCTTCATCAATTGAAGTTATTTGTTCTATATTTATCCAATGCTCAAATTGAGCTTTTGCTTTTTTAGACAACGGACTAAATCCATATTTCATAATTCTACTCAAAGAATAACTATCTCTTTCATAGTTTCTTAAATTAATAAGCCCTTTAGTGAAAAAGTTAGTAGCAAGATTTCCAAAAGTTAATCTAAAAAATCTCATCATTTCTAAACTTAACATTTCTTTTTCTACATCACCTTCATTAATAATATGAGAAAGGTTTCTAATTAATGGGATTTCATAATCAGGTACAAAGTTTAAAAATTTAATTATTGGATCTGATGCAGAAAGACCTAATCCATTTGGTGAAGCTATAGAAATGAAACCTAAAACTCTTTTGGCCATTCTCTCCTTTGATTTATGATCAATACCCCATTTTCCAGATGGTAATTTTCTAGCTCCATATAACGAAATTTTACTAACCATACCACCTAAAGAGTGTCCTACTAGAATCACTTTTTTCTTTGTTACTCGATTAACAATATCAATTAACTCTTCAACAGTTTGTGCTCCACTTTCATCTAAAGATCTATTAACACTTGTCCACCTAAAGGCCCAAACATCGTATCCTCTTTTATAAAGATTAGTACCTAGGTCTATAAAGTGATGGGGATTTCCTCCTAAACCATGTAATAAAACAACTGGACGAGCTCTCTTTCTTTGAAGTCGTACGAGAGGATAAGAGTACTCTCCATTAATGGTTAAAGTTTTGTGATAAGCATTTATCCAAGCACTTGGAATAGGTTCTTTTGCATATGAGAATTGAGCTACTAGACCCAATGTGAGTACTAAAATCTTTAACATAATAATCTCCTGACTTATAAAGGAGATCAAATAACAGGTGAAAATGTCAAATTAAATTGATTTAATCCAAATAAAAACACGGTTTTTACCGGGTGGATTTCTACCTCTAGCGCGGTTTTCGTATAAAATTGCCTGATCTACATTCATAACCTGCGCAATGAACTCTTTTAGATGCTCCCTTGGCACAAATAAATTGTAATAGTGCCCACCTGGAACTTTTTGACCTGGCTTAACTTTATCAACCTGAATGGCATTATAAACAGAAAGTAGTTTGTTAACTTTTTCTCGAGATTCTTTAGGTGCTACAGAACTCATCATAACTCGATAAACTTTTCTTGATCCAAACCTTGTATCTCTATATCCACCTTTTTCATCTTCTTCATATTGTGATTGTTCTAAACTAGCTGAAGCAAAATCTTTTGGAAGTGCATCAAGAGAAGCAATACTAACTTCTGATTCAGGTGCAATTCTTTCCTCTTCATCAAAATCTTGTTTAACAAATTTATCATCTGTTTTAATTTCCTCTAGTGCTTCTTCATTTAACTCAAATTGAGCATATGAATCGGCCGTTTTTACTTCTTTAAATTTAAGGGCCTTATCGAGCCAAAAGAACTGGGGCTCATAAATTGAAATTTTATCTTCCAAATAAGTTTTATACCAATCATTTGCATATTTAACTCCGGCAATTAATAAAAAAGTAATCGCCAAAAGTACAAATGCATCTCTAAAAATTTTAAATTGTCTCGATAAAGATGC
>CAXHCD010000070.1:0-19247 GCA_964015265.1 uncultured Oligoflexia bacterium
ACGAGCTCTATCGTCGGCAGCGTCAGATGTGTATAAGAGACAGCTCTAATATTATCGTTTAATATTTAATACTTCTTGAAGCATTTGATCTGCTGTTGTTAATGTCTTCGCATTCGCTTGAAAGTTTCTTTGCATAGTCATTAATCCAACAAATTCATTTGCAAGGTCAACGTTTGAAAGTTCTATTGATTTTGAAAGAACTCCGCCTCTACCTGATTCACCTGGTTTTCCAAGTGCAGCCTGTCCAGAACTTTTAGATTCTTTAAGAAGGTTTTTACCCATTTTAAATAATCCTTCATTATTTTCAAATTTTGCAATTGCAATTTGAGCTATATCTCTAGATTCACCGTTATTATAAACCGCAGTCAAGATACCTGAGTCATTAAATGATAATGATGTTAAAGTCGCTGCTGAAGAACCGTCTTGAGTATGTCTAGCTACAGCTGAATCAGATCCATACTGAGTAGAAGCATCTAAACCATCTCCACCTTCTAAAATTGACTTACCAAAGTTAAATGCAATTTTTTGTCCCGCAGCGGCACCTTTATTAAAGTTAAAAGCATTACTTCCTTCTACTTCTTCTTGAAGTTTACCTTTATCATTAAACTTTAATGTACCATTGGCCATTTCAATTAACTTACCTTGTTCACCACCTTGAGCATCTTTACCGTCAACCATCGCGTGGTAATCCCAAGAGTTATCGGCACTTTTATTAAAATAAATCGTTACAAGCCTAGCTGTACCAACGTTATCGTAAACAGTTACTGATGTATTAAAATTAGATGTTTTTTCCGGATCTTCCGCATTGAATTGCTTTACGTCAGCTCTTGAATCTAAGTTCATATTTACATTAATATTTTGAGTGGCCGTAGCTGGGATAGTAGTGTTACCTAATTTTATAGGCCCAGTTTTTGTCGTTATATCACCATCTTCATTGGCAACATAACCTAAAACTTTATATCCGTCAGAGTTAATGAGTTGTCCTTCTTTATCAAAATGGAAAGAACCATCTCTTGAGTATCCCTTTCCAAAAGGTGCATCTATTTGAAAGAAACCATTCCCATTAATTGCAATATCAGTAATATTTTCAGTTCTTGTAATATTACCTTGAGTAAAAATTGGTTTGATGTGAGCAAGTTTAGTACCTGCACCAAATTGGTCACCACCATCAATACCTTTAAGAGTTGTGGCCAAGACATCTTGAAATTCTGCTCTAGATGCTTTGAATCCGTTTGTACCTGAGTTGGCAATGTTATCACCGATAACACTCATCCCTCCACCCATAGCGGCAAGACCGGATACACCAATGTTAAATGAACGTAAAATACTCATTTTGTCCCTCCTAGACATATGTTGCTGAGGTGAAAAAATAACGACAGATTTTTTCTAGGGCCTCCAGAAGGACCGGCCTTTGTCTCAGCGGCTAATTTAATTTATAAAAAGTGTTGAATCTATTTTCGTAAAGACATTTTCGGCCATATTATTTTTATCTATTGCCGTTACAACTTTTCCCTTATTAACATCAATGATGTAAGCTGCTTTGTCTGTTACTACTAATGAATCCTTTCCCCCTTTTTCTTTTAATTGTTCAATTGCATTTCTTAGTTTTAAAAACTCAGTATTATCTATATTTAAATTTCTATCTTCGATTCTTTGTTTAGCGTGCTTAGAGAATTGAATATCTTTATTCTCTGAGATTTCTTTAGACTCTAATTGACCTTTTAAGAGCTGATCAAACTCGCTAACCTTTCCTTCAACTTTTTTATTAGAAGAAACATTTCCCGACTTACTTGGTATCTTTGTAATATTAGGAATGAGGTTAGTATTAATCGATCCCATTAGTTCTCACTATTATTCATATATGCTTGTTGAGCTTGAGATGTAATCTTCCCATCACTCAATGCGTCATTTTTATTATTATGCCTCGGGATTGCAAAACTTTCAACATCTCTTAAATAAACCTTTTTTTGCCCATCAAGAATAAATATTGTTTCATCATTTTCATATGAAACACCCGTAATTCTACCCTTTGATCTAGTCTCACCTTTAAACGGCATTAAGTTCTGATCCCAAGCTGTTACATCCACATGATAATCATTCTTTGAAGCTCTTACTCCGTCAAGTCTCATACCATCCCAAGAAATACTATTAAATCCCTTAGGAAGATTTTCAACTTCTATTTGCTTAATTAATTGCCTGTTCTTATCAAGAATCTTAACAATTGCTTTTGAAGCGGACTTTGGTAATACAAATGGTAAATTTGTATCTCTAGATAGGCCGTCATATTTGATACTAGTCCCGGCCGTCGTAACTTCTTTTCCTAAAAAAGAAGCAGCATAAAATTTATTTTGTGTTGGAGTGTTACCTGTTAACTTCTGAATTGATGTGTTCATATTTGTCATTTGCTCTAATTGTGAAAATTGAGCAAGGTCAGCAGCAAACTTTTTTTGATCCATTGGATCTAACGGGTCTTGATTTTGTAATTGATAAGAAAGTAATTTTAAAAATTCATTCTTACCCATTTTATTATGTTTCTTTCCATCAACATACTTTACGCCATCAGAACTAATACCTTTATTTCCAGATAGACGATTTAGAACTTCACCTGTATTCTCTTCACCAATAGGCTGTGCTAATTTAATATTTTTAAACGGATTTTTTCTAGTAATTGAAGCTGGTTTACCAACTGTAGGCATCTAGGCTCCCATTCTCTCTTTGTATTGATTCCAAAGATCTTTTCTCTTTTGAGATTCTTGTTGACGTTGTCCCCATTCAGAACCTCTTTGACCTTTATTCCCTTGATTCATTTGACTATCAAATGACCCTTCACTTCCTGATTTATCGTTACTGCCCATAAGAGTATCAATATTTGAACTTCCTACAACAACTTTTAAACTACCAATTTTAATTCCTGCACTATTTAATTTGCTTAAAAGAGCCCCCTCATGTTGAGTAAAAAAGTTTTGAGCTAATTTAGTACCTGTCTCAATTTGCATATCAATATTAGACATACCTTTTTCTTTTGTAACATTTAACTTAAATTGACCTAAATCTCTATGCTTTACAGTTAAATCTAATTTATCAAGATTTTCATTTGATTGAGTCTTAATGTATTCTGAAATTTTCTCTATCAGTTGATCAGGAGAAGTCGCTTTAATATTACCAAGATCTAATACTTTTTGATTAGAACTAAATTCATTTGTTACTTTACCATTTATCATTTCAAAACTTGCGATACTTTCTTGTTCAAAACTTACAGGAGTTAAACTAGCAGTTGTATTTAGTTTTGAAATCTCATCCATTTTACTATTTAAAATGTTATCTCTATCTATCAAATTAGTTTTAGTTTGCCCAAAAGATGACTTATAAACATTACTAGCTTTTTTATTTTGTAAAAGTGGATGTCTCTTTTTAAATGTTAAAATATTTTCGCCATCAACTATATCAATTGATTTTGAAGGATCTTCCGACATAAGCTTATTTTGAATTTTTTTACTATTTAATTTTGGGCCAATTACTTTATGAACACTTTCTTTATTTGAAGTTTCAATAATTGAATTAATTTCATTAGGGTTTTTAACAAAACTGCTATTCAACTTATTTGATTCTTTAGAAAAAATATTTGCTGCCTTAGATACATTCTTCTTAGAAGCTTTTTTCTCTACACCTTCAAAGGATTGTATATCTTTATTAGCAAGAGTTGCTTCATCTAGATTCTTTCTTAAATCTTTTATATTTACTGGTTTTTCAGATTGCTCAATATTTAATATATTTTTTGTATTATTTTGCGTAGCTTCTACAGCAATTTTTTCATCATTTGATTGTAGTTTTTCAATTAGAGGTGTTGAATCGACAAGTTCTTCAGAGTTTACATGCTTGGAGTTTAGAAGAAGTTGTTTTAACTCAGGCCTTATACTTAGAAGCTTTGGATTCTTATCTAATATTTCTGGATTCTTTCTAATAAGCTTTTCTAACTTACTTAGATCTAAGTTTTTTAAACCTTCTAAACCTAAACTCTCTCCTACTTTATTTAAAACATCAGTTGCACCACTTTCCATTTGAGAAAGCATTTTCATAAACTCATCACTAACTGAAGAGTCTGCTCCCTTAGCATTCAACTTAGCTGTACTAAGGCCGTCCTTAGAAGCTAAATCTTGAATTTGTGGCATGATGTTTAATATATCCATTTTTTCCTTTTACAACGCGCTACATCACTATCTTTTCATAGTCATGTACTGTTTTTGAAGTCGGGCAGATATTTCCTTATCCATTAAATTAAAAATCTTTGAAACTTTGTTAGGATCCAATAGTCCTAAAATATGAACTGCAATACTAGGATCCTGTACAGAAAGCACGCTAGCAGCGTTTGCTGGCCTCATACCAGCAACAACATCTACCATATGACCAACTCTCTTTTGTTTATCTTTATCTCTTTGATCTAAGCAACTGATAATATTAGTTTGTTTTTTATCTATTTCAGTCAACTTTTTATCAAGTTGTTCTTTAATAATTTTTAATGATTCTTTTTGTTTCTGAAAATTTAATTCTTTTACTTTTAAGTCATCTTCTTTTTTAATCAATTCTTTTGAGAAATTAATAATACTAGATCGCCCTAGCCTTCTCATATTTTTTTCAACGGCCTTCATAACTTCAGCATCAAACTCAGCCTTTGTATAAGTTTTACGTGGATCAAAACTTGAATTTTCATTTTCTTGGACATTTTCATTTTTCTTATCTTTTTCCTGAGCAAAACTAATAAAAGAAATAACTAAAATAATACCAATTATAATTTTCATTTTAACTTCCTTTTGCCAACTTTCTACGCAAGTTAATTATGTCTTCTAGTTCTTCTTGCATCTTTTTATCTAATTTCTTTTTAAATTCTTTTTTCTTTCTTTCTTTCATATTCTCTACAACCTTAACTTCACCCATAGCAACTTTTAACTCTTTAACTTTTTCTGAATATTCAATTTCGCTCTGACTTAATAATTTAGTTATCTCAACAATATGGGCCTTTTTTTGAGAAATAAATTGAGGATAAAATTGTAACATTCTTCCATCAACATTTCCGTTATCAAAAGCTTCCTTCTGCGCTTTATATATTTCCAAAATATCTTTTTTGAGAGATTCAATTTTCTCCCTTATTTCAGTCTGTTTTTTTACAATTTTTCCAAGATCAGCTTTAATCATTTTTTCTTTAAAGCTCCTCATTTTTAGCAGGCCATCGAGTTTGAACTTGAATTTTTTATTCATTCTCTACATCCTCGCCCATGACTGACTTTTCTGCAGTTCTGGCCAACTCAACCATCTGATCAAATAAATCTTCTATATTTAATGATTCAGACATATCTTTTTCTTGTCTTAATAAATTCATTAAATCTGAATATATTGTTATGGCCTTATCAACTTTTGGGTTTGATCCTTTTGCATAAGCTCCTACATTTATTAAATCTTCATTTTCTGTATAAGATGCCATTAAGTCTCTTAAGTGAGAAGCAACTATTCGATGCTCTTTAGTTACAACTTTTGTCATTACCCTGGATAAGGACTGTAAAACATCAATTGCTGGAAAATGATTTCTTGAAGCTAATTCTCGGCTTAGAATAACGTGACCATCTGAAATCGCCCTAACTGCATCTGCAATCGGCTCATCCATATCTCCACCTTCAACTAAAACGGTATATATACCAGTAATTGAACCTGCATTCTTTTTTGTTCCCGCTCTTTCCATTAATTTTGGTAATTGTGCAAAGACGGCCGGAGTATAACCTTTTTGTCCTGGAGGATCACCAACACTCAGACTTATCTCTCTGTATGCCATGGCAAATCTAGTTATTGAGTCCATCATAAATAAAACATCGGCACCTTGATCACGAAAATATTCAGCGATTGCAGTAGCACTATAGGCTGCTTTCATTCTAATTAATGCAGAAGTATCTGACGTAGCTACTAATACAATTGATTTTTTAAGACCTTCTTCACCTAAGTCAGACTCAATGAATTCTAGAACCTCACGTCCCCGTTCTCCAATAAGTGCAATAACATTGATATCTGCTTCCGTATTTTTAGCAACCATACCTAGCGTTACTGATTTACCAACTCCTGACCCTGCCATAATAGCTAATCTTTGACCTTTTCCCATCGAAGTAAAACAATCAATCGAGTGAACACCAGTAGATAAAAATTCTTTAATTTGTGGCCTATCAAGAGGATTTATAATTTCACCAAAAATACTTCTTTTTTCAAATGGCCCGTCAATAGGTCCTTTTCCATCAATGGGGTTGCCCATAAAATCGATAACTCGACCTAAAAGATGTGGTCCTATATTAATAGTAGTTGTTAAATCTTTTAAATAAACTTTTGTTTCAGAATTAATTCCTGATAATTCTTTATAAGGCATTGCAAAGCATTTATTTCCATTAATACCTACAACTTCCCCTAAACATCTATCACCATATTCTGTAAGAAATTCTACCTGACTACCGATAACGGCCCTTGAAAGATTAACTTCATAAAGCATTCCTTTATTTGAATGAACTTTTCCAATCTTAGTAAAAGGAGATGAGTGTTCATATGACTTATGTAGAGGAGCAAAATCAAGAAGTTGGTTCATTATCATCCAACCCCACAGATTCAAATAATTTATCTAGATTTTTAAATTGTTCCTTTAAGCTTCCGTCAACTATTCCGTTTTCAGAGTCAACAATGATTCCTTTGTCATGGATATCATAATCAACTTCAACTCTAACATTACTTAACTCGCCTAATTTTTCTTGAACTTTTTCCAATACTTCAGGCATAAACTCAAATGATTTTTGATTAACTTGTATTAATAAATTTGTCTTTGTTTGAGTCTCTAAAATAAGTTTCTCTAATAATCTTTGTAAGTATTCACCATCGTTTTCTAACTCCTTTAAAATTACCCATTTAGATAAATTTCTAACCATAGTGAAGATTTGATCTTTTTGCTGATTAAGAATTTCTTCTTGATTTTGTAATACATCAGCTATCATAGCAGTAAGAGCACCAATTTTTTCTTCTGCCGCCGCCTTAGTTTGATTATAGACTTCTTCTCTACCCATCTTGACGCCTTCATCATAACCAACTTTGTAAGCTTCTTCTGTAATTTCTTCGACTCTTTTATTTACCTCTATTTGAATTAATTGCTCTTTTTCTTTATCTTCATGTTCTTGTAGTCCTCTATATTTTTTAACAATAGAAGCTATTTGAAATTCACCTTTTCTTTCTCTATACCTTTCAATAGTTGCAATTTTATCTTTTACTTCTTCACTACTTCTAGAAGGGTGATAAATATCGTCAAACTGAAAATCCTTTACCTTATGTGAATCAGATATAACTTTAGAAAAGTTTTTAAATTCATAGTCTTCTACAACTTTATCAACAGAAGATGAAAATTGTATTTTCTCACTCATTATTAAAATCCTTCATTAAACAAGTGCATCTCCATCTCCACCTCTAGAGATAAATAGCTTACCTTGAGCTTCAAGTTCTTTAGCTTTTTGCACTATTTCGTTTTGAGCTTTTTCAACATCTGAAAGTTTAGTTGGCCCTAATGCCTCTAAGTCTTCATTTAATAAACCAGCTGCTCTATTAGACATATTCTTAAATAGCTTTGCTTTAATATCTTCTGGGGCCGTTTTAAGGGCCACAACAAGCTTTTGCTGGTCAACTTCTTTAAGAAGCGTTTGAATACCTTTGTCGTCCACATAAGTAAGATCTTCGAAAACAAACATAAGTTTTCTGATTTCTTCTGCAAGTTCTGGGTCTTTTTCTTCGACTCTGGACATGATATTTTTTTCGCTGTTTTTGTCCATTAAGTTTAACATATCTGCAATTGGCTCTACTCCACCAAGCTGGTTTGTATCGATTGATCCAAGAGTTGATAGCTCTGTTTTTAGAACATCATCTAATTGGGCAATTAATTCAGGTGAAACAAAGTCTAGGTTTGCTACCCTTAACACAACTTCAGCTTGTAATCCTTCCGGAAGTTTTCTAAGTACATCAACTTTTCTTTCAGCATTTAAATGCGCAACAATTAATGCAATTGTTTGTGGGTGTTCGTTAATCAAAAAGTTAGCAAGAGTTCTTGTATCTACAAGTTCTAAAGATTCAAGAGTATTTGAATGCCCTACATCTACAATTTGACCAAGAAGTTGTTTAGCTCGTCCTTCACCAAGAGCATTAACAATAAAGTCTCTTCCACGGTTATCAGAAAATAGTAAATCAGCATCTTCATTTAGTGAGTGATAAAAGTCTTCTAAAACTTTTTTAACTAACCAGATAGGTGCTTTTTTAACATTGGCCATACAATTAATCATTCTCTTAACATCATTATCTCTAAGATGTTCAAAAATTAATTGAGTAGTTTGAACTCCAAGTGAACTCAGTAGAATACCTGCTTTGTCCTGTCCTGTAAGAAGGGCATATTCTACATCTGGATCAACTTTACCTTCTGATGCTGCCACGAGCAACTCCTATGCTATTTGTTTATCAGACTCTGTCTGATGTATCATTTCATGTAAAACTTGAGCGGCCTTTGCTGGGTTACTTTCAACTAGTGAAACAATTTTTTCCCTTAACATATTACCCTCAATCTTCTCAGGATTAAGTTTCTCTTCAATTTGTGGAAGAGCATCTTCCAGTCCTGGTAATTTTTGATTGGCCTGAACTCTTTCTAACTCTTCTAATGTTTTTGGTAAAAAGTCCTCAACTGATTCAACCGTATTATCAGTAATCCATTGAATAAATGGTCTCACAACAAGTAAGAAAAATAATGTGATAATTAAACCAATGACTGAGTACTTAACAATACTCTTCCATAAAGCTCTTTGCTCTCTTTCTCTCATTAGCGCTTCAATCGAATCTAAGTCTTCTTGAGCAAACTCCATATTTCTTATTACAATTTTATCGCCTCTTTTTTCACTTATTCCTAATGTAGAAGCTACGATAGCTGTAAAATTTGCTATATCGGCCTCAGACCATTTCTCAAACTTCATAACTTGCTTACCATTTTTATCTAGTATCGCTTTACCAGTTTCATCAATAGCTGGAACTCTTTTTCCATCAATCATAACCGCTGCAGAGATATTACTTACTGATGCCGTAGGCTTTTTAGATTTAGTAATCTTCTTAGGAACATTATAATTTCTAGTTTTCAACGTTTTATCAACGTCATTTCTTGTTTCAGGAACACCTGGTTGCGGTGTTTCACCTGGTAAGTTTGCCCTCGCACCTGGAATACCTTGTGGAGAAGGTCGTGATCCTTTTAGTTTTTGAGTATTTTCAACTTCAGAAAGAACAGCTGAGTTTTCTGAATCATAATCAGTTTGAGTAGAAACTTTTTGAGTAAAGTCCATTGTCACAGCAACTTTTGCTATAACTTTACCGTCACCTACAACTTTACCTAAAATCTCTTGGATCTGTTGTTCATATTTTCTATTTAATTTCGTTTCTAATGCAATTCTATTTGCTGTGTATGCTGTTAGTTCATCACCGACATTTTCACTTAATTTTTTACCTCTATCATCTAAAATAACAACATGTTCTGGTCTCATTCCTTCAACAGAAGAACTAACCAGTGATGCAACTCCTTTAATTTCTTGTGGAGTTAAGCTTACACCTCTATCTAATTCGAGAACAACTGAAGCACCTGGCGGCTTCTTCTCAGACACAAAAGGACTAGACTCTGGAATTGAAAGGTGAACTCTTGCTCTTTTAACACCTCTAATATACCTAATTGTTCTAACTAACTCACCTTCTAAGGCCCTTTGTTTATTTACTCTTTGAACAAAACTTGTCGTACCAAAAGTTTGTTTATCAAAAACTTCATATCCAACAGTTCCACTAAAACTAACTCCTTTTGTCGCTAGTTCTAATCTCCATGCTTCAATCATATCTTCAGGAATTTTAATTGTTTTTCCATCTTGAGAGAGTTGATATGAAACTTTTTTCTCTTCTAAAAGTCTGGCAATTTGCTTAGAATCTTCTCGATTGAGCTCAGTATAAAGTACGGAGTATCTTGTCTTGGATGCCCATACTATTATTCCAATCATAGAAGCTACAATCATTGCTGTTACCGCAACCATTGCAATCTTTCGTGAAGTTTCTAATTCTCTGAAAAACTCTAGAAAATTTCCAAATATTTTTTCTAATAAATCTTGCAACGTATCCTCCTGATTTATTGCAAGTATGCGCTATCAATCAAACTTGCATTCGCATAACTTCTTTATAAGCATCAATTACCTTCATTCTAATTTGATTCATGGTTTTAAATGCAATATCCGCTCTCTCTACGGCCAATAACGTTTCATGAATATTTTTAGATTTTCCAGTAACTAATCTTTCAATTGCTTTATTTGCTTCTTGCTGAAGTCCATTAACTTCAGATATAGAACTTGAAAGCATCTCACTAAAACTCTGTCGTTCAGGTGCTCCAAGTTGTTCATTCATATTAAAATTGAGTTTTCCACCTAACTCTAACTCAGCAGCTTTCGTCCAATCTTTAGCTTTATAATTTGATAAAACATTTTGAATAGAATTAACTGTTTCAATACTCATACTCTAACCTATCTTCCTATCTCTAAAGCTTTTAGCGCCATACTTTTAGTTGTATTAAGAGCTGTTACATTAGCTTCAAAGTTTCTATTGGCCGAAATCATATCTGCCATCTCTTTCATTACATTTACATCTGGTAAATATACGTGACCAGTTTCATCTGCATCCGGATGTGTAGGATCATAATGTGGCTTTGGAGGTCGATTAGATGACACCACTTCTGTTGCATACACGGCCTTTGCATTTTCTGATAATTCACCTTCTAAAATGTCAGCAAAAGAATCTCTGGCCGGCTCCGCACCAAAAACGACTTCTTTTGGTCGATATGGTCCACCCTCTGCTGTTCTAGTAGTCTGTGCATTTGCAATATTTGAATTTATTGCTGACATTCTCTTTTTTTGAGCAGCCATACCTGATGCACTAATTTTTAAACTTGTTAATAAATCCATAATTTATTACCTCTCTGAAGTAATGGCATATTTCATCATTCCCAGCTTTTTATTTAATAGCTGAACAGCGGCATCATACATAATTTTGTTTTCTACCATTTTTGCCATTTCTTCTGATACGTTTACAGTATTCCCATCTTCACTTACAACATCACTTGAATCTTCATAAACTTCCGGTTGAAGATTATTAAATCCTCCACCACCCACATTATAATGTTTATCATCTGATACATTCAATGACTGTTGCTCATCTAAATCTATTGCTCGAGCTAGTGCATCTTCAAAATCTATTCTTTTCGCTTTATAACCAGGAGTTTCAGCATTTGCGATATTAGAATTAATGAGTTCTTGTCTCATTTGTCTAAAATTCATCGATGCTGCTATAGCTTTTAATGTTGTATCATCAACTTTCATAATTACCTTAGGTTAACGAAGTATGCACTTCCACCATTTCTATATTCATTTATTTTGTTTCTTAATGTTCTAATAGAAACTCCTAAAATTTTAGCGGCTTGAGTTCTATTTTCGCTTGTATGAATTAGAGCTTTTTTAATTAGAAGTTTTTCAGCTTCTTTTAAAGACATTAGTCTAATTCCATCACTGTCATCATCTGAAATAAGATTAGTCGGCTTTTTATCACCTAATGCTAAGTTTTCTAATGTAAAAGTTGTCTCACCATCTTTAACTGAATTCTCAAGTACATTTCTTAATTCTTCAACATTATAAGTCCAATAATGAGAAAGGATTTTATCAATAACTCCATCTTCAAATATTGCTTCATCTCCACAAATACTAGTCGCTATTCTCTTAGCTAACATTTCTAAGTCACCTAATCTTTCTCTTAATGGAGTTAGATTAATAGCATTCATAGAAACATGCATATATAAGCCTCTATAAAACCTTCCAGCTCCTACAAGCTTTGATAAGTTCTTTGTCGTTGTTGATATAATTCTAATATCTATATCATAATCTTCTAGCTCAGTTAGAATTGTATGCAATCTCTTTTGAAAATTTTCTGCGATAGCATCAATATTTGCAAATAAAACTGTTCCACCGTTAGCCTGTTCTAGTATCCCCTTATTAAATCTACCAGTAACATCATCTCTAAATCCTAGAATAGCATTTTCAACTGTTTTATCGTCTTTAGAACAATCAATAATTTGAAAAGGTCCACCTGCTCTATTCGAATTTTCGTGAATAAATTTTCCAAGTGTTTTCTTTCCAACTCCTGACTCACCAACGATTAATACTGGTGCTTTAGTTACAGAAACATTCCTACCAATAGATAGTGCTTTTTGAATTTTGGGATCTTTTCCAAATAACTCAACGTTTACAGTATTCATTTGACCTCCTGTCAATTTCTTTAGACCTAATCCTAAGGTCTTAATATTCTTTCATTTATATTTAGCAATGATAATTCACTTCTAGATAATTCCTTTATCCTTTTATCAACGTTATTATCATTTATTAGCTCCAAGAGGACTTTTTTCCCTTCCTCTTTTTTTCCATTTTTAACTTTTGATACACCATTGATGTACCTAATTCTGTCAGTATACTGACTTTTTTTAAACTGCTTTAGAAAGTCATTTGACTTTGCTTCACTTAATATTCTTTCTGAGTCTTTACTTCCAGAGAATAAAACTTCTAAGTATAAATATTGAATTCTTTCTTTTACTTCTTTGAAATAAGTCGTCCCATCAACGGCATTGAGATCTTCACTTAATGCAGTTACAACTCTTTTGAATCTATTTATATCATTCAACTGATATAATGAGTCCGCGTATGCATTTAGCATTGAAGCTACTTCATTTAAATCATATAAAGTATTACCTTTTTGTGAAGACAAATAGATTTCAAAATTTTTAGCTGCTTCGTTATAATCATTTAATTTATACCCTATTAGACCTAAATAATAATTTGATCGATTCCAATCATTTTTGATCTCTTTAAGCTTTTGAATTTGTTTTTTGGCCAAATCAAAATTCTTAAAGTGAATATTTCGTATAACATCAAGTTCTACTAATAACTGACTAGAATCAATAAATCTTTCTCTTTCTACCCAATTTGGATAAGTTAAGTCTGGAGTATCTTGTAATTTCTGGATAATTTTATAAATTTTACTAACATCATCCCACATGCCTAAACTTGCATAAGACTTAGCAACTGCAAAATTTAAAAAAGGATTTCCAGCAACTTTACTAATATATGTATTTCTATATGTTTCCCAAATCTTAATTACTTCAGCATAGTTTCCTTTTTTAAATTTATTTAATAAAAGACCATAAACTATCTCAGCACCGTCTCCTTCAAAAACTCTTTTTTCAAACGGAGTAAGTGAGTTTAATGGAATTGCAGCTAAATATGTTAAAGCATCTTGATATTTTTCATCTACAATAAAGGTTCTAAGTCTAGTAATCCATAGGGCTTTTTTCATCTCTTTAGTTAGCGTAATTGTTTCATTTTCTAAAAAGACTCTTTCTTCAATTTCTTTCTTAGTTGGTTTTTTATTTCTTATAGAACTTAATGCAACATATCTAATCGAAGATTCATATCTAATAACTT
This sequence comes from uncultured Oligoflexia bacterium, assembly GCA_964015265.1. Lineage (GTDB taxonomy): Bacteria > Bdellovibrionota > Bacteriovoracia > Bacteriovoracales > Bacteriovoracaceae > CAXHCD01. Next base: position 13,587 of record CAXHCD010000070.1, read on the forward strand.
GGTCAGTAGATTTGTTAATTGCACTTTTATATAATTCTTTGACTTCTTTAAAATTCTTATCCTTAAGATCATAAATCATCGCTATTCTTAACCTGGCATTCGATGACTCTGTATAAAAAGAAGCCTCTTTTAAAAACTCGTCATAAAGCTTAAGTGCTTCATCATAATTAGCCTCTCTAAAATTTGCCTCTGCTAGATTATATAAAATAGAAGGCTCTATAGGCTTTGAAAGTTTTTTATTTTTAGTTTCTTTGGCAAAAACTCTTAAAACTTCTTTTGTATCGTCTGTACTAATTAGTGCATAAATCTTATAAGCTAATCTAGTTTGAGCATTAATAATTTTAGCTATCGTTTTATCACTTACAAATTCATTTATTTTATTAACCTGTTTTAGTTTAGCTAAATTATTTAATATAATTTTAGTTGCTTCTTCTGATTGCTCATAATCAAAAGCCTCTTTACTAACAATATATAGTTTCTTTGCTTTTTGAAGTGATCTAATTGTTTCTTTATTATGAATATAATAGGCTATTAAATATTTTAATATTCCTTTCTTTAAATCATAATTATTAGTTCTCTCTGAAACATTTGTTAGAATATTTACGGCCATCTTGATTGGTTTTTTATCTTTTTCTACGATATTACTTCTTAAAATAGCATTGGCCTTAATATAATCATTTATATCAGAATACTTCTCAGCTAACTCTCCATATTTGTCATTAAAAAGTTTAATAGACTTATACATAAGTCCCCACTTTTTCTTTCTAAACAAATTAATAGTTAACTGAATGTGTGCTTCTAATTCATTTTTTTCAATATCTCTATCTTTAATTGGATAAAAATACTCTGGAGTTTTTGAATCTAAATTAATCATTCCTGCAAGTCGAGGAGCTACAGGTCTATAATTCCATAGAAAAGGAACTCCATATCTAAAATCTCGAATATTTGTCTCTTTCTTTTTTAAAACTTTTTTAGCAACTACTTTTTTCTTTGGTAGAACTTTTCTTTTGATTGTTTTTTTCTTTACGGAAGTAACAGCTTTTTTAGTTGTTTTTGTCTTGGAAACTTTTTGGTTTAGGAAGTCATCATCTTTTTCTACCCATAAATCTAAAACATATTTTTTTTCTCTATCCTTATAGAAATCAAATGTTTGTGTTTTGTCTGAAAGATATACTATTAAGGCTGCTATACTCGTGTTGTTATATGAAGATACAAACTCTTGCTTCTTTATATACTTTGAGTTTTTTATAGTTTTAAATTGTTCAGATATTTTTTTAATCATATCTGGGTTTAGAGATCTAATAATAATCTTATTATCAATCGTTCTAATATTAACCATGCCCTTTTGAGCAAATAGATTTAATCTTAAATGTGTTTTAAATAATTGTTGTTGTAAAACTTGTGCTTGAACTATTTGTGATAGGAAACAAACTCCAGCAAGGAGAAAGTTTAATGTCAATAATTTGATCTTCCTAATCTTAGTCACTGTTTGAAACTTCCTGTTTCAAGTTTGTATTAATGTGTGTAGGCATGGCCTTCCTGCCAGCACCTACTAATATTCTACTATTTTTTTGATTATTTTGAAGGAAAATTTTTCTCTGAGGACATTTTTACCTAGTGATTTTTTGACACCTGCAATTTTTTTCTATTTTCAGTAACTTGGGTTGTCCATTTATAATACATATAAAGAAATAAAACACTTATCCCAACGATTTTACTAGGTTTATGAGAGCATTATATTTTACATTTATCACCATTTTAATAAGTTCATGTAGCATTTTTTTAGGAAATACGAAAAGCCTAAAAAGTGAGAAGTATAGTTCACACTTTAATCAATCAAACTGGAAAGAAGTAGATCCTGATCTATCTGATTTAGCCTATACGAATACTAAAACCGGTTCAATAATATTGTTTAATTCACTATGTAAGAAGTATGACAACTCATCATTAACAAATTTACAAAAAAACTTACTTAGCGGACTCGACAATATTAGAATAATTAATCGTGAAGATGTTTCACTTTATAATCGAAAAGCAATTAAACTAACTGCCAATGCTAGGCTTGATGGTGTTTTAGTATACCTAGATGTTTATACAGTAAAAAAGAATCGATGTGTTTATGATTTTGTTTTAATTAGTAGTTCACAAAATAAAATAGCTATAGATAGAAATGATTTTCAAGTATTTCTAAAAAAGATGAGGATTGATTAATGATCAATACTGCTAAGATCAAAAAATCTATTTATACATCTGGAGAAATATTCACTCTTCTTTCTCAGACATTACATTCTTGTTTTACAATTCCTTTTTATCCAATGCGATTGATTGAGCAAGTTGTAGCTTTAGGTATTGGTTCCATGTCAATAACAATAGTAATTGGACTAACGATGGGACTTGTTATGACATTGCAATTTGGTTACGGACTAGCAAAATTTGGTGGTGTCTTATATGTTCCAGCTGTTGTTTCTTTATCTTTAGTAAGAGAAATGGCCCCAATTTTCACTTCATTACTAGTAGCAGGGCGAATCGGATCTGGTATGGCAGCCGAAATAGGGTCTATGAGTGTTACTCAACAAATAGATGCTTTAAGAGCACTAGGAACATCTCCTATTAGAGTCTTAGTCGTTCCAAGGTTTTGGGCCACAATAATTTCACTACCTCTTTTAACTGCACTATCAGGGATTTTGGGAATAGTTGGTGGACTTTTAGTTTGCCAAGCAGAATTTGGAATGCCAGCAGGTTTTTATATTAATAAAGTTGTAACAACAGTCAAATTACATGATTTTGTCTCAGGTTTAGTTAAAGCAGGTTTTTTTGGAATTATTATAACTATAATAGGTTGCTACAAGGGTTTGACTACAAAAGATGGAACACGAGGAGTTGGTGAATCGACAACATGGGTTGTCGTTACAAGTTCTATTCTAATTTTAATTAGTGATTATTTTTTAAGTAAAATATTTCTAGTTATCTGGGTACATTAATGGAAACGATTTTATCTTTGAAAGAAATTTATAAAAGCTTTGATGACAACCATGTTCATCAAGGTGTCAATTTCGACTTACATAAAGGTGAAAGCTTAGGTTTACTAGGTGGATCAGGAACAGGAAAATCCGTTTTATTGCGCTCAATAATTGGGCTAGAAACAATTGATAAAGGTGAAATATTATATAAAGGAAGAGATATAAGTTTACTGTCTGAAAAAGAGTATTTATCCGTTAGATTAAATATCTCTTATTCATTTCAAAATGGAGCTCTCTTTGATTCTCTTAATATCTTTGAGAACTTGGCCTTTCCTCTAATTGAACACACTAAGCAAACAATTGAACAAATCAGAGAAAAAATAAAATATTTTTTAAATCTTATTGGTTTAGCAGGCAAGGAATTATTAATGCCTTCAGATTTATCAGGTGGAATGCAAAAAAGAGTTGGAATGGCGCGATCAATGATGTTAGAGCCAGATATTATTCTTTATGATGAGCCTACTGCTGGACTTGATCCAGCTAATACAAAAAATATTGTAAATTTAATGAAAAAGTTTAAGGCTGAAGGGCAAACATCTATATTTGTAACCCATGATATTCCTGCTGCACTAGACCTCTGTGACAGAATAATTGTCTTAGGTGGAGGTAAAGTTATATTCAAGGGAACACCTATAGAGTTTCTATCAAGTGAAGACCCTGATGTACAAAAATTTGCTGAAAGTGAATTAAAGAAAGGAAAAGAATATGATAGTTAGAACTAAAGACAAGAAAAATATATTTATTACAGGTATTTTTGTCATTGTTATTTTAGTAATTACCATGGCCTTTATTGCAATGCTCAGTAAAGAAAGTGCCCTATTTGAAAGTAAAATAAATATTAGCACCGTCGTTAAAAATATTTCGAACTTAAAATTAGGAGCAGCTGTTCAATTAAAAGGTATGAAAATTGGAAGTGTTTCAGACATAACATTCATTGACGTTGATAAAATAAGAATTACTTCTAGTGTTAAAGAAAGTGTCTCTAAATGGATAAGAAAGGATTCTATAATAGAAATTAGAACACAAGGTGTTCTTGGTGATAAATATGTAGAAATATTAGGTGGAACGAAAGAAGCTGCACCTATTGATGATAATGAAGAGCTTACTGCCAATGAGTCAACTATTGTAACAAAACTTATGGATAGAGGCGAAGATATGGTCGTTACAGCTTCAAGTGTGTTGAGAAAACTAGATTTACTGCTTGTACAATTTGATAAAACACTTAGAGAGACAAATAGTTTTCTTACTAAGATGAATAAGATTGATCCAGATTCTATGGCAAGATCTTTTAATAATATAGATAAAATGACAAGAGACTTAAGTTCAATAACTACTCAAATTAAAGATGGCCCAGGAACATTGAACTCTCTAATTTATGATAATTCTGCATATGTTGATATAAAAACTCTTCTAGGTGGAGCTAAGAGAAATAAGGTCTTAAAGTTCTTTATTAGGGAATCAATTAAAAATTCTGATCCTTAAAATCAGCTATCTACTATCCGATATCAGTTTACCGTTGGCCGTTTACTGTAGGCTGTGCTGTAGACGGTGCTGTAGACGGTAAAGGTATGCTCCAAGAAGATCAGACTGTTTATGAAGCTGTTTTTGGTTTTGAATAAGCAGTAATGTTTGAACTTCCCTATTGCTAGATAGCTTATATTAAAAAATCTTCTTGAAAATTTATCAAATAGCTTAGCAGCTCATATTTGGAAATTAGCTCAAAATCCCGGCGGAATCTGAACTCGGCTATCAGCTATCTGAAAATTAAAGAAAAAACTAAATTTCTATACCTTTCTTTTTTAATTTCTCGATTAAAGTCGTTCTATTCATACTTAAAAGCTTAGAAGCTTGATTCTTATTGCCCTTTGTTCTTTCCAAGGCCTGCATAATCAATGAAACTTCAATCTCATTTAAAGTACCTTTTAGATCGATTCCTGTTTCAGGTAAATCAATAAGTCCTTCACATAAAGTTTTGTGTGGAGCATGTTGTAAAAACTTAGCGGGTAAGTCGGTAGCTTTAACAATCCCCCCACCTCTAAGAATAACGAGTCTTTCAATTAAATTTTCTAATTCTCGAACATTACCGGGCCAATCATAACTAATGAGAAGCTCTAATGTCTCATCATCAAATTCAATATTATTTCTTCCATCAGCACTAACAAATCTTGAAAGAAAGTGTGAAATTAAAAGAGGAATATCTTCTCGTCTTTCTGAAAGAGCAGGAATTTTAATTGGAATTACATTCAATCTATAATAAAGATCCTCTCTAAAATCTCCAGATTTAGATCGCTCTTCTAAGTTTCTATGAGTGGCCGTAATGATACGTACATCGACATTAACAGTATCTCCCCCACCAACTTTTTCAATTTGACGACTTTGTAGAACTCTTAATATTTTTACTTGTAAAAGTAATGGCATATCTCCAATTTCATCAAGAAAAATTGTTCCTTGATTTGCTAATTCGAAACGTCCCTTTCTATCAGAAATTGCTCCAGTAAATGATCCTTTTAAATGTCCAAATAATTCTGATTCTAAAAGCTCAGAAGGTATCGCCCCACAATTTACTGAAACAAATTTATTCGAGTTTCTATTCGATAATGCATGAATAGCATTGGCCACAAGCTCCTTACCCTGTCTCTTA
>CAXHCD010000071.1:0-18968 GCA_964015265.1 uncultured Oligoflexia bacterium
TGATGATAATAATAATAATAAATTTTATAAATCTAGTTTTATCATAATTATCTTTATTACTTTTGAACATGAGTCACTTCCTTCAAAGTATTGTGAGTAATAATTTTGTACTTATTTATTTGGTATGTATTAAAAGATAAGATTATTGTAAAAATAGAGAGCCAAATGAAAGCTTCAACCTCTGAAGATCCTCGATCTGATAATAGTCTTCTTTTGCATGAATTAGAAGTTTGCTTTTGGCAATTTTGTAATTTGCTCTTATCGTTGGCGATTGAATTGAGTATTCTTGAGGAACAATTGTATGCCAAGATTTGTTTTTTAATATTGCCTCCCCATTTACTTTTCTTTTCAATTGAACAAGGCTAAATGTCTTGAACGGAAAATTTATAATATATGAGCTTCTTTGAAGGTAGTTACATGTATTATTTTTGATTAAATTTTTCATGTATGAAATATGCAGGGCCGTTTGAAAGTAGATGAGGGCCTGATGAGTTTTTTTTGCTCCTGGCCCAATTGGTGGAGGTAGAGCACTTGCTTTATAGAAAAAAGAGATTAATTTATTAGTTTTAAAAATTGTTTTTATATATTTATTTTGTTTCTTATTTAAAGAATGAAAACATTTATAAAGCTGCGTCTTTTTTTTCAATTCCATCTGGGACAAGTTTATTTGATAATAAAGAAGTATTAACATCGAGTTGATCAATGTAAAAAAACAAAGACCTAGAACTGTAGAATGTCCCTTAGAGTTTGATTTCATCAATTCTTTTCTCTGTTTTAATTATGATTTCATCTTTAGGAGATTTCGCAATTAACAAATCTTTTTCATAAGATATTTCAAAAGTTTTTCTACAGACACTAATATCTGGATAGTTTTGTTTACCTGGTAAGGTGGACCTGAGACTTAACATTGAAACCTTATGTATTTGTAATTGGTTACATATTCCTAATGACTGCGTAACTAATACTCCAAATGAAGCTAGATAAAAAATGGGACCAATGATTATAAATGGAATCATTTAGTTCACTTTAAGATTTTCAGTGATCTGTTCCTTCATATATTGGATTCTTTTTTGAAGCGTTTTTCCAAAAGTTCCAACTATTCCTAGGCAAAAAATACCTATTAATCCTGTTAAAATTATGTACTCCATTAATCCTTGACCGCTTTTCTCGGTTAGGTTTTTATTTAATTTATTTTGCATGAATCCTCCCTTTTAACGGGACTAATAAGCATTAAGTATGCCAAGTCTAAATATTGAAAATGACTAAAGATATATTTTGAGTTTGGTTTATTTTCTTTTTCTAAGTAAAGATAGTTTTCTGCCTTGCAACGGGCCAAGGCCGAAAGTACAATTATAGTTATGAGCGAGAAGTCTAAGTTGTATATTTTTGATAAAAAAGAAATATTTTTAATATTTCTTTTTATGATTTTGGCATCAGTTTCATCATTTATGATTGGTGTTAAAATTGGTAAAAGCTATTCTTTTAAAGAAGCAGGTTTTACTGATGAAGACCAAAAAACTATTGATATTTACTCATCAAATGAAGAAGATGTTGCGAAAGTAGTAGAAAAAAGGGAAGTCGTTGACCCTGAACATAAGAAAAAAACGATTGATTCTACATATGATAAATTGAAAGAAGAATTTGCAAAACTTGGTGACGATAAAAAGAAGTTAGATGAACCTAAAGTAAAGTCTGATCCTACTAAGAAAGATGTTCTAGATATTCCTGAAGCAGTTGAGAAAAAAAATGTAGATACAAAAGAGTCTACAACACAACTTCAAACTCAAGATATAGGTGAGGAAAAAGTAGAGAATATTGGTAAACCTGCTGATAGTGAAAATAACGATGAATTTGCTGGTAAATACACAATTCAACTCGCTTCTTATCCAAGCAAAGAAGAGGCCATTGAGTTTGCAAATGGTTTTAAAATCAGAGGTTATAACCCAATCGTTAGTGCGGCTGAGATTCCTTCTCGCGGAACTTGGTATCGAGTCAGTATTGGCGTTTTTGACACTGTTAGTGAGTCAAAAGACTATATTCTTAAAGAAAGAAGCCTATTTGAAGGTCAAGATTACAGAATTCGAAAGTTTGATTGATGGTCATTTTCTTCTAAATTTTTTATAATTCTAGAAAAATTCGGAGCATTTATGGAAAGTAATTTATATGCAGTTGTTATGGCAGGGGGTCAAGGAACAAGATTTTGGCCAGAGTCAGTATCTAAAAAACCAAAGCAATATTTAAATTTAGTTGGAGACTCATCATTATTATCTCAATCATTAAATCGATTCGAAACTCTAGTAGGTAATGAGCAAAGATATATTGTTACAGTTAAACAACAAGAGAATTTAGTAAAAGAAAATTCTCAAAATTTGATTTCTAAAAATGGTTTAATTTTCGAACCATCTGGTAGAAATACTGCTCCATGTATTTTATTGGCCATGGCCCACTTATTGGCCAATGGTGCGAGTGAAAATGATGTTTGCGCTATAGTTCCCTCTGATCATGTAATTTTAAATGAATCAGGATTTAGAGATGTTATTAAAGATGCACATTTATACGCTAGTAGAGAAGATAAAATTGTAACAATTGGAATTCCTCCAACATTTCCTCATACTGGATATGGTTATATACATAGAGGAACTGAAATTGATAGCAATGTTTATAATGTAACTGAGTTTAAAGAAAAACCAAATTTTGACAAAGCTAAGGAATATTTGGCAACTGGCGAGTATTACTGGAACGCAGGAATGTTTGTAGCTTCAATAAAAACTCTTACTAAAGAGTTCAAAGAGCATGCTCCAGAAATATTTGAACATTTTGAAGCTTTAAGAGAAAATATTGATAACTTTGATGGTCTGAGTTCGGTTTATAATAAAATTCCAAGTGATTCAATAGACTTCGCTATAATGGAGAAGTCTGAAAATGTATTGGTTTTACCGGCCAGATTTGATTGGAATGACCTTGGTTCATGGGATGCACTTGAAGAAGTTATTACAAAAACAAATGGAAATACAATTGCATCTGCTAAATCGAGTTATATAGTTGAAGCCCAGGGAAATATAGTTTTTGCGCCTGATAAGTTTGTAAGCTTAATTGGAGTAAATGATTTAATTGTGGTTTCCAATGAAAGGGCCTTAATGGTACTTCCAAAAAATCAAGCGCAAAAAGTTAAAGACATAGTAGGACATTTAAAAGAGACTCAACCTGAGTTACTTTAATTGATCCCATAAAGTCTTTGTATCAGTGTATTGTTGAAAACTTGTAATTAAGTTCTCGTAAACTTCATACACGTGACAAGCTTGGACATCAATTGTTTCGCCTTCTTTTTTTGCCCTAACTTTATAGTGACCTTCAACAACAACTTTTTCATTGCAAGAAAATATATTGTCCCTTTGAAATGAAAAATAGTCCCACCTTGAATTATTCCCAACAAAAACATTTGAGATAATCTCTTTGACTCCTGTACTAATTCCTCCTCCTGGAAAACCTGGGTTTTGAATCCATTTAATATTAGGATGACAAATTGAATTTAATGTTTGTTCATCTTTTTCAAAAAAAGCTTTATACATTTTTAAAATTATTTCTACATTACTCACAATGTTTCCTTATTTACCCTGAATTATAAATTTGTCATATGGACTTAATAATATTCCTAAACAACAAATCAATACATATAAATAATTATCTGATGTTACATCAAACTTATAAGCAAATATCATTCCGAAGGCCAATGTCACTAAAGTTACTGCACTTGCAATCCATGCTGTTTTCAATTTGAATCCTGAAAATAACCATATAGCTAGTATAAACTCTAAAGGCATTATTATGCTGGCGTGCATTTTTACCAAAAAAAGAGGGAATATTGTTTTCTCAAAAATGGAAGTATAGTAAGCGATACTTCCATCAATGCCACCTTTTACTTTTATAATTGCAGCACCTAAAAATAGTGTGCCAATAGATAATCTAAGTAAAATAGATACTAATTGCAGGTTTTTATTAGTTATGTCTTTGTTCATGTTTCCTCCATCTTTTAATATTTATTGAATTATACATTGTTCATATATGTTAATAAATGTACTATGGTGATAAAGGGGTGTTCATTTATGAACAGAGAGTTAAATTGGGAAAACTTGAAGTTTTTCATAGCTTTAGCACAAGAAAAGAGACTTCAAAAAGCAGCCAAAATATTAAATAGTAATCATACTACTGTTTATAGGCGTATTAAAAATTTCGAGAAAGAAATTAATACTAGATTATTTGAAAGTACTCCTTCTGGATACTTTTTAACTACTGAAGGAGATAAATTATACAAATCTACTTTAGGCCTAGAGGAAAAAATAGATGAAATTTCTCGAGCAATTCAGGGAACAAGTAATGCATTAGAAGGAGAAGTCTGTATTACTACAACTATTTCAATGGCGAATACGATATTGCCCAAAATTTTACTAGGCTTAAAGAAGAAGTATCCAGGAATCAGAGTTGATTTAAGAGTAGGTAATGAATTGTATAATCTTTCTAAAAGAGAAGCTGATATTGCTATTAGACCTTCATCTGATGTCCCTGATCATTTAATTGGAAGAAAATTAGGCGTCTTAGATTTTAATGTTTACTCAACTCCAAGTTACTTAAAAGATAGGCCTAAAAAATTTTTTATGAAGAACATTAATGAGTACGATTTTATTATTCCAAATGAATCTCTCGCTCATCTTTTATCAAGAAAATGGATTCTAAAGTATTTGAAAAATAATCATAAAATAAATCAATGTGATAATCTAACGATTGTAGCTGAAATGTGTAACTCTGGTTTAGGAGTAGCAGTTCTTCCTGAGTATTTTGAAAAGAAGTTTAAAAATTTAGAGGTTCTTTATAGGCCTAAACTAAAAATTGGAAGTGATTTGTGGTTACTAACCCACAAAGATTTATCTCAAATACCTTATATAAAAGTAACTATGAAGTACTTAGCGCAAGAACTCAATAAGAGTCTTTCCCCTTATTTAACTAATTAAAGAGGGTATTGCTCTAAGCTTCTTGTAAATATAGTGTCCACATGTCTTAAAAATACATTTTTTAAATCATCTTTTGATGGAAATTCAATATCAATTGGGCCATCTGATTTTTCATTAATGACTTTTTGAAAAGCGAGTGGGTCATTGGATTTATTGGCCTCAAATGCTCCTTCTTGAACCCAATAGTATAACTCTTCTCTTGGTACAGAAGTTTTCCTTACAAGTTGATGTAGTATATAACTTGATAAATAAGTGAAGTTTTCAAAAACTCTATTTTCAATATTTTCTTGATGAAATACTAAATTTTCAATTGTTGAAGAAAGTCTATCGAGAGCGTAGAAAGTAATTCCTAAATTATCAGGTAAGAACATTCGCTCAGCACTAGAATGTGAAATATCTCTTTCATGCCACAAGACTATATTTTCTAGAGCTAATTGAGAGTGAGACTTTAACATCCTGGCCATTCCAGTTAGATTTTCTGCTGAAATAGGGTTTTTCTTATGGGGCATTGTAGAAGAACCTTTTTGGCCCTTTGAAAATCCTTCATGTAATTCACCAACATCAGATCTATGTAAGTGCCTTATTTCAACACTTATTCTTTCAATTGCAGCACCTAATCTTGAGTTAATTTGCACTAGTTTTGCTATTCTATCTCTAGGTATGACCTGGGTAGATACGGGTTCAACTTTCAAATTAAGTAGCTGAGATGCTCTTTTTTCATTTTCAGGCGTTAGAATTGTGTAGTTACCTACGGCCCCTGAGAATTGGGCAGTTAACTCATTTTCATAAAAGTCTTTTAACTCAAAATATCTTCTAGAAAATTCACAATAATGACCCAATAGTTTTTGTCCAAAGCTCATGGGCTCGGCAAACATTCCGTGAGATCTTCCTATAGTCATCGTGTTTTTTAATTCAGTCGCTCTATTTAAAAGGTGCTTTCTAAGTTCGGAAAAAATAGGAAGTATTTTTTCAATTGATGACTTTATTTGTAATGTTAGAGCTGTATCGATAATATCACTTGAAGTAACTCCAAAGTGAAAATACTTTCCTGATTCAGTATCAACTTGTTCTGTAATCATTTGGCAAAAAGCTATAACATCATGCTTAGTTACTTTTTCAATTTCATCAACTCTTTCGGGAATTATTTTCGCTGAGTTTTTGATTTTTTCACTTATTCCGCTAGGAATGCTTCCACTTTCTTCCTGTGACCTTAAAATTGCAAGTTCGGCATCTAAATAAAATTGAAATTTAGTATTATCTGTCCAAATATCAGATATTTCTTTTTTATCATATCGTGGAATCATATAGGCCTCTATTAAAGGTAAAAACTTATATCTATACTTACACTGGCCCAATTGAGAATGAAAGATCTTTCTCTACTTGCTTCACCTTCAACAGCTTGAGGACGTTTAACAATTGCGTAGTTCCAACTAAACCTAGGCCCCCAATGAAAGCCTGGAGAAGTTCTATAATGAAGACCATAATCTACTTTTAAACCTGGACCAGTGAATGTATCGGCACTCGTTTGATCTTGCATTCGTACATATTGACCAGTTACCATAATCTGTTCAAAAAGATTCTCATTTTCCCATAACTCTTTAAAGAATCTGAATCTGTATCCAACTCCAAGTCCTAATGATGTTACAGTGACTTCTTCATTTGGATCTCTTGGAAACAGTGATTCTGCACTTGTTGAAGATGCAGAAGCCGTATTATTTGAAGTGATTTCATCAAATGTAGCTGTTGTTCTTCCAAGGCTAATTTCATACCACACACCTTTTATTCTTCTCGCTGCGATTGCTTCTAGGGTTGTTACATCAGCGGCCCTTATAGGGTCTAGATTTAAGTGATACAAAAAGGAAAACCTTGTAGTATCTTGGCTTGTTTTGTAAGTAGAATCAAAAACTTTAGTATCTGGATTTCTTACTTTAATAATTATTTCATCATCAACATTATCATCTTTGAACTGATCAATTTGATCTTCTTTCGTAATTAACTTTGATTGGTTATTTAATGTTGATAAGTCATTATCAAGATAACTTGTATCTTGTGAGTAAACAATTTGAGGAAGCAAGAATATTAAAATTAAAAATTTCATTATTTTCTTCTCCTCTTAACTGCTAAGTTCTCAAAGTTTTCTCCTGGAAAGTCTTCTATTCCAACGGCCTTTGCTAAAAGAACTTTTTGTCTAAGGTGTTCATACTTTGCCTGAAGATATTCAACTTCAGAGTTAGTATATTTCTCTAATATATCTGTATAGTTAATATATGCTGTTTTTTTATTCATATAATTTTCTAAGACTGCATCAAAAGTTTTTCTTAAATTATTATTTTTAGCTTCCAAAATTCGAATTAAATTTTGATAATGCATAATTCGTCTATATATTTGATATATTTCAGCTTTTTTAAAATGATTTTCTTTATTTAATGATTTTCGGGCAATTTCCCTATTTAGAAGAGATTTTTGTGATGTCCTTTCCTTAAAAAAGCCACCACTTCCCCAAATTGACCAAGAAGCATTCACCATGGCCACGAAGTCAATATTAGAATTACCTGGGTCAGTTCTATATCTAAAATCATTAGTCGAACTTGAGAACTCTTGGGCGTAACTACCTAGAGTAAGGGATATTTTTGGAAGAGGTAACCTTTCCCTTTGAACAATTTCATAATCTCTTTTTGCATTCTCTAAAGTAGTTTTTGCATTGAGAATATTAGGTGAAGATTCTAATGCTAATCTGATAGACTCGCTAACAGTCGTCTGAATTTGTTTAAACTTTATTTCTTCAATAAATTGATATTTAGTTCCAGGGACATCTTTAATCAAATAAGCAAAGGTTTCGTCGGCAACTTGAGAATTAATTCTGGCTTGATGATATTCATCTTGAGCCTTTAAGTAGTCAGCTCTGGCCTGTAAGTAATCTTGTTTTCTAATCTTTTTAAGTGTCAACTTTTCTTGATTGAGTCTATAAATAAATGAAGCTTGTCTTAATTGATCTCTATAAGCATTTTCAATATTTTTAATTGTGAGAAGGTTAAAGTACTCAATTATTAATTGATGTTTAAGTTCTCTAGTTTTTTCTTTAAAATTTTGTTTTGTTCTTTTATAGGTTTCTTTTTTATTTAAATAGCCTAGATAATCTTTTCCCCAATTAAAAATTGTGTAATCATTTATTTCTAGACCAAATGATCCTGAAACTCTATCAGATCTAGGAGATGAATTTAGGCTTCCACTTTTTAATGTACCAAGTCTATATTCATTAGTTTGGAGTGTAAGGTTTAAGCTAGGATACCAAAAGTCACTAAAATCATCCTTCCATTGAAGTTCATTTAGACTATCTTGCATATGACGAATATTTTCATCGTGATTTTCTCTAAGCCCTTGTTCGATTACATCATTTAAGGTGATAGATTTTACTGTCGTTTCTAAGCCTTTGAAACGATCTAAGTCCTGAATATAGGTGCTTTTTTCTCTATCTCTGAATTGGTAGTCTTCTCCATTATCAATCTGTTCTTGAGCAAAAGACTCAATACTTAAAAATAATAATAAAAAGACCAATTTGTGTGTGTTGGGTCTTTTAAAAAATGTCATAGAAAAATTGTAGGGCAGGTGAAACACTACGTAAATAATTTTATAAGGAGATTCCCGGACAACCTTTACGAATAATTTGTTCTTCTAGGTCTTCAATTTTTAACTTGGATAATCTGAGCTCTTGTTCAAGACGTAATAGATTTCTACTTAGATTATATAGAACAGACTTTTTTTCCTTTGGTGCAAGCTTTTTTAATCTTTTGTTTCTCTCTATTAGACCATTTAGTCTTTGCTTCACTTCTATTTTGTCGGCCCTTTTCTTTAGGAGTCTATTGCATCTAGCACCAATGGCCGGATCAGTAATTGCTCGTTTAAGGGCAAGCTCGTCAGCTGTTTGAGCAAAAGTATAAGTATGGAAAATCAAACTTATTAATAAGGCATAACTTCTCATATTTATATTATGCACATTCTTGTAATGATATGCAGCTAATGGTAGATTCTACCTCCGTATAGACATCAATTTTTAATACGGAGATGAATTGTCACCAAATGGACTTGTTCTTATTCCTGCACGATATGGCTCTAGTCGTTTTCCTGGAAAACCTCTTGCAAAAATATCTAATAAAACAATAATTCAATTAGTTTTTGAAAACTCTAAATCTTCAGGCTTTGAAGTTGCTGTTGTTACAGATGATTTAAGAATAGAAAATGAAGTTAAATCATTTGGTGGAAATGTTTTTAGAGTAGATGATGACGTTGCTTCAGGAACAGAAAGAATTGCCCTTTGCTATGAAAGATTTTTTTCAGACGGAAAATTTAATTTTATAGTCAACGTTCAAGGAGATGAACCATTAATCTCTGGAGAGTTATTACTTAAATTAGTTAAATATCAAATAGAGTCAAAAGTGGATATAGCAACTGTTGTAAGAAAGAAGAGTTGTCTAGATCCTGATTTTAAGAACCCTAATTGTGTAAAAGCAATTAGAAATGAGAAAAGCGGAAAATGCTTATATTTTACTAGATCAAGTGCACCACACATTAGAGAAAGTGATGATATTAAAAATTCAAATTGGTTTCATCATATGGGAATTTACTCATATACTATAGATGCATTAAGAAAATTTAATGATTCTCCAGTTTCATATTTAGAAAATTTAGAAAAACTTGAACAGTTAAGAGCTTTAGAGCTTAACTTAAGCATTGGTGCGATTGAGACACAGACAGATTTTTTTGGAATAGATACACCTGAAGATTTAGAAAAACTAAAAGGGGTAATGGGTGAGTAATAATACTAAGAAATATATTTTTATAACTGGTGGGGTTGCAAGTTCTTTAGGAAAAGGACTAGCGGCTGCTAGTATTGGTGCTTTACTTGAGAGACGAGGTATCAAAATAAATATGTTAAAAATGGATCCATATATAAATGTTGATCCTGGAACAATGAGTCCTACCCAGCATGGAGAAGTTTTTGTAACTGATGATGGCGCTGAAACTGACTTAGATTTAGGTCATTATGAAAGATTTACTTCTTT
This sequence comes from uncultured Oligoflexia bacterium, assembly GCA_964015265.1. Classification (GTDB taxonomy): domain Bacteria; phylum Bdellovibrionota; class Bacteriovoracia; order Bacteriovoracales; family Bacteriovoracaceae; genus CAXHCD01. The sequence goes on from CAXHCD010000071.1 coordinate 10,067, forward strand.
GACCTTATCTAAACAAAGTAATTTCACAACAGGTCAGGTTTATTTACAAGTAATTGAAAACGAAAGAGAGGGGAAGTATTTAGGAAAAACTGTTCAAGTTGTTCCTCACATAACAGATGAAATAAAAAGAAGAATTGAAGTTGCTGCAAATGATTGTGATTTGTTAATTGGTGAAATTGGCGGAACAGTTGGCGATATTGAATCACAACCATTTTTAGAGTCAATTAGACAATTCGCTCAAGATGTTGGTAGAGAAAATGTTCTCTTTGTTCACTTAGTTTTACTTCCATACATTGATGCTGCCGGTGAGTTGAAAACTAAACCGGCCCAACATTCTGTAAAAGAACTTCGTTCAATTGGGTTATTTCCTCAAATTATAATTTGTAGATCAGATAGAGAGATAGAAGAAGAGTTATTGGATAAACTTTCTCTTTTTTGTAATATCCCAAAACAAAATGTTTTTAAATCAATTGATGTCGATACAATTTATCGTGTACCTCTTTTATTTCATGAGCAAGGCTTAGATAATAAAATTTCTGACCTTTTAGGAATTTGGGCCAGCTCTCCTCAAATAGATGATTTAAAAAAAGTTGTTTACAACGTAGATAATCCTAAAGATGAAGTTAAAATTGGAATTGTTGGCAAATATACTGATTTAATTGAATCTTATAAATCTTTAGATGAAGCACTAAAACATGCTGCAATTGCAAATCAAGTTAAGCTTGTTCCAATTTACATTGACTCTGAAAAAGAAGATACAAGTGAACTAGAAAAAGTGCAGGGGATTTTAGTTCCTGGTGGATTTGGAGAAAGAGGCACTGAAGGAAAAATTAAGGCGATTAAGTTTGCAAGAGAAAATAAAATTCCTTATTTTGGAATTTGTCTTGGAATGCAATTAGCAATGATTGAGTTTGCTCGAAATGTTGCTGGAATAAAATCTGCGACAAGTGAAGAATTTGATAAAGATGGTGAGTTTATTGTTCACTATATGGAAGGTCAAATTAAGGACGGGCCAAAAGGTGGCAATATGAGGCTCGGTGCTTATGATTGTCAGTTAGAAAAAGGTAGTTTGGCCCATAAAATTTATGGTGAAGAGAATGTTAGCGAAAGACATCGACATAGATTAGAAGTAAACAATAAATTTGTTGATGAACTTGAAAAAGCTGGAATGAAAGTCAGTGGTAAAAACAACAAACACGGACTAGTTGAAGTGATTGAATTAATTGATCATCCATTTTTTATTGGTTGTCAGTATCACCCTGAATTTAAATCACGTCCTTATTCAGCACACCCTGTATTTAAATCGTTTATAGAGAGTGCTAATCAGGTGAAGAGGTAATCATGAATAACTTTGAAATTTTTTCTGGGCCATGTGTCTTAGAAAGTGAAAACTTGGCAATAGAAATTGCTGGATCAGTTTTAGAACAATTAAAACCTTTTAAAAATATATCATACACTTTTAAAGGAAGTTTTGATAAGGCCAATAGATCATCTATTACGTCTTATAGAGGACCAGGAATTGAAAAAGGTCTGCAAATTTTAGAGAAAGTGAAAAAAGAATTTAATATTCCTGTCGTGACTGACTATCATTCACCAGATCAAGCGATGGAAGTTGCTAGTATAGTTGATACTCTTCAAGTTCCGGCATTTTTATGTCGTCAAACTGATATGATTGTTGCGGGAGCACAGGCCTGTGAAAAATATAATCGAAGATTAAAAGTGAAAAAAGGACAGTTTTTAAGTCCTGAAGAAACTCAAAATATAGTAGAAAAAGCATCATCTATTATCTCAAAAGATCAAATTTTATTAACTGAAAGAGGATCATCTTTTGGTTATAATAATTTAATTGTAGATATGGCCTCTTTTCAAATTATGAAATCGTTTGGAGTAAAAGTTATTCATGATGCTACTCACTGTGTTCAAAAACCTGGCGGTCTAGGAAAGAGTACAGATGGTAAAAGAGACCAAATTAGAGTTTTAGCAAGGGCCGCTGTTGCTGCTGGTTGTGATGGAGTATTTATGGAAGTTCATCCAGAGCCTGAAAAAGCTTTGTCTGATCCAACAACTTGCTTACCATTAAAATCAGTATCAAGTGTAATTTCTGAATTAATAAAAATATATGAGGTAGTAAATGAGTTTTCCAATTGATTTGAGACTTGAATCTAAAAAGCATCAAGAGAAGTTAAAGAATATAAAGGTTGCTCTTTTTGATGCTGATGGAATTTTAACTACAGGACATATTTACTGGTCTGGCGAAGAGGTAGGGTTTAACAGATACTTTCATACTCAAGACGGTTATGGACTTAAGGTTTTAATGAAAGCTGGAATTAAGGTGGGAGTTATTTCTGGTGGTGATAGTGTAGGTCTTCATAAAAGAATTGAAAATTTAGGTTTAAATTATTCATTTACAGGTTCTGAAGATAAAAGAGATGCTTTCAAAAAAGTTTTAGATGAAGGATATAAAGCCTCTGAAATTTTATATATGGGAGATGAGTTTTTTGATCTTCCTTTGTTAAAAGCTGCTGGGTTTTCTGCAACTGTTCCAAATTCAAGTCATGAAATTCAAGAAGCTGTTGATTATGTTACATATCGGCAAAGTGGAATGGGATGTGTGAGAGAAGTCATAGATCTTCTTAGATATGTTCAAAATATTGTTCCAGAAATAGAAGAGTTACAAATATAGTTATTTGATTTTTACACAACTATTTTTTAAAGTTGCAACTTCACTACAAAATGCATCGCCATTTTCATTTCTTTTTACATGATGACAAGGTAATACATAAGTGTATTTATTATTTTCTCTTTGATCTTTGGCCATAGGTTCACTAAAGTCATTAAAAGCTTCAATGGGATTTCTACCAAAACCTTCAAAATTATAAAGTTCTTCTAATCTTCCATCACGGTTTTTAAATATAAAATTAGTATCTTTAGATAAAAGATAATATTTTCCAGAGCAAACCCAATTGACATAATTATGTCTGAGTTTAAGTTTAAAGAATTTTACTGCAACCGCAATCTCATAATCAGTAGAGTCTATATTAAGTAAAACTCTTAAAAGGTTTCTTATAGGCGAAGAATCATATATTTTAGGATTAGTTGCTATCATTATATAATATAAAATTTCATGAACTCTAAGAACATTTAACTGACCTGTGGAAAGCTGACTAATAATAGAAGAGTCTCCATATTGAGCACCAAATTGTCTTACGGCCGCCTGATGAAGGGTACAACCTTTAGGCAATTTATAAATTAAATTCTGATCTTGAGTTAATTTCAATTCACTATCAATCCAATAATTTGGATGTGGAACGATCTGCATACTTTTTAAAAACCATTGATATAAATTGGGTTTTTCATCTTCACCTTGATCGTATTTCTTAAAGATCTCAACTATATGAGAAAATAGGCCCTCTTTTTCAACATCAATTAGACGAGGAGCTCTTCCACCAACACTAGGCAAACTAGCATGGTAGAAATCAAGAGTTAACATTGGTAACCCTTTACACTTAATAGTGTTTCCTCCATTTCCCTTTTCATTAGCAAAACAAGAAATAGATATGAGTAGTGATAATATGATACTAATTTTTTTCATGAGAATTCTCTTTTGAAGTTAAGGGATAAAATTGAATGGCCATTTGATAGACATCATTTTTTGGAGAATTTTGAAAAAGTGATCCCATTCGTTTTCTAAATTCTCTAATTAAATTTTTTGCTTCTTTCATTTTAGATTTATCAATAGGAATACAAATTGAAGAAAAATCTCTTTCATTAATATCAACTTCTAATAACTTTTTCTTTCCAAGTTCTAAAGTTTCAAGGTGAGAACTTTGAAGCGCTAATGACTTTATATCCTCTGTAGTTCTTAATGGGCCATTTAGAATCTTAAATTCAGTTTCACTATTAACTTCAATAAGGCCAGCTTGTATTAGATTTTGAGAAACTTCTTCAGATCTTTCTAAGCTTATTCCTAAAGTTTTAGATATATTAGTTAGGTTGAAAACAAAATTATCAAGTTCCATTAAAGTAATAAGAGCATAGTGTTCCCACTCTGCAATAATCTTATAGTTTGCATCATCCAAGATATATCGATTTTCAAATTTCTCATGTATAGATAAATTGCTTAATCTTTTATTATTTTTATCTAAACTATCTTTGAATAAAAGAGTTTCTTTTTTATTCAGAGATAATCTATTAATGACTTGATTGATCATTTTTTTTGGGACCGGTCTTTTTCCGCTCATTGATAAAGCAAGGGTAGAAGAAGGAAGACCAAGATCTTTAGCATAGTCTCTTATTGAATATTTTCTGTTTTTTTGTCTCGATGCAAATTTATCCCTTAGGACAAATGCATAATAGTTTTTTTCCGTGCTCATAGGTGAGGAACCTAGCACAATTTTAGGCCATTTATGAAGTAATGAAAAAAAATACAATGAAATATTTTTAGGAACTAAGATAAATGCTTTTTCCAGTTACAATATATTGAAATTACTTAGCTTTTTGTTTGCAATTTTTCTCAATATTGTAATTATTTTATAACATCTCCTCTGTTCAAAGATGGAAGCCCAAAAGTCGTTAGGTTCATTCCGTATAGATTACAGATTTCTCTAAACAGATCATTCCATGTTCTTTGAAATAAGTGAGAGGTATTTCCACCCGTTTTAACATGATATAAAGTTCCATCAGCAACTTCTCTACCATAAAAAGTGGCCTTATTTGACCATTGTTCAAAAGCTACATACCTTTCATTGTCAAAGTGTTTCATTGCTCCATTTTTAGAAAAACCAGTTGTAAGTGTACCTGAGTAATATACTTTTCCGTGGGGAATCCAATTGGATGCACCAATTAGTGGACAAATAAAATTGTGTGAGTGACTTCCAGTTGCAACTTCTCCAGTTAGAAGAATGAGCGTATTATCAAGTAAACTTGAACCATCGAAATCTTCGATTGCATCGAGTTCTTGTACAAATTTAACTAATTGTCCTGCCATCTCATTTCTAGTTGACCACCAAATATCTGTGTTACCGTGAGAGTGAGTTTCATGAAATTTTTCATATTTACTCGAAAATACTCTATCTCCAATAGAAAGGATAGCTGCATTTGTCATATTATTAGCAAAACCAACTTTTACCATTTCATAGAAATCTTCTATATCTAAAGCAGGGCCTTGTTTTGGATCTCTTTTACTTCCATCAAATGAGAGTTTTAGTTTTCCACTATATCCCGTTGTTGGAGATTTTTTTAGACTCAATCCGTCTACTGAGTTTGCATAATTATCAAGTGATTCTTTTTCTGCTGAAGTTAGTCCTTGCATTCTTCTTTCAATTGATTTTTTTAAAAAACTAAATAAGTTGATATCTACTTGTCCAGAACCTGAGATTATTGGGTTAGATGATCCAGTATCTACTGGTAAGTCTTTAAAGTGTGAGTTCCAAGCATTATTAGAATTTAAATGAGGTTCAATTAATTTAGCATTCATATCAAAATGAAGCGGATGAAAATTTTCTCCCCATGATCTATAAGTAGCGCTGAATCTAAATGCAGGTTTATTTGTTCTATTTTCAATTAATGTTTCAATTGAAGGAGAATGCGCAGTAGGAAAGTGTGTATTAAATGGGGAGCTTTTATCTCCAAAGTAAACAGAGCCAGTTAAGATATCACTATAAGATAAATCGTGAGCATTTCCCCATCCTCTCGCTCCAAAAAGACCATTAATTACACTCATTTTGTCTTTAATTTTATTAAGATTAGAAATTGCTGAAGGAAATGTGAAATTATCTCCATTAAACGTCATTAGATAATTTGTATCAGGAGTAAGGCCCCATCCAAATTGCGTTGGAATAATTAGAAGTCTTAAAGGTGCTTTAGCTTGGGTTTGTGCCATTAATGTTTCAACACTAAGACTGGATAATGCACCAATTGCTCCTAATCCTTTTATCAAATCTCTTCTTTTTAATTTTAAATGACTACTCATTTTTTTATCTCCATATATCTATTTATTTCTTTTCTCTTTTTGTAAAACTCTCTAGCTTAACTAACGAAGTAAGAAGTGATTTAAGAGTATAGTTTCCATTTTCTATATGACCTCTATACTTTTTAAGTTCACATGCATTCTTTTCTATTCCTTCTCCAAAATAATGTTCAAGAAATCTTCTTGATACACAATAATTCATTTGAGGAGAGTTCGTAATTTGTTGAGAGTATTCTTTACTATTATTAAAATTTAAAACGTAATCACTATTATCTGTTGTAAGAGTTCCAGAAGAATTAATCGCTACATTATCTTTTTCTGATGTTCTATATCTTCCAAGGTTGTCAAAGTTTTCAAATCCATATCCAGCAGGATCAATGATACTATGACAAGCAAAACATGATTCTTGAGAACTGTGAGTTATATTTAAAAGTTCTCTTTCAGATACTTTATTAACATCTAAGTTATCTGGTATTTCTAAAGGCTCTACACCCGTAGGAGCTTCAGGTAGATCATGACAAAGTAATTGTTCTAAAGTGAAAACACCTCTTTTTACAATACCTGAAACAAATGGCATTGAATGGGCAGCTAAAAAAGCTGGGTGGTTTATTATTCCTTCTCTTTGATTTGCTAATGTTACTTTTTGAAAGTTAGAAGACATACCTGCTGAACTCATATTAAATATTGGAGCAGTTAATGAATTAACGTAAAACGAATTACCTTTAAAAAGATTCATATAGCTTTCAGATAAATTAATATTATCTTTGATAGACATTTCTACACTTGTAAGAAGATTTTTTCTAATATCGTCACTAAATCCGAGGGATGAATTTTTTTCAATACTTAAAACCTTATCAAGTTTTAAATAATCTTTCACAAGTTTTACAATGGTAGTATTTGTCTTATCAGAAGTAACCATTCGGTTAATTTGAGTTAACATTTCAGAAGTTGTTATTGCTCCTGATTTAGTAGCTAATTGGAAAAGTGTTGCATCTGGAGCACTATCCCAAATACTATAGCTCAGCAAATTGATAATTTCATAATTATTAAGTACAGCGATATTGTCATCAGTTAAAGTTCCGATTTCACTTCTGTATAAAAAACGATCACTTAATATTAATGAAAAAATTAAAAATTTTAATTTGCTTGAATTATTATCCAGTGAGTTTTCAAAACTTATTAAATCATTAACATCATTTTGTAATAATGAAGTAGGTCTTCTCCATAACTTTAATACCAAGTCATTTCTAATATTAGTTATACAACTTGAATCACCTGAATTTACGCAATTCTTAATCGCTGAATTCTGTGCTAGGGCAAGGTTTGAAGTTATTTCGGCCAGCTCATAAATACCTTCTAATTTTGTAGTATTTATTAAAAGCTTTCCTTTTAAATCATTCATTCCAATTGTTTGACCACTATCATTTAACTCTGGAAAACTCTCTTTTGGTATTGTTATCCCAAAGGCATTTTCAATAGTATTTTTTATTTGAACTGAAGAAAGTCTTCTTACACCTGTAGATAATATATCATTTTGTTCTTCACAAGTTGCTAAATCTGAAAAACCTTTTACAGCATTTTTTTGGAAAATTAATTGTCCATTAATTTTACCTTGAACAATTATACTACTTCTAGAACCTGCTATTGAAGAGTCTAAGGCCAATGTTCTTTGCATATTAGATGAACAGTTTAGTTCAGCTTGATGGATTCCTTGCGAATTCATAGATGCTTTTGAACTATCATATAGTTCGATATTTGCTTGTAATGTCGAAGCATCGTGAGAACTTGCAATAAAAAATACTTTTTTAGAGGTGAAGTTTAAAGAAATATTTTGTAAGCTTGGTGTTTCACAGTTATAACATGCTCCAACTTGCAACCTTCCAGATTCATTACTTACTTGTAACATTGTTGGAGAAGGAGTTAATGTCATTTTAGTACTATCTGGATTAGCGAGAATATTTGAATATGTGTTCAATGTTCCAGATCCACTATCTAAACCTATTCCAGCTCTACCTGACCAATGAACAAATGCAAGTTGTCCAGATAGATCATTTGTACTAGATACAAGAATTCCAATTTTTGAATATGAATGAACGACATTCATAACTTGATTAATTTTCATTTTAACATTAATTTTTCCATCACTAATGTCTGAAGATAGTCCATTAAACCAAATATTATTTTGCCAAATATCAAGGCCCTCACCTTTTAAAGTAAATTGACCACTATTTTCAGAAGTAATGATTGTGTTGCTTGAAACATTTTGTATTCCACTTTGTGTTGACTTTATTGTTTGATAAGAAGAGCTAGATATTTTTCCACCTAAGCTGTTTGCATCTAAAATATCAACATTAAGAACAAAGTTTTGATTACATGAAACATTTAATAATATTTCTCTTTCATTGAACTCGACATTATTTAAACTTAAAAAGTTTGTGTCTACAATGTCTGGAATTTCACTTTGAGTTTCTCCTAGTGACTTAATCCAATCACTTAAAACTTTTAAATCTTGTGAACTAAGTGAGCCTCCTAAAGGCATGTTTTCATCACCCTTATTAAGATTTGTTCCTTTTATTCGGTAATATAATTCAGAGTCTTCTGGTTTACCGGCAACAATCCAACCAGCATCAACAAATTCTTGTGAATTTTGCAGTTGGAAGTTAGAGCTTGAACGAAAGCCTCCTGGCTTATGACAAGAGACACATTTTGTATTCAGTACGTTCATGGCCTGAGGAAATAAGTCTTCGGCAGGCATTGGAGCAGGTGCTGGCATTGGAACTGGTGCTGGCATTGGCATTGGCACTGGAGCTGGTGCTGGTGCTGGTGCTGGTGCTGGTGCTGGAGCTGGTGCTGGTGCTGGAGCTGGTGCTGGTGCTGGTGCTGGAGCTGGTGCTGGTGCTGGTGCTGGTGCTGGTGCTGGTGCTGGTGCTGGTG
>CAXHCD010000072.1:0-18330 GCA_964015265.1 uncultured Oligoflexia bacterium
ATTAGCAGAAGAAAGATTTAGAAAGTACAGGTGGGATAATGGATCGCTTACTTATTAAAAGCAATTCGAGATCAGAAACAATTTGATTTTCCCGAGGGCCCATATGTTAGTCCGAATCTTTTTAATATATCATACACTACAGAAGCAGCCGCACTTAGTGTAAAGAGAGAATTATCAAGAAAAGCATATGACGAAAATTATGATCCTTCATGGAGAAAGTATTTAATTGATGATGTTATACCTTTTGTTGAAGAAGTAAGAAAAAATTCTTTTTAATTTCCATTATTTTTTGTGTATTTTTCTAATTAAAAAGAACTCCCCCATTTAGTGAATAGTTTTTTTCTAATATATTATTGAATATTTTCACCTTTGTACTTTCTATCAAAAGTGCTTTTGCTTTTTCTTCACCCTTGTTAAGCTTATTTCTGCCTGGTCTAGACCAACCATCAAATATGTCGATTTTAAAAGAATCGATTATCCCTTTATTTTCTTTATAAAAACTAGCATCTAAAACTACGTATTCCTTTACCTCTTCAGGTAAAGTAAAGCTTTTCATCGATGAGACTTTGCTAATACTGAAAATGCTTACGTTATTTGGAATACGTAAAATTCCGTCTAAAGATTTCATACTATCAAGATGTAAGTTCTTTACTTTTTTTGGTAAAATTAATTTTTTTGCTTCGGATAAGCGATTTAGCTTCATATCACCGTCGATATAATTAAATAATGAAGAATTATTAACTTTTTTTAAATTCCTCGCAATGAAATCTCCTCCTAAGTACCCTTTTAAGGTGATATTGTTTAAGTTCTCTAATAGGTTAAACGTCATGTTTCCCCCAACGAACATTTCGATTTCAATGTTACTTAATTCTTGCATGCCTAAACTATCTTTTAAGTCTGAGTTATCCCATATCTCTTGCCCATTAATAAAGCTTCTCTCGATAAAGTTTGGTAAGGTCGTATTTTTTACTTTGGTTAAATTAGGTACTTGAAGACTTCCATTGAAAATAAACCTAGGGAACTTTACGTCTATTGCACTTTATAAAAAATCCTTCACGCGCGGGCATGACTTCAAAACTGTCACTTCTTTGCACAAGTATGTAAATTGTAGATGATAGTAAGACAAGTATTATGAAATAATTTATATTTAAATCGTAAAAGGAGACACGACATGAATAAAATTATTATACTGTTTATTTTTAATTTTTATGTAGGGCTAACCTTTGCCTCTAGTTATGAAATTACTTTTTTAATGCTAAAAAAAAATAAGAATATCATTAAAACACATGAAGATAGCTATACGATTGAAGCGACTACAACTGAAAGAGCTTTTGAGCTAGGTCTTGCCAAATGTATGAGAGATCATAAGGACTCAAATACTCCATGTGAAGTTTTAGAAATAAAAAAATCAGGAGATAGTATTCCATTTATTGCTTACAAAATGACGTTTGAAGTTTACGGAGAACATTTTGACTACTATACATCTGTAAGTAGCTCTCCTGAAGATGCGTACACGAATGGAATAATTCAATGTGCACATGAGCATTCTAAATATTTAACATCTGATGATTGCAAAATTGTTAGAATCCTCAGATTACAGATTGAACCTATTAATGTTAGAGATTTATCTGAGAATATAATGCCTTAGAATGAATATTAATGAAAATCAACAATTTTTAGAAGTTACTTAATTATAGTTAACGGAGTTTTATATGAAATATTTTCTTAGCCTTTCTTTACTATTTTTTTCACTCACGGCATCATCAACAAATTCTAGTGTTAATTTATCAACAGTAGTAAATGATTTAGACAACAAAATTAATAAGTATACCATAGACAAAGGTCTTTATGATAACTCAAATCTAATTTTACTTAGAGAATTAATTTCAAAAAATTTATCAAATCCTAATATAGAAATCGATAAACGTTGGATATATAAGATTATAGATTACGGAAAAAAATTCCAGCCGTTTGATAATCCTTATTCAAACAATCCTTCAATATCAAATAACCTTGAAGTTGATCTGATAAAGTATGTTCTATCTAGAAAAGATGTGAGACTAGAGCCAGCAATGATAGAAGAAATTATTAAAATTCCATTTCGACCTCATATACAAGATGCCCTAATCAAGTATGTATTTTCTAGAAGTGATACACCTTTACAAGGAAGGTGGTTTAAGCATTACATACCTAATGATGCTAAGTTTTATAAAACTATCCTTTCATACCCACATTTTTCGAATTTTATAGAGCCAGCTATGAAAGAATTAGGAATCTTAAAAAGTAAATATAATGTTAAATTTTTAATTATGGCAATGGAATTACCCATTTTTGATGATCTTATTAAAAAAAGTCCTAATGATAACAAAACATGTTTAAATACAATAATTAACTTTTATATATAAAGCCAAGAAGCTAATTCGTAGTCAACTAGTTATATTTAATGTTACAAACACTGGAATATCTTGAGGATCTAAGGCAGTAGCACTTCACCTGCCCAGGCTTTTTGGCATATTCGCTTTATGAGGTTTTCCAGCCTCCTCAAATTCTACCAACCTTAACCCTTTTAAAATTGATAGCTTGCCAAAGATATCATTAAATATGTCAATTATTAATGCATTAATAATGTTATATTTTACCAAAAAGGAAACAAGTTTAAAAAATAAATATTTTGTCTTTATATGGAGTATTAAAATGAACAACATACTTAGATTATGGGGATTAATTTTGGCCTCAGTACTTTTTTCATGTGAAAATAACGACAGTAAAAGCGTTAATATCGATATAATTAATGCAGATAATAATCAAGTCGTAGAAACAGTTGCAAATAATTCAGAGTTTATTCTCCCTGCAGACATGAATATAAATATTGATATCTCTTTTAATAACATTGAATATGATAGTATTAAGTTTAGTTGGTCCAATGGTAAGACAAGAACAGAGACAGCAGCTCCTTATTCAGCTTGTGGAGACTCAAATGGAAACTATTTCAATTGTAATATTAGTAAAAATGTTTCTTTAACCGCTCAAGCTTATTCAAAAGGAGCCTCCATAAGTGATCCAGTATCTATTAACATTATACTTGACTCATCACAGAGTCCTGAAAACCCAGTCTTATCTAAGTATGGACAACACTATTTACCACATGACCCTTTAACTCAGGATGAAAAAACTTCGAGTAAAAAGTTAGTTTTTGCTCACTACTTTTCTCAGTTTCCCATGAGCATCAGCAATAAAGGGCCAGGAAGTGGGTATTACGTAGCAGGCTATCTTGATCCTCTCGGAGAAGGTGGAAAGTGGGCCACAAAAGGTGGATTCTTAAGACAACGACCTATTCAAAGGGCGATTATCCCAAAAGAGGCGGCAAAAACCTTTGGGAGTTATGATCCTAGATTTTGGGCATATGATGATTTTAAGCATGAAATAAAACTGGCTTCCCAAATAGGAATCGATGGCTTCGCTATCAATGTCTTAAGTTTTAACAAGTCAAGCTATCATTGGACTCGTGCCGTTCGCTTAGCAAAAATCGCAAGTGAAGAAAGAAACCTCAATTTCAAAATTTTACTAATGCCGGACATGAACTCATTAGAAGCTTCAATAATTGAAGAAGAATCAAATGGTAACAATGATTTTTTTGTCGATAGAATAATAGAACTCTCTCAACATGACTCCCTCATGAAAAATGACGAAGGAAAAATACTATTGGCCCCTTATATGGGAATTAGCACTAAGGGTGTCAAGTCAGGGACATGGTGGCTGGAACAATTGATTAAGCTAGAGTCTAAAGGATATCCCGCAGTTTTAATGCCAGTATTTCAAGGTTGGGAACCAAAGTTAGAAATATGGTTTGAGCAAATGGGGAACATCAATTTTAGTAAATATATTTATGGAGTTTCAGACTGGGGAGATCGTGCATATAACCACACAGGAAAATATGGGGATGAAAAATATGCATTTGCTGGGCAATTACTCGCAACATCAGATTACGTAAGATTGAAGTATGAAATCAAATGGATGGGACCAGTTTCCCCTCAGGATTACAGACCAAAAAGCCCCATTCTTTTTGAAGCTGGTAACAGTAGAGCACTTAGAAATGCTTTCCAAAGTGCCATCGACAAAAACTTCGATGCGGTACAGTTAATTACTTGGAGTGATTTTTCAGAACATACAGAAATCGTTCCATCCAATAGAACTGGTTATGCCTACTACGACTTATCATCCTACTATATCAATTGGTTTAAAAGCGGAGTTGAACCGGAAATAAAAAGAGATACAATGTACTCGTTTTTTCGGATAAATCCAATTACTGTGTCTAATAACACTATTCAAACACCACTGCATCCTGATAGTACACAGACTATATTCACAAAATGGAGAGAAAGTACAACAGACACACCTCCCGAAAACAAAATTGAATTACTAGCATTCTTAACTGCACCTGCTAGACTAGAAATTATTCTTGATCGAACTTACTTCAAAGACATTAGCAGTAAAGGTATGGCAAGCTTTATGGTTGATATGCCCCCTCTTAATATTCTTTCAACCCAAACAATAGTACCTCGCTTTAGAATAATAAGAGATGGCAAAGTAGTTTCTGAAATGACTTCTCCTTGGAAAATAGAAGCAAGGCCGATTGTACAGAACCTTCTTTACCACGGCATGAGTTCTCGTCGATTTTTAGAGTCAGAAAATCCACTATCGCTGTCTTGGCCGTGGAGAAAAGGTAATTCAACTAATAAACCAGCAATGAGGTTCGAAGAAGTTTCATCACCTTTTCAAAGAAGAACAAACTTGTATGCAACTCGATTTACGTACGATGTGTGTGCAGATGGAAGTGGGCTTGGGTACAGTTTTATAGGAACGTCAGGTAACTCTTTAGAGCTTAACACATCTCTATACTTTCCTATTAAATCCAAAAATGAATCAAGATCAGAGAATGTAGAAATAATGTACTCAAACGGTACAAATAGAAGCTTTGGGTTAGTTGCTAGCTCTTCAAATGAGTCATCATTAGTAAAACTTCAGTTAAAAAATAATGATAGTATTGAATCCGAAATTACCTCATTAAAGCGTTCTTCTTGGTATGATGTAAAAATTCTGGTAAGCAGTGAACTTACGAAAAACATACTTGTTGAAATCAAAAATGACCAAGGGTCCATTGTAAAAACATTGAACATGGCAATTAACTTAAATGAAGAAATCGCAAACTATAATAGACTACATGTTGAATGCTCTGATAACAATTCTACGCCTTTAGACCTTATTATCGACAATATACATATTAAGTAGTTTTTATAAACTTACTTAATACATATTTGTAAGACATTTTTTACAGATATTTACTTTTTAATTTATTACCGGCTACTATTGTAGTAGCCGATCTTTTAGCAATAATAAAAGATTATGAATCTCAGATAAAGAAGAGGTGGTAGTTTATGAAGGAATTTTCCTTAGACAGTAAATGCTTGATCACAACAATTGATAAAAAAAGTATTCTAGTTATTACGTATTATTGTAACGATAAGCTATTTTGTAGATTACCTCTAATTACAGAAGTAGACCCTTGCGTAATTAAAAATAATCAATTAGATCAAAAGGATAGTTACGCTATACTCATTCTTTCGAGTGAAATCTCTCCTTGGCACATTTTAAAACCTTTTCCTCCTTCCCATTTTTATGAAGACTACGGATATATTTCTCTTATTAACAAAAAAGAAACTAATCAAATTACCATAATTAATAAAAAGTCTTTGAACTACTCACTATGGGACTTACTTCCTTCTTGCGAAAAGGCACTCGTAGATGAAATTTAATCAAGAAAATGACCGACTTTTAGAATTTAGTCTGGATGCCAGAATTATGCATCTCTCAGCTAAGCAGCATATTAAATTAGATCTCTACCTTAGTAAATATCAGGAGAGCATAATTATCTAGGCACAATGAATACTCTTGAACTTAAAGAACGTCAATTTAGAAGATTAATGAAAGGTTCTAAGTGATAATTTACCTTTAACAGTCTATCAAAAAGTACCTTCTCATGTTGAATTAAAAGAAGAAAGAGTAGTTGAAAGTGATGAGACTATTTCGTATTAAGGAAATAAGTATCTTTTAAAAATCGAAGATCAAAGCTCATTTAAAAAGGTTGTGGAGATCAGAGAATATAGAAATGGAGACTTAAGAGTTTTTTTAAGGGGGACACTTTCAGCTCTTAGATTCATAAACCAGAGAAGATTCGAAATTTATACCGCTCTAGCATATAGGATATTTGAACTGGAAAATAAGGAGGCCTTTATTGGCCTTGATAGGCCTTGGTATAGGGTTTTTGAAAGAAAGAATTTCTTGTGCAGACCAACCCGGGCTTTCAGATGATTCAAATCTTTGTTGACCACTTGATTTGGCATACTCTTTATTTGAGGTGATTGGAACAACCTCAATTTTTTGCCCTTCCACTCACAAAATTTCAACAATTTCGAGATATTCACACTAATCCGATATTTTTCTATTCCGTAACGGTACTATACTAAACTTATCGAGTTAGACAGATGGTTTAATATATAAACGACAAGGTTTACCATTTATGAAAACGATTCTTTCAATACTTATTGGATCCCTGATAATAGGCTGTATTCCCGAGTTACCTATCAAGAGTAAGAAAAACTTAAAGATTAAAAAACTTTCAGGAGAAAGCCTAAACTTAGATCAAGTGACTTTTGAAAATGCAAAGCTCATTTTAGATAAGCATTGTATATATTGTCACTCAGCTAACGGTCCAGCTAGTAAATACAACTTTGACTTTGACAGTGAGGAAAAGTTTATTAATAGCGAATATGTAACAGCTGCAGACTTAGAAAAATCTTCATTATTTCACAAAATAAAGGGGGCTGGCATTGGGTCTTTTGAAAATATGCCCCCTTCTAACAAAAACCTTGATTCTAGCGAAATTGAGTTACTTAAAAAGTGGATACTAAACATGAAGGCCAAGCAAGAATATAAAGTATCTTTACAAATACTCGAAGGTAGTAGTGGAATAGAGTCCATTGGTAGTATCACCTTAAAAATAGGTTTAGATAAAGAGGCCCCTAAAGATATCTTAATTCCTATTAATACTTCTGGTAATACTCAGGAAAGTACTGATTACGTAAAACTACCACCTAATGTCATCATCAAGAAAGGTTCAAAGCATATCAATTTATTAGTTAATATAATAAATGATAATACCGTTGAAGGACTAGAGAGTATTAAATTCTCTGTAGGGACTTATTCAGATAATGAAGTTAATGTATCGTTAGACACTATAAACTCGGCAGTATTCTTTATAAGCGACGACGATGTTATTACTCCACTTAAACAATTATATACGGCAAGCTTCTCCTCACGATCTTCTTCTCAAGATGAGGAAATAGGACTAGTGTACATTTATGTAGAAATTGATAAGCTTGCAAAAGAGCAATTAACTTTCCCTGTTAATATTACTGGTGAGGCTGATTTAGGGAGAGACTATTCACTCCCCTCTAATAGTGTAACTATTAATAAAGGTCAAAAAACTGGAGTAATACCGCTAGAGATACTTAATGACAATGAGTATGAAAATGATGAAACTATCCAGTTATCCTTATCGAGTGTTTCTAATAATGATTATGACGTAGTTCTGGGCACATCAAATTCTATCACAGTAACCATAACTAGAAACGATATACCTGATTCCCCTCCCCCTTCTGTTGACAGCTTTGCACAGGTCAGGTCAATTTTACAAGCAAAGTGCTTCTCTTGCCACTCAACTAAGGGAAATTTTCCACAGTTAGCCTTTGATTTCAATACATAGCTAGAGTATATAAATAGTAAATATGTCACACCAAAAAATTTAGTTGAATCATCTCTTTATTATCGCTTAAAAAATGCTGGTCTTGGAGTTTCAAATGAGAACATGCCTACAAATTCATTTATTAGCGACTCTGATAAAGAAAAAATTAAGAGCTGGATACTAAATCTAAAAGTGCCTATCGTGAACTACACAGCCCAGTTTATCGAACTAGAAACAATTGAAACCAAGAAGCTTGAAAAAGATGAAAACATATCTGTCAAAGTACAAATAAATAAGGTTGCCGAATCTGATATTGAAATAGCTTTTAGTGCCATAGGCAACGCGACTATTGGACTTGACTATGCCTTAATCAATTCAAAAGTACAAATTGCTAAAGGAACGAACCAAGGTGTCCTTGAATATAAAATATTAGCTGATAGCGATTACGAATCTATCGAGAACATTAACTTTAACTTATTACAATCTGAGGGAGAAGGGTATCAAGTTTCCCCAGGAGATTTTTTTACTTTTAAGCACATTATCGAAGACGACGAACAAGCAGGGGAAGATGCCGTTAAACAAGATGCTTTAGACAACCTAGCTCTTCTAAAGAGCTCTCTTGAAATGAAAAATCTTGAATCTCAAACACATCAATCAAATGCAATAACTTATTCAAATATTTTGACAGGAAATGTCGCCTTAAGCATGACTAAAAAAACTGATGCCCTATCAAGTTCAGACATTTCTAATGTTCAAGCTATATTTTACGAGCTCCAAGCGATTAAACAAAATTCTGACACATTGAAGGCTCTAATTGATAAGATAATTGAAGACAAGGCGACATTAAGCAACTCCGTCGATAGTTACATAGAACTATCTCGATCATATGCTAATAAACTCGACGAGAAACTAGCTACTCAAGACTACTTAATAAATAAAGTAATTTTTGATCAGATACAAATAGTTCTAAATAACATTGATATAAAACTTACAAACTATCCGTTTAACTATGCGCAAGTTTTACAAAACTTCGAACAGGTTGGGACTCACTTAAACTCTCTTAAACTAATAGCAAGCACTTCATTTCCTGACTACCTTGTAGCATATTATTCTTTTGACAACCAGCAATGGCTAGAGAATTCAATTCAGGACAACACCGGAAATAATCATAACTTGTCAGTCATTGGTGCGACAAAGACAGATAATGGAAAATTTGAACAAGCAATTAATTTAGATGGCTCAGATGACCTGGCACACACTAGGAGTATAAACTCTGATGACTGGTCTGAATTTACTATACTCGCATGGATAAATCCCAATGAACTAGGTGATGTTAGAGTCTTTACAAAATCGTCTTCCACTGCACAAGCTGATCACATTGTATCTTTAGCAATAAGAAATGGGAGCATTAGGTTAAGAGTAGCAACTGATGGGACAGGTGGTAAAGTTGCACAATATGACTCCCCCGATGGGCTAATAAAAGTTAATGAATGGATGCAAATTGGAGCCTCTTGGTCCTCATCAAAAAACGAGATTAAATTATACCATAATGGCATTGTCGTATCCACATTTTCTCATGAGGGTGAATCAATAAAAAACTCACTAGAGCCTTTTGTTTTAGGAAACGTAAATTTATCTGAGGACAGATACTATAATGGTGCAATAGATGAAGTCTCAGTCTTTAATAAGGCAATCTCAGATGATGACGTGCTATTATTAAGTTTTAAAACAGTTAAAGAAACTTACACAGACATACCTACTAATGATGGTGTTGCCCTTCAAACAGGAACAATTCTCTATAACAATAACTGTCTATCCTGCCATAATGCCTTAGACATTAGTGATAAAAGAGGAAAGTCTTTTATTCAAATAAAAGAGGCCCTAAGTGGCATATCAGTAATGAAGGATATAAAACTCAATAATGCAGAAATTAAAGAAATTGAAAAAGCATTAGATACCATCGGCGAAATCAGCAGAGATGATAGGTCTCTAGCATATGATTGCTCAATAAATGACTATAAAAATGCTCTTCCAAATAAATTGCGAAAGTTATCCAAAACTGAACTTGTAAACACATATAAGTCACTTGTGTCCGGCTTGACTGGAATAAATATAGAAGCTGAGCTATCTTTAATCCCAGAAGATCCAGAGCAACTTGCTGAAGACTATCAATATGAAATGCCCAATTCGCATTTTGAAACCTTCACGACAATTTCGTCTAATATTGCGTACAAAATTTCTAGCAACGATCTATATACTTCGGCTTTAGCAGGAGAATGCTCCCTGGAAACTAACGTTTCAGAGACATGTCTTAAATCTTTCATTGCAAACTTTGGACTTAGAGCCTATAGAAGGCCACTTCAAAATGAAGAAATCAATTTTTTATATAACCTGACAACCAACGAAAACATACAGATCAATAATGATAAGTTCATGATTGTATTAATGGCAATGCTGCAGTCTCCAAACCTACTATTTATCTACGATACAACAAAACCAATTGAACAAATAGAAGGAGAGAATATAGAAAAACGAAATCAGTATGAAATAGCTTCACTGATTTCTTATGCCTTAACTCAATCTCCTCCTGATCAATCTTTACTAAGTGCTGCAGC
This sequence comes from uncultured Oligoflexia bacterium, assembly GCA_964015265.1. Classification (GTDB taxonomy): domain Bacteria; phylum Bdellovibrionota; class Bacteriovoracia; order Bacteriovoracales; family Bacteriovoracaceae; genus CAXHCD01. The sequence continues at coordinate 10,417 of CAXHCD010000072.1, forward strand.
TGCTAATGAACTAGACTCTGTTGAAAACTTAAAGCTTCATGCAAACCGGTTGATATTTAGTCCTAGTGGAAGGGAGAATATCAAGAGTTTTATTTATGATTGGCTAGAGCTTTATAGAGCAAGTGACCCCTCTAGTGGAAGTGCTTTCCTGAATGGTATTGACGGAACAGGGCTGAAATACGAGGCTATCTCAAGCGCTAAAGAGTTTGGTGCAAAGGTGATAGTTGATAGGCAAGGTACCCTTGAAGAACTACTCTCAGGTAACGAGGTTTACGTGAATACACATAAGCTAGCCAGGCTTTACGGCATTACTGAATGGAGTCCATCTGAACTAGTTACCGTTTCTAATGATCGTGCTGGCATTCTCGCGACACCAGCAATGACTATGGATGGAGGATTTTACTCTTCAATAATTTCTAGAGGTGTAAGAGTAAGACGAAGAGTATTGTGCGACACTTTGCCATCCCCTGACTTTGCTTCAATTCAATCTCGAAAGAACATTCCCACACCAAGTAGAAGTATTGCCTCAAATAGACACTACTGGACACAATTCACAATGGAAGACGATTCTTGTTTAGCTTGTCATAAAAGTATAAACCACATTGGTCATATTTTTGAAAAAATAGATAGCATGGGACGAACAAGGACTTATGAAAAAGTATATAATGAAACCGGGACAGAAGTAACAAACGTACACAAAATTGTCACACATGACTCACCAGAGATTTATATTGGAGACACATTAAAAGTAGACAATGCTAAAGACTTGGGTCTAAAAATCGCTACGACTTCAAAAGCAAAATCTTGCTTTATCAGGAAAGTATTTGAATATACATTTAAAACAAAATACCAACATAAATATAGCTGCTTCTTAAGTAGCATAGAAAACGAATTCAAAGATGATAAATCAAAGATGATTGATGTATTTGTTAATTTGATTGCAAACAAGTATTCACTAGCAAAACGGTCATCGGATTAGGATTTAGCAAAAGGAGAATGTTATGCACTTTGATCCGAAGTCAAGAAGATTATTTCTAAAAGGAGCTGGAGGAATCTTGCTTTCAATCCCCTTACTTCCTTCTTTACTAGAAAGGTTTGTTGGAGAAGCAATGTCTTACGAATTAGGAAATGATGTTCAAGCCTTCATTTTTGCCAGAACCTACTACGGTATCTTAAATTCTTATACCTACCTCTACGATCAAACGGGATGGACAATAGCTCAAAATGAACCTATCGTTAGGATCAAGTCGCTAAAATCAATTCAAAATAACTATGTTAATGATTTTTTAGAAACTAAACTTCACGATCTGGGTCTAACGGAGTTTGCAACTATACCGCATGGCAACACAGGTTTCAATGTTGCTGATCATGTACAAACATCAGTTTTGTGTGCCTGTAAACAAACAGAAGGAGAAGATGGGCACCCCATTGTTAAACAAAGTTCAATTGATGTTCTATTAGAGAAATCACCAAAAGTTCATAAGAATGACCCGAAATTGAAAGCTTTAAGAGTCAGACCAGGTGGAAAAACAGGGTCTCACTCTAGATCATTCTCTTTTGAACTCCAGTCAGATGGAACATTTATAAAAAATACATTTGAAGATAACCCTATGAATATTTACAACTTATTTTTCGCCTCCCAACAAATAGAAACTTCGAATTTTAACAGTCTTAAAAAAGCCGCTATAGACAACGTCCTCGAAGACTACAAGAGAATGAGAAACCTCGCCAGCTCCGAAGACAGGCAAAAACTAGAGCAGTATGCAGATACAATAAATAGCGTCTCTCAAACTATTGATATTGATAATGGCTCATCCCCTCTTTGTTCAAACCCTGAAACACCTTCAGAAATAGATCCTTCTGAAATTTCAAAGTCATACAAAGATATGAATACTCTAATCACACAAGCCATTGCCTGCGGACTTACAAAGGTTGTATGCATTGATCTTCCTCACTATCAAGAAAGCGGAAGTAGTGCCAGCTCTTACCACGGAACATCTCATGGAGGAAGAGACGGAAAAGACACTGCAACTGCCTCCCACCTAAGAGGGCTAAAGTTTTCAAGAGACCAAATTTTTGATCTAGCAGTAAAAATGAAAAACACCTTAGGTACAAATGGTAAAAACCTATTAGATAATAGTGTAATTCTTCACACCTCCGACATGAGCTGGGCACATGGAACAGACGGAGGAAATGCCATAATGATACTTGGCAAAGGAAATGGAAAGCTAAATTCTGGAAATATTTTTGACTATAGAGTTCTGGACTCACAGGGACGTTATCGATATAGGGTTGGTGGAGGCGGAGGATACTCGGAATACTTTGGAGCAATGGGTTGGTGCCCTTATGGATGCCTTTTAGAAACTTTTCTTCAAATGGGAGGATTAGAAAGATCTGAATATTTATTACCAAATCAACTTTGTTTTGGCTCCCTTACATTATATTCATACAACTTGGAAGACATGAAAAAGTTTCACACTAGAACTTACTTATCTGGACCTCCCCCTTTCTTATTAAGGTCATAAAAATACATTTCAACTTATGAAATGCGAACAGACGAGGGCCTTAAGACACCCTCGTCTACTCATCGCGATGACTCAATATCTTTTACTGCTCTCCCATATTCAATTCTTCCACTAAACAAATCAAAAAGCATATCCTATTTAGTATGATATTTATCATCTTTAGTCACATAAAAAGTCTTCATAACCTAACTAAGTAGCTTGATCGCCATTTTTGTAGTATCATCAATAAAACCTTCACATTCCCCATTTTGATAGTACTTAATCACTCTTGGCATATTCCTTAACAATATTCGAACTTTGTCTAAGCTAAGCGGATTAGAGGTGCTTCGCTTTGCCTCCCCAACAACTGCTGTTCTATAGTGGTAACATTTTGTGTACAGCATATGTCCTTGTGGATGGCAAAAATTTTTCCAAGGAAGAGGTAATTGGTTCGTCCAGAACAACCAGAAATCATTTAAAATTGGATAACTTTCAGGACATAAGGCAAAAAAATAGCTCAATTTTCCAGGGTTAGCACGATCAAAACCTTTAAACCAGCGAACAGGGTCCATTAACGAATTAGAAACATCACAGGTAAGACAATATCTCGAAATGGACTCAGCTAGAGCAATTTTAAACTTCTCATTCTGAATGGCCTGAGTAGACAAGTACAAAATATCCTCTAAAGAGTTACGCTTCTTGCTCAATATATTAATACATTTTTCCAAGCTAGGCATATTAAAAAAACGACTGGAGGCATCTATTAATTTTTTGTGTCCGGAAAGAGCAGCTAATACTGAAACTCCGCTTTTTCGCTTAGGAATCTCATTGCAAATCCAATCAATATGACCACATTCAATTAAAACTTCCATAAATTGAACTATTGTTGAGGTAGATTCTAAGTGAGGATACTTTTTTTTATTTAGATAATCAGGATCAAAGTAAAACCTTAGTGGGTTCATATTGGGGTCTTCTAATAAAGACATGACCTCCTCCTTTGAAAGACCACTTAGAGCTTCTTTGCACCTCTTAGATACATTTAAGTCTCCTCTAACAAGAAACTCCTCAATGGTATACTTTTTAAACGTAACCATTTTTACTCCTTATTCAGTAGTAATCATCTATTCACAAAGACTAAAAACAATCTTTAAACTTTTACAGCTACATAATATATTTATTCAAGTATCATACCAAAAGGAATAGTTTTTTCTGGAGCGTTGTTTAACATGAGACCTCAAAATGTTTAGACTTAGATTTTAAAAGACCCCATAACCTTAAAAAGTATTGTATACTTGATCTTTGAAACTCTTCCAAATTAAACCATTATAAGTTTTATACAATATTTTAAAAGGAGAAATTTAATGAATGTGAAAAACATACAAATTGATGATTTAGAATGTAGCCCTGAAGCTTATGAATGGTGCCTAGAAACGGAGGCGAAAACCATCGGGGAATTAATTAAGAAATATCCTGACCCTCACCATCCTACTCAAGACAAATATCAAAAAAAACACTCCCTCTTAGTCGGAGACAATATTTGCCAAGCCTTAGGCTATTTTATTTGGAAAAAATTATCGGTATAACTACTTTTACATGAAGACTCTTTGTAGTTTAGTTAAGATCAAGAATTAATTTTGAAAAGGTATGAAGTTTAAATTCATAATTAAGAAGCAAGACTATTAGTTTTAAAAGTTTTAAAAATACTATTATTTTAGAAAGAATAAAATTCTTTTAAATTGGAACACTGCTTTAAGGGAAGTAATCCTGTGTCTCGAGGTGTGACGCACAGAGCCTCTGGGGCTTGCTTAACTTCTATATTAAAACTCTAAAGTAGAAAATCACTGGACAAGGAGGGTCACTATGAAGGAAAAGTTAAATTTCTAACTATTCTTAATGATAGTAATAAGAATAAAATAATATTTATTTTATGGTAAATTTATTACAGTATTCTTACTTAGCAATCTAGATATTAGAAAAATTTATCAGCATGGATAAGCTTAGTGCAAAACCTCATTTTTTTAATTAAAAAATATCATGAATCTTCGCTAAAGCACTATTTCTCTGAATATTTTCAAGTACCTAGGTCAGTGAAAACTGTTTTTTACACTTAATGAAATTTCTAAAAAAAGCAAATTTTTACACCATAACATAAAGTTTACATAAAATAATACCGACAAGAAGTAATGATGAAAATAGTAACTTGTTTTGCTTTTTTAATTTATACCTCCACTAGCTTTGCTCTTCCTGAATGGATTGAGGAAAAGTTCGATGCTTTTTTCAAAAAAGAAAAGGACGAACTTAGAGGTTGTAAAAAAACATATATAAAGAAAATAGTTTGCCCCGAAGGAGAATATGTTTTTTCAACTGAAGTTGAAACAGATAGATTGAGCGATAAAGAATTGCGAGGACTTCCAAAGGTTAAACGAGGAAAAAGAGGAATACTTGGACCTTCTAGAACTCCTGAAGATGCAATTTGGGACAGAGAGTTCTCAAAAAGCAATAGACTTTTTAAAGAAAACAAAAGCCCCGAGGAACAGGATCCAGTTTCAACTCAAGAGAAATAAAAAAACTCAGTTCAGTTTCTTGAATTTGAACAATGAGAAAGTATTACTATCAGAACATCTAATATATTCCATAACTACAAGACTGGCCCAAAGAAGCCTGTATCAATAAGTAAACCTTGAGGCTAAATAGACTTTACTCAACATCAGCTATATCTAGTTGAGTCAGTGGAAACAGAGTTACCATAAAAGCATAAACGTCACTTGGCACCCCTTTTCTTGCTGCCTTCTGAGAAAACTCAAGTTGTAGATCTACCAACCCTTGCTTTAAATCTTTTATTGAGTTTTTATCAACTGTAAAAAACATCGATCCATGATACCTATATTCTTTTTCAACATTCAGTAGAGCACTGACTGCCATCTCCAATACGTCTTTTTGTAAGTCTGTAGTAATATCAATGCTGGACTCTATATTTACAAGTTTGTTGTTATATGATTTTCGACGATCTAAACTAGTTAGGCCATTTGCGAGCAATACGTCTTTAATATGTGCAAGTTCGTTATTTGTAACATTTAGCTTTGTTAATACTTGACCTGACAAACCTATATTTTTTAACTTAAGCAATTCTAGATATGCCCAATACTTCCAATTCGGAATATTTAAGTAAGTGTCTTTTGAGATAATCTTGTGATCTCCAAAAAATTTTTCATATTCATCTAAAACTTGATTTATTAAATCAGCATCAGCCTCTAAATTTTTTAGACATCTTAAAATAATTTTTAATGAAAATTGCATATTTCCCTGCATCACCTTAGATAGACCTGACTGATCAACTCCAAGCAGTTGAGAAAAATTTTTAACTGTGTATGAAGGTCTTTCATTTTTCTTATTTTCATACACCTGCTTTAAATAGTTACCAAAGGTAAAAACGCTTATATTTTTCACACTGCTTCCTTAAAGAATACATCCGAGTTAAAACAATTCACTATCTTAACTCATGTTAATTTAAACACACTCTCCCTACAATAGCCCGATGCAATTACATTTGCACATGTGGGACTCTCGAAAACCTCAAAAATATTTAGATTTTAATGAAACTCTCATCAAAATTTTAAAATAGCCTTACAAGGGACAAGCTCTTCTACTTACTTAATTATTTTTACACTAAAATTATTATACAAGGTAGCAGTATTTAAGAATGATATGAGATAACTTAAAGCTATATTAGTGACGGACTTCATCTATTAGAACATTCATATTCTTCATCAAGAAAGCGAGTAAGGGGCACCAAAGAAGAAGTGAAAGCATACACTTCATTTATCTCTCCCTTTGTAACAGCCTTTGCGCAAAACTCTATTTGCAAGTCCGCAAGTTTTTCCTTTAGTTGCAATATTGACTCTTTATTAACTGCGAACAAAATAGTTCCATGATACCTAAACTCTTTCCTTATATTTTTTAAAGCGAGAAGTGATATATTTCCAATTTCTTCTTGTAATTTAGATGTTATATCAATCTTTGAGTCTATATTAATAAACTTATTATTTGTAGCTAAGTCACCACTTGCATCCAAAAGTCGATTAGAAATTAACAATTCTTTCATTATGAGAACTTCATCAACTGAAGTATTTAATTTTTTTGCAGCAACTTCATCTGTGACGCGGTGAGTTGTTTTTTGAAGTTCTAAATATGCCCAAAACTTCCACTGAGGAAGCTTACAGAAAGTTCCTTCAGTAATCTCTAGGTAGTCTCCTAAAAGCTGGTTTTCTTCATTCTTAATATCCTTAATTAATTCCTTTGGTGCTCCTAAGTTTTCTAAGCACCGTAAGACAATGTCAGTTGAGAACCTTTTTTCTTTTCTTAGCACTTTTGAAAGTGCAGATTGGTCAACTTGTAACTTCCTTGCAAAGGCCCTGATTGAATAAGAAGGGTTTTTAGTTTTTTTTTCATTATAAATACTCAAGAGATATTCATCAAAATTAAATCTACTCAATTTCGTCATTTGCCCCCCCCAATAACCAACGCATTAAGAATCGTAACAAGTTTAATCGTTGCATAAATGCATCACATTTTAGCGCGATTTGGCAACAATTGAATTCATTAGAGTTCATTTATCAAGCTACAAATATCAAATTTAGAATAAACTTCTAATCCTTCTAATAGGGGATCTCCCTCTATTAGCTCTTTTGCTGAAGATATTAATACATATCGTGGAAAGTTAGATTTATTTATTAGATATTTTAATAAGTCTAAACCGTTTACATTAGTCATGTTAAAATCACATAGAACAATATCATAAGCAAAAGGATCTATGTTCTCAATTTGGGAAATCTTAGGATTATGTAACAATGAGACTACGAACTTTTTCTTTTCCTCAAAGATGTCAAAAACTAACTCCAACACAATTTCGTCGTCGTCTATTACAAGAACCTTTTTCTTTTGCATTCTATAATACTAAAACTGTTACACCCTTTATTATAGTTATTAATGAAAATGTTGCCCATAATATGTAGTTTCTATAACATCCTCACTCTTCAGCTTTTAAACTTAAAAGTTGACCTATATTACTGAGGTTTGCCATTGAACATATTTTCCCAATGAATACTATGATAAGTATGACATTAATTAAACTTATACTCCTTATTTCTACTCTAACAATAAGCAAAAAATTAAAGGCAAACTCTGAGGGACACTTGCACTTCATTAAATTTAAAAATGATTTAAGTACAAAGTCAATTTCAGGAACTAATTTAGTTTATAGGTATAATCAGATGACCCAATCTGGCGATGGTACTATAGAAAAAATAATTACTAATAGCGAATTACCCAAGCCTTCAGACAAGATATTCAAAAACATAGTAAGCGATCCATTAACCCACCTTTAAATTATTATTTTTCTGCTTGAAAATAA
>CAXHCD010000073.1:0-18307 GCA_964015265.1 uncultured Oligoflexia bacterium
TGTATAAGAGACAGATACTTTGATCTTTGTATTTTTAGCACTGAACAACCATGCGTAACAAGTTCCCATTGCTTTTGAAGATTCAAATCCAACAGCATGTGTAACATAACCTGTAAGTAAGAGAGAATTTAAGTTTTCAACTGTTCCACCTAAAGTAACATTTTCATTTGAATTCTTAAGTTTAATCATAGAGTCTAAAACTTTGATCATTTCAGCTCCTTGATAAATAATTTTTCTATCTGCGTTCGCTGAAGCGCAAAATAAGAGAAGTAAAGTTAATAACGTTTTCTTCATGAATGCTCCTGTGCTTAATATTTTCTAGGCTTAAATTTATAATCATTTCTTAAAGGATGCAATGCACTATATAAGTTTTACTTGAATAAGGTCATATAAAATCAAATACTTAGATGAGACTTAGCGATTTTGCGTGGTTTTCCATAAAGCCTCAAAATGTATTTGCCAGCCAATTAATTAATTATTTTTTTTAGAATTTTTGTTCTTTTTTTTAGGAGTAAGCTTAATTTTAGCATTAACTTCAATATCGTGATTTGCAATTAACTCTTCCAAAAGCTTATAGGGATCAACTTTAGAAAGTCTTTGCTTAACTTCATTTTGAACACCTTCAATAAATTCAGCTTTAGCATTATTGGCATTTTTTAGAAGTCCATTTACGATGTCTTTTGGTAGTGGCAAATCACCAAGTATACTTTTAACAGACTCTTCAGTCATGAAAGCAGCTCCAACGCCTACTGATATAACTTTATTTAGAACTTCAGAAAGTTTTTCTTTTTTTTCACTCATAATAAACTCTGTGCTCTTTTTTCTACGGCCTTCATCATAGTTGGAAGATTAACTTCTACTAATTTATTAACAATCATTTTTGGAGCAAATACTTTAGCCTCAACTTCAATATTATAGGTCACTTCCGTTTTACCATTTCCTAAGTCTTTTAACTCCCATGATCCAGAATTAACTTTAAAAATGTCACCAGATTCAAATTCCCATGAAAGCCCATTAGGTGCATTATGTTTCATTTTCAAAATATAAGAAAATTTCTTTATTAAATTTAAATGATACTTGGCCCTTGCTCCATTATCATCACTTTCTAAAATATCTAATCCACTTACTCCATCCATGTATTCTGGATAAGAAGCATAATCAGTAATTACTTTATAAATTGAATTTATATCGGCATCAAATGTCATTATTTTTTTTGCGTTGGCCATTTCTATTCCTTAATAACGTGGTTTTCTGTCAAAGTGATGTTCAGCTTCAATATGTCTAATAGTCCCCGAGTAAGATCTCATAACCATAGAGTGAGTTGTTGCTCCCCATGGTTTAAAATTTACACCTTTTAAAAATGAACCAGTTGTAACACCTGTAGCGCAAAACATAACATCACCTTTAGCGAGTTCTTCAATTGAATACACTTTGTGAATGTCATTAATTCCCATTTTTTTAGCTCGTGTGATTTCTTCTTCGTGCCTTGGTCTTAATATACCTTGAAACTCTCCTCCCACACATCTTAGGGCCGCTGCTGCTATAACACCTTCAGGAGCTCCACCAATACCAAATAAAATATCTAAACCTGAATTTGGAACACATGTAGCAATCGCTGCTGAAACATCACCATCTCCAATTAAATGAATTCTGGCCCCTGCTTCTCTTACTTCTGCGATTAAATCATTATGTCTTTCTCTATCGAGAATTACCGCCGTTAAATCTTGAATTCTACATTTTTTAGCTTCAGCTAATCTTTTTAAATTTTCTGTTGGTGATTCTTGAATATCTAAAATACCTTTTGCTTCAGCTCCCGCTGCAATTTTTTGCATATAAGTATCAGGCGCATGTAAAAGATTTCCTTTTTCTGCAATTGCCATAACTGATATTGAATTTGGTCCACCATGAGCACAAATAGTTGTGCCTTCTAATGGGTCAAGAGCAATTTCTAATTGAGGGCCGTTACCACTTCCAACTTTTTCACCGATGTATAACATTGGGGCTTCATCTCTTTCACCTTCTCCAATAACGACTGTTGCATCGCAGTCGACAGAATCAAGCATAGCTCTCATAGCATCTACAGCTGCCTGATCGGCGGCCTTTTCATCACCTCTCCCCATTAATCTTGCAGAAGCAATTGCTGCCATTTCTGTTACTCTTACAAATTCTAGTGCTAAATTTCGATCCATATAAAAATATCCCTTTAAATACTAATACTGTTGTATTTTGTTAGGACATTATAAGGCCCTAGACGGCCAAAAGAAAAGGGCCAAGTTAGACTTGGCCACTATATTACGAATGTATTTTAAGTTTTAAAAAGTTTAAACAATCTTTAGATAAATAAGATTCAGGAATATGATCAATTATTTCTTCTGCAAAGTTAAGTTTACGCATACTGATTTGTTTATCCATTTTAAACATAAACTCATCTTCAAGATGTAATGGAGTTTCTACGAATCTCTTATTCATAACTTTTCCAGTTCTTACACCTTGTCCATCGATCCATTCAACAAAATCTTTGAAAATTATTAATTGAAATTTTGAGAGCTCACCATCTTGGTGTCTCCAAACAAATAAATCTACTGGCCCATCACTTCTAACCCAATATTTTAAACTTGAAGGAATCTCAACACCAATTTCAGCTTGATGAACAGCTCTAAGACCTGAAATTATATTTTTAACAGATAAAAAATTTTGAACTTCATTCTGATATTCATCAGAGTGATCAAACTCAATTCCTAAATTGGTTCCGTGAACCCATCTAACTGAGCCTTTTACCTCTAATTCAGCCCCCTTCCAGTGCAGATTCCCGTAAATATCATTTCCTACCTTATAAGTATGTCCGCCATCTTTTCTTTTTAATTGCATTCCTGTGCTAGAAATATTTATGACTTCAAAACCTCTAGATTCGGGTCTATCTTGTGCTTTAAATATTAAATACGTGAATGGAAAACGAGGAAATACTCTTTTTTCAAAATTGGCCTTTTCATCTTGTAACAAGTGAAGCTGTCTTTCCATAGTAAAATACTCCTTTATTTTCCTATGTTATTTTTCAATTTCAATAATACATGAAGGTACAAAAAACTAATGCCCAGAAAAAAATTCTAGAATTGCCTTGATGCTAAGTTTAAATATCTGATAACTTATTGTGCATAATGACTGATGAAATTAAAAATAGTGAACCTAATAAGTGGGATATTGATAATCTTCCAAATAGACTTACTCTATTTAGAGTTGCTCTTATTCCCATAATTGTTATTTCACTTGGAATTGATCTTACAAGTTTTGAGTGGGACCCTGAATTGAAATTAACTTTAGGCTATGTGGCTGCATGGACTTTTGTGGCCGCCTCAATTACTGATTTTGTTGATGGATATGTAGCCAGAAAGAAAAATATTGTGACTATTTTTGGATCTTTTCTAGATCCAATAGCTGATAAATTTCTCGTCGTAACTTCATTAATCCTTTTACAAGCACTAGATAGAATTCCTCCTTTTCTCGTAATAATATTAGTTTTAAGAGAATTGTACATGACTTCATTAAGGCTACTTGCCTCTGATCACGGACTCAGTGTACCAGTAAATAATCTTGGAAAATGGAAAACCGCCACTCAGATGGTTGCAATACCTTTATTAATGGCCTTTGATAAACCTTGGGGCATACCAATGCCTTTAATAGGAACAAGCTTGATATATGTTGCCGCTTTTCTATCACTATACTCTGCACTACAATATTCACTAGGGCTTATTAAAAAAATTCAAATTAAGAGAAAAAATCTTAAGGCCCAAAAGTCTAGCTAGGAGAAAAACTTGGCCAAAAAAAAATACATCCTCATAACTGTTTCAGGACAGGACCAACCGGGTATTACATCAAATCTTTTAAAAATAATTGGTGATAACGATCACGAAATTGCAGACATGGGCCAATCAGTTACCCATGGCCTCTTATCTTTGAGTATTCTAATTAACACTGAAGAGAGTGGAAAAAATACTCCTGTCTTAAAAGACCTTTTATTTGAGGCCAAAAATTTAGGACTCTCCTTAGAATTTGAAGTTCTAGAAAATGGTGATAAAACTATCGATCAAAATGATAAATTCATATTAAACTGTGTAGCTGTTGACAGAATTACAGCTAGATTTTTTCACGAAGTATCAAGCGTTTTAGCGGTAAACAATATTAATATTTTAAGAATTGATAATGTTTCACCACCAAATTTTAATTCTATAGAAGTAACAACGACTCTACCAAAAGGCCTTGAATTAAATGCAATTAAAAAGCAGCTTATTGCTGTAAGTAACAAACACAAAATAGATGTGGCGTTTATTAAAGACAACGTTTTTAGAAGAAACAAAAGGTTAATTGTTTTAGATATGGACTCAACTCTCATCCAAACTGAAGTTATTGATGAAATGGCCGAAAGCCACGGAGTGGGAACTGAAGTAAAAGCAGTTACCGAAAAAGCTATGAATGGAGAAATAGGTTTTGATGAATCAATAAATCAAAGGGTTTCAAAACTTAAAGGAATGAAAGTAACTCAACTTCAAGAAATTTCTGATCGATTACCAATTACTCCAGGGGCCGAAGATTTTATTAAGACAGTAAAGTCTCTTGGGTATAAAGTGGCCCTTATTTCAGGTGGTTTTACTTTTTTTACAGATACGATAAAAGAAAAACTCAACCTTGATTATGCTTTTGCCAACGAACTTGAAATTGTAGCTGGAGAACTGACAGGAAAACTTACTGGAACGATAATCAATGCTGAACAAAAGGCGACTATTTTAAAATTGATTACTCAGCAGGAAAATATCTCTCTTGAGCAAGTTGTAGCAATTGGTGATGGAGCAAATGATTTGCCAATGTTATCCGCAGCAGGTCTAGGAATTGCATTTCATGCTAAAGAAATAGTTAAAAAGAAAGCAGGTCAAAATATGAGCCACGGGCCAATGACTAGTATTTTATATTTTCTTGGGATTCCTGGACCCGTAGAAAATATTCAAGGACATTAAGCTTATTTTGACGAGTCTATAGCCCTGTGCTAAAAAAGCTCCCATGAGAGAAGTACTTCAATGTAAAATTCATAAAGCGACTGTTACAGAAGCAGATGTTTCCTATATAGGAAGTATCACAATTGATCCCGAGTTAATGGAAATGATCGATCTTTGGCCTGGCCAAAAAGTTATGGTAGTTAGTAATACTAGTGGTGCTAGACTTGAAACATATGCCATCGAAGGCATCCGTGGGCAAAGACAAATTTGTATGAATGGGGCAGCTGCTCACCTTATTAAAAAAGGTGAAGAAGTAATCATTATTGGATTTCAATATTCAGACAGACCTGTTGAACCTAAGTCAATCTACGTTGATGAAAACAATAATTTTATAAAGTATCTTTAATCTAATTTACGTCTTAAAAAGATAGGATAAGCATACCTTTTATACGTTTTAGATACTTTTTCAAATAGACCATCTTTTTCAGTAGATAAAAAATCTCTTTTACGATCTCTTAAATTATCAAGAACATATTGCCGTTCTCCGTCACTAAGTCCAGTTAAGTTTTGTCCGCCTATATTAGAATTAGATTGATCATTTGAATTATTATTAGATGAACCGTAGGCTGATTGTCTATTATTATATGGTTTAACGTACTTACCTACCCCAAGTTTTTTTAGATACTCTTCATAAGATAAACCTTGGGCTTGTGCGTTTTTCTTATCTTGAGCAATTTTAGCCGCATTTCCATTTGATGCTATTTGTCCTTTACCTACATTTGAACCGTTAGAGTTTGAAGCAAAATTTCCTCCACCGGACCCGATTTTTCTAATAGCATCTTGTTTTGCACCAAGGCTTTTAAGAGCGTTATTAAAAGATTTTGAATTCTTATTAGTTTTTAGAAATTTTGCGTTATCTTTATTTATTCTATCTCTTGCGGCGGCCAGTGCTGGCGTAGACCGAGAAGAGCTTTGAGAATTATTATTACTATTAATTGAGCCAGATGTACTACTTCCACTAGCCTGACCATTATCACTCTGTACAGAGTTATCATTTACGCCAGCGCTATTGTTTACACCACCAGCCCCAGTATTTGCATTCACTTTAGTTAAGTTTGAACAGGTACCACCATTTTCTCCACAACTAACTCCCGCTTGAACATCAGCTGCTTCAATATTAGTTCCTGCAACATCAGTAACAACGGTTGTTCTGAATGAAAGAGCAGTACCATCACCTTGCGAAGTTCTATTATCTCCATTTTGAGTTAATAGTTGATTTCTTGTGGCCAAAAAGTCTGTTAAACATTGAGAAAGCTGGGCCCTCATTTCACTATTTTTCTTATGGTATTCTTCTAAATAACTACTTACATCTCTTAAATAAGTTAGAGAGACCCCTTTATTTCTTGTCTTGTTTGAATAACTACAAGATCCTCCGCTATTTCGCCCATAAAGTTTGAACATATCAATTATCTTATAACTCAATATTTGTTCAGCAATAATTTGTTTTACCTCATCTGGCATTTCCGCGATCTGTTCAGCATTAAACCCTAATTCTGTAAGACGATCATTTGAAACAGTTAGAGGGTTTAAAATAAAATCTCTTCTTGAAAGATTCTCTTGAGAAGTAGCATTGTGAACAACTTCAGATCCATAAGTTCTATAATGATTTAAAAAACTCGCTCTTAAATTAGCTATATTGTTTGGAGTTATGCTGGAACCTAAATTGATATTATTTTTGTTATATAATGGATCAACAATAGTATATGAGTTGTTTTCTGTTGAATCGGCAACACATTTTTCAGTACAGGTTAGATTTTTCTTACCTTTTTTTCCACACATATTTTTATTTCTTCTCCAACCCTTATACCACTTTTTTCTCTTTCTCTTTTCTCTCTTATAGTAATGATATTTGTAAGTAGGTGCCGGTAATGTATTCGTTATATAAGCATCTAAACTTGAAAATGCACCTTGATAAACAGCTTGAAGTCCTGTTGATCTAATAGAAAGGGCCATAGAAAGATCGGCCATCTTTTTAAGAGCAATATTTCCACTTGAAGCAGTAATAGCTTTTTGCATACTTATCTGAGACTGAGTTAATCCATCTAAGTTTACTTCTTGTTCTTGACCATTCACTTCTATTAAACGACCTTCAGTAATTTTAATTTGCGCTTCCTCTAATTTCTCCTGTTCTTGTGCAAATTTTTCTCTAACGCCTCTTCTTGTCGTTTTAACATTATTAAAAATATCTTTGACGCTTCTATTTATTCTAAACGCATTTTCATCTGAATTTGAAGTCGTTGCTAAGTATTCAAATGCAAGAATAGCATCTTCATATTCTCTAATTTTATTTCTAAGTCTTCTTGTTCTATCTTCTAATGATCCTTGAGTATCACTTTCTTCATAAATTGCTGGTTTACAAGTATTACCTGTAACTTCCCAACGTATAGGTTCAAATTGAACACCTGAATACATAATTAAAGAACATACTCCATTTCTTGGTTCTAACCCTGTACAACAATTAAAACCACCTTGAAGGGCCTCTCCTTCTTGAATACATTTTGATTCACATAGTGACATAGGAGCACAATAACCAGTAGTAGTTCCATCGCCATTCGGCGTTTGAAAACAATTTCTCGATTCACACTCTGAATTTGAACTACATGACATTTTAGCTAATAAGGCCGCATCTTGATTAGAATCATAGTCTGCATTTGAAGTATCAACATTTGCATTATTTGGCCCTGTTGCTCTAGTTGTTTGAGGAACAACTTTACACTCTCTTTGATAATAACACATATCAGGAACTGAATTACAAGCTGAAGCGCATACAGGAGTTGGAGAAGTTACAGAACAACCATTATTTTCTAAACATCTCGTTTTTTCTGACTTGTCAGTTACACCGGCCACGACTCTACAAGTTTCAAGATACTGACACAAAGGAGTCACATCAGTTAAACTCCGTTCTTGAGGTACACATTCTAAACCAGGTCTACATGAATTGTTTGCTTCAACCCATTCTGCTTCATTTGTTGTGGCATTAATTGTTCTATATTGAAGAGCACATTGTTGACCTATATTTTGATTAAGTGGAGTTGCAGGAACTGAGTTGTTTACAGGACTCACACTAGTATCAACGTAAACCCCTGTGCCACTCGCCGATGATTTTTCTAATTGATCATTCTCTGCTGCAATTAATAAATTCAAATTAATATCATCTATAATTTCATCACCAACGACTGTACCGCTATTTAAATCTGAAATAACATCGGTTAAATCTGTTCCTTGAATTAGTCTTTCCATTACATTGGCAATTTTACTTAAATAGTCCGCGGCCTTTCTCGCCCTTTCAAGTCTATCAATTCTTTCTAAATCATTTTTTGCTTGAGTATTGGCAGACACATCTGAAGTATCCACTCTATCTTGTTGTGAAACTTCTTCTCCCTGACTAGTAGTATTATTTTGATCTTGAGCTATTAAGTTTAAACTTAACGCTAAAAAACAAATCAAAAATAATTTTATAAATTTAAATCCCTTCATGGAAACCCTCTAAATATTTAAGTACTTACCTTTAATTATAGTCTTTTATAACTCAAATACCTTCCATAAGATTTTTTCCTATCAAGGATAAAATACAACTATTTAAAATCTCTACAAAAACGCTCCATTTCTCTTAACTAAAACATAATTAAAACACTTAAATTGTGCCAATTTTTCTGGGCGAATATTCTCTAAACTTATGAAATAATAAGATTCCTATGGTAAGTATCAAATTGAAAAAAGACACCAGCCTGCTTGAACTAGATCCAAATATTGAGGAAATAGAACTTATTTCAAAAACCTTAAAATCTATTCCAGAAGAAGTTTTTAATTTCAAACTTCTAAAGAAATTAGTTATTAATTTTAGTAAGCTAGAAATATTGGATTTTAGAGTATTTAAAGAGTTTCCAAATTTAACTTATTTAAGAGTTTCAAATGGTCAATTTTGTGAAATAGATGAAATTTCCCCATCTTTAACTAAATTAAAAGAGCTACACTTGTATAATAATAAATTAACCTCTCTACCAGATTTTATTGGAGAGCTTAAAACTATAGAAGTTTTGAATTTATCAGGAAATAAATTAATAACTTTGCCTTTAACCTTTAAAAATTTAATAAATTTAAAAAGGCTATCACTTGATAGAAACCAAATTTCAAAAGTGTCTGATTGGATTTTTAGTTTAAAAACCCTAAATCATTTATCAATAGAAGAAAACAAACTTGATGATGAACAAAGACAAAAACTTTTTGATCATTTTAAGATTTGGTTTTAAATTTTAATTTTCTTATTAGCGTTTCTTAATCGATCAATTAAGGTATTTAATAGGGCCGCATGCCACTTTGGTAAACTTTTTTGAGATCGAGTGAAAACTTCTCTTGGAATTGGTATAACGATACAGTCACTTAAGGCCCTGACTGTAGCGCTTCTAGGTTCATTATCTATAAATGACATCTCCCCTACGATTTCACCGGAATAAATTGTTCCAATTTGTTGTTCACCACTACTTTTTCTTTTTAAAACGGCCAGAGTACCAGTTTGAATATAGTAAAGTTCATTGCTATCCTCACCTTCATAAATAAGGTTTTCCCCTTTAGCAACTGTAATAACATTTTCTTCACTATAACTAGACATATTCCTATTCTATCTAAGAATTGGAAAATTCACCAACAATTCTTTAGTTTTTTAATTTCATTTGATAGAATTTTTCAAATTATAGGAGAGATCTGTGAAATTAATTACTTTACTATTTATATCAACATTTAATATAGCTACGCTTGCATCACCAATTGACCTTTCAAGTCCTCGTATGACAATGAAAAGTTTTTTGAAGTCTATGAAAAAATACAAATTAGGTGACGATGAGTATTTAATTAGAGCAACAAAAACTTTTGATCTTTCTCACTTAGATGATGTTACAAAACTTCCTACGGCCGAGCTTGCTGCAAAGAGACTTATTAACTCCTTAGATCGAATTGAATATATTGATATAAAAAAAATTCCCTTAAAACCAAATTCTGATAAATGGACCTATTTAAAAAAGTTTATAAATTTAGATGGTGAAGACTATGAAGTTGAAATTAGTATTTCAAAGAATAAAAACAATGAATGGAAATTTACAAAAAAGACTCTCGCCACAGTTGAATACTTAGAAAAATCTCTTCTTAAAAAAAACGTTGTTAAAGGAGTAGTACAACTTAAATCTTGGAAAGATTCAATTAAGGCATATATGCCCGATTGGACGGGAAAAAGAAGCTTTGTTCTCCTAAACGGTCAATGGTTGGCCATTTTATTTTTAATATTTATTTCTCTTCTAATTGAAAGGCTATTCAGACTCTATTTAATTTCTAAAATTTCAAAATTAGCACAAAAAAGATCAATTGATTTTGAAAATAATTATGAAAACAAATTTAAAGTACCTGTTGGGCTATTTACCTTCTCTGGTATCTGGTTAATTGGAATAAAAGCAATCGAGTTAAGTGATGATGTCTATGCTATTACATATCGAATTGGTGTAGTATGTTTTACATTTGCTTGCGTTCTTTGTGCTTATAATATCGTAGATCTCATATGTATGTTCTTACAAAAAAAGGCATCTGAAAGTGAAAACAAGTTTGATGATATTTTAGTTCCTTTAGTTAGAAAGTCTGCCAAAACGCTAGTTGTATTAATTGGAATTGTATTTATTGGTGATAGCTTAACTTTAGATATGAAATCATTATTGGCCGGACTTGGAATTGGTGGTCTAGCATTTGCTCTAGCAGCAAAGGACACCATTTCAAATATTTTTGGATCACTGACGGTTTTATTAGATAGGCCATTTAGAATTGGTGATTGGGTTACTATTAACGATAAAATAGATGGAACTGTTGAAGAAGTAGGATTAAGAAGTACCAGAATAAGAACTTTTTATGATTCATTAATTACTCTTCCAAATGGCCTATTAACAAACGCTCATATTGACAATTATGGACAAAGAAAATTTAGACGTTTTAGTACAAAAATTGGCATTCAATACGATACCTCTGCCGAAAAAATAGAAGCTTTTTGTGAAGGTATAAGACAAATTATTTTAAAGCATAAATGGACTCGTAAGGATAATTTTCATGTTTATTTAAATGGCCTAGGAAGCAGCTCCTTAGACATTTTACTCTATGTGTTTTGGTCTGTTCCCGATTGGTCAAGTGAGCTTCAAGAAAAACATAGACTTTTGATAGATATAATTAGACTAGGTAAAAAATTAGAAGTTGAATTTGCTTTTCCAACACAAACTTTGCATGTATTTAATGAAGAAAAAATACAAGGAAATATTTCTATTAAAAAAGAAGAGGCCCATAATTTTGGTGCTGTACTAGCAGAGGAAATTACAAACTCTCCATCTACAACGCCAATACATAGAAGTGGGAGTAATGTAAGGAATAACCCAGATACTAAATTATCACTTTAAGCTTTTTAAAACTTGAAGTACTTTAGATTGAACGGCAGCTTCATCAAAAGGCTTTACTAAAAAGTGTTTTACACCTGCTTTCATAGCTTCTGCAATGACAGATTTGTTCAATTCGCCTGAAATTACTATTACACTTTCAATGATATTTTTATTTCCTTCACCGAATTGTTTTAAAATTTTAGTTCCACTTTTTTTTGGTAAATTAATATCTAATAAAATAATATCAAATTTTTGATTATTTAATTTTGTCGTTGCAAGTACACCATCTGCTGCAGTGATGATATGTCTAAAACATCCCATATTTTCTAAATAATCAGTGCAGATTTCACAAATATCTTTTTCATCATCTACAACAAGAGCATCATATAATTTAGGCACGTACTTTCTCCATTAATCTTTATAATCAAAAAGCTTATTTTTAATAACTGCTTTTTTTACCACTTCAGGAACCATAGATTCCCAACTCTTATCACCAGTTTCTATTAATTTTAATACTTTTCTAGACCAAATTGTAAAAAATGTTGGATCAAATGACTTCATATCTTTTAACCAACTTCTATCTAGAAGAAATTCTAATAACTCTTTATTTTCATTCTCATTAAGTGCTGCTTTTGAATCAATAATTTTTTTTGTTTTTTCATCTTGAGCTGGATAAACATACATTGTTGTATTATTATTTGCTACATCACCTATTACTTTCAATATATTTTTGTTTGGATCACTCACATCAAAAACTTCCATTAGATTGTATATACCCAAAACTACGGCCAACTTCTTCTTCGACATTCCACTTAAATAACTTAAAAGTGTACTGTAACCAGTCATACCTGTGACAAGACATTTATGATTTAATTCATTCAATAAATCGATTCTTGCCAAAAAATCATTATTATCAACACTTCCACGTTCAACTAATTTATTCATGCTTATCTCTGGAAGAACAATAATATTTTCTGTCTCATCATTTGCTAAATCAGATTTAAAACACTCTAACCCGGTTTTTAACATATCCATATTTACATGTGTTGGAGGTCTAAAGCTTCCTCGAAGCACCATTAAATTTTTCTTATAAAGAACATCTGAAGGCTCTGTGGCCTCTCCATTATTATCGAATAAAATCGCTTGAGTGTACTCTTTTTTAACGAGCTCTAGACTTAAAAGTCTTGAATCTATCCCCTTAAAAGCGTCTCCTCTAGCTCGAATCATGTCTATTGATACTCTTTCAATTGTAAGATCATCCATTAACGTATCAACAAATTCCTCGTGAGAATTAGAGTGAAAAAAACATGCATAAATAAGGTTTGTTCCCAAAATTCCAACAGCTTTTTGCTGTAATATATTTTGATTATCATGCATTCTGATATGAACAATTACTTCACTATACTCAGCACCCGGTTCATGTTGGAATCTTACTCCAAACCAACCATGACATCTTCCTGTTCCCTTATAACTTTTTGCTGCGACAGTATCAGCAAAAGCAAAAAACTTAGTTTCTTTTCCTCTATGAGGGCCAAGCCTATCTTTTAAAATGTCAAACTCGTGTCCAAGCATTCTCACAACCCGATCTTCGCAGACATATCTTCCAGACTTTTCTTTACCGTAAATAGTATCGCTCATGATCATGTCATAAGCAGACATTGATTTTGCCATTGTGCCTGCAGCACCACCGGCCTGAAAAAAAGTTCGTGCAACTTCTTGGCCCGCTCCAATTTCAGCAAATGATCCATAGATATTATTATCTAAGTTTATTTTTAAAGCTTTGTGTTTTGAGTCTAGCTTTTGTTCCATATTATTTTACTCAACTTATGGTATATTTATTGTGTATATATTTAATAATATTCACTTTTCGGAAAATAAGAAATAGGAAATGATTACATGATATTAGAATCCTCAAAAAAGTTTAATATTCACTTCTTCATGTGTACAAGTTGTACCTATATTGAGAATTGCCTCGAGTCTGATCCTTCTGAAGGTCAAAACCTGAGAAAAAAGATCAAGGACATTATTAAAGAAAAATACCCAAATTACCCCATAAGAATTAATGCAAGTGGATGCTTAGGACAATGCCAATCAGGTATAGCCTGTGTCATATACCCCCACAATATTTGGTTTAGAGATATAAGACCTGGTGATGAAGAAAAGATTATTAGCAAAATTGATCAGCTCATTAACCAAGAAGACTCGAAAAGCCCATAAAATGGGCACTTTTGACCATTCTCTTATAGATTCAACTACCTAAAAACAGGTAAATTCTCAAATTCTTAATTTAATAAAACATAAATTGGTCCGATAGGTGCTATAATAAAGGAAACCGGGAGATTTTATGACTATAATACCGGGTATATTGGCAATTGGACTTATTATGATAGGTATCAAAGTCGCTAAAGATGCCAAAAAACTTAGAAAACAAGAAGTTCCGATCAAGAAGATTCAGCGCAAGTAATTACTTACCACCTTCACTATTTGCCGGAACAGCAATATCGATCATTTTAGGTTTATCTAATTTTAAGTTCTTCATTGTCTCAATAAATTCATCACATCGAGTATTTATATTAACTCTTTTATTAAATGCTTTTTCCTCATCTATTGTAGAAAACATACGACCTTGATAATCATGTCCTGGAAACACAAAAATATTATCTCCAAGTTCATATAGTAAATTTATACTTTCATATAATTTTTGAGAACTACCTTCCTGAAAATCAGTTCGACCACACCCTCTAATTAAAAGTGTATCTCCTGTAAAAAGACAATTATCTAAAAGATATGATGAAGAACAATTTGTGTGCCCTGGTGTATGAAATGTTTTAATTTTAATTTGTTCAAGCAACTCAAGTTCACTATTATGCTCAAGCTTAATATCAAAATTATCAGTGTTAGCATTAGAACCAATTACTAATTTGCAATTATAAATGCTTTTATAAGAATTTGCTGATGTTATATGATCTGCATGTAGATGTGTTTCTAAAACAAAACGCGGTTTTAGATTTAACTCTTTAATTATTTCTTCATCTCTTTGAAAAGTTTCGATAACAGGATCAATTATCAATAACTCATTTTGTTTATTCCAAATGAAGTAAGTATATGTACAAGAAATACGATCAAATAATTGTCGTATTTGAATTTTATCATTTAAAAGCAAATTAACCTCAATGTTTAAGAGCTTTAATTATCTAAATTCTTTAAATATTTTGTCAAATCTCGAAGTGCTTTAGGCCCACTATCTACGTAACAGCCTATCTTTTTTAAAGGATGATTCTTCCAGGTAATTTTATCACAAATATTGTCTTCAATTCTTTCATCTAAATTGTCGACCATAAAACTTGGTATATCTTTAATTGATTCTTTTTTGAGTTTTGAAACCACATCATTTGAAAGAAAGTTTAATAAGTCAGAATTTATTAAAACTTTCTCAGTTAAAAAATAATTTATTCCCTCAATTGGCAGTCGACTATCTTCATATTTAAAAGTGTAATCTGTTACCACATCCCTAATATAAATCTGAGATTGTTCATGAATCCCAAAATGTTCTACAACATCTTGATACGCCTCTGGATCGTGCTCTCCATTGTCTCCAAAAAATAAGAAATTGACATTTTCAATATCTTCATAGTTTTTTATTATTTCTCTAAGTTTTCTCTTTTTAAACTCTCCCGAATTAAATTCATCACTATAGGCCCTTTGAAACACCTTACCTTCAGGAAACTCATTTAACTCCAACCACAACTTCGCATCATAGATAATTGGATATGAAGCACTTAAATAATAAAACTCAATCTCTTCATTATGATCTAAAAGATCATTATAAATAATATTTAAACCATTAAATGGGGGGATTTCCATATCAAAAGCTTTATCTGCTAAAATATGAAAACTTGCCTCATCTAGCTCTAATACATTTACCTGTCTCACTGTATCGTCTAAATCACTGATTACCACTAATTTAGCTGTTACTGAGAAGCTAAGTAATTGAATTAAAAGAGTTAGAAAAAGTTTATTCATTAAAATCCTTATTATGATGAAATTATAACGCAAGAGGCCACCTAGAGTTCTAAATTAGTAATTTTTACAAACAAATAAACATTTTTTTCAAAGAAATAGACTGCGAGTCATGACTTAGATAGAAAAATATGTGTGGGGAGTTTATATGAAATTTTTGTTCATTTTACCGTTATTACTATCATTTACAAATGGCCCAGTTGGTACAAAAAAAGATTTGATTGATCTTGAAATTTTATACGGAAGGGATGATAGACTTGATGTGGATAAATATGAAGATCAAAGATTTGTAGATTTCTCCAACTCAGTAGCTGGTATGGTAGCATCCTATAAACTTAAAAAAAATAATCAAGGAAATTATAATATTCGAAATACGCCTCTAGTTTACCAAAACTTTTGTGAAGATGTTCCATTTGTAAATCAAAACACACTTCCTAAATGCACAGGTTTTTTAGTGGCTCCAAATATATTAATTACAGCAGGTCACTGTGTAGATTCAAAATATGAATGTGAAAACAATAATTGGGTATTCAATTATAAAGAAAGTAAAACTGAAATCTCTGCTAGTAACGTTTATAAATGTGAAGAAATTTTAGTAAGTAAAAATATTAAATCATTCGGTGTTGTTCAAGATTATGCCATTCTAAAATTAAATAAAAATGTATCTGGATATAGGCCATTAAAGTTACGTCAAAAGGGTCGAGTTAAATTAGGTACAGAGTTAGTAGTAATTGGCCATCCCCTTGGACTTCCAATGAAAATTGCAGACAATGGACAAGTTGTTCCATTTAGCATTGTTAATTTTACTAACCCACTACATTTTTACAAAATTAGTAAAAACACTTTCTTAACAAACTTAGACACTTTCGTTGGAAACTCTGGATCACCAGTATTTAATAAAAAATCTGGAGAAGTAGAAGGTCTTTTAATACAAGGTGGCGAAGACTTTATTGAAACTGATGAAGGTTGTATCTCCAATTATAAAAGTAAGTCTAAAACTTTTCTTGCCGAAGAAAGAGTCTTTAGAATTAATAAGATTAAAGAACTTAAATCAATACTTAAGAGCGATTCTAAGAAATCAGAATAGCTGCTTCTTTAGCAAAGTAAGTGAGAATCATATCGCAACCAGCTCTCTTAAAGCTGGTTAATGTTTCTAAAATAACACTATCATTATCTAACCAACCATTAGCTGCTGCTGCTTTAATCATAGCGTACTCACCGCTCACATTATAGGCCGCAACAGGTAATACAGTTGAATTTTTAATATCTCTAATAATATCTAAATAAGGAAGACCAGGTTTTACCATTACAATATCTGCGCCTTCAATTTCATCTAGTTTTAACTCTCTTATGGCCTCTAACCTATTTGAAGGATTCATTTGATAAGTTTTTTTGTCTCCACTTTTAGGTGCTGAATCTAGTGCATCTCTAAACGGCCCATAATAAGCTGATGCATATTTCGCTGTGTAACTCATAATTGCAGTCTCATTTAGACCATTTTGATCTAAGGCCATCCGAATATGTCTAACTCTTCCATCCATCATATCTGAAGGGCCAACTATATCAGAGCCTGAATTGGCCTGAGTAACCGCCATTTTACCTAATATTTCCAATGTTTGATCATTGAGAATTTTTCCAGTTTTTTCACAAACTATTCCGTCGTGCCCATCACTTGAATAAGGGTCCATTGCAACATCTGTCATGACTAGAATATGAGGAAACTTATTTTTAATTTCTTTAATCGCAGTTTGATAAAAGAAATCTTTATCATATGATTTTGTTGCAAGTTTATCTTTTAGAGAATCGTTCACTGCTGGAAATAAAGAGATACATTTAATACCTATTTTATCTAGTTCAAAAATTTCTTTTAACAAATTATCGATTGAAAAACGAAACTGTCCAGGCATGGAATCGATTGCTATTTTTTGATTTTTTCCATCAATAACAAATAAGGGAGCTATTAAATCTTTAGTAGATAAAGAATTTTCTTCAACTAAATCTCTCATAGACTGAGTGACTCGATTTCTTCTTGGACGTCTTAGCATTTAATTCTACCCTTTATTCATAGCTAATTTTGCTTTATAGGCCATAGCATATATTTGTATTTGCTTTAGCATTGCTGTTAATCCATTAGAACGATTCATAGATAAGTGTTGTCTAAGTCCAATATCGTCTAAAAAATCTGCTTTTGTACTCATTACTTCATCTACAGTTGATCCATTATAAACTTCTAATAAAAGAGCAACTATTCCCTTTACAATTGCTGCATCTGAATCCGCGTGAAATTTTAAATTTTCACCCTCTAGTTCAGCAAATAGCCAAACTTGTGACTGACAGCCTTTTACCTTATTTTCTTCCGTTTGATACTTTGGGTCAATCGCCCCGAGATCTTTGCCCTTTTTAATAATTAATTTATATCTACTTTCCCAGTCACTTATTGAACTAAATTCATCTACTAAAACTTCTATACGCTCGTTAATACTCATTTTTATCCTTAAATTGCTGATTTTATGACAGCTCTAACATAAATTACGACCTATAAAATGTAAATTTTTCAAATCGTTATGATTAAAAAACGCCTTGCGTTATTATCCCGACTTATGAAAAAATTAGGGGCAATTCTATATTTATTAATCATTTTCAAACCAATCACTATCTTTGGGCAAACCTTCAACTGTTTAGAAGAAGCAAATGCTGAAAAATCTTATATTTTTTCTAAGTCTGATATGGAAAAAGCATATTCAAAATTCAATCCAATTAAAATTGAAAATATTTTCAAAAGTATTTCTGATAAAGTTGCTCAAGGTCAAATAAAAACTAATGAAGAGTTATTTTCGCAGT
>CAXHCD010000074.1:0-18292 GCA_964015265.1 uncultured Oligoflexia bacterium
ACGAGCTCTATCGTCGGCAGCGTCAGATGTGTATAAGAGACAGAGATAATTATATTAAAAAGGTATTAAGTTCTTTAAACAAGCTCTCAAAGAGTGGAAACTCAAAAAAGGCTCAAAAAAAAACTAAAAAATTAAATAATTATGATCAGGCCATGGCCGATTATAAAAGCAGAAAATATACTGCAGCAAAACCTCAATTAGAAAAATTATTAGAAGATAAAAAAATAAAAGGAAACAAAAAGGCCAGAGTTATACATAACCTTGGAATGGTTTCATATATTAAAAAGAATTATACTGACTCATTAACTTATTTTTCAAGGTTATATAGTGAATATCCAAAAGCTCCTTATTGTGCAAATGGATTACTTTATTTAGCAAAATCATTTTTAAATTTAAAAAGAAGTGATGATGCCAAACAAGCTCTTAATGAATTAATCGCCAAATACCCAAAATCTAGATCAATAAAAGAAGCAAAGAGAGTATTGAAAGGTATTAAATAATGAAAAAAATTTTATTATCAGTGCTTATTTTAAGTTCATGTACTTTTATGATCGGTAAAGTTGATAACCAACAAAAATTTGTCCTTTCTGATAATAATAAAGATCTCAATATCGTTTTTTCCCATAATATTAATGGTGAAACTCATCCATGTGGTTGCCGCCACCATCCACTTGGAGGGCTTCCTCAAGTGGCAGGAAATTTTCATGAGATTGAAAATAAAGATTATCTACTTTATTTAGACTCTGGTGATACTTTTTTTGATGCCAATACTGTTCCAAGATCAATGGAAAAATCGAAAAAATATAATGCAAAAGCTTTGGCAAAAGCGATGGTCAGTCAAAAATTAAAATATATGACTCTAGGTGACTATGACTTTGCTGCTGGAGAAGATTTTTTAAAAGAAATTCTTGATGAAGCTGGTATTACTTTACTGCAAACAAATGCTTCAAAGAATATGAAGTTTAAGTATAAAAAATTAGTCAACTTAGACTTAGGACCCCATCGTTTTTTTATAATGGGTGTAACGGACCCTACTCTATTAGGCCCAAATCACTCTAGGCTATTCACAAATCCAGAAGCAGCTATTTCGCTTATGTTAAAAGAAATTAAGTCCATGGGATTTGATAAGAATAATTCATTTCATAGATTAATTCTTGTTTCACATAGTGGAATGGATACAGATAGAAAGCTTGCCAATCTTTTTAAAGATGAATTCGATTGGGTAATAGGGGCCCATAGTCAGAGCTTTACAAATACACCTAGAACAGAAGGAAAAACCAAGCTCGTTCAAGTTCTATCTAGAAATCACTACACTGGTAGAATTAAAATGAGTCTTAAAATGGATAAATCGAAAGATAAATTCTTTATGATTGAAAATAGACAAGAACATCAAAAGAAATTGAAAAACAATCCCTTTTTAAGCCTAATTGATAAACTAAAATCTGATTTAGATAAAATTAGAACTAAAGAACAAAATGCACTTGTAACTAATATCGTTGAACCTAAACAAATGCTAAACACTGCAAATAAATGTATTGAATGCCATAGTTCTCAAGGTGATTTTTGGGAATCAACCCCTCACTCACTTGCCTACACAA
The DNA here is from genome assembly GCA_964015265.1 of uncultured Oligoflexia bacterium. Taxonomy (GTDB): domain Bacteria; phylum Bdellovibrionota; class Bacteriovoracia; order Bacteriovoracales; family Bacteriovoracaceae; genus CAXHCD01. The sequence continues at coordinate 1,599 of CAXHCD010000074.1, forward strand.
CTTTAATAAGTGCTAATGAGGCAAAAAACTTAACTTGTGTGAAATGTCATAGCGTTGGGCTAGCACAGGAGGCTGGATTCCAAACTTATAAAGATATTGTTCGTAGTGAAAATAAAATGGACTACGAAAAATACTGGGCCGCAGTTAAAGAAAAAGTCGTAAGTGATAAATCAGTTAGAAAAATGTCTTCTAAAGAAATAAAAGTAAGAAGAGTTGCTTGGAAAAAAATTGATGAGCAATTTGAAGTCGATAGAAACTTTGCCAATGTACAGTGTTTAAATTGTCATTCAAAGCATCAAGGTCATCCATTTGAAGACTATGATGATAAAAAACCTGCCAATGTGAAAATAAGCGATATGAAGAATAAATGTTTATCTTGTCATGATCCTGATCAATCACCTGAGTGGTATGATAAAAAGACAAAGAAAGTTAATAAAAAGGTCTTTTCTTCTCACTTTAAAAAATTATCTTGCCCAAAACTAGACTAGTCGTTATAAGAAATTTCTATGGAAAAAATAGTTCTAGGAATTGAAACAAGCTGTGACGATACATCAATTGGTATCTTAAAAGGTAGTCTTGGACATTATGATAAATGCCCAGAGGTACTTTCTCACGTATCATTTTCTCAGGAAAAAATCCTTGAGCAGTGGGGAGGAGTTGTTCCTGAAATTGCTGCAAGGAATCATTTAGAGAAAATAACACCACTTCTTGATATTGCAATGCGTGAAGCAAGCTTAAAACTTTCGCAAATTGATATCGTTGGAGTAACAACTCTTCCTGGATTATTAGGTCCTTTATTAACAGGAGTCAATGCGGCCAAGACATTATGTCTTTTAGAAAAATTGCCTTTAAATCCTGTAAATCATTTATTCGCTCATCTTGAAGCAATTCATCTCACAGAAATTGTTTCTTATCCTTATATAGGACTTTTAGTAAGCGGTGGACATAGTCTTTATATATATATGGAGTCTCCATTAAAATTTAAAATCTTAGGATCAACAATTGATGATGCCGCAGGTGAAGCTTTTGATAAGGGAGGCAAATTAATGGGACTTGGTTATCCAGCTGGAAGAATCATTGATGATATGGCCAAGCTTGGTGATAAAAACGCTTATGATTTTCCCATTGGATTAAAAAGTTCTGGAGATTGTAAGCTTAGCTACTCAGGACTTAAAACTTTTCTTCGTCATATGATCGAAAAAGATAATTCTGTTTTAGAAAAAGAAAATATCAATAATTTATGTGCTTCTTATCAAAAGGCCATAGTCGATGCTCTTTCTTTAAAATTAAGATATGCTCTTGAAGGAAATAATAACCTTCCAATTGTTGTAGGTGGAGGAGTTGCTTGTAATAGTGCTCTTAGAAATGAACTAAAGGAAAAGTATAATAATGTTCATTTTGTCGCTCCAAAATTTTGTACAGATAATGGAGCAATGATTGCTAACTACGCCTTAAGAACACCTGAAAACTTATTAAACTTTCCAGACTGTTTACAAATAGATGCTCGAGGTCGATTTATTAAAAAAGGAAAACTCCATGAGTCTTCCCAGAGCAAATAAAAATTTAGGTCAACATTTTCTTAAAGATCAATCAGTTATAAATAAAATCTGTAACGATTTTTCAGACGAGGCCCAACTTATTTACGAAGTAGGACCAGGGCCAGGAATTTTAACTAAGCACTTAACAAACCACGAATTACCTTTTGAAGTTTTTGAAAAAGACGATCGATTTCCAGAACTTTTGGCCGATTGGGTAAAACCAGAAGATATTCATTTATGTGATGCCACGACAATTGACTTTCAAAAACATCAAGATGAATCAATTCATAAGGGTAAAAAGACTTGGCTCGTATCTAATCTTCCTTATAACGTTGGTGTTCCCTTATTAATGAACTTCATTAGATCACCCAATATAAAATATATGACTCTAATGTTACAAAAAGAAGTTGGTCTAAAAATAAGACCAGACACAAATAAAAAGAAGTTTAAAGACATGAGTTCACTTATGGCCTTAACTCAAAATTATTTTGATGTTAAAACTCTATGCTTGGTTCCGCCGGGAGCTTTTATCCCTCCTCCAAAAGTTGATTCCATTGTAATATCTTTGAAAAGATTAGAATCTCCTGTAATTGCTCTTGAGCAAATAGATAGTTATGAAAAGTTTTTAAGAGCTCTTTTTCAGTTTAAAAGAAAACAAATCATAAAAAATATATCTAACTTATACTCAAAAGAAAAAATCATAGAATCTCTTGAGCAATTGGGACTGGAACCTACTCTAAGAGCTGAAACTTTTAATTTGAATCAAGTTCAGCTACTCTATAAGAAATTAAATTAATTTTAAAACAGAGTAACCGATGAAAACACTCCACATATTTTTATGCTTATGGGCCCTATTAATTTGTCATGCGAAAGCTAGTTATACAGAGTTCTTTGGACCAGGATTTAACACTACAGCAATTGGAAACCAATCTAATTTTCAAGAAAATGATCCATCAAATAATTATTACTTCCCAGCAATCTTGGCCAAAGCAAAAAAAATCTATCTTTCATTAAATATTAGTACAGTAAACACTTCATTTGAAAACATTAATAATATCGTCATAAAAAATGCTACCAATAATGCTAACTCACCTATTGAACAAACTGGAAATGTTAGCACCGATTATGGAAGTTACAATAATGCTCTAATTAGTGCTGTTCTTCCTATCGGTTATAAAAATTTTGGAACAATTAGTTTAACGGTAAGTACCCCTGTAGGAGACTTTATAGAAACTAATACTGGTTCTCCTTTTTTACCAGAATATGTATTTTATCAGTCACGCTATAAGAGATCATTAGTTCACTTAAACTTAAATCGTAAATGGTCAGAAAATGTATTTTATTCAATTGGAACACATCTTGGATTTCAAGCTTCAGCTTCGGCCACAACTCAAGCGAGTTTAAATGGGACAGGAATTGGATCAAGTGCATCGGCCAAAGCAAAAGTTTCACCAAGTTTAGGGATAATTTTATCAACTGTTTATCAACAAGATAATTTCTCATTTGGATTTTCATATCAACAAGAAATGAAATCAAATTTAGAAGCAAAAGCAACAGGTGAAACATCTGACCCACCTCTTCCTTTTGATATAACGATTGAATCAATGCCTTACTACGATCCCCATATATTTAGAGCACAAATGGCAATCGATACTAATGAAGCAGCTTTATATGGTTCTATCGAATATCAAATATGGGACAGCTATAAAACACCAGTAGCTAGAATTAGAAAAAACTCTGGAACAATTGTCGCAAGTGATAATTATGAAAGTGTTAAAACTAAAAATATACTAATACCTAAAGCAGGTATTTCGATAAACATAAATGATCAATTGAAGTTTAATTTTGGAGCGGCATATAGACCTACTCCACTAGATGGAGACTTTACAGGAGCTGGCAATTCAATTGATTCAAATAGCTATATATATAGTAGTGGTTTGTCTTATTATTCTGAATTTTTCGGCCATAAAGTCAATTTAGGACTAAGTGGACAACTTCACGATCTTCAAGAAAAAAGAGTTCAAAAATCTTCTGGACTAGAAAATGGTGGAAATGGTAATAAAATTGGTTCAGGTGGATACACAATTGATGGAAATGTCATTATTGTATCCCTAGGTGCTAACATAGAGTTTTAAATGGGCATAAAAGTAATCGCAAAAAATAAAAGAGCTAGTTATGATTATTTTCTTGATGAAAAGATAGAAGCTGGTCTCGTGCTAGTTGGTACAGAAGTAAAAAGTATTCGCGACGGAAAAGTCAAAATTGCTGAATCTCATATTTCTATTGATAATAAGGATGAAGTATGGATTCACAATATGTTTATTGCCCATTACGCCTTTGGAAATATCAATAACCACGAAGAAACGAGAAAAAGAAAACTTTTATTAAATGAAAAAGAAATAAATCAAATAAAACACAAATCTAAGGCCAAAGGGATGACTCTCATCCCAACGATGATTTATTTTAAGGGAAATAGAGTTAAGCTAGAAATTGCTCTTGGTCGTGGTAAAAAACAGCACGATAAAAGACAAGATCAGGCCAAAAAAGATGTAGAGCGAAAACTTCAAAAAGGTGATTATACCTAAGTAAATGTAAATATTGCCTAACAAACAAGCCTAACCCACTGAATTTACGCCCACTAAATATAACTTATTTTATAAATACTTATTACAGTACTCAATCTTTATTTATCTTTACCGATTATTTAGTAGTGCCAAGTTAGATAATTAACAGGAAAACTTAAATGGTAGTTAAAAGCAATCAAAGATTAAAAGATAAAATTCTAAGACTTAGTTTTTTACCAACACTATCTTTAATTTTCGTATTGGTTGTCTTTCCGCTTCGATTAAATCTTATGAGTTTTATCGATTCAGTCAAACTTTCTAATCGCTTTGAGATTATGTCTGCTTCTTCAGCAGTTATAAATGAAACTCAAAAAGAAAGAGGTATGAGTGCAGGTTATTTAAATGGTGGAATCAAATTAGAAGATCTTAATAAACAAAGAAAAATAAATGATGAGAAGATTAAAGTTCTTATGGAAAAAATGCAAGGCTCTAGTTTCTCCGATAATATGAATGAAGAAATTATAAGTTCAGTCAATGCAATTGCGCCTTTAAGAAAATCTATAGAGTCAAAATCTATTCCAATTAAGGATGCAATAGCAACCTACAATAGCACAATTAAGGTTCTATTAAATATTCAACGTCATATTTCACTTTCAACAAATAATCTTGTGGTCTCAAATGAGATCATGACACATCTTCTTTTAGAGGAAGTTAAAGAATCTGGTGGAAAGTTACGTGCCAATATGACTGCTATTTTTTCAAAAAACTCTAGTATCAGTGAACAAAAATTAAAACAAATTATGAATTTAATGTCTGGAGTAACTGCCGGAATCAAATCTCCAGCGATTGTTAAAACAGATGAGACTTCCGGAATGCTTGATGAATTTTCATTTTCAAAAGAGTGGATAAAAACAAAAGAAGATTTTCTCTTAATAATTAAAACTTTTCAAAGTGGTGAATACAACAGAAATGCTAAACAGTTTTTTAATCAAATTTCGACAGCTCTATCCTTTATAAATAAATATATAAATGTCCAAGGTAATATTCTTAAAAAAGAAGTTAATCACTTATTTTGGATGAGTTTAGGATACTTTGCATTCACAGTTGGTTTTATTGCAATATTTACTTTGTTATTAATAAAGCAAATAAATAAAATGACAAATGAGATTGAAAAAAGCATAGCAAATATCATCTCAACCCTAAAAGATACTACAACTTTTCTTTCACAAGGAAGTAGTGATCTATGTGCAACAAGTGAAGGACTAAGCTCTTCCGCTGAAGAACAGGCTGCTTCCGTTCAAGAAACAGCAGCTTCATTAAATGAAATAAGTGAAATGATTAGAAAAAGTTCAGAATATGCAGAACAGTCTAAAAGTGATGCTGAAACGACATTAAATATTACTTATCAGGGTAAGAAAAACTTTGAGTCAATGTTAAATGCTGTAGAAAAGGTAGATAAGGCAAATAAAAAGACCGTTCAGTTAATGAGTGATAACAATAAAGACTTTAGTGAAATTGTAAATATTGTTAACTTAATTAAAAAGAAAACACAAATCATTAACGATATTGTTTCTAAAACTCAACTTCTATCATTTAACGCAAGCATAGAAGCTGCAAGGGCCGGAGAACATGGAAAAGGTTTTGCTGTTGTTGCTGAAGAAGTTGGAAATCTTGCTAATCTATCGGGAGAAGCGTCTCATGAAATCTTCGAGATTCTAAATTCTTCAACACAAAAAGTTGATTCAATTTTAGAAAGATCTAAATCAAGTATTACTGAACTGGAAAGTGAAATAAATTTAATACTCCATGAGTGTAAAGATATTGTTGAAAGCAGTAATGGAGATTTTGAAAAAATACTACATTCAGTAAAAGATGTAACAATTAAAGTTGAAGAAATTTCTTCTGCTTGTAAGCAACAAGAAATTGGTGTATCAGAAATTTCAAAAGCGGTTGAGCAATTAAATTTAGTTTCAGGACAAAACTCTTCTGCAGCAATAAATTCATCGAAGCTATCTAATCAAGTAGAAAACAATACAAAATCTATTAATAATGTTGTTATTAATCTCGTTGAAATTATAGAGGGTAAAAAAGAAGCAAGTAAAAAGAAAGCTGCTTAATCATTTCAACCAGTATACTACTGAAGCAGCGTACCCTATTAGAAAAAGCCCTCCAACAAACTTAAATATAGGACGATTCATATAACCGAGGATAAGCAAAATCAATGAACTGCATATCAATACAATCTTTTCCATTGGATATGATGACTCAATTGAAAAATTATAAAAACCTAAACTTCCCAGTACAAAAGCAATATTAAAAATATTTGAACCAATAATATTTCCGACAATTAAATCTGTGTCCTTTTTCTTTCTACATGCAATAAGAGTTGTCACAAGTTCAGGAAATGAAGTGCCAAAGGCAACAAATATAGCAGAAATAACATAAGGAGAAATACCTAACCCTAGGCCAAGTTTTTCACCTGAATAAACTAATAACTCTCCTCCACCATATAAAAATCCAAACCCAAGCATTAATTTTACAATTGTTGCAATCGTAATTTTTTCAACTTGAGGCTGTTCATTCTTTTGTTCCATGAATCGAAAAGTAATATAAAGGTAAACTAAGAATAAAACGCTAAATATTGCCAAAGTAATATAATCAATTTTTGAATACGTTATTACTCCTAATAAGGTTAATACAACAAGAACATGAAATACTAATTGCCCTTTAACTTCTTTAGAATTCATAGCTAATGGAGTCAATAGACCAGCAACTCCTAAAATTAATAAGGTGTTAGCAATATTTGATCCTAGAATATTTCCAAGAGCTATACCTCTTACACCATTAAAAGTCGCTATTTGAGAAACAAAAAACTCTGGAAGCGATGTTCCAAATCCCACGAGTAATAAACCAATAGCTAACGGAGAAAGTCCTATTTTATAACCGATTAATTCTGCCGACTCTAGAGCAAACTCTGCTCCGTAATAAAGTGCAATTATTGATAAAACTAAAAGAATTATTTCAAGTACCATTTACGAACTACCCTAAAGCGCTTAGATTATTATTATGTTTTCTAAATTTTTACATAAAGACTTAAATATCTCCATGCTTTTTCTATCGTTTTTAGGAGATATCTCATTTCTTTTTATAATTTCCTCTATTCTAAAAGATCAATCAGTATTTGAGAAGTTTTTGGGACATGCATTTCACCTAACATCAAATTCTGAGAATCAAATGCATCAATTCTTGATTGAAGCAAGACCTTTATTAGTTAGCTCAATCAATTTGGGAATGACATTAATTATTATCTTTTTGCTTGGAATTTATCTTTTATATTTTTATAAAAAAACTGAAGCTATTTTCAAATATATAGTTATTATGAATAGACTTGGTCTTTTCACTCTACCTTTACTTGGACTTTTAGGTTTAGCAACCTCAGTAAATCTTGCAACTGGCTTTATTCCACTTTCACTTGTTTATGTAAAAAATTTCCAAATTATAAAAGAATTAAAAAATAAAAAATAAAATCAAAGTTGATTTACCCACTCCAATAATAATTTAATCCCCTCCTCATCAGCTTTTTGAACTCCCACTGGAGGCATTTGAAAATCTTTCGATCTCATTCTAAAAATTATTTGGCTGGTTGAAGGATTGTTAACATCAATTTTGTTAAATCTAAACAGATTCAAATAAGCATTCTCCTGGGCCAAAGTATTTGCTGAACTTGTATGCCTAAAATTTAAAAAAGTCGGATCACCTAAAAAATCTCCTTTCCATTGTCCATCGGGGTTGTGGCAATGAGAACAATTACCATGTAAATATCCCAGCGCTTTTTGCGTTAGCTCATTCCCTTTTATAATCATTGGTCTTGGCAATGAATGAGTAATCAAATTTAATTGAACTAATTTATCTAAATTTAAACCATTTTTATCTCTATGTTCAAATTGTACGGCCTCTGGCCCTATCGCAAAATCAGATCGTCCTTTATGACAATTTATACATTGAGATAGAGATGGAATTTCGTGACCTGTTCCTAATGCATTTAGTACACCTGTGTTAACATAATTAGCTTGAGTCTGCTCATTATTCCAAGCATAAACGGCCACTCTCCAATTATTACTACTTAGCTTTTCTATTAACCTCGTTTCAACTTTTAATCCATTATAAGAAAACTCTTTTAACAAAACAGTTCCTACTGGAAAAATCCATTCATCAGGATTTAGAGTATTGATTTTGCTATCCCTCGGTAAGTACATCCAACGCTTTTTATCAGAACCATTAGTCCATAATGGATAATTCAGCTCATATTTTTGAAAATTTATATACTCTGTATCTGAATCCAAATATTCATATAAACAATAGTCAGATAGCTTCACAGGAAATTCTAAAGGAGAGGAGCAGTTCAGAAATTGATCAGGTAGATCATAATCGGGCATATCATTTACGTCATAAGGGATATTAATTACTCCTAAGACTGAACTACTCCCACTCTTCTTTAACAATGAAATTGTATCTGCTTCAGGAGACTTAGAAGCGTTACATGAGGCCAAAATAAATAGTATTAATACAAATCTCATTAATTAGATTTTAAGTTCAAACTTAAAAACAAATATAACCTTAATTACATGATCCTAATCATGTTCATAAACACCTAAAAACAAAGACTTTTCAAGACAGAGCTTGAATTAAATATTTTTTGTACAAAAACTAGCGACGAGAAAATTTGGCATTAAAACGAAGGGAAAACAAACCTAGTTTTCTCGGGCTCGGCCCAAAGAGGTAGGGCTCTCATTTGTGTTAATGATAAATTTCTTCCACATATGGCCAGTAAAAATGAATTAAATGCTCTTGGATTTTTCACAAGAATATCTTTGTCGTGATCATAAATAAAAATATTAAGTTTCTTTTCAACCTGACAAATAATATTTAAACGGGCCTCAATATTAAAATCAATATCTGAAAGATTTAAAATATCTCTTTTCAATATTATTTTCGCTCTCAATAATTCAATCAAATTTATATATGAGTTTGATTCATATAGTTTTAGTCCTGATGGAAAATGGCGTTTTAAAAAGTCAAACCTTGAGATCATCATTAATGAGGTATTGCCAAAAGAATCATATGAAATATTAAATAGATCTAATAATTGTTCGTAATAATTACACCAAATCCATAAATCAACAGGTCTATTCCAATAAGGAAGAAAACCCTTTTTTAATCTTCTTTTAAAAGATCTAGATAAAATATGATCCGTTGTTTCAACATCCATAATGTCTTTTTTAAAATCTATTTCATCATCTTTATTTCTTTCTTGCTCATACTTTTTAGGATTTTCTTTTTTTCTTTTTAAATCTTCATCTAAGAGTTTATCAATTTCTCGATACACTGTTTGAACATTTTCTACAGGACATTGATGCATTCCAGGACATTCAATTTCACAATTAGCACAGGCTGCTTGTGACAGAGGAAAATCAACAATTAATGATTTTAACTGATATTCATCTAGCCAATTTCTTATGGCCGTATCACCATCTACACCTTCTTCATCTTTTACCTGAAGAAGTGACTTTAAAAACCATCTTTGCTCATTTGGATAAAATTCAAGAAGACAAAAGAAAAACTGATCTTTTCTTCCGCCCTTCATACTTAGGCCACCATATTTTTGTCCAGATAAATTGGTGATAGGAACTCCCTAATTAAATTGGGGAATCTACCTCGAAATCAAGAACTGTCATCCCCAGTTCACTAACTTTTTTTGAAACAATATCTTTTTCTTGGGCCTTGTGAGCAAGAATAAAGCATCCTCCTCCGCCAGCACCACAAACCTTCATGCCAAGGTCTGAGACATCTTTTCTAATATTATTATACAACGAATCCATCTCAGATGAAACGATTCCAGGAAAAAGTTTCTTACGAACTTCTCCTTCTTTCTTAAGATTTTCTAAAAATTCCTCATAGTTCTTATTTTGAATTGACTCAAAAGCATTTTTACTTAATAAAGCAATTTCTTCTAAACCCTTTCGAGTATTATCTCTATCGTCGTAGAAGCCTTTATAAACTTCCCAATTATTGATTCCTGAATGTCTTGTCTGTCCCGAATAAACGAGAGTTAAATGAGAATTTATAAATTGAGAAAATTCTTCTGTAAACAATTGATGAACTTTCACTTCTCCAACTTGAGCTTCTAGGGCCAAAATGCCTCCAAAGAGCGCAGGATAATAATCTTGATAACCGGCCGGCCCGCAATCTAAAATTCTACCTTCTATTGATCGAACTTTATTAATAGCTTCAAGTCTATTAAGAGTTTGATTAGTATACTTACAAAGAGCGCTATACAAAGTCACTCCCATACTCGAAGATCCACCCAAACCAGCTCCAGCTGGAGAGCCACTTTTCAATGTTATTTTTATATTTGATAAATTAAAAAGATCAATAATTTGCAATACAAAACTAAGTGCTTCAAATTTTCCACTCAGTAAATTATCTTTTGTCATTTCACTTTTTGGAATTTGTTTTTTTACATTATAGTCAATTGATTCAATTTCAATTCCATCGAAATCAGTTTTTTCAATTTTTACCACTGCTTTTAAACTTGTCGCAATATTTAAAGTTACAACATCTCTTAAAATTAAATTGATTGGCTCAAGATCAAGTGTTCCTCCTAGTAAATCTATTCGAACACTTCCACTTTGCTCAATTTTCACTATAAACTCCAATAAATGGAAGTTCTCTATATTTTCCAGCGTAATCTAGCCCATAACCAATTACAAATTTATCTTCTATTTCTATACCTAGATAATTGATATTTACTTCATGAACATTTCTTGCTGGTTTATATAATAGTGAAGCAAGCTTAAGAGTTTTTGGAGAACGCTTTTCTAAAACTTTTAAAAGTTTCGATAAAGTTAATCCAGTATCAACAATATCTTCAACTATAATAACATTTTTATCTTTTATATCTCTTTTAAGATCTAGAGTAATATTTAACTCACCTGAACTTTCTGTACCATCACCATAAGATGATGCCCCCATAAATTCAACGCTTGCACTGCTGAGTCCACCAACTTCAAAACATGCTCTCACAAGATCCGCGCAGAACATAAAAGATCCATTTAAAATACCAACAAAAATAACATCCTGACCTTCATAGTCTCTACAGATCTGTTTAGCTAAATCTAAGTTTGTTTTATGAATTTTTTCTCTTGAGATAAAAGTTTCAATGGCCATAGGTGTCTCCAATTATTTGCCTATTTAAAGATAAAAATCCCTATGACCATATCACATTTTTATGTATTTGGTATTAAACCACGCTATCTTGCCCTGGAGTTTTATCAACTTTAGGCATTGAAAAGGCCAAAAGATCATCCTCTTCAAAATATTCAAAATGATAGCGGCATCTAGCTTCGTAGAGATCACTCTCACCAACAACTACTTGCTCTTCGTTTTCTACACTTGGTCTTCTAAATGATTTACTTGCAGGATCTCCGCAGACTGTACATATAGCGTACACTTTATCAACTCTATCACTCATCGCAAGTAACCCAGGCATTGGCCCAAAAGGTTGTCCTTTATAATCTTGATCAAGCCCTGCACAGATAACTCTACACCCACGTCTTGCTAATTTATCTACAACTTTTAATATTGCTTCATCAAAAAATTGAACTTCATCAACAGCAACAACCCTTGTTGAGTCATACAATTTACTTAGAATTTCTAATGAATTTGAAACAGGTGTTGCGTCTACTGTTTGTGAAGAATGACTTACTACCTGACTTTCATGATATCTGTCATCAATCGCTGGTTTAAAAATTTGAATCTTTTGTCTAGCAATGGATGCTCTTCTAACTCTTCTAATAAGTTCTTCTGTCTTCCCTGAAAACATGGGCCCACAAATTACTTCGATTGATCCACCGTGATAGTGGCCAAAACTCAATCCATTCATTTTCTAACTCCTGTAAATGAATAGACATCTTTTTAAAATGTCTCTTAGTGTGTAAACCTATATTCACAGCTTGATAAAAACTTGGCCATAATAAAAATCTAACAATGGCCGGCCGAGGAAATTTTTTAAGCAAAAATCATAAATAGATTTAGGAACATTAGTATCAACCAAGCTCCTACAAACAATACAGGAACTAATAAGACAATGATGGCCTGCATATTTGACATTTTTAGATTGCCTTTTAATCCGAAAAACATATGCAATAATCCATAAAAATGTCTTAAGACTTCTCCAAATATAGGAACCAAACAAAAAACATTTGAAACCAAAGCATTTTTTGAAATCTCTCTTGATTCTTTATAAAGTAAAATTTCTTCGTATCCAAATAATTTTCCAGTAAATCTAATTACCAAGGCCCAAAGTTTTGTATAAAACCATGCGGATATTGGAAAAAATATTGCCTGAAATAATATTTGAAAGACTTGCATTTGTTTACCAGTTGTAATGAAACTTTCTGCAAAGTCTGGTAAAGAGGCATCAAAGTATACACTTCTTCCTAATTCAGAAAATGAACTCATTAAAATCAATTGATAAATACCACTTATAAAAACAAAAACCCAAGAAATTAAAATGACTTCAGATAACTCTAAATTGAAAAATCCATTTCTATATCGCCAAGAATTATTCCCTTCTCTAGCACTATTGTATGAATTAGCACTGCTAATAGGATGAAGGAATAATAGGAAGTAATTTTTAATTGTCTCAGTCATTTTCAAAATAATTGTTATACTTTAATGATATAGGAGAATTCTTTCCTACAAAATAGTAAAATGATACTTTTTTCTTTCGATCTACTAGTTTTAAAATTTTATCTTCAAAAATAATATCTAAATTCCACTCTTTTAGCTTTAACTTAAAATCTGATTGTTTAGATTCTTTCATATTACTGTGAAGAACATCAGCTGGAGTTCCAAGCAAGCTAATTAATTTATTAATCTCAGACGGATTTACTTTCGTTTTACTCTTCCCTAGTAAACTTGGCCTTAATTGATGTTGCTTTATCTCTAGATTTATAACTTTTTCTTCTTTTTTAGGAAATTGAAATACAATATTTTCATTTTGATGAATTTTATTATTTTCAGAAACAACACTTTTTTCCCAAAATTCTTGTACATTTAGAAAGAATGGAGCACTCTGCTCTTTTTTTAGTTCATATAATTTGTCATCTTTAACTAAAAAATACCCAGCAAGACTTCCATATTTAGAGTAAATTTCATAAGGGCCTTTATCATCCAACCAAAAACTTGAAATCTTATTTTTTAAAATTTTCGGATTGTATTTTAACAACACCATTTTAGATTTCATTTTATAAATCTTATCGAAAAATCCAGCTATAAATTTCTTTTCATAAGAAATACCATTAGGAGCACTTGGAGTAGTACCATTTTTTGTTACGCTAAATTCTATATTTCTATTATTTTTAATTTTGATTTTTGAGAACGATTCATTTAGTTCTAATATAGAGCGGTTCAAAAATTCATCTGAATTCCAATTTAAAACACTAATCAAATTATCATATTGAACAGAGCTTTTATATGCTGTTGATTTATCAACTATCATATCAACTGGCCTATTATCTTCTGCAACAACAATTCTTGAGCTTTTTCCTACTTCTTGTTTTAGGTAAAATCTTTTAGAAAAATCCTGTTTTTTGCCAAAAGTATAACGAACAGATTTATTTTTAAGCTCAAAATCTATAAATGGAGAATCTAAAGGTACAAATTTTTCTATAGAATCAGCGAGATCTTTATTCGGAATTTCACGAACCATTTTTAAGTGAGAAAGAACATCGAATAGTGATTTCACTTGTTCATCATCGGCCTTAAAATCATATTTTTTTACGACAAAATTATTTTTCTTTTTTAATAACAAAGCATTTTTTAATTTAACTTTTCTGATGTCTTCAAGTTTAAATTTAGCCAGAGTGTCAAATTGGTTAGATCCAAATTTGAAAGTACCTATTTCTTCAGAGTAATATGTATAAGTTAAAAGTACTGATAATAATGCAAATAAAATTAAATTTCGCTTCAACTTACAACTCTCCTTCTATAAAAAACAAATGAAGAGATCATCATTACTATTGGAACTAAAACAATTGAGAAGTAAAAAATTATCCCGATGTGATTTCTAGAAATAAATACCGGAGCAACTTTTATATTAGGTCGATCAAGTGCAATCATAGCACTTTGATTTACTTGCCATGAAATTGCATTCAAAAATAAATTAAAATGACCGGTAAAAGACTGCATCTTATTATTTATAAATTTAGAAGTACCAAACGCAACAATTCTTGCTCTCTTTCCATTAGAGCTAATTTGTTCTAAAGCAGCCACATAGACAGCAGGACCTTTTAAATCTTCATTTTCGTGATATTGAATTTTACCTTTAACAAGTTCTTTAGGGTTTGACTCTATCCAACTGGCCGGAAATAGGTTTGACTCCATCAGTGGCCAAAAAGCTCCCACTTTTTGTCCTTCAACCTCTCTTATCGCACTTGTAAAAGGAAAAAAGTATTGCCCTTGAAAGTTTTTAGTTATCTGATGATCTAAAATTTTATTTGCAACTGGTACAGTACCGTTTGATCCTTTGATATAAGAAATACGATCGATAACTAAATTATTATTTATCTCTATCCCCCACTTTTTAAGCAATTCTCTAAGACCCACAAGTTTATCACTATTTAAATTGGGATCGATAGCGACGAGAAGGGATCCTCCTCTTTTTAGATAGTCATCAATTATTTCTATTTCTTGTTTTAGAAACTTTTCAGCTGGCCCGAGAATAATTAATGTATCAATCGAATCTTCAATTTTAGAAATGCTTGAAAGCTTAATTTGAGAAATTCTATGTCCTTCTCGCTTAATTAATTCTCCTAAAAATGCTGACTGCTCTCCTTCTTTTGAAGTTAAGTCGAGTTCACCATGTCCCACTGAGTAATATAAATGAGCAACTTTTGTTGATAGGAGCTTCCTAAATGCATCGACCATTTTTTCTTCGCTATAACCTTCAATTACTTGAGATTTATCTTTATAACTTAGGTGTAGACTATTCGTTTTTTTAATACTGTATTTATTAACCTCTTCAGGTCGAACATCAACATCAATAAAGTTGAGATCAATATTCTTTTTAACAATTCGATACTTATCAATTTCGCTATTAATTGATGGGTATTGATTAATATTTCCAAAAAACCTTATTACAAGTTTTTCATCCATATTTTTGAGTAATTTCTTAGTCTGACCAGACAATTCACCCATCTGAGATTTTGAGATATTAACAGCTTTCGGGTTTTTAAATGCGATATAATTAATCACACCAAGAATTGCAAAAACCAAGCAAGCTGAAATACATGAGCTAATCATCTTCTTGAAAAAATTAGAAGTATATAAATTTACAACTTTTTCTCTAACAAGAATTAAATATAAGGATGTAAAGGCCAATGCAGCTCCCGTAGTCGCAACATTTAAAGTTACTTCTTCAGGAATTGAAATCCAAAGTGCAACCATAGTTAAGTACAAAACAGTTAGTAATACTGGAAAAATATAATCAATCATTATTTTCTTCATTACCACTTCCTCTTTTCTAAGGTCGTATTTCCTAAGTATAAAAATAGTCCTATAAAACTCATGTAGTATATAAGAGAGTATGACTTAATCATACCTCTTGAAAAACCTTCAAAATGAAATGGAGTACTTAGATACTGAAACATTGAATTTATAATCATATTATGAGTACTTGCACCAACCATTACCAAAATGATCATTCCTATTAAAAAAAAGAATGTTATTACAGCAGCAATAACAGGATTCTCGGTTAAACCTGATGCAAAAATTCCTATGGCCACATAACAAGCAATTGTTAAAATTAATCCAAAATAATTTGAAAAAACTAAGGCCCAATCATCTAGTCCAGAAAAACTTAATATTATTGGAAAAATCAAAGTCGGAACTAACATAAATATGATGAGTATTAAGTTTGATAAGAATTTAGATAGTATTATTTGAAACTGAGTTAATTTTGAAAGTAATAATATATCTAATGTTCCATCTCTACGTTCACTAGATAATGCTCTCATTGTGAGTATTGGAGTTATGAACAAAAGAATTAAATTCATATTTCCAAATATAGGTCGAAGAACACTATCTCTTAATGTAATAGTTGTTAAATTATGTGAGTTCGTTAAGTTCATGTAAAAGAAAACGCCCACACTAAACGTAAATAAACCACACAAAATATAATAGAGTGGTGAAGTTAAATTTTCTTTTAATTCTTTTTTAAGAAGTATTGATACTGCTCTCATATATTCAATCCTCCTTTATTAATTTCATTAAACTTTTCTTCAAGTCCATGTTGCTTAACATTCATTCCAATTAAACTTGCTCCATTTGCATAAATAAAACTTGAAATTTCAGCACGTATGTCCTTTTTACCTTTTTCAATTTCAATTGTTATCAAATGAGAGTCAGATTTTCGTAAAGTTTGAATCGATTTAATTTTAAATTTATTTTTTAATTCATTTTCAATTTTTTGATTCCACTCTAAAACTTCTATATCAATTACTTGAGTTGGAACATCGATACTACTAGTAAC
>CAXHCD010000075.1:0-17746 GCA_964015265.1 uncultured Oligoflexia bacterium
ATATAGAACACCTTGGTTTCAAAGAAATTATAAAAAACTTCCTCAAAATATTTTTTATACTTCACTTGCCTTGAGATCTGATTGGCATGAAAGCCATGTATTAATGATATTAACTAAATTTCTATTAAAAAGTAATGAAATGAATGATGGAATAGTAGATGCCAAATATGCTCACTTTCCTAGCTATTTTGAATCCTCAAACTTAGGTGTCATTAAAGGGCATCATTTAATCGGATCTAGATCTAGTTTATATTGTCAGGAAGCCTTAATTGAATCTTTAGTCTGCTATTTAAAATATAAAAAACTTTTATAACCCAGCTTTAACATTCATTAAAACGTGCTTACTAACGGCCTTTAGGGTAGAAAAAACACCTTCTCCTGTTGTGGCAACACTTTCAAATGAAGGTGCATCACAAAAATTCAGCTGTTTCTCAAGTTCCTCTATCGGCACTACATTTGGTAAATCTCTTTTATTCCATTGAAAAATAAGTGGAATTTTTTCAATTTTATATCCTTGCTCTTTAAGTGCAGCCTTTAGTCCATTTAAAGAATCATGATTAGCTTCCATTCTTTCTACCTGAGAATCAGCAACGAAGATAATCCCGTCAACACCTCTTAGTATTAATTTTCTAGAAGCTTCATAAAAGTCTTGTCCAGGAACACTATATAAATGAAAGTGAGTCTTAAATCCTCTTATTTCTCCTAAATCTAAAGGCAAGAAGTCAAAAAATAACGTTCTTTCATTTTGAGTATTTAATTGAATCATTCTTCCCTTATTTTCACCGCTCGTTTTTTGATAAATATATTGAATATTTGTTGTTTTTCCTCCCAAGCCTGGGCCGTAGTAAACAATCTTACAGTTTATTTCTTTAGTAAATTTATTCAAAAAAGACATTTATTACTCTCCAAATGAAAAAAGCTGATCAATTTCATGATCAGTTATGTCTTTAAACAGAAAATCTTCTTTTACTTCATTATTATGATAAGTTTTATTTTCTATATAATTTATAAACTTTTGCCCAAAGTTTCTAATCTGGGACTTTATCATTCCGGGATTAACTTCATCATAAAAAATTACTCCAAGATAATAAGTACTTTGCTTTATATTGAGAGGTAAAACATAAATACCTTGAGAGCTTGTATCAAACCCTAATCTATATACGTCTTCATTTTTATAATTTGGTAAAAACGTTGATAACGCTTCAGCTGCTTGCCAAACTCCACTTACCAGAGCCCCCATACTTTTTTGATCATTTTGAGAAATTTTTTTTTCGTTTGAATATAATAAAATTCCATCATTTCTACATACAAAAATACTGTGGCCTGAAGCTCTACCAACATTATCTAATAGATTATCGACTTCATTTGAATCTACATTTATATCAAACATTAATTACATTCTCTTTCTGTTTTCTAAAGCTTTCCCAATTGTCATTGAATCCAAATATTCTAAACTTCCACCAATAGGAATGCCAAATCCTATTCGCTCAACATTAACACCATCGCCTACAAGATCTCTAATATATGAACTCGTTGCATCTCCCTCAACTGATGGGTTAAGAGCAATAATCATTTCTTCAACGCCCTCACTAACGACTCTTTCTTTTAATCTTTCCAAATAAAGCTCATCTGGCCCAATGCCTAATAAAGGATTTAGAACGCCATTTAAAATATGATAGGTCCCTCTATATGTTCCACTTTTTTCAATTGCTAAACAATCTGTAATACTTTCTACAACACAAATTGTTTTTGCATTAACTCTTTTTGGACTTTCGCAAATACTACAAAATTCATCTTCTGAAAATAAACCACACTTTCGACAGTTTTTTAATTCAGTTAATGCCCTTAAATTCTCTCCAAATTTTATTAGATCTTCGTGTGACCAGCTTGTAAGAGTTAATGTCTGCCTCGTTGCTGTTTTTTCTCCTACGCCAGGTAGCATGGAAAAAAATTGAACAACATTAGAGATTTTATCAGGAAGATCCATCGTTTTAGAACATTCCTGGAATATTCATTCCACCAGTTATTTTTGACATTGCATTTGAAACCATATCTTGAGATTCTTTTACCGCTTGATTGATGCCTGTTTTAATTATTTCTTCTAACATCTCAACATCATTAGGATCAATACATTCTTTATTTAATGAAAGTTCTAAAACTTCTTGTTTTCCATTTATTTTTATTTTAATCATCCCACCGCCAGAAGATACTTCCAGCTCTCTTGTCTCTAATTCTTTTTGTAGCGTTGTCATTTTTTGCTGCATTTGCTGAGCTTGTTTTAAAAGGTTATTCATTCCTTTTGCCATTTTTTCCCCCGATGATTAATCGTCAATTACTATTTTATCAATTTTAGTTTGAAATAAACTTTCTGCTTCTTTCAACATTGGATGATTTAGTAGATCTTCTTTTTTTTGAGCTCTCTCATCTTCCAGTTTTTTTCTATCAATTTCTGCAAGTGACATGAAGTTTTTTTCTTCCTTAGACTTTCCATCTAGCAATGTTATGTGAAAGTTTAAATTTTCAAGATCAATTGCAAAAAAGCTAAGTAGTTTTTCTTTTAATCTCTCTTTGGTTTGAACTTCAGAAATATAATCATAAAAGACTTTTTCAGCCGGTCCAAAACCTAGCTCTAATGTTAATGAACTGCCATCGTAACTTATAGGTCGAACTAAATTTCCTTGCTCTAAATTAGAAGCAGACGCAGGTGAAACTGAGTTTAAAAACTTTAGAAAACCTTCCCAATCCTTATTGTGGATAACTTCTTCTTTAGTTTTTTCAACTACCGCAACGGCTTCTTCCTTATCTTCCGTAGCTTCTTCAGCCAATTCTTCAACTTCATTTTCAATTTCAGATTTTGTCGGCTCAATTATTTCTTTAGTTTTTTTTTGAGTTGAAGAGAAGTATTCTCGTCTCATTAAAACTTTTTTAAAATGAATCATAAGTGCTTGTACTGGAAACAATGAATCTAAAATCCACTCCAATTCTTTAGCACTGTGTTCATAGACCCAAATTAATTCGGCAGTTGAATAACTGTCCCATTGTTTATAGAAGTTTGGATAACAAGACTTAACAAACTCTTTATCATCTATACTTTCAATTAGTTGAAATAATTCTCGTAAATATGATTTTGAAATATTTTCAATTAATACATTCGATTCCAAAATATTATTTATTATTTTTTTAAAACCTGGTTCATTACCCAAAAGTATATTTTCAATTAACTCTCTTATTGAGGTAGTACTTACTAAGCCAAGCGAAGTTGTAAGAGATTCTTCCGTAATCAAATTATTTTCACTAAAGGCCATCGCCTGATCTAAATTTGATAACGTATCTCTATATGAACCGTCTCCAAGTTCTGAAATAGTATTAACTAAAGACTCATTTTCTAACTTATATCCCTCTTTCTCCAAAACATCTTTAATATACTCTTTTAATGTTAAAGAGATTGCATTTTTAAAATCAAACCTTTGACATCTTGAAATTACTGTTGGCAAAAGCTTTTCTGGTTCAGTAGTAGCAAATATAAAAACAACATGCTTTGGTGGCTCTTCTAAAGTTTTTAATAAAGCATTAAAAGCATTATTACTTAACATGTGAACTTCATCTAAGATAACGACTTTATATTGACCTTTAGTAGGAAGAAATTGTACACGCTCAATTAATTCCCTAACGTCATCAACTCCGTTATGAGAAGCTCCATCAATCTCAATTACATCAAGAGAGCTAGAACCTTTCAATTCTAAACATGATGTACATTCATTACATGGCTCGATATCAGTTGATAAGTTTTCGCACCTTAAAGATTTGGCAAAAATTCTTGCAATTGTCGTTTTTCCTGTTCCTCTTGTCCCAGTAAATAAATAAGCATGGCCAATTATATTTCTCGATATTGCATTTTTCAAAGATCTAACAATATGATCCTGACCAACTACTTCTTTAAATTTTGATGGCCTGAGTCTCCTGGCCAAAACTTGATATGACATATATGCGCACTTTCCTAATCAATTAAAACAATTCAGAAAACAATATCAAAGTTTTTATTAATAATATAGTTTTGAAAGGGGATTTGAGATAAAACGGCCAGAGAGTAACACAATGCACCTAAAGTTACCGTTGCTTCGTTCCCGACCTGGCGGAGTTCACCAAGGAAACATTTGCTACCTCTGACCAAGGGCATATTAGGGAATTCATATCAAGAAGTCAAAAGAGACTATTTTTGAAGATATTTTGGTTTTAAAACTACTTTTCGATAACGATCTTTGTCTTCCACTTTAAAGTATTGCCATGAAAATGTAATTTCAGTCTGACCCAATTGTTGCTGTGCTAGTTTCCACCTATATTCACCGGCCTTAAGTCCATTAATAACTTTAGACTTCATAGCATTGCCTTCAAAAATTTTTTGACCCTCATTGCTCTCTAAAACGAATTTATAATCTGTTAACAATAGGGGATCACCGCTCCAAACAAACTTCACGGCCTTTTCATAAACGATTTGCCCATCCACTGGTCCAATCATAGATACAGCTTCAAGTTCTTTTTTATCAAGTTGATTTTCACTCCTGTGAAATTTCATATTTAATTTATCTATCATATCTAATTTCTTTGCAGGAATCAGATCTTCATTTAAATTTGAGATAGCTTTGATGTCTTGGCCTTCTTTTACAATTTTCAGCATAACTTTTTTCTTTTTTAAGACTGGTTTTTGGTCAATTAAATTAATTCTACTTGCCAGAATATGTTGACTAAAAAAAGTTAAAACTATGAGTAAAATTGTTTTCATTCTCTAAGTATAAATCATTTATGGACAGTATGTGAGCGGAAATTTTTTTAGTTAAATTAAATACTTGAACAATCTAATCGAATATTTTGCCGAGTTTGTTATTAAATACTTCATAAAGTATCATTTCCTTAGAGTCAGGGGTGGTTCTGTAACATTAGCAAGGATGGTCTTATGAAAACTATTAAACTTTTAATTTTACTCTTTCCCCTCATTATTTCTACTTCTGCTAAAGCAGGTATTCTACTTGAGCCATATGTTGGTTTCCAGTTTGGATCATTGGATCAGAATAATGTCTCTGGAACTCAAAGTGGACAATTCAACAATAACACTATGTTTTATGGTTCAAGACTTGGTTATCAAAGCTTTGGTGTTATGTTTGGTGCAGACTTTCAACTTGGAACAGGTTCACTTGAAGTTGATGAACCAAATTCACTTGCAAGTGCATTAGGCTCCTCTAAAGAATCAGACATAAAGGTTCAAAAAATTGGTGCTTTTATTGGATACAATCTTCCCGTTATGTTTAGATTTTGGATTTCTCATTTTTTTAGTGCAAAAGCTGAGCTAACAAATAATGGAGGGTATTTTGGAGATAACGCTGATGAATATAAGGGTAGCGAAACAAATATAGGATTAGGTTGGACTGGTCTTCCATTTCTATCAGTGAACTTAGAATATAGAATGACAAGTTATGATGAGTTCTTTAACTCTTCAACATCAAATACATCAAGCTTAACTAATAAAATCGAAGGAAACTCTTTTGCAGTGAGCGTTAGCTTCCCATTTGATATTTAGATTGATTAGGGGCAGATACTCTGTCCCTAATATTCTTTTCAGTCACTTTTTCAGTTAAGTAATTCATACTAATTTCAATAGATATAAAACTACCATTATTAAGAGAAATTATTGTTCGTCCTCTTTGCTCAGATAATAAATTTTCTAAATTCTTAAGACCTTTATAAAACGCTCTTAAGTATTCACCTCTATAATTATTTTCATTGAAGTCTTTAATCTTAAAAGTTATCCCAATACCTGATTCGCTTGGATAATAAGAGACATCTAAGTATTGTTTTCTATCGCTTTCTTTGGAAAGTGTATTTATTAATTTTAAGGTTTCTAAAATAGTGCTTTCTAAACGACCAATATTCTTATTACTAAAAACAGGGAAATCTACACTTGATTTCAAACTTAGGTATACATAATCTAAATATGGCCCCGCTTTTTCAAAGACATCATCAAATAAAATATTAAAATCTATTAATTGATTCTTCTGATTAGTAGAAATATACAATGGAGTAAGCTCTATTAGCTTCTTAACTGTGTTATCATTTTTTTGTAAATGTGAATCAATATGATACTTTTGATCAGAATA
Source organism: uncultured Oligoflexia bacterium (assembly GCA_964015265.1). Classification (GTDB taxonomy): domain Bacteria; phylum Bdellovibrionota; class Bacteriovoracia; order Bacteriovoracales; family Bacteriovoracaceae; genus CAXHCD01. The sequence goes on from CAXHCD010000075.1 coordinate 6,150, forward strand.
TTTTAATTTATAAACATTCTCTAAATTTGTTCTTGTCGACAATTCAATTAAATCGTTTTTTTGAATCTTTTTCCAATTTAATTCTTCGCCAAAATTTTTTTCAAATGATTTATTCTTCCATAAAATATTTTGCTTTTGATCAATTAATGCCATTGGGGATTGTGAAGCCCTCTCAATTGTAGCCGCAACATCTTTCGAAAGCTTTAGTTTATCATTTGCCGTCTCAATCATTTCATTGAATTCATTGCTATTATTTTTTGAATAATTTGCTAAAAAATAATAAGCACCAATTCCAACAAAAATCATACACACAAAATAAATAATACTTGTAATAGATTCAACACCCATATTATATTCCTCTCTTAAATATATTTTATTTTTAAAACCTGCCTAAAACGAGATGGAAAATAATTCGTAAAATAGCTGACTAATTAGAAGGGGAATTACGATATTCTTGAATAGAAGTTCCTGAAAATATTTCATTTTCAAGCTCAATACTACACTCTGGATTTTTTTGATCTACTTTTGTTGGCCCTTTCCAGAGTTTAAAATATATTTTCCAAAAACTTGGATTTTGATCATTTTTTTCTGTTAAATAGGGAAGGTAGAGCCAAGAAGTTGAAGGTGAGCGATGATGGTTTAAATGATAGTGATAATTAAGCCAAATAATATGAGTTATTCTACTAACTTTCAAATTCCATGCCCCTGTTCTAATATCTCTAATGGACCAAGCATGATCTGTGTATTGCAGTGATGACCAAAGTAAGGCAAAAGACCAATAGCATATAAACCAAGTTGAAAAATCAATCTTTAATAAGTAAATAATTAAAGCTTGAATACAAATGCTGAAAATAATTTCTAATCTAATTTTAAAGTGTGGAGCATTTTTTTTATCAAGTCCTGAGAGCATTTGATCAAAGCTTGCTTTTTTCATAAGATCATTTTTTCTCAAATTCTTAATATTAAACAACCATGGACAAAATAAAAACACTAAATTCGCGAGGGGAGAACTAGGCCAATACAAACCAATTAGAAGCGAATAAATCACAAATTTTTTTATTAGTTTATTATCACCATCATAATATTGATCAAATAATTCCGCGTCCGTTCTGTTTCTTTTATGATGACCTAAATGAAAGATTTGTTGCAGAGTAAAAGACGTTGGGAAAAAAGCTGCTGTTATTCTGCCAAACCAATCATTAATTGTTCTATTTTTTGAAAACGATCCATGTACTGATTCGTGTAAAAGAGAAAAAATTGTATTATTAACAAGTCCAAATAAAATACCAAATAATAATTTCTGCCAAAGTGTATTTGAAAGACGACATTGATTTAAAAAAAATAATGCTAAAAATATCGATATTACTGATATAACAATATTCAACACTGTTGGTTTATTTTTATACTTTTTCACATACAAATTATAGGAAATTGATATGATTAGCGCTAGAATTGATCAATGAAAAAACTAATTTTTATACCTTTACTAATATTATTCTCTTGCTCGAAGTCAAAAAGCAAACATGAAGTTGATAAGTTTAATCAAGAACATGAAGCTTTTCTCGATAAAATCAAAGTACTTTCTAATGACATATTAAATGAAAATTTTAATTTTAAAGGAATTGAAATAATTTATGTTCAATCAGGACAAGCCTACTACCAATGGTTAGGTCATGTGTTTTTACGATTTGTTGGTTCTGGTCAATCTCCTTCTGAAGATTATGGCGTTAGTTTTATAGCTAACTTTAATGAATTTAATCTTGATAATTATAAAGCCTATTACGGTGGTTATACTGTTTTACCAATAATAGATAAGTGGAAAAATTATATCAACGATTATTTAATTAAAGAACAAAGATATATGGATCGTCATATTATTCCTACAAATAAGGAACAACGTCATAAAATTAAAATGACACTTAGGGATTGGATAGTCAATCCATCACTTCCAGGAACTTATTCTTTTAGAAGAAATAGCTGTACCGCTTTACTTTTAAAACTTTTACAAGCAGGACTAAAACAAATAAATGGTGAAAAAGTTGTTTTTCCTATAGAGGTGATTACTTATCTTAAATCTTTAAACCTAATTTCTTATTCATATAAAAGAATAAACACTAACGATAAAATATTTAATATGAGACTAGATATTTCAAAATATAATTTATGAATTTAAGCAAATCAAAAATTATTAATTATATCAAATGGCAAGGCCTGGCCATGAGTACCTTTGTAGTTGTCTATGGTCTTTGTAACTACTATGCTTCAAAGCAGGAAAAGTTATATCCTCTTTATTTTGAATGGGAATTAAATATTCCTCATATCCCTTTAATGATGCTTATTTATAGAACACTAGATATTATTTTAATTGGTGTGCTGTTTTGGTTAAATGAAGAAAATATGAAAAAGTTTTCTAAGGCGATGATTTTTTCTATTTTTGTGGCAGCGCCTATTTTTTTAATATTCCCAACTCAATTAGGTTTTCCAAGACTAGAAAATTTTGAAAATTTTGAAATTTTCTATAAAGTATTATACTCTCTTGATAAGCCTCACAATCTTTTCCCTTCAATGCATGTGACTTATGCTGCTCTAGGACTATGGACAATTAATAAAGAGCATATCGAAAAAAAATATTTGAAATATTTTACTAGTTTTTGGCTTGTTTTAATTTGTTCATCAATAATTCTTGTACACCAACACCATATATTAGACATACCTTCAGGACTTTTGTTGGCGCTTATTTCATATAAAATATTTATTTCTAAGAATTAAATGAGTTCTGAAACTCTTTATCACGTGGTAAGTTTTCCCAATACTTCCAAAACTCAATAACACCCTTATCAAGTTCTCCATAAAGTGATTTAATTTCAGGTCTCATTCCTTCAATTATATCTATATCTGGTCTTAAAAACTCAACACCAAGAAAAGTTGTAAATTTAAGTCTTATGAGCCTAAAAAGGCTATTACCAATCGGATTTGTAATAGATGTTAAAAATATTTTGGATTCTTTATTGTTAATTGGCATGGAAGTAATAAGAATATTATCTTTAGTATTCTCTAATTGAATAATAAGAAAGTTTCCACCCCAACATTTAAGATTAACTATATTTTTACTTGTATTAAGTTTTGAAACAATTAGATCATAAAACCTGTTTGGTAGTGCTTCCATCGCATAATCGGCCGTCATTAAATTTCTTTCAGGTGTTTTAAAAATTGGATCTTCCGATACAACTCTGGAATGAATACAGCCCAAGTGATGAGTATCAAACCCGTTAAACAATAATGAATGATAAGGAGTATTAAGCTTATAATTCGCAGGCTTAGAACAGACATACTTTTCTTGATCATCTAATCTAGAAAATTTTGGAAATTCGAAACCGATCTTATCTCCCCAGAATACAAAAATTATTTTAAACTTTTCTATTACTTCTAACGATTTAGTATGAGCATTATTAGGAATCTTATCATGCCCATACATTCTTAGACATTTTCCGTTTTTATCAAATTCTCTTAAATGAAAAGGACAAATTGGGCCATCTGATCCCATCTTAGAGTTCTTTAAATTAGTTCCCATGTGAGGACAGTATTTCTTAATAACACCAATTTCATTTTTTTGATTTCTAAAAATTATCAGCTTAGTTGAAAAAGCTTCAATTTCTTTAATTTCATTTTTTTTTATTTCACTAGATAAACATATTGGATACCATGATTGTGGGAAATATTTGTATAAGTCTTTTTTATCCAATTAAAATGCCTTTTTAATATACTCTTCAACAAAATGAGTAAACATTGAGTCCTTAATGTATTTACTATTAATTTTAGGAGCAATTTCTTTTTCATGCAATTTTTTAAGCTCACTCCAATGAACATTGGGATTTAAATGATGGGCCGTATGATATCCACCATTTAAAAAAACTATGTTTTCAATTTTTCCTGTGTAGTTATATGAAAGATTATATTTATCACTTGGATCTGTATTCTTGTGAAAAATTAAATTTGTTAGTACTAGAAAGTTGTTTCCTAAATACCAAGGCACTACTACAAAAATTATAAACGATTTTAAATTTATTATGCACGCCGACATAATAAAGACAATTAAAAATATATTTTCTTCATTTTTCTTTTTAGTAAAACTGCAACCCATTTTGTCGTAATACTTCTTTCCCTCTTTTCTAAATCTTTTAACGGTATTTTTCACATAAACAAATGGTCTTAGTAAAACTGGGCCTGAGCCTTCATTTTCCGGAGAAAACCAATCTTCTTTAGCTCCTTCATATTTATGATGATTAACATTATGAATTAACTCTATAAAAACAGCAGAAGCTCCTCTATTTATCGTTAACCAAAAATCAAATATTCTATTTAAAGTTTTATTATTAAATGTTTTTACATGTGAGTGATTATGATTAATTAAATTGACGATAAAGTTAAATAAAATACTTAAAAACAAATAGGGAACTATTAGATTTAATTTAATATTAATAAATAAAGGTGTGAACAAAAAAATCGAACACATTATCATGCAAAAAATTGTATAATAATCTTGCTTATAAGGAATCACTGCTAGCTTTAAGTTCATAGAAGTTATCCACAGATTCATTTACCTGAAAATTAAAATCTTTTACTAATGTATTTATTTCTTCAATATTATTTAAATTTGGATTTAATTTTAATGTTTTGTTTTCATGTAATACATCTAGATTTTTATCTAAGTGATTAAAAAGTCCAAAGTACATATCTTGTTTACTAAAATTTTCTTTGCTATATATAGGATTATACGTCCAATAGATAATTGATTTAACTAAATTTCTCATATGCGTTTTTCTATCAAAATATCTGGATAAAATTGAACCCCAGCTATTCCACTTTTCTTTACACTTAAACGAAATCTCTGTTAATTCATCTGGGCTCATACAATTTGGTTTATAAGAACAATGATTGAACCTATATGATGGATGAAGCCACCATTTACCATCAAATAACAGCCTATTTTCTTCCTTTAATTTTCTATATAGAGGTGTATTGGGATAAGGAACTAAAATATTAAAAGCTGCAAAACAAAATTTTTGAGCAATTGCATAATCAACAGTACTCATTATTGATTCTTTAGTATCGTGATCATACCCTAAAGTAAAAGCTGCCCAAGTTTGTAAACCATAATCTCTTAAGGCTCCAACTTCTTTTTTATATAAGCTAAAATCTTGTCTAAAAAAATTAGGTGCTTTTTTTAGTTGTCTTGCATTAGAAGGGTTAATAGTTTCAAATCCAATTACATTACCCATGCATCCACTTTTCACTAATAAGTCCATTAGCTCAGAATCTTTAGTCATATCCATAGAACCTTGGCTAACCCATCTTATTTTTAAAGGAATCAGTTTCCGACAAAGCTCTTTTAATGCTTCAAAGTCTGCAGCAATATTGTCATCTACAAAAAATATTAATCTATTATTAAGGCCTTTTATTTCTTCAAGTACTTGATCTAAATCTCTCGTGAACTGCTGTTTATCAAAGTATTTTGATATTGCACAAAATGAACACGCAAATTTACATCCTCTTCCAAATTGAATTAATCCAACATCTAAATATTTTTTATGAGAATAGATTGATCTATCTGGAAAAAATTTATTCGCCTGTGGTGCACCAACAATAGACTTATAATGTTTTCTTAATTTTTTATAATTTTTAAAATCATCTAATACTTGATGCCAAATCCATCCGGCATCACCTGTTACAATTGAGTCACAATACAAGCTTGCTTCTTCTGGAATTAGGGTAACATGCATTCCCCCCATAATTACAGGAACACCTCTTAATCTATATTCTGTTGCAATTTCATAAGCTCGTCTTGCTGTATAGGTTTCAACAGTAATAGCAACTAGATCTGTTTTTTCGTCAAAGTTTACATCTTCAAATCGATCATCAAACATGGTAACTTCAAACTCTTTAGGAGTCATTCCTGCAATTACTGCAAGCTGTAACGGCTCCATTCTTCCTTCATCAATATAAAATGAATCCTCTTGCCTTCCAATCCTTGGTTTAATTAATGTTATTTTCACTTTAGCTCCGCAATTAATCCATCAGTATGCAATGGTTCATTTTCATTTGATAAAAGACTTCCATGTTTTTTTCTAATTTCATATCTGGTCACTAAATTTGCAGCAAGATATGTCCCTCCATGATAAAGAGAAGAAAGATTAGACTCTAAATCTAAAGATCTTTTAAAAATATTTTTAAATGTATTAAATTCTGTTCTTGCCCAAAAACAACCACGTGTTAATTCATCAGCTGAATAATTTTTAGGATGAAAGTGTGCATGCCCATACTTATATCCTGGATCAAGCCACCAAGGATCATTAATTAAACGACCTTCATTTTTTAGTCTCGTATAGAGTTGTGTCCCCGGGGTAGGTGTTAGTGGATTAAAATTTGCTAGAAAAAACTTTGATTCAATTGCAAACTCTAAATTTCTTTTAAATGTATCTAAAGTATCTGTATCGTATCCATGAACAAAAGTTCCATAGATCATAATACCAAAATCTCTAAATATTTTTATTGCCTCATCATAAGGGCCATTTTTTAGATTCCACCCCTTTCTCATTTGATTAAGGCTATTAATGTCAAGAGACTCAAAACCAACGACAACAGATATACATCCGCTATCTCTCATTAATTTCATTAGTTCCAAATCTTTTGTTACATCGATACTTACTTGCCCAGACCACTTAATTTTCAAAGGAATCAATGCTCTAAAAAACTCCATGGCCTGTTTTTTATAACTATAAATATTGTCATCAACTATAAATAATTGACGATGTTTCAAGTTACTTATTTCCGAAACTACATCGTCAATAGGTCTTTGGTCTAAATAATCTTTATAAAAAGTTTTTATAGAACAAAAATCGCAATTAAATCGACACCCTCTTCCGTACTGAACCATATGAATTGGCCCATACTTCTTCCCCTTAAAGATACCTCTATTTGGTTTTATATGTGTTAGAGGTTTTGAATTAGTTGCTCTATATATTTTTTGAAGTTTTCCACTTTTAAAGTCATTTATTAACTTTGGCCAGGTTTCTTCAGCATCACCCATAACCACAGAATCACAAAACTGTAAGGCTTCATCAGGTAAAAAGGTTACATGATATCCTCCCATGACTACAGGTATACCTCGCATTCTAAATTTTTGCGCAATTTGATAAGCTCTTCTTGCTGTATATGTTTCAACAGTAATGGCAACTAAATCTGTCTGCTCATCATAGGGAATATCTTCTAATCTGTTATCATAGAATTTATGTTCAACAAAATCTGGGCTATAGGAGGCTAACATTGCAATTGCCAATGGCTCCAGAGCATCTTTTGATTTATGCTCAGTCATAGAAGGTCGGATAAAAGTGACTTTCATAAGTGTGGCCCTACTCCCTAGAAAACACCCGCACAAATATTATCATGTAATTAGAATTTAAAATAGTTTGATCACTTTTTAAGTATTTTCTATAACTATAATCAAGGGGTTATAAAGCACTAAAGCTTTAGTAAAATTGTCCGATATGTATTGCATGAAGATACTTACTCTTTTTATATTGTTTTATAGCTTATTTCTTACTTCATGTGGAAAGAGTTCAAACAAGCGTGACACTTCCAGTGAAAAAAATACTATTGTTATTCAAAACCGTGAAAATATTCCAGCTAATTGCAAGGTTTGGTACGATGGTTGTAATGATTGCCAAGTAACAAATGGCACTCCAACAGCCTGTACTATGAGAGCTTGTATTCAACAAGCTGACCCATATTGTAAAGAATAGACTCCTAAAAAAAACTTTGTTAAATTACCTCATCTTATTATGTTCTAAACGGAGAATTGGCCGTGCGGCGCAGACAAAATGCGAAGCAGTTTGATGGCCGCTTTACCGGAATGCATATGCAGTAGCGATAGCACCTGCATTGCATGGACGGATAAAGTTTTCGAAGTTTATAAACTTAGTTCAAAACGGAGAATTGGCCGAGTGGTCGAAGGCGCACGCTTGGAAAGCGTGTAAGGGGCAACCCTTCGAGAGTTCGAATCTCTTGTTCTCCGCCATTTTTCTAGAATAATTTTTTGCTGCTACTTCTGTACACAATGAAGACAAAATCTGTATGAAGATTACGAGAAGACCATTCATATAAGGTGTAAAGAATGTAACTATGTCTATTAGTATTACTGGGATCATTCCAAAAATTAATATATTTAGATTCAGAAAAACTATAATCTAACAAACTAAAGCTTTAATACTTTTAATACCTCTTTAGCTGTTTGTTCAGGGGTTTTGTCTTTTGTGTAAACAATATGTTTGGCTAAATCATAGTTTGACCGATGATAGATGAATGCACGGTTCGCATCTGTCTCTGTTTTATCTAGTTCTCTCTTAACCCTTTCTTTTAAACGTTCATTACAGATTGTTAATGACTCTTCTTTAGATTCACTTGGAAGAAGTAATACAACATTTTTTAGTGGTGAAAGTACTTCTTTTACTTCATTAAATTGACTTGTGTCCGTGTAATATGAATGACCAGCACCAAAGTCTATAACCGAATTTGGAAACTCCGATATTATTCGTTTAACAGCTTTGACTTCAAAAGGTTTCCAGTATGACATAACGTCTGTAAATGACTCAATACTCTCTTCTTTTTCAATGCTAAACCCATCTTTTAAATAGTAATACCAGCGGACTCGATCCATTGGAACACGTTTCATTTTTGTCAGTTTAGCTAACTCTCGAGCGATAGTGCTTTTCCCTGTGGACATTGGTCCAATTAAAATAATTGTCTTATCTGTCATACTTCTTCCTTAAATTTTATTTCTTTAAATTTTTATAATTATTAATTTCCAAATTTTAATTTAGAACTTTGTATGGCCCATGAGCCAAATTTTACAAAGGTAATAGGTGAATTATCTAAGTTTTTTTTAATATAATCACTTGAAAGATTAATTGAACGAGTCTTAGATAAATGACTTCCAAATAATAATCCGACAACTTCTCCTGTATAACGATTGAAAAGTGCACTGCCTGAATCACCACTTTCTGTATCACAACCGGTGGAAATTATATCCTTAACTTCTTCTTTATCCTTAGTATTACCTAGGGTTATTTTGGAAAAGGCTTTTAAGAAGATACAATCCTTATCATTACTTATTTTTATAGAAAAATTTTTATTGTATTTACTTCCTCCAAACCCAAGAAAAGATAACTTATCTCCCACCAAAGGCAATGATTCAGAAAATTTTGTTTCAGAGTAGCTTTTTAAAAAATCAAGCTTGTCTATTTTTTTAACTATAAAGTATGTGTAGTCGGATTGATCTTTATATGTTCCTTGCTTAAGAATTTTATAGCACTTGGCCGTATGCTTATTAAAATTTTTATCAAGGATTATAATTTTCGATTTCAAACATGTTCTTTTATTTTCTATAACATGATAATTTGTTAAAAATAAAAAACCAGACTCAATTTCTTTAACATAAAACGATGTTCCAACTGATGTTTTATTATTTTGAGAAGTTATAACTTTTGCACTTTTAAAGAAAAAGTCTTTTTCTGCTTCATTTAATTTATAAATATTATTTTTGTTTATTAATTTTTTATTCCATTTATCTCCGCCAATATATTTAGCAGACGATAAATTTGCGAATATTAGGAACAGAAATAAGAAAAAACTCTTTTTATTCAATAACATAGAGAATTATCTATAACATTTCGTTTATTATGTCTTAGTTTTTTGTTTACAGTGTAAAAGATACAATTTTTTTATATCTCTATTTCTTTATTTTTTTGTAATAGTCTCTCTTTTCTTTAAAAAATCGAGAGAGAACTTTAGCGCATTTATAATGTTCTATTCCACCAATAACAGAAAAATTATGATTTAGACGATCGTCTTTATAAATCTTATAACCAAGGCTGATTGCTCCACCTTTTTTATCGTAGGCTCCAAATACTAAATTTGAAATTCGTGCTTGAATCATAGCTCCTAAACACATTGGACATGGTTCTAAGGTGACAAAAAGAGTACTATTAACTAAACGCCAATTTTTTGTTCTTTCGCTTGCTTCTCTAATCGCTAAAATTTCAGCATGCCCACAAGGATCGTTTACAGACTCTTTAAGGTTATGTGTCTTAGAAAGCATCTCTCCATTTTCACCAACAATTACACAACCTATAGGAACTTCATCAACTCTATAAGCAGCATCGGCTTCTTCTAAGGCCATTCTCATAAACCAAATTTTTTCTTTATGATTAATCATTATACTTCTTGAAACTTTTGTGACTCTTTTGCTCTTTTAGAACTTCGCCAGTATTGACCAAATTTTGAGTAAATAATTTTTTCATCTTTATCTTTTAAATGAAATTTAACACCTAGTAAATATGGACGACCTATTATTTCTTGCCTTTTACTAAATACTTCAGCATGAAGTTTAATTTCTTGATCATTGAAATTGGCAAGAACATCAAACTTATCTCCAACATTAATCTTTTCAAATGTAGCTACACAACCAGCCAATTTTCTAAGATCTGTTAGTCTTGCTTTTGAACTATCACCTTTGAACTCTAAGTCTACAATTAGATCATCACGATATCTAAAATCATATACCCACCAACTCACACGTGGATAATAATATGGTGTATTTAACATAAGTCCTTGAAGAGCGATAAATATAATACCTAACATACTAAGAAAGCTAGTACTTAAATCTCCTACAAAGAAAAATGAATTCAATAAATAAAGTAATAAAAGGGCGGAAATTGTCCAGTATGTGTAAAATACATTTTTAGCTGTTCTATAATAAACATGATAAATAAATGCAAAAAATATAACTCTTATTAGAAAACTTGAAAATGTTAAATCATGTGCGAGTCGATCAATTAAGACAAAGAAAAAAAAGAATCCATGAAAGAAATGAAGAATTAAAATTCTATCAAATTCTTTTTGTAATTTAAGTCTATCTATTAATGTTTTCACATAACTATTTTAGTAAAGTTTATTAATTAATATAAGATGATTATTTTTTCCTTATTAAAAAAATATTTTTACTCGGGTAGTGATGTTTAATTAGTGGAGTAATTAAATCTGGTCTTAATTTATCAAATAATTCCTTATTCTCTTTAGACATTAAAATATGTATTTGCCCAGGAGAATTTATTTTTTCAAGAGCACTCTGTATGTCACCATTATAAACATTGCCACTAAACTCAAAACTAACTAAATTGGCCAAAGAAAAATAAGGATAACTAGCATCAACAATTAGCCACTCCTTTTTATCTACTTCCTTTGCTTTGGTTTCAATATAATCATGAATTATAGAATCTCTTCTAACTTTTGTAGTTAAAGGAAAAATCAATAAGGCCATTATGGCAGTCATTCCTAAATTATTTAAAAATTTTGGCGCAGACTCAATCCATTTACTTTTCAAAGAACTCAAAAAATAACCAGATATTATGGCCATAGATGGATAAACTGGAATTATATAATGAGAATATTTAAACTTCGGAATAGCTGTCTCTTATACACATCTGACGCTGCCGACGATAGAGCTCGTGTTTCTGTGGGTGGGTGGCGGTGAGTGATATTTA
>CAXHCD010000076.1:0-17297 GCA_964015265.1 uncultured Oligoflexia bacterium
CGAGCTCTATCGTCGGCAGCGTCAGATGTGTATAAGAGACAGCTTTTGAAGAGTCTGTTCTTTTTGCTTATCAAAAATCTAGAACAGGAGACACAATTCTTTTATCTCCAGGTAATTCGAGTACAGACTTTTTTAGAGATTACGAAGAGCGTGGAAACTATTTTAAGAAGTTGGTATATCAATTATAAATTTGTGATAAAATAAAGAGGTGGAAACAGAATTATCTACCTCTTTTAAAAAAAATCTTTTAATTTCCTTATCATTATTGATAATTTGCGGGTTGATTATGGTCTACTCAGCAAGTTATATATTTGCTCAAGAGAACTTTGGTGATTCATTATTCTTTTTTAAAAAGCAATTAAGGTTTTTGTTGATAGGATTAGTCGGTCTTTTTCTATTTAGTCGCACAAAAGTTACCTTTTGGATTAAGTACGCACAACAAATACATTTTTTAACTACTATTATTTTATTTTTAACATTTGTACCAAGTTTGGGAGTTACGATTAAGGGATCTTCTAGGTGGATGAGTATTGCCGGACTTTCATTTCAACCTGGCGAGCTCGTTAAATATTCTATGTTACTTGCGAGTGTTAACTTCTTTGAAGACTTTGAAAATATGGAGTTTAAAAATAAAATAAAAAATTTTATATTTTTAATTGCTCCGCTATTGGCCTTTTTATTACAACCAGACTTTGGTTCATTTTCGATTTGCTTAATGGTTATGTCCTTCATTGCTTTTATGAGTAATTTTCCAAGAAAGATTTTTTATTCAAGTTTTGTTGCAAGCATAATTGCAGCTGGTTTCATATTGGTTTCAAGTCCATATAGGGTGAAGCGATTAATGGCATTTTTAGATCCATGGGAAAATCCAAAAACATCAGGTTTTCAAATTATTCAATCCTATTTGGCATTTGCCAATGGATCAATGTTTGGAGCAGGAATTGGAAATAGTAGTGAAAAATTATTTTACTTACCTGAGGCACATAATGATTTCATTTTTAGTGTTATCGGAGAAGAGTTGGGCTTTGTTGGGGTTTTAGTTATTGTAAGTTTGTTTTGTTACTTTATTTATAATGGGCTACAACTAGCAAATAGAGCGCAAGAGCAAAGAAAAAAGATATTTATTTCTGCTGTTATATTTATTATAGGTTTTCAAGCTTTTTTAAATATGGGAGTTGTTCTAGGTATATTGCCAACTAAAGGATTAAACCTTCCATTTATTAGCGCAGGTGGATCGTCATTAATGTGCAATTTAACAGCAATTGGTCTTATATTAAGTGCTTCCAGGATAAAAAAAGTTGAAGATTCCTTTTCAGAATATTCTAACTTTGGAAATAGTGGCCAGAGCGGTCAAGGTCAGTTTAACTTTTAATTATTATGATAAATAGTGTGCATGTTCATTTTATTGGAATTGGTGGAATCGGTATGAGTGGAATTGCCGAGATACTCCTAAGTTTAGGTCATAACGTAAGTGGATCTGATTTATCTAGATCAGATAGAGTTATCGAGTTAGAAAAAAGAGGAGCAAAAATTTATCAAGGTCATTGTGAAACGAATATTGAAAATGCTTCTATTGTAGTTTATTCATCGGCCGTTAATTATCAAAATCCTGAAATGAAAAAGGCTGAAGAGCTGGGGTTGCCTATATTAAAGAGAGCTGAAATGTTAGCTGAATTAATGAGGCTTAAAAAAGGTATAGCTATTGCTGGCACTCATGGCAAAACAACAACTACAAGTATGCTCGCAACAATTTTAAAAGAATCAGATTATAGGCCAACTTATGTCATTGGTGGCGTGGTTAATAATTTTGATAAAAATGCAGATTTGGGGGAAGGTGAATATTTAATTGCTGAAGCTGATGAATCTGATGGAACTTTTTTATTGTTAAATCCAATTTATTCTCTGGTGACAAATATTGATTATGACCATTTAGATTTTTATGAAACAGAAGAAAATGTTGAATCAGCATTTGTTAATTTTATGAATAAAATTCCTTTTTACGGTTCATGTTCTGTAAATATTGAAGATGAGAAAATTAAAAAAGTCTTAGAAAAAGTAAAAAAACCAATTGTTACATTTGGACTTGAAAGTGGTGATTATCAAGCTAAAAATATAAAAAGTGAAAATCTAGTAACGACGTTTGATTTATATTTTAGAGGTGAAAAGAAAAGTGAAATTTCTTTTAATATGATCGGTAAGTATAATGTCTTAAATGCTTTGGGAGCAATTTCTATTGCACATCAACTCGGTGTTGATTTTTCTTTGATAACAAATGGGCTTTCTAAATTTAGAGGCGTTGGAAGAAGAATGAATATTCTAAAAAACATTTCAGATAAAATTCTAATTGAGGATTATGCTCATCATCCAACGGAAATTAAATGTGTAATAGATGCGGTGAAAGAAAATATAAAAGATAAAAAAATAATTGTTTTTTTTGAACCACATAGATATTCCAGAACTAAAGATTGTTGGGAAGACTTTATTTCATGCTTTGAAGAAATAGACGATTTATTTTTGCTACCTATTTATCCCGCAAGTGAAATGCCAATAAAAGATATTACTTCTGAAAGATTACTAAGTGATATAAATTCTAAGTTTTCAAAGACATTTAATTTATTAAGTGATTACAATGAGTTTGAAAAGCAATTAAATATTCAATATCAAAATGGTTCAATTATATTGTGTCTTGGAGCAGGAAAGATTGGACTAAAAACTATTGAATACTCAAAGGAATTAAATGATTGATGACTTTGATATTGTAGGTGTAAAGGTTTGTAGAAATTTTGATCTAACAAAATACTCTACAATGCAATTAAAAGCATTTGGTGATATTGCATTTGTTAGTAATAAAGAATCGTTAAAAAATTTGTTGATAACTTTAAAAAATAAAAAAATTCCCTATCAATTATTAGGTCTTGGAGCGAACTCTTTATTAGAAGAAAATTTCAATGGAATCTATATAAAATTAGAGTTTGATTTTGATGAAAAAGAATTAGATGCAAATAAAAGTGTATTTACTTTTCCAGCATCTTTGCCACTTCGTTTGCTTACTTCCTTTGCAATAAAAAATAATTTAAAAGGTTGGGAAGTTTTTACTGGCATCCCAGCTACATTAGGTGGTGCTTGTTTTATGAATGCAGGAACCAACTTAGGAGAAATAAAAGAAATAATTTATTCTGTTGAATATCTAAGTAAAGAGAATGAGTTTATAACACGTGAAGTTAATTCTGGAGATTTCTCATATAGAAAAAATAATTTTTTAAAAGAAGGTGAAGTAATAACAGAAATTAAGTTAAAGAATCTAGGTTCTGATAGTTCTATAGGACCATTAATAAAGGAATACTTGAAAAAAAGAACAGATTCACAGCCCTTAGATAAAAAAACTTGTGGATGTATTTTTAAAAACCAAAAACTTGAAAATGCTGACAAGACTTGCCCGGCCGGTAAATATATCGATATAATGGGGTTAAAGGGACTTAATATTAACGGTATGAGAATTAGTCCGGTACATGGCAACTTTTTTGAGAACTTTGAAAATTCAACAAAAAAAGATGTACTTGAATTAATTAGAATAACTCAGTTTGAGCTTGAGTTGAATTACGGAATAAAATTTGAAACAGAAGCTATTTTTTAAATTTTTTAGTTGGTTGGGATCAGTTTTTTTATTCATGTTTTTTATAACTTTTGCAACTGAATACATTTCTGCAACTTCGTCTCGATCAATGCGAGTGGAAGACAAAATCAAATATAAAACTTATTTTGGTGATTGTCCCTCTAAGGCTGCAGGGTCCCTTACATTAAATCTTGTAAAATCGTTTGAAAAAAATAAGTCACTACGAGAGCTAAAATTAAAAATTAAAAAAGAAAGATTGTATCAAAAACATTTTCTTAAAAACTATTCAATTAAGTTTAATCCAATTGAAAATCTACTCTCTTTTAAATTTGAGTGTCCAAGACCTTTAATGAAAACTCAAATATACAAAAAAAATGGTATTGATTCATATGAGGCAATTCTAGTTGATACAGGTGAATTGTTCGATCCAACTTATGAAGTGTTGTTAAGGTCAGAAAATAAATTAAATTTTGACCTGCCATCACTTGCTCTACCCGTGAACAATATAGATTCATCAATACAGAAGGAAATTACTCAACTAATTAAATCCAGAGATGTTGAGTTTAGAAAAAAGCTCTCAGAGATCATTGTAGATGAGCAAAAAGAGTTAACAGTCATACTTTCAGTAAATGGAAATCCATCAAGTGCATTCTTTGGCCGAGGAAAATGGTCGGAGAAATTGGCTAAATTACAAAAGATTGTGAGTTATATGGAAAAGAAACGTAAGTTTCCGGCCATTATAAATCTTACAAATTCAAATAAAGTTGTTGTAAAGTTTAACGACAAATTCTAAAATTTGACGGATAGTTTCGCCCTTTCGTACAATGTATATGGGTGTAAACTTTGGGATCAGGAACGATCCGTTAACTAGTGAGAAGGGAATCTCATGAGCGCTTCAAAAAGTATTATCGTTGGGTTAGATGTTGGAACTACAAAAGTTTGTACAATTGTAGGTGTTCAAAATCATACTAACAACAATCTAGAAATTATTGGTATTGGAACAAATCCGAGTCATGGACTTAAAAAGGGTGCTGTTGTTAATATTGATAAAACTGTTCAATCAATTACTGCTTCTATTGAAGAGGCTCGGTTAATGTCTGGTGTAGATATTGATGGAGTTACAATAGGAATTGCTGGAAATCACATTTATAGCTTTAATAGTTCCGGTGTAGTTGCAGTAAAAAATAATGAAATCACACAAGAAGATGTTGATCGAGTTATTGAGGCTGCGAAGGCCGTTGTAATTCCAAGCGATAGAGAAATTATTCACGTAATTCCACAAGAATTTAAAGTGGATAATACGTCTGGAATTAAAAATCCTGTTGGTATGTGTGGTGTTAGAATGGAAGCGCATGTTCATGTAGTAACAGGTTCGATTTCATTAATTCAAAATTTAATTAAATGTGTAGAGCAAGCAGGAATTCATGCAAACAATATAACATTGCAACCGATTGCTTCTTCTGAATCTGTTTTATCTTCGGAAGAAAAAGATTTAGGCGTGGTACTTGTTGATATTGGCGGTGGAACTACTGACATTGCTATTTGGAAAGATGGATCACTTGTTCACTCTCAAATAATTCCAGTTGGTGGAAATCATTTTACAAATGACTTAGCGGTTGCTTTAAAAATACCGCATGCTGAAGCAGAGAGAATAAAAATTAATCATGGCTGTGTTTTATCTGAAATGCTAAATCAATCATCGCATATAACTGTTCAAGGTATAGAAGGCTCTAAGTCTCGAGAAGTTCAACTTAGTGTCGTTGCTCAAGTACTAGGAGCGAGGGCAGAAGAATTATTTTCAATAGTTAAAAACATAGTAGATGAAAAAGGACTTAATGAGGAAATAGCTGGTGGATTTATTCTTACAGGTGGTGGAGCTCTTATTAAGGCCCTTCCAGACTTAGCAGAATATGTTTTAGAAAGACCTTGTAAAATTGGTTATCCAAGGCCTTTTGGAGGCATGACTACTGTTATGCAAAATCCAAAATATTCAACAGTGTTAGGATTGTTGCTACTTTCAAAAATTGAAGGAATTAAATTTAATAATAAAGATATACAAAAAAATCAAATTGATGTGATTTCTAAATTGAGTGATTCTTTGAAATCAGTCTTAAGGGAAATCTTTTAGGGGGCAAAACCATGTTTGAAATTAAAGAAAATGAAGGTCTGAGAGAAGATGGGGCCAAAATTAGAGTAATTGGTGTCGGTGGCGGCGGATGTAATGCCGTAAATACGATGATTAAATCAGGTTTATCAGGAGTTGAATATATTGTTGCTAATACAGATGCACAAGCTTTGAACGCATCTCTTGCTCCTACTAAAATAC
Source organism: uncultured Oligoflexia bacterium (assembly GCA_964015265.1). Lineage (GTDB taxonomy): Bacteria > Bdellovibrionota > Bacteriovoracia > Bacteriovoracales > Bacteriovoracaceae > CAXHCD01. The sequence continues at coordinate 5,940 of CAXHCD010000076.1, forward strand.
AATTAGGTGCAGAAATTACTAAAGGCTTAGGCGCTGGTGCTAATCCTGATGTAGGAAGAAAGTCAGCTTTAGAAGAATACGAAAAACTGTCTGAAGTTTTAGAAGGTGCTGACATGGTTTTTATTACTGCCGGAATGGGTGGTGGAACAGGAACTGGTGGAGCTCCAGTAATAGCAAAGCTTGCTAAAGAAATGGGTGCTCTTACTGTTGGTGTTGTAACAAAACCATTTATGTTTGAAGGTAAAAAGAGAATGAGACAGGCACTTGAGGGAATTACAGCTCTTGAAGAAGGTGTTGATTCATTGATAACTATTCCAAATCAAAGATTATTAGACTTAGCTGGAGATAGCTTATCTTTAGTAGATACATTTAAAAAGGCCGATGAAGTTTTATTAAATGCAGTTAGAGGTATTTCAGATTTAATTAATAATACTGGTCATATAAATGCTGACTTTGCCGACGTAAGTACAGTTATGGCCAATAAAGGATTAGCATTAATGGGAACAGGTTTAGCAGCTGGTTCTGATAGAGCAATTAAAGCAGCAAATGAAGCTATCAGCTCACCTCTTTTAGAAGATATTTCAATTGATGGTGCAACTGGTATCATTATTAATATTACAGGTGCTCCGTCATTAACAATGCATGAAACTAATGAAGCAGTAACTCTAATTATGGAAGCTGCTGATGAAGAAGCAGAAATTATTTTTGGAACAGTTATTGATGAAAATATGACTGATGAAATTAAAATTACAGTAGTTGCAACTGGACTTGGTGGTCAAGAAAGAGTATCTGCTGTTAGACCAGTTTTAAGGCCAAGAAAAGAAATTGAAGTATCAATACAAAGACAGCAAGAAGAGGCAAGAGCAACTCAGCAAGAAGAAATAACAATTAGTGAGCCAGTTATTAATAAAGTTGAAGAAGAAGTTGCTGCAAATCATATACAATCAACTTCTCAAGTTGAAGAAGTGTCACCACTGGTGAAGTCAATTCAAAGTGCAGCTCAAAAATATGAAACTGAAAAAGAGTCTTTTGAAGAAAGAGGTCGCGTAGAAGAAAGATCTGCTACTCAAGTACAACAAGTTGAGCCTCAGCAAAGACAAACTTCTCAATCTACTAGGGGAAGATCTATTGCTGAAAAATTAGGTTTTATAAACTTTGATGAAGAAGAATTGGATAGACCAACTTATTTAAGAAACAATGAAGAGTCTAATGAGCTGAATGCTCAAGAATAATTTGAAATAGTAGAGGGGCTTCCCCCTCTACTCCTATATTTTTATATATTAGTCACATGAGCTCTTAGCAGAGTAAGCAGATGTTGTAATATTATTATCTAGAAGAGCTTGCATACAAATAGCTTGTCCTTCAGTAACTCCATCACATGAACTTTTTGCTGAATAGGCTGAAGTCGTTAATTTATTATCAAGTACTGCTTTTATGCATTTTCCTTCTCCTAGGTCTAAAGAATAAGCTGAGTTAGCCGCTAAAAGCGATAGTCCAATTAATATTTTTTTCATAGTATTCTCCTTCTTTTTTAAATTTTTTGCTGAGACGATTAACTCTCATAAAACTAGAAAATTATCTATAATTTAGAGAAAGGGTGGTAATTTCTACAAATAGCCTAAAAAATCTTGTTCTCAATAATTCTTATGTTATGAATTGCACACATTTATCTATTCCTTGGGAGGACTTATGAAATTACTATTGATTTTAGGATCATTATTATTATCAACATTAACATTTGCAACAAGTTACAAGTTAGACAGTGAGTATTTAAGTAGCTGTAAGGGTTCAATTCAACTTAGAGGTAAAGGATCAAATCGTTACCTAGAAGTAAACGTAAAGCAATGTAGTAACTTAGTATTTAAAAATACGTATGGACAAGTTATCAAGTCTTACAAAATGCAAAAAAGAGGAAATACTTACGGTGGTAATTATACTCTTACTAATGAAATGAAAAGTTCAATGGCATATGGATCACTTACTGTTGTTGTAACTTCTAATTCAGGAAAAACTCAAGATACTGTTAGAGTTCTTACTGTGACAAATAGTCCAAGAACTGGAAGAAATTCTGGTGGTTTACCATATGGTTGGGAAATAACAACTGCTAGAGATGGATATTGTTACTTATGGAATGCTTATGAGCAACCAGTAAAGGAATTACATTCAAGTTATTGTAGAGTTTATGGTGGTTCTTCTGTAATGCCATCTGAGTGGGGATACTCTTATACAAGATCAAACTCTTGTGCAATCTTTGATGATAGAACAGATACATTTATTGCTACTGTATCAAGATCGATGTGTAGATAATTAAATCACAAATACAAAGAGGGAGTTTAATCTCCCTCTTTTTGTTCCCAATCCTTTAAGTCACTCTTTAATATATATAAATTTGAAATTGTTGTAATAGGGCCATCAACTTCTTGATAATCAAGAGTTAATAATGACGGTAATTTGAAGTTCTTCCATATTTTATTCTTCAGGTTATATAGTATGAGTCCATCTTCAGGCTGAGTGGGATTTGACTTAGCTGATTTGTATAAAATCCATTCACCATTTTTAATAATATTAATATGTGTTTTACAACCTAAATAGGTTAAATGGTCTTCTAAGCATTTATCGCAATATAATTTTTCACATATAGAGCATGATCCGCATGCTTTAGTGAAAATGTGCTTTGAGCAATTATTTTTTAAAAAACTCATGGGTTATGAACAATAACGATTGGTTTGAAATTATATCTATTAGAAAACTCTCTTCTAAGATTTATACGTAAACTTTCCTCAATTCCAATATTTTTGTCTATTTTTCCTAGAGAATTATTTAACATATCTTTAATGTCATTTTCTTTTACTATTGAATGAATTCCAAATGATTCAATTTTAATACTATCCAATTTTAGTTTATGAAAACTTAAAAATAATATACCATTTTCAGAAATCTTTCTTCTTTTAGAAATAACTTCTTTTTCAATTAACTCACCTGCACTTATAAGAAGAGGATCAATCTCGTCACCTTTTTCTACTGTTACAGTTCCGTCTTTATTGAAAAATAAAGAATCATTATTATTTATCATGATTGGGTTTATGTTTTTAAATGTTTTTAAAATAAAGTTTTTGTGTTCTCTTAAAAAGCTCATTTCTCCATGTATTGGAATAACCCAATTGGGATTAATAATATCATAAAGCTCTTTTAGATCTTTCTTGCATGCATGTCCGGATACATGAATCTTTAAATCTTTATCTGTGAAAATATTCTTGGTGTATTTCATGCCCTTTCCAATTATATAAGAAATTTTTTTCTCATTACCCGGAATAGCTTTTGAACTAAGTAATATTGTGTCATCAGAAGATAATTTAACTTTTTTATCTTCTCCTATTAGTACTCTACGAAAGCTGCCTCTAAAATCACCTTGGCAACCAGTTAGTAAGATTATGGCCGAAGGGTCATTATATTGCTCAGAGGTTGGATCAATGTATAAAACATTACCTGCGTCTTTTAGATTATTAGTTTTAAGTGCAGCCTCACAATAACTTCTTATGGAACGACCATGTGCTAGGACTACTCTATTATTTAATTTTGCTACATTTATAATAGATTGGATTCTATGAATATTAGAAGAAAATAGAGTTACCAAAACTCTTTTAGATGTTGAAAATACTTTTTTAAATTCTTCTATTACTTGGTCCTCATCATAAGATCTTTCGTTTACATAAATATTTGTGCTGTCTGCTAATATTGTTTTGTTTTTAGATTTATTCATTTCAGCTTTTAGAAAAGTTAAATCCATAACTTCTTCATAGGGAGAGTTTCTATTTATCTTAAAATCTGAAGCAAAAAATATAGAATGATGTAAATGCTTGTCTTGAATTAGGGCACCCATTGTTTCTGGTATAGAGTGATTAACAGGAATCGATCTAATTGAAAAATTAGAAAATTCAATTCTTTCATTTTCCTTATATTCAATTATATTAGGTGGTTTTGTGTTATTATATTCAAATTTATTATTAATTAATTTTTTAGCAAACTTCGTGGCCCAAATTTTAATATTAGGAAACTTTCTAACTAGATAGTAGATTGCACCAATATGATCTTCATGCGCGTGGGTTATAAATATTTTATCTAAATCTGGTATTGAATCTAAGTTTGGAATGAGAAAGTCTACTCCACAAGAGTCATCGTATGGAAAAAGTATTCCACAATCAATTGCAATTAATTCATCTTTAACTTGAACTAAGGTCATGTTAGAGCCAATTTGGCCACAACCACCAACAGGAGTTAATTTAATTAATTGTGAGTTCTGATTCATTTTTTTTAGTAGGATCAATATTTAATTTCATTGAATTTAGTTTGTTAGCAAGAATGTCGGCTGCAACATCAGTGTTTTCTCCAATTATTAGATCAGCAAATTGTTTTTGAGGCTCAAGATACTTTTGATGCATAGGTCTTACTGTTTCGTAGTATTGTTTAATTACTGAATCAACAGTTCTTTTTCTTTCATCGATGTCTCTATTAAGTCTTCGTGTAATTCTTATATCTGCATCAACTTGTAAGAAGCACTTTACGTCACACATACTTCTGATTTCAGGATCAAATAGAGTAAAAATACCTTCAAAGATAATAACATCACTAGGATTAACTAATACTGTTTCTTCTTCTCTTGAGTTAGTGGTGAAGTTATATATTGGTTTTTGTATTGATTTACCATTTTTTAAGTCAGAGATATGTTGTTTAAGTAAACCCCAATCAAATGCACTTGGATGATCAAAATTTGGAACACCAGGTTTTAAATTTAAATTCTCAGGAACTTTATCTAAGTAATAACTATCCATATGAAGAACGGCCACGTTAACTTGAATAAGCTCTAATAATTTGTTTGCAAAAGTTGTTTTGCCGGAACCTGATCCTCCGGCCATCGCTAAAATATACATGATGAGTGAACATATCAAATTAGGCCGATTTGTGCTATTTTGGACTGAATTTTCTCATTAAATTGTAAAATTTATATTGTAAGTTATTCAAATCACTTTGACTTTAAGTGCTGCGACGTGTTAGCTTCCCCAAAATGAAGATATTAACTAAATTCTATATATTTCTGTTGGCTACAACTGCTTGCTCACTAACAAACGCTTCAGCAGCGAATTTATATAAAAACTTTTTATGCAAAAGAATAGCACTTCAAAACAAATATAGAAGTATAGAAAAATTAAGACCGTTAGCATGTACTAAAGAACCTCTTTGGGTGAAAAAAATCAATGAATCACTTTGCTCTGAAGGCTACGAAGATCTTGAAAGTGATTTATATGAGAACCTTCCCAAGGCGATTGTATTTTACTTTGATGGAATGGGAGATTTTAATGCAAAAGATGCTAAATCATTTGGAGCTCAGAATTTAGATGGAACTGAGGGTAATGATTTAGGTATGGGAAATGCAAATGGACTGAGAAGTCTTAAAAATGTATTTGGATCCTATTATTATAATACATCTGAATTAAAAAATATGTGGAAGAAATATGTAGCCTTTAACTATTACTCTTCCTCGGGTCTTCATTCTAAAGAAAATTTTAAGAGTGCTATCAATTGCTATGAAGAAATTAGTAAATATCTAAAGTTAATTAAAAAAATTGATAAAGAAAGGATTCTACCTAAAATTGTGGTTATGGGTTATAGCAATGGAGCATATAACACCTTAGACTTTCAATTAATTGCTAGTGAGAAATTTTATCCAATAGATTTAGTTGTAACAGTTGATCCAATTGAGCAGGCCCTAACCTTTCCTTTAGGAAAACTAAAAAGCTTCAGAGGCTCAAAGTCAAAATATCCAAAAAAATTAATAAACTTTTATCAAACAGATGATTATGGAAGCTTACCAGTCCTTCGATTAACTGGAAGACCTGTTAAAAACACAAAATATAATTTCAAAATGGATTCCACAATTGATTCCATCATGAGTGATGACGGTCGTAAAAATCACATTTATATTCTAAATACATCTCTCTATGAGAAAGCATTAAGATGTGAATTTCAAAAAATATTAATCCCTTTTTCTGAAGAGTGTACATATGAAATTAATTAAATTTGTTTTAATTCTAGCTATTTTTGTGGAGCAAGTTCTTGCTTGCACGACAATTTCGTATGTGGACAATAATAATGACGTATGGGTTCTAAAAAGTTTTGATTTTGATAATGGATCAGGAAGAGTTTTTATAAATCAAAGAAATGTGATGAAAAAAACACTCGTGCCTAGTAAAGCGTACTTTTCATTTAAAAAGTGGAAGTCAAAATATATGAGTGTAACCTTTAATCAAGCTTCAAGAGACTATCCCTATGGTGGAATGAATGAAGAGGGGTTGTCTGTTGAAATTATGTGGTATGACTATACTCAATACTCTTATGAAAAAGGTAAGAAATTAATCAATGAATCTCAAGTTATTCAGTACCTCTTAGATACTAGAAAAAATGCTAAAGAAGCAATTGAAGCGATTAAAGAGGTTAATATAATTCCTTTCTTTGCAAAAGTTCATTATATGATATGTGATAAAAGTAATATTTGTTATGCCGTTGAGTTTTTAAATAATAAAATTGAAGTTAAAGAAATGCCAAGTGATAGTAAGAGAATTTTGCAAAATTCTACTTACGAACAAACTCAAAAGAATGTGAATAAAAGAATAGATAATTCTAGGTTTTCAACTCAGGATATCGATTTTATATTTGATGTTTCAAATTTAGCATCTGAAAAGAGCATTGTTGAGCATGGCTTTAATAGCTTGGAGTCAATTAGACAAGGAACCTGGACTAAGTGGCAGATAGTTTACAATCTAAATAAAAAGAAGTTTTGGTTTCGAACAACCGATGAAATGAATATTAAGAAATCTGAACTTTCCTTTTATGAACCTATTTGCTCAAAAACAAAGTCTACTAAAACAATAGATATTAATTTTACCGAAGAAGGTGAAATTGAAGAGAAAATGGAAAGTTTCAAAAATTCAATGAACTTAGATATGTTAAATACGTTCTCTGAACTTTCGTCATTAATAAAGAATGGTGGTTATGTTTATAATATGTTTAATAATACTTGTGTAACAAAAAGAAAAAGGAGTAGGAAATGAAAAAAATATTACTTCTTAGTGTTTTGATAATTGGTACGAAGGCACATTCAAATGTGGACTTTTGTAAGAGTGCAAACTTAAAAGCAAAGTTATCTAAAGAGGCATCTGAAAATAAGGGAATGTTAAAAAAGAGAATCAAAAGACCTGGAGATAAAATTCCAAAAACAAGAAGATTTTTCTTTCGAGGTTGTCGTCATGATATTAAATGGATGAAGAGGGTAAGATCTACATTATGCGATAATGATATTAAGAAATCACAGATAGAAAAAGAAAATCTATCTGAAATTCAATTACCTAAAATGATCTTTTTTATGTTTGATGGTGCAGCCGACTTTAATGCAGAGAGAGGAAATTCCATTAATGCTGTTAATTTAGATGGTACAGAAGGAAATGACCTAGGATATGGAAATGCAAACGGACTCAGGCAAATTATAAGACAAGTTAATGATCAAGATACGATCTTAGGAAAAAATTGGAATAATATTCAATTTCATTATCATACAGCCTCTGGATTTAAAGGTAGAGAAAATCAAGTTTCTGCTGAAAAATGTATGAAAGAAATGGCCAATTATATTACTGAACTTAGAAAAATAGATAAGTCTATTGAAATGCCTAAGCTTACTTTTATGGGATATAGTAATGGAGCCTATATGGGATTAGCTTTTCAGAAAAAGATGAGCGACCTAGGTATTTCTTTTGATTTAGTATTTACTGTTGATCCCGTTGAACAAACTCTTTTTTTCTACCCAGGAAAGTTAAAAAAGTTCAGAGGGAAAAAGGCCAAAAATACAAAACGCTTAATAAATTTTTATCAATTAGATGATTTTGGAAGTCTTCCGCCTTTAAAATTGAGGGGCAGACCAGTTAAGGGTGCAGATATAAACTTAAAACTAAGTTATTTAGAAAGTTCAAGTATGTATGAAACAGGACAATATTCTCACGTAACAATTCTTAGAACTCAGCAGGTTGATGAAGTATTAAACTGTGAGATGAATAATGTATTATTTGGTGAAAAACAAAAATGCAAATATTGATATTTATAATATAAGAGTGAATATTTTTTACGAAATAGCATATTTGATTGAGAATTTTCTAAGAATAAGTGTATTAGTATTTTGTTTACGATACTAAATTAAAGGTACTATTATGGATAAAAAATTATTTTCACTATTTCTTATTTTTTTAATTTCAACAAGTTGTAAGTATGGTTCTACTGATGGTGTAGAAAAGCCTTATAAAAAATTAGTTAAGAATCTACAAGATAAGTATGAAGAAAACAAAAGTTTATCAGATCTTTATCGTTTAGATATGGCCAAAAAAGTCCAAAATGACTCAGAGGAATTAGTAGCTCAAGTAAATGAGGTAAAAAAGTTTTCTAGAAAATATTATGTCTTTGAAAATAAAGAGAATGTTACGACACGTCTAGATGATATGAAATCTAGAATTAGTGATGGGCTAAAGCTATGTGAAGATAAATCATTAGATCTTCAAAAATTAATTTATGGAATTGGAAAACATAGTTACGAGAAAAACAAGGATAAGCTTGTTCACGCAGTATTAGGAGATATTATTGATAGTGAAATATTAACTTTGTTTTCACTTCAATATATTAAGAGAGTATATGAAACATGTGCGGGTCTTACTTTTCATTATATGAATGAGTTTTCAGTTGAAAAGTATGATGATAGACCTGAAGTATTAAGTTTTCGTAAAGAGTTATTATCGAAATTTTTAGCTTTGACGGGTATGTTGAAAGTAATTTCAAACGATAGTCAGAATGTATCTCAAGGATTACTAGAGCTTAAGGAAAATAATTACTTAAGTGATGATCAAGTTGAGCTAATTGAGGAATTGGCCATGAGTATGAAAAATGCTACTGGTAAGTTACAAGAATTTACAGACTCTGTTTTAGAAAAAGGCATTCCTAACGAATTAAAAGACACATATAAAGAAGCTTTAGCAAAATCAGATGAATTGTTTAAAGATAAGACATTACTTTTTGATCCAGCAAACCCAGATCATCCTGTATTACACTTATTAGTTATTCTATCAAACTTATCTTGGGGTTCAGTTCAGTCTGCTATAGGTCTTGGAATTGTGTTAACGCACACTTTAATAATGACTCCAGCTTCTTGGGTATTAGACGCTCTTTTTCCAAGGTATTTTATGCCTTTAAGAGGTACTAAAATAAAAATAGCTCGTAATAAAATGCAACTATATGCAGATGTATGCGGTTTTCCTGCTATACCAAGTAAAATGAGTATGGGGATTTGGGAGCTTGACTTCTGTACTGGATATTATTTTGCTAGTGCTCACGAAGGTGGTCATGCAAAGCAATCTGCATTACTAGGTCCATTATATTTACCTGCTGCAATTTTAAGTTATGCAATTAATATGGGTCATGGTGGCTTTATTGAGAGCTGGGCTGATGACTGGTATGTACAATATTAAGGTTAAACTAATTCTTAAAATTGTTATTCTGTCTCTTTTCACGTTTTCTATATGGGGATGTGGAAAGAGAACAAATTATCCAGAAAAAATAGAGTTACTATCAGATAGACAAAGTAATGAGCTAGGTGAAAAAGAACTTGCAGTTTATAATCGTCAAATTAAAATAAACACGCAAAAAAAAGAAGAGAAGAATTTAAAGGCAAGCCGATTTTTAGACTTAGATCAAGATGGAATTGTTGATGCGTACGACTCTGATATTGATAATGATAATGTTCATAATTTAGCAGACTCTCATCCATTTGATTCATCAAGGGGATCTGAAGATCAAGACAATGATACAATTCCAGATTTTGTAGATTTTAATTCTATTCATCCTGAGTACGCAGCTTTGCAAGAAAATATTTATACTCAAAAAGATATTTTAGTTATTTGTGAAAGTATTTGGTCCAATGGGGATATTTTTACAATAATGGAAAGTATTCAATCTGATACACTTTTATTTCATAGGATAAAAAGTTTAAATATAATTAAGTTAAGTGAAAAAAATAAACCAAGAAGAGCTGAATATAATGTGGATTGGAAAACAATATCTTTATTCTCTAAAGAATTAACTAATAATAAGAAATTAATAAATAATAGTTTTTTTCATGAGTTATTTCATGTTTTAGCTATTGATTATCCAACACTTTATAATACTTTTCTTAAAGTCTCTCCCTGGATAGTTACTCGTGATAGATATGGAAATAAAAAGTATTCATATAAAACAAAAGATGGAAGAGAATATAGTTTTACTTCTACTTCTTTAAGATTTGATGATAAAACAAATTACCCTAAATTACTTGATGACGTTCTACCCTCCCTATATTCACTTCAGGGGCCAAGTGAGCATTTTGCTGAAGCAGGTTTGGCCACTTATGTAGATTTTTTGATCAACAAGGATAGATTTTCTTTAAAACGATTTAAGAACTTGGAATTATTCAAAAAAACTCAAATGTATAAAAACTTTCTAATCTTTCTAAATACTAAGAAATAATATCTCAAGCTATTAAAAATCATGAAAAATTTCCATGATTATTAAACTTTTAAATTTCATAAGGTATGACAATATTTATGGAATCTAATTATGAAGTATTAGAAGTAGCAAATATATCTTCTAGTAATATCGAACACTTAAAACATATCGCTTTCAACCATTTTGGTTGCTTGGGAGTAGAAGACTTTAATATAGATGAAGCTAGAGTTGATGCGATATTAGGGGAAAGAGCATATTCTGGTGGCGATATACCTGAAAGCATCATAAATGAAGTTAGTGAAATAGTTAGCTCAGATACCAAGTATAGATTTTATTTTGAAGATGATGCTTTTAAATTTAAGTCTTATCTTTCTAAAGAACTTGGTCTTTTGGATGTTAAATATTTAAAAGAAAAAGTATTAGATTGGAATAATGAATGGAGAAAATCCTTTCAAAAAATAGAAGTTTCTAAAAATTTAAATATTGTTCCTAGCTGGGAGTTAGAAAAAAAAGATGAAAATTCAATCTTGATTTATCCCGGTCAAGGTTTTGGAACTGGAAATCATGAAACAACTAAATTGTGCTTAGAGCTTTTTGATAAGCATGTGAAGGATTGTGAAACATGTTTTGATTTTGGTTGTGGATCAGGGATTTTAGGAATTGCAGCAATTAAGAAATTTAATAGTCGTGTTAAGTTTTGTGATGTTGATAAAGCAGCACTTGAAAACTCTAAGCAAAATTTAGAATTAAATTTCAATTTAGAAGATTTAGAAGGATCTTCTTTAACAA
>CAXHCD010000077.1:0-17155 GCA_964015265.1 uncultured Oligoflexia bacterium
GATTGGCACTAGTCTCGTGGGCTCGGAGATGTGTATAAGAGACAGTTCCAGAATAGTTTCCTAAACCAAAATGTAATCTCCTATCTGATTGAGCTGAAAAACCATTCACACTATAGATTTCTCTTGTGATTATTTTATCATTTAAAGAAATAATTGCCTTTGAGTTAATAGCATCAACGGAACAAGTTCTTCCGTTACCTTTTAGCTTAAACCCAATCCAATTATTTGAGTTTAAAGCTTCATTCTTATATATGGTTGGCCGATGAAATTGATGGCTAATGACTAGATCAATTGTTCCATTATTATCTAAATCTGTTGCCGAAATTCCTCTTGAATTTGTTTCTTTATTCATTCCAACTAAACTGGCCACATCTAGAAATCTTTGACCTTTCTTTTTACCTCTATTTAGGTATAACCTATTTTTTTCTTTTCCAAAGATACAGTATCCTCTTATATCACCCCATTTATTTGCCATCGAATGAATATGAGGTGCCGAACGTGCTATTTTTTCATTAACATACCAATAGTCAGGACAACTTCTTTCATCGATTTTATCAATTAAATTATCTACCATTCCATTTGCCTGGGCCATATCTAAAAATGAATCATTATCAAAATCAGCTGTAGCACCTCCCCAGCCAAACCTTTGTTCATTTAATATACCCAGTTCAGTTGCTCTATCTTGTAAAATTGGAACTCCATTCTTATCGGGGCCATAGTTCATCCAAAGCATACTTCCTTCTGCTTGCATAGCATGATGAACGTTTGAAATGTGAATATCGATAAATTCATTATCGTCAAAATCACCTAGACTCACATTCATTCCTTTATATGTATCTAAACCAATATCTCCAAAAATTTTGCCTTTAATTTGTTTAAATTTTTTCCCTTCTACATTTATATAAAATTCATCTGGCCCAAAATCATTCGCTATATATAAATCATTAAAACCATCTTTATTAAAATCAGATGCGCCTAGGGCCAAAGTCCAATAAGTTCCACTCAATCCCCACTTTTTAGAATCCTGCTTTATGAATTTATTATTTTCATCTTGAATGTAAATATCATTTAAACCTCCATTATCAGATTGATGCCAACTAGAATGCATAAAATTAAACATTCTTTCATCACCATTATATTCAGCCTTAGGAAGTTTAAATAAGTTTAACTTTGTAGCTTTATCATAATCTGGAAGATGTTTAGGCCAAACATTTCCAATAATTAAATCTAATTTGGAATCATTGTTTATATCGAAAAATATTGCAGTTACTGAGTTCGTGTAATTTTTTAATCCACTTTCTTCAGTAATATCTATGAACTCAAGTTTACTAGTTTGTGATAATTGATTTTCAAGAAGAACAGGAGTTCCAAAAGCATAAGTCAAAAATAAATCTTGGTCATTGTCATTATCAAAATCTATAAAAATAGCATTTGAAGGTAATCCATACTCTTCTATTTTTTGCGTTTTATTTTTTAAAACTGATAGTGGAAATCGTTCAAATTGAAAATTACCTCTATTTAAATAAAGAGAATTCCTATCTTCGTCAGTCTTAAGTGGAAAAGTAAAAAATAAATCTATATCACCATCATTATCAATGTCACCACTTCCCACAGCATCACCGACACTTAAGACCCATTTTGAAATGTGATGAATTCTTTCATCAACGCGAGTTAAAACTTTTCCAAATTTTGGATTTATATTTGATTGATCAACTTTGATTTCAGTCATCTTTAGAGGGATTTGATCAATTACAAGTGTTTTATGAATAAATTGAGTATATATAATTGTCCCAATTACCCATAATATTGTTAATACTAATGGCCTTTTGTAATAACCTGATTCAATAAATCTATAATTAAAATATTTCTTTATACCTTCAGACTTTAAAGCATTGAGATGGTTTTGAAGGAGTTTATAAGTTTGTAAAGTGAAGGCTGCATAGAAAAAAGTATAATAACTTTGAGCGATATGAAAACCTAAATCTAAAAGAGCTATCAGTATTCCTGCCTTTATTTGATCCTTCTTAGAGGAGGGTGATGTCGCAGGATCTGTGATCATAAAAAAAGTAAATAAGAAAAAAGCTGGCGAAGTAAGAGTTCCTAAAAACAATGTTTCAAAAGGAAGATGATATTTCATTATCATTCCTCTTAAAAATGTTTGAATTGTAAACATCCCAAGAAATGAAATTACAAGAGGAGTTCTTTTAACCCCAGGTAAAATAATAAAAACACCAAGCATAACCATAAATGCACCAAGAGATTCTATTCCATTCCATTGGTATGCAGGTGATGAAGTTATAATATGCCCAAAAAATAATAAAGAAAAAGTCACAGCGAATTGAGCTGGATTATAATTATGTTTCCCATTAAAAGTGAATATATACTTTGAACCAATAGCAAAAATTACTGGAATTAAAAGTATATAATAATCGTGGGAATAATTTAAAAGTAAACTTAATGAGCAACTTGTTATGAGTCCAGATAAAGGAAAAAATATTTTTCTTTTAAATATATAAGAAAATATTATTTCAAAAAAAGCACATGAAATAGTCGTTATAAAAATTTGAAGTGGAGATCTATTAAAGCCAAGAACAGTGACACCTAAAACTAAATATCCAACAAGTATAGCTAGAATAATTAGTTTTATTTTATTACCTCTTGAGTTGAGCCACTCATTGAATTTAGATTTAATTTGTAAATCATCTATTGAATTATCGGCCCTGACTCCCATTTAGCTCTCCTCTTTTTGGGTATCGGCACCATAATAGTACCCTCGTTAGAATTGATTATCTATGTGGAAATAGATAAAATTTCATATAATTAATAAGGATATAAATTTTGAATATTGCTATATTTTCTATATTTCCAATACTTATTGCTTCAATTGGATTATTTTTTAAGAGAAGACAGAATAAAGGCGTTACAGTTGGCGGGAATATTTCCACTCCAAAGGCCTTGTGGCTCTCCTACACAGTTGGATCTTGGTTTTTTCTGCCAATATTGTTTTTATTTTGGCCAATTGATCAGGGCGTTAAATATGTCATTATATTTCATCTGAGTAGTTTTTGGATTCGTGGAGTCCTTGAATTATTCATGATTTATAAATGGTATAATTGGTCTCCTATTCACGGAATTTCACATGACCTTTTTCATTTCTTTGGTGTGGCCATATTGTTTAAATATTTTTGGCCTATGGAAGTAAATAGGCCAACATTGATGACCATGATCTATATTTATTCAATTTTAATTTCCGTAGGATTTGAAACTGTATTTGCCATATTTTTCTTAAAAATTAGAGGTAAAGAAAAGCACAAAATCTACTTTGCGGATAATAGTGCTCAGTGGAAATTCGTAAATTATCTTACATATTTTGCCGTTTTAATCTGTTATGGGCTCTTATTATTTAATGCTTGGTTTATTAGAGAACTTGCGATCTGAAAATGTTTAGGGAGAAGAACCCTTCTCCCTAGTTATAGATATTATCTTCTACATCTTCCAAATGATTCATACCATTTTTGATCATTTGGCCCGTCCATTATCAATAATTTAATTTTGTTTTGATCAACATAGGCCTTCTGAATCCACTCTTCATCAGATCCCCAATGTCCTAATTTTAGTGCAACATTTATCAGGGCCGTCGCATGTTTTATATCACCTTTATAACAATACCCGCTGAAGTTCCAGGAAACGACTTCATCACCTCTTCCATTAAATTGTTTATTACCGTTAACATAAACAGCTGCATTAAACTTTAATGTTTTTTGAGAACCATTAAGAAGCTTTTTTGCTATAGCTACATTTTTTCTTCTATCTATTCCCTTCGATGCCTTTTGAAGAGCGGCAATGGCAATATTAATCTCTTTTTTTGATACTGGTCTTGGAACCTTAATTGAAGTACTAATCGCTGCCAGTGTATTCAATGAAATGGCTGAAGCGATCAACGCTAATATTAATTTTTTCATAAATTCTCCATTTGATTTCGCACAACATATCATCAAACAAAAAATTTAAAAGAATTTTGTAATTTTTACTAAATGATTACCCGTTACCAATAAGTGTATCTAATTCCTCTTCAATAGGACGTGGAGACGTATCTTCAATCTTTTCAAGCCCTTTCCACATGCGAAAATATATGGCCCAAAAGCTTGGACGGTGAGAATTAAAATCAACAAATTTAGGTAAATGAATCCAAGGAACATTTGGATGCTGATGATGTGCTAAATGATGATGATAATTTAAATATAACCATTGAGTAATTTTACTAACTTTTAAATTCCAAGCACCATTTCTGATATCTCTTTCAGTGTAGGCATGATCAGCATACTGTAAACCAGACCATTGTAGAGCAAATCCCAAATAGCAAATTAGCCAACCACTAATAGTTATATCTAAAAAATAAATAATAAAAATCTGTAAAGCGATTGAGAATAAAACCTCTAGTCTCATTTTTAAAATGACACCCTTAGGTTGTTCACTCAAATGCCTTAGCATTCCAGCACCACCCATTCGTCCTCTTTCATAATTATTCTTTCCACTAAAACCACTATTGAGTAAACTTGTTGGACTTATCATTAGCCAAATAGATCCAACTGGAGGACTTAGCCAATATACTCCTGTTAATATAAAATATAGCATCATCGTTTTTAAAAACTTACTATCTTTATCATGATAAGCTTCAAACATTTCATAATCAGTTCTATTTTGACGATGATGATTTAAGTGACAGCTTTTTTGAAAAGAATATCCAGTTGGAAAAAAGGCTGCAAAAATATTTCCAAATATATAATTAACAGTCTTATTCGTATTGAAAGCACTGTGAACTGTTTCATGTAATAATCCAAAAACAGTATTTCCTATGAATCCAAAACATATAAAACATACAAGCTTAACTAAAATTGAATTATTGTGAGAGGCCGTCCATAACAAAAATAATGAAAACGAAATAGATAAAATAGCAATTAAGATATTAATAAAGTTAGGTACTGATATATCTTTTTCTAAATAAATTGTCTTATTACTCATATTTTCATTCCAATATATTTACTTTTATACTCTTGGCTATTTTTTAAATACCATTTTCTAAGATCATTTAAATATTGTAGACCTACATTAGGATGAATATGGTGCATACAATGATTACCGATATTATGAGGAGCAATCAATATATTTCCCCATATACTCGTATGATGATCAAATGTGTTTTCTAAAAGGTTATTTGTGTCTTTGCTTAGATCATATTCATGCTCTGATAATAATCTATAAATACAAAGCACTCCAGCAACTGGTAAGGCCAAATAATAACAGAAAAGGATAAAATGAAAATTTAATGCAAGAATAAATAATAATGTATGAAAAATAGCAATTGCCCTTTCTTCACTGGCACATATTCGAATCTCTTTGCAAGTTGAAAAATCTTTATTCTCTAATGCCTGTAAAAATATGCGACTATATGATTTTCTTAATGCTGGTATATAAAAAGATAAACTCCCATAGAAAGATCTAATAATCCAAAATGGTATAAAAAACATTCCTTGTTTAAAAGATAATATTAATTTATTGAAACTAGAGCACTTCTTATTTAATTTAAAATATGGATCTAAATCAGTAGAAGCAAACTTATGATGCCTAATATGATGATAGGCCATGGCATTAATAGATGTGCCAATGGGATAACCTGCTAACACCTCAAGTGTTCTTACAGAAATATTTTTCTTCTTATTAATATGTGAGAGTTCATGCATTATCACACCTAGCCCATGCAATCTTCCACCTATCAATAGTACAAAAATAGGAATTAAATAATAAGGCCCAAAGTACATTAAGGTTGAACAAAACAAAATAATGGTCCAATCGAAAACTAAAAGTTTAAATAAATAATGTAAGCTCGCTGGCCCCAATAAATTCTGGGGAACTAAGCTTTTATTAATATCTTCTATAGTTTGTTTCATATTGGTTTAGGAAACTCCGTATTGACCTAAAAATTTTATCATCTAATATGAACATATGGACAAAATTTTTTCTTTACCTGACAAAAACAGACTACTTCACGTATTGATTTTCGGTACTTTGGCCACTTTGGCCTTTGGTTTTATTTATACTTATTGTAATGAAAATGCTGCAAGTTCAAAAAATTTATATAATATGTATATTCAATGGGAACTAAGTATCCCTTTAATTCCTTGGATGATATATCCCTATTTATCTTTGAATTTGTTATTTGTATTGGCCATTTTCACAATTAAAGAATTAAGTGCTATTCGCGCTTACTGCTTAAGTATAGTAATAGGTGCATTTATAGCAGGTATAATCTTTTATTTTTTTCCGGGTAAATTAGGATTCACAAGATCAACTGTTGTTGGATACGAAAAAATATTTGAAAGTATGTTTTCAATAGATCACCCGCACAACCTGTTTCCAAGTTTACATATTACATATTCATCACTTTCGGTATGGGCAATACTTGAACAGGCAAAAAATAAAATAATGAATTATATAATGTGGGTTTGGTTAATTTTAATTTATATGTCAGTTATATTTGTTCATCAACACCATCTCTTTGATATCCTAACAGGTGCATTATTAGCTATTCTTATATATCGATTTTTCTTTCTTAAGATTCATAGAACTACTTATAAAAGTTTAATCTTTTTCTAAAAAGCTTTTTGTAAGACAAATATCGCCAAACAAAGAACACAAAAATCCTATGGCCATCAATGGACCAAACTCTTTAGGTTGTTCAAAATAACTCAGAGTAAACATAAAGCACATAATACATAGTAATAGACCCATTTGAAGTGCACACTTTTCATGGTACTCGATTCCATTTGAGTTTTCTTTATGTGCATAAAGAAATTGAATTCCGTTATCTCCCGTCACGCCAACCATTAAAGTTACAAAGACACAGCTCAAAAAATTTATTTTAACGCTAAAAACCCACATTAAAAGTAATAAAACAGCTGGTCCCCATAAACTAGATAAAACAAAAGAAAATGGTTTTGGGAATTTAACTTTCAAGGCCATTATTAACAAAATAAGTGAAACAAATAATAATGATAAACCTAAACTTTTCATAAAACCTAGTGGGATCTTATCCATAAATTCAACATATGAAATTAACTCTCCCACTAAGCTACATTTTTTATTGCAAATTTTTTCAATCTCATTTTTTGTAATTTTGAAACTTTGAAAATTTGTATCATTAAAATATAATAAATGACGTTTGCTAAAATACTCCGATTTATATCTTTCGATTAAGCTACTCGTTTTAAAGTCTGCAACAACAGCACTTTGAAAACGACTCGGAATATCCTCGATTAAAAATTTATTTACAGAAAAAAAATCTTCAATATGTTTAACATTACTTAATTTCCCAACTTTATAAATTATTTCTTTTTGTTCATTATCGCTAATATCTAATGGAAATATTAATGATGATTGTCCTTCCCAATCTCTTGAATTTTTAAGAAAAGAAAAATCCTTATTAATTTTGTGATTCTTAGAAAATAATGAAAGAGGTGAATCTGATACTGAAAAGTTAAATAATACTAAAATTGAAAGTGGATACAATATAAAGCTAATATAACCAAATTTCTTATTTGGTGTAATTTTTTTAATAATATCTTTCCAAAAATTTGATTCAATTAATTTAGACTTTTTTACATCTGTTAAATTTTTAATATTCAATATATTTAATATGCCCGGAAGAACAATAAATACAGCAACCCATTCTAATAAAGCTCCGATTGCCGCCATCACACCAAATCTTCCTACAATATCAATATCTGTAAAATACAGACTTCCAAATCCCACAATTGTTGTAAAAGAAGTTAAAAAGCTTGGAACTCTTAATCTCTTAAATACTTCATTAAGTGAGTTTCCTTTTAAGTTTTCGTGTAAAATAAAAAAATAATCCTCAATTGATGCCACTGCTATCATTATAAATAGGCCAGAAGATAAAATCTCCATTGGAAGATTAAAATAGGCCATAATACCGTGAATTAATACTCCAACCCAAACAAAAGAAAAAACTAAAAATAGTCCACATTTTATAGTGCCAAATAAGGCCTTAAATACCACAAGTACAATTATTAAGAATAGAAAGTTAAGTAAGAAATTATATTGAACACCTTTAAAGGCATAATATGTATAAATGGCCGATCCTGTAATATATATTTCAAAATATTTACCTAGTTTTTGATTAATAGAGCTTATTATTCCATCAATAGATTTAGGGTTAAATGAACCAAATTTTTGAGGAGGTGGCGCATCCTCTAAATGAAGCTCAAAAGTGAACTCATTTCCACTTAAATTAGTAATGATATTTTTCCATGGGCCTTTGTTAAATTTTTTAAGAGCTTCAGTGAAGTTAATATTTTTATCATCAGGGTTAACCATTTTATAATAATGAATATAATTTGGTTCCATGAAAGATGGTTTATAAAATGTGAAGGGTGATATTATACTGGCAACATTCTCATTACTGCTCAACTCTGCCCTAATCCAATTATCAATTAATCTTGGATCATCATTTTTCCAAGTTCTAGTTTTGGGTTTTAATATAAATAATAGTGAATTTTTGAGTTCAAACTCATTTTTAAGATTCTGATAATTTTTAGAACTAGGAAGATTTTTATCTACTAATTCCTTTATAGAAACTAAAACTTTTAAGTTTTTGATATGTGGCGCAAAAAAACATAGTGGTATTATTAGGATAAGTATTGAAAAGAAGGAAACTATCAAACCTTTTCTATCAGTTATTAGAGTTCTAATGCTTTTCAAATAAACTTCCCTGTTTATTAAACAGTAATTATAGGGGATAATTACAACGAGTTTGCTTTATGCACTTAATATTTTAATCATTTATATTTTATTACAAGGACTAATCTTATGCACCTTAAAAAGCTAGTAACAACTTTATTGCTAATTGGTTCAATTCAACAAGTTAGCTCAACTGAGGCCAATCCACAAAAATGGTATGGATTACTTAATTGGACACCTTCAAAATCAATGCCTAAACTGATTGCAGAGGCGAGAAAAAGACATGCTAAAAGAAAACTAGCGAATTATTCTGCAATTGATGTGAAATCAATTTCGCAAGAATATAAAGATATAGTTAGAAATGTTTTAAATGCAAAAACACCAGACCAAATTCACGGTCTTCTATTAAGCCTTGATAAAAAAATTGATAGTATGCCTCAAGATGCAAAGTTTCTTGGAGCTCAGCTTCTTATGTTCAAAGAGTTTAGAGGTATAATTTATAGAATGATTCCAATGGTTTCAAAACATAATGCAACTCACTCTTTTTTAAGGAACCAAGTTAAAGTTGTAGCTTCTAATATGAGAATTTATCTTCCTCTTCAACACTGGGAAGCAGGATTTGATTATCTAGTTGAGCCTTACTTAATTAGTAAAAAAGAAAAAGCAGTTGTTGATCAATTTGAAGATATATCTGCTGTAAAAAATAAAATTCATAGTGGAAAATTTGAAGCGATTGTAGCTTCTGAGCAATTCCAAGATTATGTAGGGAAACATGTATATAGTGCTTTTGCGAGAGCTACAAATATTATTGAAGATCTAAATTTTGAAAAACCAATTGTATGGGACAATAGAATTGCTTTTGGAAGTGATTCTTATAAGGATGACTTTGAAGAAACTAGATATAGAAAAGTCGGTGAAGCTGAAAGATTACTGGCCCTAAGTTCACTTCACATGGGAATGCATTATATTAAATATTTAATTTCTTATGATGTTAAAGGCTCTCTTTCTCTAGCTAAAGATATTGGTAAACTTTATGGTATTGATGGTTTTGCTCTTGGTGAAACAGTTGGTGTTCCATCTTATAAGTGGGTAAAGCAAGTTCAAAAATCTAAATATGATAATATTGGACGAATTAGACCTGGTGGGAAAAATAATATGGCCCAAAGTTATAATCACTTAAAAGAAGGTGTAAAACTTTTAAGGATTGCTAGAGAAGAGTTAAGAAATGAACCAGCTGATAAGTTTTTTGTTATTGACCCTTCTAGACTGAACGTTTGGGATGAAAATATTGAAAAACAATTTAAGCACATTGAATGTTTAACTGACGATCAAAAAGAAGATAGTCCAAGTGAGTGTGCAATCAGAAGTGCGATCACAGGACACACTGTAGTAGTTGACTTAAAAAACTTCTATTTAAACCCTCCAAAGAATTTAAAAATCTTTTTACCTACAGACTGGAAAGTTAATAAGGGAAAAGTCAGAAGAAAAATAGCTTTTAAAAAAGAGTATACAAAACATGGAGTAACTTATCCTAACTATACTTGGGGTACTCCAACAAAATGGGATATTTCAGCATATAAAAAGCATGTATTTCCAAATATTAATAAATCGTCAGAAATACCTGAATACATCAGAACTTTAAGGCAATCTTTCGGTGGAGAAGCTTTTGGTGTACCAATGGCAATTTTTGTAGAATAAACGAGTTAACCTTATATTTTCAGATATTTGGCCTTCGGCAAGAAGGCCTTTCTTTTTTTAGAAATCAAAAATTATAGTATACTTATATAATGAAGAATTTAATGAAATTCTTAATATTCTCTTGTTTTCTTTTTCAATTAGGCTGCCAACCTAAAGAAGAGGAAACTAGTGCAACTAATCAAACTCCTTCTACACCAAATTATTCAATAAGCTTAGATTTTACCAGGATTCCCAATGCAGGTCTGGACCCTTTTCGAGTCACAGCTACAATACTTAAGGATAACTCTGCTACCTCTGGACTAAATCCAGTAGTTAGTTTGTCTAAAGGAACTAGAGGAGCTATCACTGATAATGGAGATGGAACATATAGTTTTACAGTAACTCCAACTCAAACGGGTGAACATGAAGTCACTGTATCTTATTCAAACTCAAGTATTACTAGAACTCCCCTAGTTCTTTATGATGTTCATAGTAGTTGGGGACAACCTATGGCCGTTCCTGGTCTTGTAAATACAGAAGGCTATGAAGACGGAGTGACAGTTACTTCAGATGGAGAATATGTATTTGTTCAAACTGGTCCTTTTCACTCATCAGGTGTTTTTGTTATGCAAGCTGCTAGAGCTAACTCTGGATGTGGTGGAGCGACCAAAAGATTAGACCCAACAAGATGCGAACACCCTTGGATTAATCAAACGATCGGACCATATACTGCACCAGAAAGGCCTGGCTTTTTTGATGGAAGATTTTCTGGAACGACTCTACTTCATAATGCACACTCATGGGGTGTTGGTATAGACCAAGCACCTAACTTTGCCATTTCAACAATGTTTTATGGATTCAAAAGACAAAGTGATGGGACTTATAAAGAACCTTTTTATCTGGCCTTTAATGATGATAATGATGGGATCATTGGGCCCTTTGGACTTAGTTTTATGCTTAACGGAGATGGTACAGCAAAAACTCTATTCACATTCAATGATCCGACGGATCCGGACATGGTAGACTTAGATAATAATGGAACAGATGATGTTGAAAGTTATTTTGATGTTTATCAAACCGATATTGTTCTTGGACAAAATCATAATCTTGGTGACTTTGTATATAGTGGAACTCCAGGCACTCACCCAGTCAGAGGTTCAACTTTTAACTCCACTCTTGTAAATTTTGGAAAAATTGGAATTAATGGAATAGCGGGAACTCAAGGAAACTCTCACCTCTACTATACAGGCTCAACAATTCATTCAATTTGGACTGATGATGAATATGATTCCGGTGGTGATCATGGAGAAATTGCTGTCTACACTCTAGACTTTGGAACAATAGATTCTGGCACATGGACAAAAGTTATGCTTCCTACAAATGTTAATGTTCCTGGAAACTCTAATGAAATTCAACCATACTTCACAGGCAGTGGCCTATACTTCACAAGAAGTGGGGTTTCAAATCCTGAAGTTTATTATTCAGCATTCAGCGGAAGTCATACTCAGGCCCAACTTGCTAACAATACTTATTGGGCAACTCCAGAAAAAATACTGGCACAAGATCCATCAGGTCTAGTAGGATCTATCGCAGCAATTGGAGAACCAACAATTGCAACTATAAATGGCGAGGAGTATTTATATTTTGTCTACGTTGTTGTTAGAGCATATGATACGGCCAAACCAATGGGAACAGGACTTCCAGACTTAAACTTTCAAGCTGGTTTTATAAAGAAGAACTAAATTAAACATCGTCCTCTTCTTCTTTTTGAATTCCTAAAAAATTCACAATATCTTCAGGAGTAATTATTCCAAGTAATTGCTTATCATTAAATCGACTTACAACTGGGAGTCTTCCAATTTCAAATCTTTTCATTCGATCTAATGCTACTAATAAGCTTTGATCTGGATAAATAGAAATAATCAAATGTCTAACGACTTCTCTAACTGCCGATTCTTCATTTTGTTTAATATAATCTTTTAAATCACATTTATTAAGGACCCCTACTAATTTTCCATGCCTTAATACAGGAAAACCTCCATAATGAGTTTCAAAAGCTAATTCTTTGTATTTACCTACTGGCTCATTATAATCTAAGCAAATTACTTCTTTAACCATACACTCTTCGACAGTCATTTCATTAAGACATTCATTATCACTTTGAGTTGGTAAATGAACTCCTTCATACTCTGCAACAGATTCATAAACTGATTCAGGATTTATAAAAGTAGATATCCAATAAGCAACGATACTTGAAGTCATTAAGGGTAAAATCAATTCATAATCTCTAGTCATTTCAAATAACATGACAAATGCTGTAAATGGAGTTCTAATAACTGCAACGAGAAGCGAAGTCATACCTAATAAAGCAAAGGCACCAACTTCAATTCCTTCTATTCCAAAATTTGTGAGTAAGATACCAAATGCAGCTCCACCTAAGGCCCCAATAAATAATACAGGCATAAATAGTCCACCACTTAATCCACTACTATAAGAAGACGAAGTTAAAACTAATTTCATGACAAAAATTAAAGCAATTGCTGAAAGGGCCGGATTTATTTTACCCATCAAAAGATTATTAATCGTTGTGGTCCCATCTCCCAAAACTTCTGGAGAAAATTGAGAACATATAGAGGCCAAAGTAACAGCAAAAATTACAAAAACGATATCAAATTTTCCAAAATATTTATTTCTTATACCTTTTGAAATTAGAATACTTTTAGTAAACAAAATGCCAACTAAAGACATAATTACACCTAATAATAAATAAAAAACTAAGTGCCATTCAATGTGAAAACCATAATGAAGTGATACAAATGTGGAATGATTACCAAGTAATTTAAATGAAGTTACCGAAGCAATAACAGACGTTACAATAATTGGCCCTAGGTACTTAGTATTAAGCTCACCTAAAATTTCTTCAATAGTAAAAACAACAGCTGCAATTGGAGTGTTGAAAGCAGCCGCTAATCCAGCAGTTGCTCCAGAAGTTACCAAGACTTTAGTAAATTGACGGTTCAACTTAAGCAAGTGACACATTAAGTGTCCCCAAGCGGCAGATATAGTTACAAGTGGTCCTTCTTTTCCAAACGAAAGGCCTGAACATAATGTGAAAAATGATGTTATAAATTTTCCAAAAGGCATCCTTCTAGGCATTTTCCCTTTATAGGCCGCTAGACTAAGCTTAACTTGGGGGATACCTGAACCATTTGTATCTTTAAATAAATACTTAGTTAGTGCATAAGAAATTAGGGCCATTAACACAGCAGATACGTAGGTTTTAAAAGTAAAAGTTTCGGATGTTTTTAAAAAGTGGGTAGCCTGATTAACTCCTTCGTGAAGAAGGTAGGATGCAAGTCCAGAGCCTAGCCCTATTGCCATAACTGCAATCGCTATTTTATAAAAATCTGTCTTTAAAAGGTATCTAAATCTTTCCATGTATATTTCTTATTATCGGTTTATCGAATCTAACATTTGAGAAACAGGAAAGAAATGGTTAAAAAAAAATTTGTAAGAGATACAGACCCGTCTAAGAAGGTCTGTATAGTTTCATCCCTACAAACATAGAAATGATAAATAAAAATATACTAGTATCTAAAGTAACAAAATTAACTATCGCTGGTCCTGGACATATCCCAATAAGTCCCCATCCAATACCAAATAAGGCTGCACCAGCAATTAAGTTTTTATCTAGCTCTGTCTTAGTTGGTAGAAAATGATCAGGAACACACATTGGTTTTCTTGCTTGTATATATTTGAAAGAAATAAAGTTAAATCCTACCGCTCCGCCCATGACAAATAGTAAGCTTGGGTCCCATTGACCAAAAATATCGAGAAACCCTTTAACTTTATTTGGGTTCACCATACCTGAGATAACTAAACCTATAGCAAATAACACTCCAGAGATTAATCCAACTAAATTAACAATCACTTTAAAACCCCCTGAAGAGCTACAGTTATTACCCCAAAACCAATAAAGACCAACGTTGCGACAAAAGATCTTTTTGCCAGTCTGGCAATACCACAGACACCATGTCCAGAAGTACATCCACTGCCAAGTCTCGTTCCAAACCCGACCAGAAGTCCCGCTACGACAACTTTAATAACACTCTCATTAATTTTATAATCAAAATAACTTGGGTAAAAAAAGTTCATAATCAATCCACCAAATAATAATCCGATCACAAAGCTATATCTCCAAAAGTGCTCTTTTTTGGGTAGACCTAAACTAGAGGATAAAATTCCACTAATTCCTGCAATTCGTCCAATACCACCTAATAATAGTGAACTAGAAAATCCAATCAATACTCCTCCAATTAATGCCAATATATATGAATTCAACTTCTACTCCCTTATTGGAATTTTCAAATAGCTAACGTTATTGTCTTCGGCTTCAGGTAATTCTCCTCCATTAATATTAACTTGAATGCTTGGAAGAAGTAACCTTGGGGCAGATAAAGTTTTATCTCTATCTTCTCTAAATTTTATATATTCATCTTCAGTAGTATTATTTTTTAACTGAATATTACTTTTCTTACTCTCACCGATAGTTGATTGATACATTAACTCTCTTGAATTTGGTTGATAGTCATGACCTGTAAAAATTTTATAATCATCGGGAAGTTTATAAAGCTTTTCATGTATAGAATGATAGAGCTCTTTTGCACTTCCTGAAGGGAAGTCGCATCTTCCAGTACCATAATCAGGCATAAAAAGAGCATCACCAGTGAATACATTATCTCCTATTATATAGGATGAACAAGCAGGTGTGTGTCCAGGAGTAAATAAAGTTTTAACTTCTAATGAACCTGCATTTAATAAGTCTTGTTCACTGAGTAAGATATCAAATTGTGAACCATCACAATTTAAGTTTTTTAAATTGTAGACACTACTAAAGACATCTTGAACTGCAGTAATATTTTTTCCTATGCCTACTTTTGCATTTAGTCTTTTTTTGAGTTCAACAGCTCCTGTTAAGTGATCTGCGTGGGCATGGGTTTCTAAAATATAATGAACTTTTAATTTATTATCACTAACAAATTTTTCTACTTCATTAACTGATTCATAACTAATTTTTGAAGAAGCTGGATCATAATTTAGAACTGGGTCAATAACGATAGAATCCAAAGTTTTTTCATCAAAAACTACATAAGTTAGTGTGTATGTTGCTTTATCAAAAAATGCTACGACTGAAACACTCATTTAATTCTCCTTTGTGCTTATGTTAATTTTACTCTAAAATATTGTATAAAACTTTGATCTTAATCAAACTTTACCAAAAACCTAAGCTATTGATATTATTATGTTTTATCAACTTTTGAGATCTAAAATTAAAAAGTCAAAAAGCCTCTCTTTAAAAAGAGGAGACTTTATCTATAGAGAAGGACAAAGTCCTGAAAATATATATTTTATTGAACAGGGTCTCGTTGGCCTTTTTCATGTAAGTGAGTCAGGAAAAGAAACATTTCTTCGTGTCTTTGGAGAAAATAATATATTTGGGCATAGAAGCTTCTTTGCAGAAGACAATTATCATGCAAACGCTATGACTCTTGGCCCAACCAAATTAGTCCTAATTTCCGTAGAGGAATGTCAAAGAATTTGCCAAGAATCCCCTGAGCTTCTTAAAGAAGTGACTAAAATTTTAGCTCAAGATCTAGGAGACTCTGAGCTTAGGCTAGCAGGACTTCAAGACAAAAGCGCTCCTAAAAGAGTTATGGAATCACTTGTATACTTTAAACTAAAATATCCCGACCACCTATGGACTAGAAAAGAAATGGCCGAATATTCAGGGACAACTTTAGAGACTGTAGCAAGAGTTATGGCTCAGCTCGAAAAAGATGGCCTAATAAAAAAAATTGGAAGAAACTTTGAAATCCTTGATATTCAAAGAATGCTTCAATCTTGATCGCCATCAAAGAAAAATATTTCAATATCTGCCATAATAGTTAGTATCTTGAAAAGGAGTAATTATGATTGGATATTTTCTCGCTGTACTGGTTGGTCTTAGTTTAGGATTACTCGGAGGAGGAGGTTCAATCCTAACTGTTCCTATTTTAGTTTATATTATGAATATTCCTACAAAAACGGCCATCCCATTGAGCTTAGCTATAGTGGGAATCACAAGTATATTTGGCGTTATGGGCCACTTAAAAAATAAAAACATTGATTTTAAGCTAACTGCTCTATTTGGCCCAATTTCTATTTTTGGTACAATCTTAGGAACACAAATTAGTTCTTTCGTTAGTGGGACATTGCAACTGGCCTTATTTGCAATAATTATGATTTTAGCTTCTTTTTTTATGTATAAAGGCAGATCTCATTTAAATAATAATTCATCTAATAATGAAATAAAGTATTTTTGGGTTCTCATTCAAGGTTTAATTGTAGGAATTATAACGGGATTAGTTGGAGTTGGAGGTGGCTTCTTAATAGTTCCTGCCTTAGTTTTGCTAACCAATACTCCAATGAAAAAAGCACTCGGAACTTCTCTTCTTTTAATCTCTTTTAACTCATTTAGTGGATTTTTAGGATATTTAAATAAGACTAATATCGACTGGGCGTTTCTTATGAACTTTAGTCTACTTTCAATTGTGGGAATCTTAATTGGAACAAAATTAGTAAAATATGTCCCTCAAGAAAAGTTAAAAAAAGCATTTGCTATTTTTCTTCTTATAATGGGATCTTTTATATCTGTCTCTTATACACATCTCCGAGCCCACGA
>CAXHCD010000078.1:0-17092 GCA_964015265.1 uncultured Oligoflexia bacterium
TATCTCTTAATTCTCAAAATATTATTTCTCATTTAAGAATTGCTGAGCTCTTAGCAATTTATTTTCAGCTCGAATTTTTCAAAGAAATGTTCGAAGAATTAATCTTTTTGAGTGATTCTAACCCTCATGGTGTAGCGGCAATGTCTCATGCATACAAATATAATAAGAGAAATACATTTATTAAACATGGTCTCACCTTATTTCCATTATCAAAAATTCCCTATGATAAAATTATTGTTCTATCAGAAACTTGTAAAAAGATGTACCAGGATAATGCAAAGGTAAATTTAGTAGAATGTATCTCTCACACTCAAAATAAAAAAATGAAAGTTCTTTCAAAAAATTTAAAAGTAGGAATTTGCTTGTCTAAAGATACTAATAACTCAAGATTAAATGGTATTATTAATAAAATTAAAAATATAGGTATAGTCAGTGAAGTACATTTAAAACCGCACCCCTCATTTAACATTACAAAACTATCTATTTTTAAGGGAGTTAAAGTTTGTAACTTAGATATTATAGATTTTTTAAATACTATTGATATTGTTGTTCTTGGTAATTCATCTTCTGCTTATGAGGCTCTTCTAGAAGGTGTTCCAGTAGTTTATGAGAGTTCATTAGATGGCCTTCCATATGATTGTTACCAACTTTTAAAAAATAATATTATTATTGAAGGAGTAGAAAAGATCGCAAATATCAATGACTCTATCTACTTTACAAGCAAATGGAACTCAAACTTATTAAATCAATTCAATGTAAATAGTTCTAATCCTTAGACTCTATTTCAATTCCATCAAATAATGAGGCCATACTCGTTTTAGCTGTTTTATCATTATTTTTCTTATTAGAGGCTTTAACATTTTTATCCGCTTCATTTTTCTTAATATAATCTCTATAAAAAGGGAGCTCTTCTTTATAAATAACTCTATCTAAATGTTTAACAAAACCAGACCATCTACCAGGTGTCTTATCTTGTTTCTTAATTGTTTCAAGAGAACTCATTTTAGAATCCATTAAATCAATTAAATGAACTAAAAAAGCTTCAGAAGTTTGAGGAACTTTTGGTGAACCGTACTCATATTCTCCATGGTGAGATAGCATTATATGTTTTAAATGAGTTTTTAGATTATATGGAAAACTTGGTATTTTAGAAGAAAAGTGATCGATTAGCTCTAATATTTTAACAAGATGACCAACTAACTTACCTTCTTCTGTGTACTCTACTACGGGACCTTCTGTGAGTTCATAAATCTTACAGAGATCATGCATTATAGCACCAGCAACAACATAGTTTTTGTTCACTTTATAATGATCAGATAACGTTATTGCTAAGTTTGCACATGAAAGAATATGTTCTAGTAAGCCTGACATATAAGCATGATGAATAGTTTTCCCAGCTTGCCAAACTTTCAACCTTCGTTGAATTTCAGAATCGAACAAAATGGCATTGATTAAATCTTTAATATAAACATCATCTAGCTTACTTACGATTGCAACAAGGTCATTAAACATTTTTTCAGGTCCAACTTCAGCTTTAGCTACATAATCACTTACTTCAATTAGAGCTTGGTCAATTTTTTCAACTGATTGGAGAACTAATTGAACTCTTCCTTGGTATAAGTTTACTTTCCCTTTTGCCTTAACATAATCTCCAACGCTAATTTTATCACTTATTTCACGGGCACCTTGCCATTTTCTAGACTCTAAATCACCTGAAGAGTCGGTTAACACCATATTCAAATAATTTTTCCCGTCCCTAGACTCCATTACTGCCAAATATTTAACTAAAAATAATTCTTCAATATCTGATTTTGGTCTTAAATCTTTAACAAATAGATTTTTTTTCACTGAAACTCCGCGTTGTAATAAAATATTTTTTTGAAGTGCCACCATATCAGCTTTTATATGCTTTTTTAATCTTTAAAATACTAGGCATTTATGGCATATTCGGTCCCATATTTTTCAATTAATTTTTAAGTCACATTGGAGTCACTAATGAGCAAGTTTCGCGTAGCAATAAATGGAATGGGAAGAATTGGTAGAACAGTTCTAAGAGAGTATTTTAACAGAGAAATTCAAGAGTTTGATATTGTCGCTGTTAATAATCCAGGAAACCCTCAAGAATATGTCCATTTACTAAAATATGATTCAGTTCATGGCAGATTTCAAAAAAATGTAACATTTGATGACTCTTCTAAAGAGCTAACAATTGATGGAAAAGCGATTAAATTCTTTAACACTAAAGATCCAAGCGAGATTCCTTGGGGAACTTTAAATGTAGACATAGTAATTGATGCAACTGGTGTATTTAAAGATAAAGCAGGATTAGGTAAGCACCTAAGAGACTCTGTAAAAAAAGTTATCATGTGTGCTCCAGGAAAAGACTTAGATGGTACTTTTGTAATGGGTATTAACGACAATACTTATGACAATACAACTCATCACATTATTTCAAACGCTAGCTGTACAACAAATTGCCTTGCTCCAGTTGCAAAAGTATTAAACGATACATTTGGAATCCAAAGTGGCTTTATGACTACAGTTCATGCATATACATCTGATCAACAATTATTAGATGGTTCTCATAGTGACCCTAGAAGAGCGAGAGCGGCTTCTCTTTCAATGATTCCAACGACGACAGGTGCTGCAAAATCTGTTGGAGTTGTTATTCCTGAACTTAAAGGTAAATTAGATGGTTTTGCTGTTAGAGTCCCTACACCAAATGTTTCAATGGTTGATTTAACTGTAAATTTATCTAAATCAGCAACAGTTAGCGAAATTAATAATGCAATTAAAGAAGCAAGTGCTTCAAGCCTTAAAGGTGTTCTAGGTTATGATGAAGAACCACTTGTTTCTATTGATTATACAGGTAATAGACTCTCTTCAGTTTTTGATTCTACAATGACTAATGTTATAGGTAATACAGCAAAAGTTGTTGCTTGGTACGATAATGAAGCTGGTTTCTCAAATAGAGTAATTGATTTAGCTGCATTAGTTGGGAGTAAACTTTAATGGCCATAAAATATATTGATCAGGCTGATTTAAAGGGAAAAAATGTAATTGCTAGATTCGACTTCAATGTTCCATTGGATAAAGAAACTCACGAAATTACAGACGCTACAAGAATCGAACTAGCGCTTCCTACAATAAGAATGATTTTAGAAAAAGGTGCTAAAAAACTAATTCTAATGTCACACTTAGGAAGACCAAAAGGTGAAAGAAAGCTAGAGTATTCTCTAGAACCTGTAGCAACTTATTTAGCAGAAAAATTAAAAGAAGATGTTGTTTTAACTGAAACAGCATTAGATTCTGGTGTAAAAACATTGTTAAATGTAAATGAAAGCAAGGTCATCCTTTTAGAAAATCTAAGATTTCACAAACAAGAAACTGAAAATGATAGAGATTTTGCTAAAAAACTTAGTGAGTATGCTGATGTGTATGTAAATGATGCATTCGGCACTGCTCACAGAAAACATGCTTCAACATATGCAATTAATGCTTTTTTTAAAAATAATGCCTATGCCGGACTTTTATTGAAAAAAGAAATTGAAGCACTTACACAGATAGTTGAAACTCCTAAGGCTCCTTTTGTAGCAATTGTAGGAGGGGCTAAGGTAAGTGATAAAATTAAAATCATAAAAAGTTTATTACCTAAAGTCTCAAGCCTTTTAATTGGTGGAGCTATGGCGTATCCTTTCTTAAAAGCTAAAGGTGAAGAAATTGGGAAATCCTTATGTAGTGATGAAGATGTAGCGCTTGCAAAATCAATACTTGGTCAAAATACTGGAAGTAAAATAGTTCTTCCAATAGATCACTTAGGTTCAGAATCTTTCGATGGAGATCCGCTAAATATTGATTCTGCTTCTATTGAAGAATCTTTAATGGGTCTAGACATAGGACCAAAGACAATTACTCTGTATGAAGAAAAACTGACCGGAGCAAAAACAGTTTTATGGAATGGACCGATGGGTTTATTTGAAAATGAAAACTATGCTCAAGGAACATTTTCTATCGCTCAAGCTTTATCAAAATTAGAAAATGCCTTTACTTTAGTAGGTGGAGGAGACAGCGTGAGTGCAGTTAATAAATCTGGCCTAGCTAATAAAATGAGTCATGTTTCAACTGGTGGTGGTGCTTCTTTAGAGTTTATTGAGAATGGAACTCTACCAGGTATAAATGCTCTTAGATTTGGGATTGAATAATGAGAAAAAAGTATATTGTTGGTAATTGGAAAATGAATCAAACGCTTAGTGAAATCAATGATTTTTTAAATCAATTCAGTGAGCTTAAGGAAACTTTTAAATGTGAAACTTGGATAGCCCCTCAATCAATTCACTTATCAACAGTTTTAAACTCAAAAACAAATATAAAAGTTGGAACTCAAAATTGTCATGAAAGTAATGATGGAGCTTTTACAGGTGAATTATCTGCCAAATCAATTAAAGATATCGGAGCAGAGTTTACATTAATTGGTCATTCTGAAAGAAGATCAATATATGGAGAAAGTAATAGCTTATTAAATAAAAAAACCAAAAATGCTCTTTCAAACAATCTTAAAGTAATTTTTTGCATTGGTGAGTCTTTAGAGGAAAGAGAGTCTGGTCAGACCGAAAAAGTATTAGAAAACCAGCTAAAAGAAGGTCTAGAGGGCATCAACTCCGAAGATCTTATAATAGCCTATGAGCCAGTTTGGGCAATTGGAACGGGCAAAACAGCTACTCCTGAAATGGCCGAAGAAGCTCATAAGAATATAAGAAACGTACTTAATGAAATGGACCTAGATTCGCAAAATATTTCTATATTGTACGGTGGCAGCGTTAAACCTTCGAATGTGGAAGGCTTACTAAATATGCCTAATATTGATGGTGGCCTAGTTGGGGGCGCTAGTTTAAAAGCAAATGATTACACAATCTTATGCCAAGCCGCATCAAAGCTTGTAAAATGATCAACTTTGGCGTAATTTTGGGAGATAATTTTTTCATAAAGGTTTAATAAAATGACAAACGCGTTAATGATTTTTCAAGCAGTAGTATCAATCTTACTTATCATTGTAGTTTTACTTCAATTTGGTAAAGGTGCAGAAGCAGGATTTTTCTCTAGTGGTGGTGCTGACTCTGTTTTTACAGGAAGCCAACACAATAATTTTTTTACAAAATTAACTATTGTTCTCGCGATACTTTTTTTAGGAAACTCTTTATTGCTTGCAAATATGAAGAGTAAAGCAACTTCTAAGTCTCTTTTAGATAACGAAGCTCCTATATCTAGACCTTTAAATAGTGACTCAACTACTACTGCTCCAACAAGCGCTACACCAGCTAATGAAAAAGCTGCTACATCGACTGATTCAAAAGCAACTGAACCGGCAAATTAGTTAGGGTTCATATTTAATGGAGACGGAAAAAAGAGAACTCATAAAAAAAGAGTTCCACCATCTTGGCACAAACTATTTTAATACGGCCTATTTTGGACCTAGTCCTTATTCTGCAAAAGCGATGATTACTAGGGCCATGCAAAAAGAATTAGATCCATCATTTTATGCCTATAATATCTGGATGGGCATCCCTGACAGAGTAAGAGAAAAGATAGCTACCCTTCTTAAATGTAATCCAGATAATATTGCACATTCAACGTCAGTTTCAGATGTAATCAATATTGTTGCCAATGGGTTAAAATTTAATAAGGGAGATAGAGTCGTTTCTATAAATAAAGACTATCCTTCTGACGTTCTTCCATGGATGGTCAATGAAAAGCACAGACCATATGAATTTAAGTTACTGGATTGTACCTACCCAACCGGAAAATGGTTAAAAGAAAACCTTCCAAAGCAAACCAAAGTATTTAATGTTTCTCACGTTACCTTTGATACAGGTAAGAAGATGGATCTTATTGACCTTGGGAAAACATGTAGAGAAATGGGCGTTCTCTTGATTATAGATGCTACACAATCTCTTGGTGGTTTGAATATTTCAGAAGAAGAAATGAAATATATTGATGTACTGGCCTGTGCTTCATATAAGTGGATGCTGGGACCATACGGGCATGCATTTGCGTATTTTTCAAACCATGCCTTAGAGTTAATCGACTCAAAAACAGGAAATTGGATTAATAGTCCAAACTCAAAAGTTGTATACAATTTGTTAGACTATACAACTGAAACTTTACCTGGGGCAAGAAAATTTGATAGAGGCCAAACTCCAAACATGCTTACGATGTCTTGTTTAGAGGCAAGTTTAGATTTTCTAAATAGTATTGGTCTTGAAACTATTCAAAAACATAATGCTAAGATTAGAGATTATTTTTTAGATAATTACCCTAGAAATAACTTTGATCTAATCACTCCTATCGAAAATAAAGGAAATATTTTGGCCCTTAGAGGTAAAAATATTGATCCGGTGGAACTTGAAACAGAATTAAAACACAATAATGTAGATGTTTCGGTTCGCGAGGGAAATATCAGGCTATCATTTCACATTTTTAATTCTAAAAAGCAGGTTGATACACTCATTAAAGCACTGGATATTTAACAATAAAATCAAACAGTTACACCTAAATACATTTTATCAACTGACAAGAATTTGAACTGTGATGAAATCATTACAAAATTAGCTACCGTTTAACAAAATACTGACATAATCTCTTTATGGAAAATAATAACTCGCGAGAGATAAGTCTTTTAGGCAAGGTATTTAACTCTCCTTTAGATGAATTAATTAAAGTCGATGCTGGCGACAAAACTACGGAAGGACTCTACAAGAAAGTTAGAATCTCCTTTTTAAAGTCAGATCTAGACGAATTAAAAAGTATTATCAATTCAATTGATAACTCGCAAACATGCTTATTAAAAGCATCAAAACTTCGATTATCAATATTAGAAAACAATGTTTCAGAATCACAAATTCAAGAAGTTTTAAATCTTATCAATTTTGATCTTAATTGGGATCCTGAACTTTTAGGATTAAGCGCAATATCTTTTTCTCTAATCAAGAAAGATATACTAGCTAGAGAGTATTATAAAAAAGCTCAAGCTGCATTTAGATTAATTGGCCTAGAGTGGAGATCGCTTATAAGTTATCAAAACCTAGTTAATTTAAATGAAAAACTTGGCGTAGAGCAAAATATGATTAATCACTATGAATCAATTGCAAGAAGAGCTAATAAATCAAAGCTCAATTCAATTGAAGGAAGTGCTTTACTTAATTTATCTATTCAATATGAAAGCAAAGGAAAGGTTCTTTACGCAATCAGATTGATTGATGAGGCCATAGAGCTACTTAAAGAAAATCAACTTAGTAACGAGTATTTTCTGGCCCTTGGTCAAAAAGCATCTCTAGAATATAATATGGGTCATTACGATGAATCAGTTGAACTAATAAATGAAATGAAATTTTCAACTCATCCATTAATAATTAATAAAGTCGATTATTTAGAGAGAAAAATAATTAACTGGCCTTCTTCTTCTTTGGAAAATCTATAAATTTCACATCTCCGTGATCTTTTTTATTCCCAAAAATATCTTTTTGCACTCTTCTGGCTTCGTAAGTTTGTAAAGGTAAAACTTTATGAGGCATACAAGGATCAAATGAGTCAGGAAGTGCCATCAAGCCAGGCTTTGGTGTTTTGATTTTATCAATTGAATCAGCAAAAATAACAAAAATCTTTGGATCTATTTTTTTACCAACACTTCTCGCCATTACTCCAAGTGCTTCATCTGTACTCATAGCATCGTGATAAGATCTCTTCGTTGTTATGGCATCAAAAAAGTCTGCTATAGCTGTAATTCGAGCATATAAATGTATATCTTCACCTTTCATTTTATTAGGGTAACCAGTTCCATTATAATTTTCATGATGCTCATAAATAATTCTAGAAATTACTTCAAAATCAACCCCTTCACAGTGAGGACATTTTTCTTCCAATAGTTCTTTTCCATAATCTGGGTGCTTTCTTATCTGAGCAAAATCTGCATCAGTTAAATCTCCCGGACTATTTATGATCGAGTTTGGTATTTTGAGCTTTCCTAAGTCATGTAACATTCCACCAAGCCCGGCCATTACAATTTCTTCTCTACTGGCATCTGGCTTGATCGCTCTTAAGATCATAATACAATACATTGAAACATTGATGGAATGATCATAAGTATAAAAATCATGAAAACTGAGGTTTCCAATTAAATTTTGAACGTCATTAATTTTATAATCTTTAATTACATCAACCATTGATTCAACAGCATCTCGACAACCACCAATCGTCTCTTCTAAAACTTCAGTAGAAAACTCTTTTGTTTCATCAAATAATTTATCTAAATATTGAATTGCTGAATCTTTTATTACATCAGTTTTTTGAACATCATCAATTGTTGAAGATTGGGAAAGAGATTTTAGATAATCTCCCCTTTGCTCTTCAGGTATATATAATTGATGGTACTTTTGTCTAAACGAAGTTACATCATCGTCAGAAATTTCTTGTCCTTTTGGAAAAATTCTAACAAATTTTTCTTTATCACTTCTTGATGATGAGTTGATAAATAGATCATAAGACAAATCTATATTTGTTGTAATTAACTCAGGTGATACAGAAAAATAACTTTTAG
The DNA here is from genome assembly GCA_964015265.1 of uncultured Oligoflexia bacterium. GTDB lineage: Bacteria > Bdellovibrionota > Bacteriovoracia > Bacteriovoracales > Bacteriovoracaceae > CAXHCD01. Next base: position 8,591 of record CAXHCD010000078.1, read on the forward strand.
TTGATTCAGACATATTAATACTCCGCCGACGATTACTCATCGGCTTCTAATAAAAAAAATTCAGCAAAATTAATAGAATTTAGATAAAAAAGACTTTTTTACTCAAGCAACTAACCTATTGATACGATAAGCTTTATGTGAGATTTTATAAAATTTTGACATTTTTTTTTCTATATATCTCCATTGTTCATGGTGGGAGTGAACCAAAGTCTCTAAGCCCGAGTGAATTCCTTCAGATGCAAAAAAGTCTGCGTCTAAAAGAAAGATCACAGCAAACAATTGAAGAAAACACATCAGCTCCAAAAGCTAAAGCCTGTGAACCACATTGTCTAACTGATAAACCTATAACTGGTGATAAGCTGGCCCAAAACTTCACTAAACTTGGTGGAGATATTATAGCTTTAAAACAGGCCCTCTGTGTTCACAATAAATTAAAAGGAAAAAAGCTTAAGGGCCCAATTCCTTCTCTTAATGATAACGGTTTTCTTGTTATCCAAGACTTAAACCAATCTAGTAAGAAAAGAAGACTTTATCTTATCAATCTTCATACTGGAAATGTTAAGGCCTATTTTTCAAATCACGGAATGGGTAAGTTAAACTTTGCAAATGACGAAGACAGGAATAAGTGGCTTCAAATGAAAGAATTTGCTCCCGCCTTTAGTAACGAAAGAGGAAGTAATTTAACACCACGTGGTTTTCATATTTCAGGCCAAAGAATTTCTAAACCTGAAAGAAACTGGAAATGGCATATGGAACTTCATGGTCTTCAACAAAATATTAATCATAACTCTCTAGCAAGAGGTATTATTTTTCATGCAGGTTATCGACAAACTGAAAATGTTATTTCTGTTCCAAGCACATTTGTTGATTCTGACAAAGACCAAACTCAAGGCCCGCTAATGACTAACGTGCAAAGTGAAAATTATTATTTAAATTATGGTTGTACTAGTGTGGCCCCTGAGTACGCTGAAGAGATTTATCAGAAGACTAAAAATGGAACTCTTTTTTATAACTATACTCCTCATGAAAAAAACCTTGGGCCTTCCTATTGCGCTCCAGACATCTCAAACAAGATCAAATAACCCAATATTTTCGAATACTTATACGGTGTTTTATATTTCTACACTCTAAAAGAATTTCAATTTTTATGAATTCAGTAAACAGTTTTAGTAGAATTCTTCTAGCACTATATTTAAAACATTGGAGACTAAATGAAATATTTATTAGCAATTATTCTATTATCGAGTTCAATTACAATTAATGCAGAAGAGCTTTCAGACTATGAAGACTTCGTAGTTAGATTCAATAACATTAAAATTAATAATCTAGAAGAAATGATTCACCAGGGTGAAGAAGTATTAAAAAGAGAGTCAATATCGTCTGATTCAAAAGCTTCTGATTACATAAAAAGAAATTTAGATATGATTCAAAATCAAGTTACTGCATTGGAAAGAGAAAATGACAGAATTATTAATCCTCCATCTGATAAGCAATTAGAGCAAGATAGAAAAGATTTAATTAGACGAATTAATAAAGCAATTGAATTAGGAAAAAAATATAACCAACAAGATAAGCTCCCAGTCATAAAATAACTTCTTGAGGATGAGTAATTTACTCTTCCTCAGAAAATACCTCATTTAAAACGGCACTTATAATTGCAATATCAATTGGAAAATATATTTGATAATCATTTTCTCCATTCTGATTTTCTTCTCCAAAAAAATGATGATAACCTAGTTGAGCAAGTATAATCACAGGAAGAACTGCATACTTACCTTTATTATATTTATTATTCTGAATAAAAACTTCTTTTAACGTTTTTGCCTGTGTTATTCTCATTTTTTCAATGAATTCATTTTTACTTAATCTCGAATATTTTACTGAATCGCTTATCAGAGAAGATACAACTGTTCCATTATCAGTAGCACCAGCGATAATTTTTTTAGCTTCATCATCGGTGATTTCAATTTTTTTAAAATTATAATAGCTTTCAAGCTTATCAATAGAGTCTGTAATTTTTTTTAATTGTTCACTAGGTATTCTACTCAATAGTTCCCACTGCGCTCCAATGGCATGCTGTTCATCAATATAATTATAAAAAGGATAAATAAGGTCTGGAGATAAATTTAATTTTGAAAATTTATTTTCATTCAAAGCAATTTTTTTAAAAAAACTAAACTTTGCATTTGAATAAGAATGAAAAAATTCATGTATCGCTGTATTTAACTGGTTTACATTGAGCTCTTCAACTGTTTTTCCACCTGGAACAAATATTTCATTCCAATAAGGATAGTAAGCCCCTAACTTAATATTTGACTTTCTTAACTGCTCTTTAAATTCTTCAGTATTTCTTCCTATAGAGTCCAATGACTCTTTAATTCTTTTTATTTTTGCAGGTGAAAGGTTTTTAATTTTATCATCAACTAATAATAAAAAGGCCTTATTTACTTTTTCATTTATACGTAAATTTGAATCATTCATTATTTGTTGAATTTTATTTTCTACATCTTTAGACACTTTCCAAGGCCTTGGATTAATTTTAAGAGGGGTTCTTTTAGTTATTGCTTCTCTCAAACACTTTTTAAACCCTTTTCCAAAAGAGCTAGCTGAAGCAAATAAAAATATGATTATTATATATAATTTCACAGCTTCTTTTCGACTATATTAAATAAAAATGGAGAGAGCCTGACTTTTACTGTCTAGTTTAAGGTTGAAACTTTTTTAACTGGACGAAAATCTCTTTTAGAATGTTTAACATTCGACATTAAAGAAAAAACGAGAATGAATATAATTAAGGCCAAAATATTTTTCATAACTTAAAAACTAAAAAGGCTCCAGATGGAGCCTTTGCTATTTTCTAAAACGGTATATCATCCGCTGTAAAACTTGAATCTGATTGAACGTTAAAATCTTGATTCATTAGGTTGTCACTAGCTGGAGCTGATTGATCCATAGAGACACCATTGCTAGCACCTTGAGATGCTCCACCTATGAACTGAACAGTTGTAGCGTTAATTTCTGTTGTGTAACGCTTTTGTCCGTTCTTATCTTCCCACTGTCTCGTTTGAAGTCTACCTTCAATATAAACCTGCCTTCCTTTCGCCAAGTACTGGTTTGAGATTTCAGCAAGTCTTCCCCAAACAACAATTCTATGCCATTCAGTTCTTTCTTGTTTTTGACCACTCTTGTCTGTCCAGCTTTCTGAAGTTGCTACAGAAAAGTTTGTAACAGCTGAACCAGATGGTGTGTATTTCATTTCAGGGTCCTGTCCTAGACGACCCAGAACGATCACTTTATTAACACTCATGTAAAACTCCTTGATTTAGGGGCAAAATAGTATGATATTTCCGTTATTAAAAGAAGAAATTTCTTTCACCCTCTCACAGCAAGCAAGCTCCATACGAGTTACTTGACTTTAACCATTTGATTTTATTTGACTTTTATTGAATATGTTGAATTTCCTCAGCTTCCATAGGCTGAGAAGTTTCCCAATGACGCTCCACAAGTTTTCTAGCAACTTTAACATCTCTCTTATACCAAGATGCATCAAACCCACAATGCGGACAAGGGATCTCTTTTCTAAAATTAAGTCTCTTATATACTTCCATTGAGCCTAGCATAATTAAACCTGAGGTTAATGAGATTACAATAGACCATGCACCTGTATAAGGGGCCACACAGACGCCTATTAAGATAGTTGAAAGAAAAACTTGAAGGTAATTTTGCTTAGTAAGACGAACTTGAGTAATTATTGCTCTTTTTGTTCTACATAATGGACAAAAAAACTCCATCGCTGCTTTTTTATATTTAAAAACTCTGCTTACTAATGGTCTCATAAATCCTCCTCCAATAGTATATCAGGGGCTTCTAAGCACTCACTAGAGGGAAAAATTCCCTATTTATTTAATACAAAGTTAAGATGATTTTCTTTCACACTTATGCCTAATTTTGATATCTTAGCTCTTATGGAAACAATAAAGCCAATTTTTGAAACGAATAAATTAATTCTAAGACAGAGGATAATTCAATTATTATTTTTAGTTGTTCCTTTCTTGGCCAATTTTTGTGGAATGATTTATTTATCTATATTTCGCCAATCTCATATGGCCCCAGAAATTATAATTGTTCTGGTCTTTATATTTACTTCTCTTTTATTTATTGGAATGTTTGTCAGTATTGATGCTGAAAGAAAAATTAGAAGAATAATTCATGAAAAAATGATTGGTCCACTGGCCAAAGAAATAATTCCTGACAGCCAATTTAAAAAGGATGCTTCTGTTGCAGATCCTAACTTAATGCTCAAATCAAAACTGACTCCTACTTATACAAAGTATGATAACTATTTTGAGACTGAAGAAATTTCATGGCATCCACAAAATCCATCTATTAAAAATGCACGACTTTTCCATTGTTATGCTTACGTTACTCAAAACGGAAAATCAGTTCTTGCATTTAAACACTCAGTCCTGCATTTAGAACACAATAGTCCTTTGAGAGGGCAATATGTAGTTGGAGCTCAATACAAAAGAACAAATACTAAAATATTATTTTTTCTATTTGGATTAATTCTAACTTCAGCAATTACAGCGATGTCGTACACATTTTTTCAAGGAATAAATACGTTCACATTTTCTCTACTTTTAGGAATTACTTTAACTCTATTTATCTTCTGTACATCTGTGATGATTTATTTTTCTAATAGAAAAAAATATATCAAAAATGTTGTTAGAGATATGAGCCACGATATCATCCCTCAAAAGGCAAATCTGTTTACTTTCAAGTCAAAAGATTATAACGAGCCAATCTTTAGTGAAGAAAAAATTCAAGGATTAGTATCTTGGTTTGTAGAAGTAAAAAAAATTAAAGACCCTATGATTTCATTTTTTGATAAACATATTATTGTTGCTTTTCCACATTCCAGCTCATTATTTAAAGCTCCACTGGCAGGAGGAATTAAGGATAAGACAACAGATACTTGGAAAGAAAGTGTTCAATCTATCAAAGACATGGCCGAATACATTCCAAATCATTTCAATCTTTAATTTTATTTATGGCCTTCTTAAAATGCTCTGGGCGGCCCTCGCCAACCCAGAGTAGACGCGCCTGAGGCGCACGAACAAAAAAAGATGTGACACTTGATAGAAGTGATTGCCGATCGACCTACGTCCCTGTACACCCCAATTCTCGACTAAATTAGAGTACTCGTAATGTTTCAAGGCTCGTGCCAATCGGTGGTTAAGAGATTTCCATCATTTGTCCATTTAATTGACGCATCAAAGTGTCACTAGTAGCATTAAGCTACCGGAAATTTTTTCCAGATAAGGTCAAAATGAGAACTCAAGGAAAGAGAAACATTAATTCTAATAAAGGCCAGTTAAGTGTATTCATGGGCATATCAATGCTTATTGCAATCACTGTAATTGCATTTGTTGTTAACGTTGGCCTATTTGTAAAAGCTAAAATTAATCTTCAAAATTCAGTCGATGCAGCAGCTTGGTCTGGAGCATCTGTTCAGGCCCGTCAACTTACAAATATTGGTTACATGAATTGGGAAATGAGAAATGTTTTCAAAGAATGGATGTTCAAATTTTACGTTGTTGGACAACTTTCTCTACCCCAGACAAATGTTAACAATCTTCCTCCCACACGAATGAATTTTAGACCTAGAATGTTTCAACCTCCAGTCAACAATGCTGACAGAAACTATTCTCCATTTAATATTCCAAGTGTATGTATTAATATAGGAACTCAACAAAATACAAATATATGTGAAGTTTTCACAGTACCTGGTCTCCCTAGATTTCAAACTGTTGGTCTACCTGGAATTGATGAACAAAGTAATTCATTTATAAATACCCTTGTTGAGAAAAAAGCTTCGGCCTGCTCAAGAAGATCACTTCTCAACTTTTCGACAGCAATGAACTGGACATATGGCCAGGGAGGAGCAACTGCAATTTTTGCTAATACACCTCAAATAGCCATAGACAGACCAGGAGCTTGGCCAAAGGCCTTAGAGCTAGCATTAAGAGTTAGAAATCTTGAATTACTCGTGAATAGACCACCTGTAGATGGCATAAGTGCAAATGGAATAAATGGGACAACTACAACTTCTGCTCTAGCATCGGAGTATGAACTTCCATTTAATGAAAGACCAATGAAAGCTTTTTTAAGTGGATATAGAAATTTAAATCCAGATATGAAGTCGAGCTTTATTTTAACAGAATTAAGACCAACTCCATTCGTTGCTGACACAAATGAGTTAAGTGGATACCTTATTCCAACAGCTTCTCCTGTTAACTGGTCCCCTCTAGAAAAACATTATGTAGATTTACAAGTTCTTCCTATTAATTACGCAATTTTTTATACAAACTTTACAACTACTACAGAACTAGGAGCTGATGTTCCGCAAGAAGCAAAGTGTGCAATCTCTCACACTGCCCTTCCAGCTCCAAGCTATCTCTTAGGCTATGTTAAGAATCCGAACGTTCTTACTTATTACGCTGTAAAAGGAGAAGCAAAACATATAGGATTATTTTATCCATTTGATAGTCCAGGTGGAATTACAATAAATGCATATGCTGCTGCAAAACCTTTTGGTGGAAGGATAGGGCCAAGACTTTTCAATATTCAAAATAGAACAGAGATTGTTGCAAGATCCGGTGGACAAAATCGATCTGCTCCATATGCATCAGCTTTAAATTTATCGACGATTAATCAATATGATTCGAATGCATCAAGTGGATTTGCACTTGGAGCACCGATCCCTCTTAGTACAACATTTTGGGCCCAGTCTGCTTCTGATGTAATTGGTGGATCGAGCAATACTAACGATATAAAATTTGTAATACCCAATTTGATCTATGAATTTCAATCTAGCGTAAGTGAGCTAGACCCACAAGTTGCAGCCGGCTCTGGAATTGTTCCGCTTAGTGTAGCTACAAACCCCACAAATGCAGGGGCTAATAATGTCGTCGGAGTTGATGCTCCAAACACTGGATTAGAGTCAGAAGATAAGGGACTCTATGATTCAAATCAATTTAGACAATTTGCTTCTAATCTAACTGCACAAATTCAAAATTTAGATGCAACGTTATTAGACGATTCAATTTACGCTGCTCTAAAACCAACAAAGTATGAAGCACTAAATTATTTAATACCTACAATTGATAATCAAAATGAGAATATTTCTTCCAAGAGTGTAGTAGTAGATATAAGTCAGCAACCTTCTAGAATACAATATAGACTCTTTGCACCTTTATTTGGAAACAATTCCTTATATACAAATGAAGCTAGTGTCGTAGGCATAGTTAACCAATTTATTTCTGCCAATGGACAGGCAGTAACGGCCTATATGGAAGCTTTAGGAATTGCAGCTTCATCTTTAAAGTCTCAAACAACAACTCAAGATGGCGGTTACGATCAAGCTGCAAACCTACTTCATGATGGTACAACGTCTGATCCGAACCCAACTACATTTACTCCTCCAACTTGTGCAAGCTTAGCAGGAAAATTTGGATATTTTTTTCAAGGTTCAACATACCCTAATCAAACTTTTGTAGAAGAAGGAACTGGAAATAATTTAGATTGCGCTACTTTTATAAAACCCCTTCCCATTCAAGTGGAGGAGTATCTTTCAAACTCAAACCAAAATAACCCTGCATTCCAGAATTTCTATACACCAAGTTATTCAAGGCCAAATGCTACAGCGGCACAACTTTCTACGGCCTATAGACCTGGATTGAGACAAGGGGCTGGACAAGATGCATCAAATAACAAACCATTTGCTACTGTTTCTGGAGGAAATTTTATTCATACACGAAACTATTACTCAACTAAACTTGTGGCCATGGATAAACTTGTAGGAAAAGGTGATGTGGCCAATCAATTGCCCTATATAAACAACTTTTCGACATATTCTGAATCACAAACACTAGGCTCTCAACCATCTGACATAGACGCACCAAGTTTTCTAAATCCCATTGATACTAGTGCTGTTTCAGAATTTCTCAACTTAGATCATTAATATGCCGACCAAAGACCCGTAAGTATCAAAAATTTCTTGATAAATTTTGTTTTTTCTCTATATACTTTGGGTGAAAAATGGTTATAAAAAACGTAATAAATATTTTAACAAGGACTGCTAAAGTGGCAAAGAAAAAGGCGACGAAGAAGAAGGCTACTAAAAAGAAAACTGCTAAAAAGAAAGTAGCTAAAAAAACTGCTAAAAAGAAAGCAACTAAGAAAAAAGTAGCAAAGAAAAAAACTACTAAAAAGAAAGTGGCCAAAAAAGCTACGAAGAAAAAAGCTACTAAAAAGAAAGTGGCCAAAAAGACTACGAAGAAAAAAGCTACTAAGAAAAAAGTAGCAAAGAAAAAAACTACTAAAAAGAAAGTGGCCAAAAAGGCTACGAAGAAAAAAGCTACTAAGAAAAAAGTAGCAAAGAAAAAAGCTACTAAAAAGAAAGTGGCCAAAAAAGCTACGAAGAAAAAAGCTACTAAAAAG
>CAXHCD010000079.1:0-16864 GCA_964015265.1 uncultured Oligoflexia bacterium
GATAAGACTAAAAAACTTTTCATTTTTTCTCCTAATTAAAATCAATGAATTTTATGAATAATAAAATTATACTTAAATTTACTTTTTATTAAAGAAAAATTAATTCTTTTTGGAATTTATCTTGCAACCAAAATGCTCAGATATACTGTGATATAATCAGAGTGTATGAAGAGCTATAGAATAATACATTCTCTTGCCTTTCTCTTTTTATTAATTTCTTGCTTGTCTGAAAAATCAGATAATTCTAGCAATAAAGTGAAAGGAATTGATTATGCCTTTTGGGAAGGAAAGGATGAGCCATGGTCTTTGCCTGAAGATAGTCCTATTCCAAATCCTCCTTCAGATGATCTTGCCATGACAATTATGTCTGTTAATTTAAAAGGAGGAAGGCATCAGAATCTATCCACTAGTAGGGCCTATATTTTAAAATCTGGATCAAAAACTCTCAGTCAAATTGGACAAGAATTAGCAGAAAATGAAAATACTGGAGTTAGATTCTCAGGTTGGTCTCCAAATGGTGAATTAGCAATTATCGAAAAAAGGTTTAACTCAATAGAAAATGCTAATTGGGAAGAATTTAATAAAAGAAAAAATATAAGTGGAAGAACTGTAGATAGTTATATTTATAATTTTAAAAATGATTCCCTCACAAACATAAGCTCTAATGAGAGAGTAAGTAATTACAATACGGGAGTAATTTTTTGGCCAAACACAAATGATAAGCTCGCGTTTACTCCTATAATCAATGGAGAAAAACGTCCATTCTCAATGAACCTAGATGGTTCGAATAAAGAAGATCTTTCAAGTTTATCTGGTTATATTTACGGCCTAAACTTATCTCCAGACGGAACAAGACTTGCCTTTCAAAAAGATTATAAATTAAATATCTTTGACTTTATAACTAATACAAATATTGAAATTAATACTAATAATGAATTTAACTTCATGCCAGTTTGGTCTCATGATAGTAATAAACTAGTATTTATTTCTGGGCCATCGAATAAATTAAACGCTCTTTATATTGTTAATTCAGATGGTAGTAATCTTAAGTACCTCGCAACAAGAGGAGGTTATGAGGGTGCATATCCACTAATAGATATTTTTGATTTTCACGGAGGAAGTAGTGATGTGCCAAAGTGGAGTCTCGATGATCAATTTATTTATTACACTCGTAAAATTGATAATAAAGTTGAAATTATGAAGTATTCACTGGAGCAAAACATTGCAATTCGCTTAACTAATTCAACTGCTGAAACAATAAATTATAACCCCACACCAGGCCCTGATGGAAACTGGATAGTTTTCGGTCAGAAAAAAAATTCAAATCGTTATTTAAAAATTATGACCTCAAACGGTAAAGCTTTGCAAGATTATCATCTCTTAGATAATGGTAAAGGCGCGTTTTGGTACTTCTGGCGTAACCAATAAAAAAATTTTAGGGGAATATTTCTCGACATATTAAAGAAACCTTAACTCAATTAAGATCTAATTAATATTCTATTTAGAATTATAATTATCAAAGTAGAAAACTCGGAGATCTTATGAGTTATATAAAAGTTTTAATTATATTTATTTTCATATCATGTAATCAAGAAGGAGGAAGTGAAGCTCCTAGTTCAGCAGGAGGATCAAGCACAACTCGACACCCTGACGGCTCACTAAGCATAAGTGCACCGACAAAATCTATAATCAATTCTTCTGGCCAATCAATTTATACAATTACATTTGATAATATAACTTCTCCAACATTGGTAAACTCAGATATCAGTATTGAGACCACAGGAACAGCAAGTGGACACTTTACCCTAGCAAAGACAGGGTCCAATACTTATACAATTACAATTGATGGTGGAAGTGGTGATGGAACAATTGTTGCAAAAGTAAACGCCTCTTCAAACACTGATCAAAACGGAAGCAGTCTTGGAAGTTACAATTCTTCGGCCATAACTTTAGATAATACTCCTCCAGTTTTTAAAACAATAGTTAATGACTATACAGTTTCAATTCCCAACAAAACGATTAAACTAGGATTTTATTGTCAAAATGGAATACCTTTAACATCTAAAAGTATCTCGCTATTATCGGGAACAATAACAGGCACAGTTAGCTTAAGTTCTCAGTTCCAAGCAGATGCAGTATTACTATCTAATGTCGCAGGAGATGGATCAATTTATGCTTTAGGAGTTGATAAATCAGCTTGTAAAGATGAAGCTGGAAACTCTTGTGTTGATCAACTTAATAATCCTTGTGGAGCTGGATCAATATATCATTCAAAATCTTTCTTAGTAACCTCTTTTTCTAAAGTAGAAGAGTTGGCAAGTGGATCAGCTCATCACTGCGCTAGACTTGCAAATGGAAAAATAAAATGTTGGGGACAAAATTTTTCAGGTTACATAGGCTATGGTCATAGCAACCATATAGGAAGTGATTTATCGCAAATGAAAAATAATCTCGACTATATCTCAATTGGAACAGGACGAAGTGCTAAAAATATTTTTGCCGGATCAGGAAGTTTTACTTGTGCATTATTAGATAATAATGAATTAAAGTGTTGGGGTGATAATACAAATGGTCAACTAGGTATTGGGAACACTAATGCTATTGGTGATTCAATAAGTGAAATGGGAGATAATTTAAATGCCATAGACTTTGGTACAAATAGATATGCTACTAAAGTCGCCATGGGTAGTTCCCACGCATGTGCAATTCTTGATAATGGTTCATTAACATGTTGGGGAAATAATTCATTTGGCCAACTTGGACTTGAGCATACAGATAATCGTGGAGACAATTCAAATGAAATGGGTGCCAATCTTCAATTTGTTAATCTTGGGTCAGGCAAAAGCGCTGTACAAATTTTTGCAGGTAGTTCAAGTACATGCGCAATTTTAAATGATAACTCTCTTAAGTGCTGGGGGAATAACGATTATGGACAATTAGGACAAGGTCATAAAAATACTATAGGTGGTAATTCAAATGAAATGGGAGATAATTTAAACCCAATTGATCTAGGTCCTAGTCTTTACGCTACTTCAGTTAGCATTGGAACGTCACATACCTGTGCGATACTAAATAATTTATCTGTAAAATGTTGGGGTAGGAATAACTATGGCCAACTGGGACAAGGTGATAATTTAGATAGAGGTGGAGACACGAATGAAATGGGAGTAAATTTAGACCCTATTGATTTTGGATTCAGCAGAACAGTAACACAACTAACTTCTAAAGGACAAAGAAGTTGTGCAATTCTTAGTGATACAAATATAACCTGCTGGGGCCAAAATACTTCAGCAGAACTTGGCCTAGGCTCAAACTCTCCTTCCGTTGGGAACTTATCAACTCATATGGGTGATAATTTGAAAGTTGTTGAGCTAAACAATTCGAGTCCTATAATTCATTTAAGTCTATCATCTCTGTCATCATGCGCCCTTTCTTCAAATGGCACAATAAAATGCTGGGGGTCAAACTCATTTGGACTTTTAGGCCAAGGGAGATCAATCCCAACTACAATTGGAAACATAAGTTCTCAAATGGGAGCGAACTTACCTGCAACGATTCTTAATGAGTATGAAATAAAATAAAATTTTAATATTTATTTTATTGGTTGAAATCTTTTCAAAATTTCAATTAGATAATTTTCTACGATCATACGATATATGGGAATTTTTTTAGCAATGTCCATTTGTCCGGGTCCTTCCAAAGTATATGAATATTTAACATCAAGATTTTCTGCAACAAATGATTTTACAGTATGAGACCCTGTACTTAAGGAACGTGTCTCACCCGGTGAGTAAAGAACGTAAGAGTGTTTATCTGGATTTGTAGTCATGGGTACCAGATAAGGATATTTCTCGTTGGGAGATTTGTATAAATGTTCATCTGAAATTTTGCTTAAAACTTTTTGAGTTAGACTGCCATCTTCTTCAAAAGCTTTAATAGAATAAAAATGAAACTTTTTCTTGGCCTCATGCAAGTCTAAAGAAATATCAAAAGTTTCTCCTAGAAGACTATTTTCTAATAGGTCGGCCAAAGGGACTGACTCTTCACTATTCATTGATCTATTTAAATCTGTTCCATCTAATAATCGTCTTTGATTTCTTCTCAATCCTTCAAGGTTTACATAGGGATAAACCACGAATTCAAAATTTTGCGAATAAAAAGAATTATTAATATTTCGTTCTAAAAAATCTATGAGAGTTCCAACTCCACCAGATTCATCACCATGAACGCCGGCCAAGAGTAAAACTTTAACAGCAGGTGAATTTGAATGAGATTTAATATGAATCCTTACAAGATCTTCTCCATTATTAACTCCAACGACAGTTTTAGTAACTCTATCTTTATTAGCCTCAACTAATTTTTCAACTCTGCTTATAGCTTTATCAATATTGATTTCATAATTTATTGAGATTTCTGGATTTGAGTTTTGTCTATATATATTTTCAATTTTTTCAAGACAAGTAGAAGCACTGACACTTTCAAATAAAAGGAAAAAACTAAGTAAAAATAAAAAAGAGAAGTTTTTAAACATAATAGGTATTCTAACCAATCTTAAATACTACCTAGGTATTTATAGAGCTCGTAAGCTTCTTTTTCTAGCTTTGGATCTATTTCAATAAACTTTTGGTTATCATCCATATGAAGGCATAAATAGTCATAGGCCATTTTAATCTCAGCATCCACGTCTTGAATTCCCACACTTTTTAAGACCATTCCCGGAGCGCCTTTTTCATAAAAACCTTTAACCGTTCTTGCCATTGCTAGGGCCATTTCAAAATTATAAGGATCAATTTCTAGAGCTTTTTTAACAGCGCCATAAGCAATTTTTCCTAATTCAAGCTTTGTTATGAATCTAAAATTGCTGGTCATATCTGCCTTACGTCCATAGAGATTAGCGTATTTGGCCATAGCTATACTTCTATCTTTATTATTTACGTCGCTATCACTAAAAACTTGCTCACAAGAAGAGATAAAAGAGTCAATTTTGCTAGTTTTAATCTTCTTCCCACTTTCTTCAGTGATTTCAAGGAGTTTTCCTCCCTTTAAACAGTGTTGTAATGAAGTCTCAAGATTTGCTGAGTGAGCATTGCCCATCAGTAAGAATGCCATAAATAGTGTTTTTTTCATGGGAAAAGTATAAGGGAATTAAAAAATTTAGGGGGTTTTTTGAAATTTTTATAGTACGTGATACTTTTAATGAGCAGAGCGTATTTCTCGCATTTGTCATTTAACCTCGAACCGTCTTAACTTTTTCGTTATTGAATTAGACTCCTTAATTGGCAAGAATGAATTCATCCATTCTATCTCTTGCCTACCAAAACCTTGCTTCATTATATCGCTATATGGATAATCCTCACACTTTGTCACCAACCCAGCTCTCAATGGATTTTGATAGATATATCTAATTACATGTTGGTAGTAATTATCGTCTCTAATTATATTCCACTTATATGGCGCACCAAAAATTCTATTAATTCTTCCGGCTTGTCTCGATATTTTTGTGCCAAGGTTCTTATTAAAAAACTGCATAAACTCATCAATATTTGCTTGGGGTGTGTAAACACACATGTGATAGTGATTACTCATCAATACAAATGCATCCAATTTTACTTCAAACTTATTATGGCCTTGTGATAAAAGTTCTAAGCTGTATTTCCATACATCCTGTGTGGGAATATAGAACCATTCCTTATTATTTGACCGACTTGTTATATGATAGGGAAACTGACTACTTCTAATTAATTTTGCTCTAGGCATTTGATCCTCCAAAAATATTCATGGAGTACTTTCATTCTTTAATATAATTTATTTTTATAACCTATGATTTTTAAAGGTGTATTCATGACCCTCATCTTTCTTTCCAAAAAGTATCACGTACCTTCTTTTACCTTCTTTCATTGCAACTTCTTATTTAGATAAATCTACGTTATTTGAATATATATAATTTACCTTACTCATTGACTTGGTTCGATACATTCCGTAGGCCGTTCCAATATAGCCTTTTCTAAAACTCTCTGAAACTAATGTCGCTGTTGCACCTTTAATATCTTTATCAGAAGCAGAAATTACAGCTGATACAATTGATACTACAAAAGATTTAACAGGAGCAAGCATTAGTCCAATAACTCCAAGAGAGTTTGTCAATTGTGCTTTTTCATAACTATTATTTATTTTATTAATGTCCTTATCTGAAATATAACCAGTCACATTTCCATTTTTTGTAGAAACATTGGCATAAGAATAATTATGAACAAAATCTTTAATGGACATTTCGTTCAATTTTCCTGAATCATTTGAAAAACTTATTTTTCCATTAGTTCCAGGAAAATATAAACTTGCCTCATATTCTTGTCCTTTATATTTATAAGTAAATGATACGTGTGTTAATGGATTATAATTTTTATCCATTGGGACTCCATTACCATCTTTTCCCCCATTATTTTCAATATAATTTGATACCTCTTCATATGATCCACTGGGATCATAGAACACAATAGGATTATTAGATACATACGAAACTAAATTCCCTTCAACATTCGATCTAAGAACTTCATTTTGATTTTCAATAAAATAATTATCTGGGCTTAAGAAGCGCTTTGCTTTTTCATCATAAAATCTTCGTCCCATTCGGACTGCGCCGATTTCTATATCATAACCTTTTAATGTGAAATCTAAGACTTTATTTACTTCACTACGAGATACTCTTTCTCCAAATGGAGTTGTTATATTTACTGAATCATTTTCATTTACAAAACTAGTGTTCAAATGGTTTTGAGAAGATCGAATGAATGTATTATTTTTAAAATAACCTACGACTCTATTTCCAATTGAAATCGGCATATAAAAATTTGAACCAGCAAAAAGAAGATCACCAAAATAATATTCTTTATCGCCATTAGCGTATGTTTTAGCCGCTGGGTTATTTTCTTCATCGTAATAATAATTAGCGAGAAGGGAGCCATTATCGCTTGCTACTTGAATTCTTCTATTAGGTCCGTACTCGAAAGTTTTAAGAGCGCGACTTATAACTCTCCCGGAGTTATCTAGGGAATAATTAGTTCCATTAATTGTCCAAAAAGTTGGTGTTTGAATATGAGCTTCACTGACTCCATCACGAATAAGCTCACTCATTAAGCCAAAAGAGTCATAATCGTATTCTAAGTCTAAATCTGCTCCGCCTGAATCAACTCGGTTCATATCAGATAGCCACTTAGTATTAAAATAAGTATAGCTTTCATCAATTGTTCTATTATTAAAACCATATTGAGACTGAGAAATTAGTCCTCTATTATTAAAAGTTAAAATTTGAGAAAGAAGAGTGTCGCTTCCATCAAGCTCTAGATAATCGCGAGACATTCTTGTAAGTGAGTCGTAAAGGTATCTGGCGGTTTTATTATTTATTATATCTACTAGTTCAAGTTCATTAAAGTCGTTATAAGAAAGAGTGGCAAAATTTGATCCATCTTTTTTAATTAATACTAAGTTTCCAAATCGATCATATTCATATGTTAGTGAAAAATTAGAAACAATTGTATTTGTAGAAACTAGTTTTGCTAAAATATTTTGAGAAGATAATTCTCCGTGAGAAAAATAAGAATATGTTTTTTCAATTAAGTGTTCATTTTCACCTAGAAAGCTTTCAAATAATAATTTCCCATCAGGGCGATATTTAAAAGTTTTAACAAATTTTGGACCTGTAACTCCGGTTAAAAAACCTAGATTTCCTGGACGATCTGCTGGATCGAGATTATCTCCATCATAATCATAGTCATAATTAATGCTTTCTTTTACTGTTCCATTTGAATTGTACTGAGTAAGAGTTTTCCCAGAAATTCTTCCAGATGAATCATAGGTATAAAATTCTCTTGTAGTTAATAAGTTATTTTTATCTTTAAAAGTTTTTTCTTTTAGTAAAAGATTAGTTGATTCATAAAGATATTCAATAGATCCTATATTAGTTCTATTAATACTAATTAATTTACCAGTCTCATTATCATAATTAGCACTTTGAATATCTCCGTTTGGAAAAGTAATTTTTCTAATTCTTCCTAGTGAATCGTAATCAAAATCGTATTCATTATCATTTTCATCTATTTTTTTAATTATTTGAGATAAAGAGTTTTTATAAGATTCCATTTCATAATTTGAATTATTATTATCTCGATCGAGTTCAATAATATTTCCACTTAATACACTAATTTCTCTATCACTTAATTTATTTACACCTGTCTGAACTGCTGAAGTTTGAGATAAGTTTTGTTTGAAAAAATCTTGTTCAACTTCATTCGTTTGATCATTATTTATAAAATCTAAATCTTGATATTCTAATAAATCTAAATCTGTTGATGAGCTAATAAGATGATCTTGAAAAGTTTTTATTTTTTTATTTTGCTTATCGATATCTGTAAGTTTTGAAACTTTTAGATAAGTTTGGGTTTCCATTATTTGAGCAAGCTCACTTCCTGAAGCGCTATTTAAAAATACTGCCTGAGAAGAATCCAATTGATTTAATGTCTTTTCAATTAATGTATCGGCAAACACTTTGGCCGGAGAGCTTGAATTAGCAAATATATAGCGATAATCATTTTTAGGATTTGATTGAGAATAAATTCCAGTATTATCCCACTGTTTATCAAGTCTAGCTAAATCATCAAATCTAAATGATTCATCTAAAGATAGTGAATTTCTTAGAGTTTGAAGCTCTTTTGGCGAATCATTTAAAAATTCAAAGCTAGTAATTTGTTTTGATGAACCATCAGGGTTAATAATCTGATTAAGCCTATAATTAGAATCATAATTATAATAAGTTATTCCACTTCCAGGAATTTCAATATCTGAAACCCTTTCATTAGATCCATAATTTATAAGTTGAACACTTCTTATTTGATTTGAACCAAGTTTAATTTCTTTAGTACGACCAATTAGATCTCTAACAATTTCAATATCATGATTAAAGTTTTCATAGGACTCAACTCCACTTCCCGTTAACTCAACGGTTTTAGTTAAACATGAAAGAGCATCAGAAAACGATGCTAAGCTCTCGTAAGTATAATCAGTCGTTAAACTTTTATTTGATCCAGATTTTATAGTTTGGGTCTTACAAATATTATCGTAATCATAAGTATAAGAAGTTGTACTCATTGAACTTTCAGATTCACTATCATTTGTAAATCCTAATGAAGTAGATAATAAAATGGGAAAGCTAATTCCAAAAGAGCTTCTTTGCTCCCATGAATTAGTCACTTTCTTTTTAAAATTAATTCTTTCACTATCAGTTTCACTGACGCTAATTAATTGCTCTAAATTATTTTGATCATAAGAAAATGTGCTAATCTTTTCATATCGGCTTCCAATTTTTTCTTTAATGGTTTCAAAAGATAAGAAGGCCTTAGTTAATGTGTGAGTAGCGATACTAGAATATTCTAAATCAGTTGATCGATCTTTTTCACCAGTGGATTGAAAAAGAGCATTAGATAAGATTGTTTTTCTTTGAGCAACTCCAGCTTGGGCCTTAGACTTTGAAAAACTATAATTAATAATATTTCCCTGACCATCATTTACACTTTTTAACATTCCAAGACTGGGTCGATCTAAACTCAAAGTAAGAACGTAACTTTCATCTGCTGTATTAATGGTCGTCGCAAGTTGTTTATTTCCTGAGCCCGTTAAATCTTCTACAATTAAATTTCGAAAAAAGCTTGGAGAAGCAAATAATCCAGGTATATATTTTTGTACAAATCTATCACTTGTATTTAAGTGCATGGATATATATCCATCACCTTGTAATAATATATCTGGAAGGCCATCTTTATTTAAATCCGAAAACAGGATTTGATCAGAGCTTAAATTTTTAGAATTCTTAGATCCATTGGGAAGATAAAATGAAAATACGTGATAATCACTTGAAAATTGTCCTTGTCCATTTCCATAATGAACAAATAAAGATGAGCTTCCCTTGATAACTAAATCATTTGCCCCATCAGCATTCATATCCATAATCCAAAAACCATGAATATCACTTATTGTATTTAAACTTTGTCCATAATAAGGAGGATCAAAACTAATAACTCCACCAGAAGAAGTATTAATCATAACTTCATAAGTAGAATTTCTAAGTCTAATTAGATCAGGAAGAGTGTCGTTATTAATATCAGCAAAAATTGTTGTTTTAGAATCTTCCCAAAACTTTGGAAGTTCTATAAATCCAACTCGCTCTCCATTGACCTTACAATATTCTATATAAGAATTTGTTGAACTTTTAAATCTCTCGTATACATATAATTCAGTATTAGGACCTAATGGCCTAAAAAACTTTCTCGACTTTCGACTATGAACTACTGGAAATAAACATCTTCCACTTACATCACCAATAGGATCGGCTACAGTGTATTCTTCATATCCGTTTTCTGTTTGGATATATCTTTTATACTCATCACCTATTTCTAAATCGGCCATTCCATCATTATTAAAATCCGGCGTAGAAACAGAGCTTCGATAAGTTAAAATACCTTTGTGTTCACTTGCAAGAGTATCTAGAGAGTTTTCACGATTCCAATTAACACTACTTAAGTATTCATTTGGCAAATCGTAATTAAAACTAATTTGAGGAAGAGAACTTCCAGATGAAAAAGTTTTAACCATACTTTTTAAATAAAAAGCTGGAGAATCAATACTTTCATCATAACTTAAAGTGTAGCGATATCTTTCTAAAAAACTTGAAGATTCATTTGATTTTAAGATTATATTTTTTACTCTATAACCAAGAGTTTTCTTATAACCTAGCTCATAAGAAACTAATGGCGTTTGATTTTTCTCATATAAAAATTCAATTTCATATTGAAAGTCTGAATTTAGCCCACCATACGAAATTTTTGAAAGTTTTGCTTTTTCATCTTCTTCTAATTCACTATATTCAAATAAAGTTTTTTGATTTGTTTTAGAAACTGACTCCCTTATATACCAAGTATGAATGTCTGAATTTAAATTTTTCTCTGTATAAATCGGATCAGTATTAGATCCAAAATAAATAATTGTTCCATTTGGTTTATAGACAATTATTTCATCACTATTTATTTCTGCTCTTATGGCCTGTTTAATATCTTTAGAATAATAATAACCGTCACTTCCCAAGGTAAGTTGTCCAAAAGGAGTTAATAAATCATCACTCGTTGTATAATCAATCTGACCAATTTCTCTAAATCTAGAAATGGTTAGTCTTGACGACCAACCAATTCCATATTCGCTTATGCCGTATCCCGGTGAATAACTTACATTATAGGTCTGCTGAATCTCTCCCCGCTCACTTGGAAATGAAATGGGAAGAAAAACATTAAAACTTCCAGTTCGATTAGTAAGGGCTTTATCTGCTAAACTTGAAAAATCCCCCTTTAAACTTCCTCTTTTAGGAGAAGAAATCTTTGGGTTTTGCACTTGATAATCTTTAAAAACATTATCCTGAGCAAAAGATTTAAACGTATATATACAAATAAAAGCAAAAACTAAAACTTTCATACAAACCTATTGTTTACAATAATTAATCCACTCAAGGTTTTGATTAAAATCAGCATTTTGTGCTGATAAAACAAAACCAATGAATACTTCTTTAATCTCTTTGATTGGTGTCTCACCTAAGTACACATCATTTCCAACTTTTCTATGGCTTGGAATGTGACCAACTTCCCATTGACCAAAAAGAGGTCTACCAGTGGCCAGTCCAGTATCAACATCAGAACTTGGAGGAAATTCAGAAGTCAACCGACTCATACCATCATCAGAACTAATCGCCATTCTATTGGCAGCATCAAAGTATCTCCAAATATCATTTACAAAATTATACTCTCTTGGCCCATTGGCAAATGGTATTGTACTCACACCTTCTAAAAGTAATTTAGAGTTTCTCGCTGAATACACTTTATTATAATCAGTAACATACCCCTCATTTTCCGGAACAAAATACATTCCCATACTTTCAATAATTGGTGCTTGAGTATAACAAGGTAATCCATTTTCTAAGTACAAATCATCTACTCTTAAATCTAATTTAGTAATTTTAGAATCATCTGGATTAACTAAACTATCCCAAAAAGCAAATGCTCTACTATCTTCTAACGTTGGATATAACCCATTATCAGGAAACGGATTGGGAACACTTGATTCATAAAATGGGTTTTTAATTCTAATCCCAGTACTCACCTTTGGAATAACTGGTCTAGAATTTAAATCATCTTCCAATCTTTCAAGTAGTGATCTTGTGTAATCAATAATTACTTGTGAAATAGCATCAAAAGAATCCGTCACTTGTAAACTTGATAATGAAAGAGTATTTCCAACGATAAATTCTCTTTCATTATTTCTAAATCTAAAATCCACATAACTAACGAGAGAGTTATCTAAAATACTTAAAATTCTATTTAATGTATTTAAGTTTTGATTTTCACCGGCCGTATTAACAAAATCTAAATCTAGATTTGATAATAACCAGTTTCTCGTCTGAATTCTCATTTCTCTTTGAGTATCTTCAAGACCAAACTGCTCTAATAACGAATAGATTCTTTGTTTTTTTGTTTCAAGTGCTCTTTCCATTTTCACTAGCTGAGATTTGTAATCTAAAATTAAAATCTCATTTGAAATCAATGAATCAAGTAGCGTTTGCATCTGTCCATTAAATCCACTTATATCGGGACCTACTGTAGATCTTAACTGTGCTCTTATATTTTCTAAAACATTGTGAGAAAGCTGTCCCGTTGAAATTAACCCGGCCACTTGAGATTCAAGTTCATCACTTACAGCAGCAACCTTATTAACAAAATCAAGTGCAAGGGCACCTTGTGGTTCACTTCTAGTATAACTAACAGCTAATTCACCAGAGTTAAGAGCTGACCTACAATCATTTCCAATGATATAATAATCAGAATTATCATTAGTCACATTATAAACAAAATTTTCATAGATAATTTCAGCTTTTATGATTTCACTTGGATTTCTAGATCCTTGAGGCATCTCAACAAGAACTAATGAACCTGCAGCAGTATTAGAAAATGGAGTATTTTCTAAATTTACTCCAAGATTAAAACTTGCATCTGTTCTATTCGAATTTGAATTAGTTGTTGAGCTCGTTGTTCCTTTTGCTTTTCTTGATCCTGTAGTTGCATTTGCACAAGTTTCAATTTTTACAGAAATGGTTGGTATTGGAAAAGGAACCTTTCCACCAACACATGCGCTAGCAGTAATTGAAGTAGAAGAAAAACTCTCTTTAGTTGAGTAATTATTAACAGAAGTAAGTTGGGCAGTTCCTTGAGAATTGATAAGACCAAAACCTCTTGGTCCTACTTTTGACGATCTTACACCTTCACCATATTTTTGAGAAACTGCACAAGTTGGACTCCATTGCCCATTTACACTAAATTGTAAAATATCTCCTTTAGAAATATTATCACTAGGATCAAGATCCTTTAGTATTGCACCAGTAAAATCAGTTTCTGTTACATCATTAATATCAACTGCTCTTACTTGAAAGTTTTCAGTTGGTTGTGTAAAGAAATGTTTATTGGCAGGTAATATCGTCGGATCATTAATTATTTGAATAACTTTTTTAGTGTATTCAGATCTTCTATCAGAAATAAATGATCTTACAGCGTCAATTTGATTTTTTTGCTCATACATTTCAGTTAAATCAATATTAATTCTTGATTCTAAATCTTTAAGTTTCATCAAACTTCCATTAATTGCAAGTACTTCCCCAATTAATGTATGCTTTTGTCCATTAAAGCTAGATCTAAGAGTTGATAAACTGTCATTAGCAGATTTTACGTTTGCCACATGTCTTTCAATATTAGACTTTGAAAAACCAACATTAACTTCACTAATTCTATTCGTTGTAAAAAGACCGGCTTTTTCAACACCATAACTATCAGTTACTCGCGTAGCTTCATAATTATTAACTAGATCGAGTGCTTCTTCATAAATCCATTTATAAGTATTTAAAATATGAGGCATGTCTGATCCACTTATAGAAGCACCGATATTTGAAATATCGAAACCTTCTTCATAGCCTCTGGCCAATTGATTTAAAACATTTTTATTAGATTCTAGAGTTTCCATAAATAATTTTATATTTGAAGTATCATCATCTTCAAAATCAAATGGAGTAATTACAGAATCTGTTGAAATTTTATGAAAGTAATTAACTAACCAGTAAGCTTTATTGCTCAAATAAAAACTATGATCGCAATTATTTAATTTACAGGAAATATCATAAATTTTTAAAAGAACTCTCATCCTCTGCATAAAAGGATTTAATCCCTCACCAAGCATGGCCGCAATAATAGGAGAAGGATATTTATTTAAACTTCCAGCTTTCCAAGTACTCTCATCTAAAGATAAATTTGAAGCAAAAAGTTTTTCAATCACTTTTTGGTTCACACTCATCATCGTATCAAATACTTTAAAATTTAAGTTTTTATCTAATCTTAATTGCTCAATTTCATCTGGAGTTCTCGTTTCACCAGTATCAGGATCTACAGGAGGAATTGGTTCAATAATTTCGCCAAAAGTTTCTCTCCACTCAACTGAATATGCTTCTAAATCATTCCAAAAAGTTTTGATAATATTGGCATAAATTTCAGATTCCATTCCCGCAGGAATAAGCTTTCCATCAGCTGGATAAAACTGATTTCTCGCCACATCTTCCCAAGCAGCAATAACAGTAAAATAATTTTGAACTTCACCCCAAACAAAAGTAGTGTCACCACCATTTTCAACGATAACAAATTGATCATAAAATCTATCGCGAATTAAATTAATGACATCAATAGCTGAACCATTTGCTCCCACTTGAGTAACAGTTGACCTACAAGTTGAATCACTTACATCAGCAAATGTTGAGCCAATTGTTTTTAAGCAATCTGTTATGTTTTCAACATTTCCTAATTCTGGGTATTGATTAACTAAATCAACACATCTATTTACCTTACCTCTGAATTTAACAAAGGCCCTTTTATTTCCTTCAGTCGCGAGAGGCGGCTTACACTCATCTGGTATTTCTTGATTTTGATCAAATAAATTAAATGCCGCTACTTTGCCTTCGCCTTCATTTTTATTCTTAGTACAAGAATTAAAGCAAAGTATGGCACATAGAATCCATAGTATTTTCATAATTCACCATTTCCCTTTTAAAAACGTTTTTAATTACTCTGAAAAAGTTGTTTCAATAACGTTATAAAATGGATACTGGTTATCAATATGATTTAAGAAATCAGTTTCAGCGGTAGTTCTACTACCAGCTCCAATTTCCATAAGAACTCTTTTAGAATGTCCAATTGTTCTCGCCTGACAAGAAACACTCCAAGCTCTATTATCAGCTTCAAAAGCATCAATTTCAGTTTCAAAACAAACGTGCTTTGCTCTAAGTTCAGTAAGATCACTTTCTGGCATCGTTAAACATGTATCACAAGTATTAATTGCAATAAATGCTTCAGCAGCATCAAGTCTTGTAGAGTTTGAATTTCTATGAGTTGTTGCCACATCATCAAGACAGTTTTGCTTTACTTTAACAAAAGTATTTACTGTTAAATTACTTGGTCTTGTTTCAGTTCCTGTTAATTTCATCCTTAAGGCAAGCTCTACCCCACCAGTCTCAATTCCAGGACGAAGAAATCCAGACCAAGAACCGTCTGCTGGTAAATATTCAAAGTAATATGAAGCTGATTGAGCCCTAACAGTTTCAAATTGTTCAAGCCTATTATTTTTTTGAACCTGAAATAAACCTAACAATGAATCACCATCTGGATTTTCATTTCCATCAGATCTTGAATTGTTTTTTCCTCTTAAAAATAATCCTCTTCCATCAGGAAGATTTGTCGTGCTTGAGTTTGCAGCATCTAAGTAATCAAATACAGATGGTTCTGATGGCCCTATTCCTAAAGTCGTTTTATCTTGTCCGGCCATAAGAACCCAGCCATCACCGTTTACATTTTGAAATTGCGTTTCTGAAAGTATTGAATACTTAACATCTCCTAGGCCTGCTGTGGCCAGATCTTCAAGTACACAAGCGTCTAGCTTATTATTCTTTTGAGATTTATTTTGATTAGTATTGAGTGAACTAAAGCCTACTGAAGCTCCTAAAGTTCCCGTTAATAAGATTGCCGTGAAAATTCCTTTTCTCATTTCCTTCTCCTAGTTTTATATTCCAATTAAAATTAAGCTTTTATTAAGATTGTAAATAAAGACACAGAGAAACCCGTAAACATGGCCATCCTAGCGTGTTTATAAAAATCTAACAAATTTTAGTTTCAGAAATCTTAAGGTTTTTAAAAAAGATGTGTCAAATAAATTTCATGAAATAATGAAATCCTAATAACCAACAAAAAAGCTCTATTGATTAATTACATGTAATATAAGATCTTAAAAAGTTTCATCAAGAAATTTTAAAACTTCATCCACAACTTCTTGGTTATAGCCGCCTTTTTCTCTTAAACGATCTTTATCATAACCAAAACGTTTTCCCGGAACGGGAGTTAAGACATGAGGTTTAGTTTGATGTTGATGACATAAAATACAGGCCTTTTCTACGGGAAGTTTTCTTCCATTAGGCATTGTAAAATCTCTTTGAGGAACCCACTCTCCATTAATGTTTAAAAAGAAAAATGGAATAGCACCAACTTCAGGGTCTTCACTTGGAACTAAAGTCTCTAAAGACTTTGGAATATCATTTCCTTTTTCATCTTTAGCATAATTTACAACAACCCTCATTTTAGTTAAATCAACATTTCCCCAACCTGTTCTAACGGCGACACCTTCTTTACTTTGATATCTTTTATGATCATTAAGAACCCAAAATATTTTTCTGGTAGCACCTTCACCGTAA
>CAXHCD010000080.1:0-16256 GCA_964015265.1 uncultured Oligoflexia bacterium
ACACCACGAGCTCTATCGTCGGCAGCGTCAGATGTGTATAAGAGACAGACAATTAGTGCTGACTCTCCCTGTTTGTTTTGAAAGTTTATATCAATTTTCTTTTTCATAATATGCCTTAATGTTTCAGGAGTCGCTACTTTTGCTGCTTTTATTAATGAGTATGAATTAATTGTAATCTTAGGATGATGATATTTACGCTCATCTATATTTTTAACAACTTTCTTCTTTGTTTTTAAAGATTCTTGAGCAACAACTTTTTTAGACTCTTCAAACTCGTCCAAATCCATTTCTTTTAACAGGTCATTTAGCCCATCTTCATCAGAGCTATCATCAAGAGACATTTCAGCTAACATGCCCTCATCAAGCTCTTCTTCTAATGAATCATTCTCTTCCTCTTCAAATTCATCAAAGCTTATTTCGTCTGCTGGCTCACCTTTTTCAAGAGACTCATCAAGACTTAGCTCTTCAGACCCATCTAGATCGTCACTTGATGCCAGATCCTCAACTGATTCATCGTCTGTATCTACATCCAAGTCATCTTCATCTTGTGTAGGTTCAAACATTGTTAATAAATCATCAACTGGCTCAGCAAACTCTAATGATTCCGCATCTGGATTTTCAATGACACCTTGATCAGAAGTCCCAGAAGATCCACATCCAACAATAAGAAATAAAGATAATGTACTAATTAAAAACCATTTCATAGGTTTCTTATCGGCTATATATCTGATTAATTTAGTTTTTTTTTAAACGTATCTAGTTGATATTTTGTGAAAACAAAAGCTTGGCACGAATATTTTATTCGTGCCAGACTAAATTTTTATGAGATTTTTACTTTTTCAATAATTTTATCAAATGTTTTTTCTTCTCTAATAGCATGAGTTAAATTCGCCTTAAGCCTTTCATTTGAAGTGTAATACTGTTTAATTTGCTCTGAATCCATTCCCGACTGAGCGGCCATTTCTTCAATTTTTAAATTAATATCATCTTCTGTAGTTGTAACTTCAAATTCTTTTGCAAGTGTATCTAAGATTAAACCTGACCTAACTTGAAAAACGGCCTTAGAGTTTAAGTCTTCATTCCACTTATCAAAATATTCATCAACCATAACATCTGTAAAGCCTTGTTGCTTTAAAGTCTTTGTAAGGTCTTCTTTTAGAAAATCTTCCTGTTGTTTAACTAATGCTGAAGGTATATCAAAGTCATTATCCCCTACAAGTTTTTCTAAAATTTCTTGATTTAATTTCTCTCTAGATTGTCTTTCTTTTTGAGCCTCTAAAGTTTTCTTGTTTTTAGTTTTAAAATCTTCAACTGATTCAAAACCAAATTCTTTTGCTAGCTCATCTGTAAATTCTGGAAAATTTTTCTTTTTAATTTCTAAAAGCTCTACTTCAAATTTTACTTTTGCGTTTTTTAAATCTTCAACATGGTATGTATCTGGAAAAGAAAGATCTAATTCTTTTTTCTCACCCTTCTTCATTCCTTTCATTCCATCTTCAAAACCTGGGATAAATTGCCCAGAACCAATTTCTAAAACAAACTCTTCACCTTTCATATTTTCAGGACGTTCTCCATCCTCTTTCTCACCTTGAAAGTTCATAACAGCAAAATCACCTACTTCAAGTGTTTTATCTTCAGTTACTTCAACCATTTCTGATTTTTGCTCTAGATAATTTTTTTCTAATCTATCAATGTCTTCATCTAAAACCTCTACTGAATCCTTAGTAAACGAATAAGATGAATAGTCTTTTATTGAAAATTCTGGGAAAATTTCAACAGTTGCATCAAAACTAATACTTTTTCCCGCATCATAGTTCATATTATCAATTGCAGGGTAACCCACAACTCTTAAATTTTCTTTTGTGATTGCATCGTAAAATTTATTTTGAACAAATTGGTTTAAAGCTTCATGTTCAACATGAGGTCCATAAATTTTTTCTATCATTGATAAAGGAGCTTTTCCTTTTCTGAAGCCTTTAATACTTGCTGTTTTTTGTTTTTTAACAAGAGCTGTTTTAATTTCTGTTGAAAGATCAAGACTTTCAAAATTAAAAGTTAACTTTTTAGTACAAGTGTTCACATCTTGAATTGAATAACTCATATTTTAACTACCTTTTGGGCTTAGCGCCATCGACTGTCTATATTATGCTGGAACTTAACTCCTAAGCTTCGCAAAGTCAATGAAAGTCCTTTAATAATCGACTGATACAAGACAAAGTCCATTAGCAGGAGCTGTTGGACCTAATTTATTAACAGAGGGATTTTTTAACGAATTCTCAATATCCCTAAGTGAAATCTTACCTTTTCCTAACTCTATGAGAGCTCCAACCATAAGCCTCACCATTTGCTTTAAAAATCCATTTCCTTCAATCTCAAAGCAATATAAGTCAACCTCAAACTCTTCTCCAAATAACGAGGGATTATTTAGTCTATCTATATTAAACTTTGAAATATTTCTTACAGTTGAACTTACTTCTGTTCCTTTGCATTGATAGTTTCTAAAGTCATGTTCGCCCAAAAATATTTTGCAACCTTCTTCAATCAAATCAATATCTAATTTATATGGAAATAAAGCGACTTGATTTCTAAGCAAAGGATTTATAATTTTATCAGTACCAAATTGATACTTATAAGTTTTTTTCTTTGCACTAAAAATAGGATGAAAGCTTGAATCTGATTTTTCCGATGAAATAATCACAATATCTTTTGGTAGCAAGGAGTTTAATCCCTTTCTTAATGCCTCGCTCTCTATGTCTAAACTAGTTTCTACTCGAACAATTTGTCCCATTGCATGTACTTTTGAGTCTGTTCGACCAGAACCAATTGAAACTAACTCTTTATCATTACTAATTTTTATTAAGGCCTTATTTAACTCACCTTGAATTGTTTTTTCAGGACCTGATTGAATTTGCCAACCACAATAGTTAGACCCATCATATTGAATTTTTAATTTATAAAAGAATGACATTTATAAATACTCGAAAGTAAATCCTAGGCCAAATGATAAACCAGAAATTTCAATATCATCATTTGGAAAACCTGAATAACTAGTATTTCTAACATGTATTCCAAAAATCATTTTTGATACGTCGTAATCTCTATACATACTGTAAGCGATTGATGGAAATATGGATGATAAGTTAACGCCAAGAGATCCACCTGCTGCATAACCATAACCAATTTGTCGTCTATTTTTTTTAAGTGAGCCTGATTCTCTATCATTTCTAGATTGTATTAAACCTAAAACAGATGGCCCTGCATAAGCATGAATTGAAAAATAACCTACATTTAATCCTGCATTTCCAGTAATATCAAAAGGAAGTGTCCACAATTTAAATTCAGTATTAGACTGTATACTTGTTCCTTTAAAGAAACCTCGACCTGCATTATAACCAACACCAAAATTTGACCCGTAACCAAATTTCAAAGATCCTTCTGTCAGATAATTAGACATTCCAAATAATAGAATTCCACTTGTTCTTGAATTATCCTCTGTACTAGAGCCTTCATTTCTAAATGTTTTATCGAAAACTGTTCTATTATCAGTATAATCAAAGTCATCTTTGAAAAAAGAAAAGTAAAACTGACTCTTGGCCAATGATTTATATTTTTCGTATCTTTCTCTATTGGACAAAATTTCTAGTTTATTTGATTTAGCAAAAGTTCCAGGAAGTTTATAGCCTGTTGTCTTTGATTTTGATGAGTCCATTTTACTCATTACATCAGAGCTACTACCATTTACAAAGGCTGATGAATTATCGCTTCCGAACTTGTCTTCATAATCTTCATCTGTAAAAAGATATGAATCTTCACTTGTCTTTAAATTTTTAATTATAGAATCATCAGTTTTCAGACCACCAACAGACTGTCTAGCATCATTTGCTGATACTGATACACAAATTAAAAAAAAGAACAAACTAATCACTATGTTCTGATTCATTTTGCCAGTCAAAAATACCTCGAAACCTGTTCAGGTTTAATAAATAATAAATTACAGAGCTGATTACATAAAACAAGATTACAACACCAATCATTAACTCTTCATATGTTGCAGTTAAAATTAAAGTTAAAAAAATAAAAACAAGCATGGCCTTTTTATATTTTCTTGCAGCATGAGAGTTTTTAAATGAATAAAATGGAATATTAGAAATCATTAAAATTGCAAAAAATATAATGTAAACAGGCGAGATTATTGCAACATCTTTGATGAATGAAAACTCTAAAGAAAAAAGTACGAGCCCAATCAAACCTAGTGCAGCACTTGGAATTGGTAAACCTTGGAAAAAATCGCTCGATACTTTTTCAATATTTGAATTAAATCTAGCAAGTCTTAAAGCTCCGCATAGTAGAAATACAAAGGCAACTACAATACCAGCTCTTCCCATATCAACTAGAAAACGATTATAAACTAATATTGACGGAGCAATTCCAAATGAAACTACATCACTCATTGAATCAAATTGTTCACCAAATTGAGACTCTGTTCCAGTTATCCTTGCAACTCTTCCATCCACTGAATCAAAAATACTACCTAAAACTAGGGCCATTGCCGCTTCATAGTATTGTCCCTTAAAACTCAAAATAATAGAAAAGAAGCCACAGGCTAAATTAATTGCGGTAAAAGTATTAGGTAAAAAAAATGCTAATCGTTTTGATTCACTCATTTATTATTTATAGCTAGAAGAGTTTCCCCTCCAATAACTTTTTCTCCGATATTAGTTAGTATCTCACAATTTTTTGGTAAGTATAGCAAAACAGTCCCACCAAAAGGTAAAAAGCCCATGTTCGCCTTTTGCTTACCTCTATCTCCAGGTAAAAGCCAAGACTTTAGTTTTTTTCCTAAAAAATTCTTATAAAACTCCATTTTAAGCACTGCGCCATTTTTTCCTCTAAGAGCAATACTTATATGTCTATATTTTTCGAATTCCAATAAATCATTAGGGATTTTGTATCTAAAAAATTGATCCCCACCTTTTACTTCAAAATTATCAACTCTACTTGTATTAGGTAAATAAACCCCATAATTATCAAAAAAACCGACACTTATAATTAAAACATTCTCTGATTCATTTTTGATGATTTTTTTTATCTCACCACACACTGGAGAAAAAATATTTAACTTATCTCTAGTGTTAAATGTATAAAAGTTAACCTTTTTTCTGAAAAGCCAAAATAAAATTCCAGATAAAAAAGCAATAACAAAAGAAAACTGAAAAAATCCTAATAAAAAAGAAAAAATTACAATAAATAAAATTCCATAAAAATACGAATTTGATATAAATGATTTATTCACTTTTATTAAACTCTTCTTCTAAAGTTCTATAATAATATGCTTTTTCACGTTGTTTATTTAGTACAATTTTTTTAAAGACTACACTTGAATTTTCTTTAATCAAATTAATAGTCGAAACTAACTTTACTTGAGTACCTAATTCTTTATCTATTGAATACATTTCTTTATAATTTTCGCTTTTTAAGTCTTCAATATTAATTAGTTTTTTATTAATTCCATTTTCATCCCAGGAAAACAAAAAATATTCTCCTTTAAATGCATTTGCAACCCAATGCCCTTTTTTTATTCCCATATAAAAAGGCACATTAAAATGATAAAATGAGTACGTTTCTATTCCTTGCCATTCTAAAACCTGAGCAATACCTTCTCCAACTCGCATACCTGTATAAGACCCAGGACCTGAGCATAATATCATTGCTTCAATTTTCTTTATATCTGACCCTGCACGTATGAGTAGTTCATTTATTTCATGATGAATAAACTGAGAACTCTTATTATTTTCGAAAACTTTATACTCGACCCATTCAAAATTTGAATCTAATAATCCAATTGTTGGTAAATGACTTGTATCTAGAAATAAATAACTCATACAACTAGGATGAAAAGAATCTCGTAAAGTCATTAAATAATGCAACAAAAGTTAAAAGCAGTAATAAACAAAGCCCAAATTGTTGTGCTATTTCCATTTTTCTTCTTGAAAGAGGTCCTCTATTTACAATTTCTAAAACTATAAACATTATGTGACCTCCATCCAGTACTGGAATCGGGAACAAATTAATAATCCCTAAGTTAATAGATAGCATTGCCATAATCTGTAAAAAGTAAGAAACACTCATATTAAAAGAGTCTGATGCCACCTTTGCAATCATTAATGGCCCACCAACATTTTTCAAAGATACTTCATTTGTAATTAATTTTTTAATGCCAGAAAAAATCTTAACACCTGCAACAAAAGTTCTCTCGATGCCTTTTACAATAGAAGTAAAAAAACCTTTTCCGTTAGATTCAACTAATTTCATTGCATTATAAATAGCGCTCGTATATACACCTATAAGTTTTTTTGAATGCTGGCCTTCTTGAATTACATCTGGTGTTAGAGTCATTTCTAATGGTTGTGAATTTCTAAATATCTTCAACTTTACATCTTTAGTTTTCACAAGCTGTAGTGCATTTTTTAATTCTTCGAAACTCATAACTCTAGTTGTACCTAGCATAGAAATTATATCACCAGGCCTAACCCCTGCTTTATCTGCCGGAGATTTAATATTTACACTCTTCACGACCATATCTAATGGGAATAAATTATTTTCAACTAATACATCATAGAAGTTTTCACCATTGGAAATTTTTATAGACCCATGTGATTTCTCAAATTCAGTAGGAGCGATTTCGGATAATTCTCCTTTTGGATAGAACTTAAACAACTCCAATTCACCGTTATTTTCTTCTATAACATTAAATATCTCGTCGAGTGACAAGTCCCAATTAATAGAGTCTTTCTTAGTTGATAATATAACTTTTTTCCCTGTTTCTTTTTCTACTACAACAGGCTTTCTAAGAGCTGGAGACAGCTTCATAAACTCTTCTAAAAAAACTAATGAGTTCATCCCTATGTTTACTTGCTTATCACCTTCGTGTCTTTTAACAGTGATGGTCTGAATTGAAGTAGACTCATCAACATCAATATCTGTTGGAGATGAAACATGTGAGCCATTTACTTTTATTAAAACATCTCCAGTTCTAACGCCTTTTTTATAAAAAACACTTGAGCTCTCTAATTTTCCAAATTTTACTTCAGGTACTCTTTCACCAAAAAATAGCAGTCCAAAAAATAAAGCAAATGCCATTATAAAATTTGCTAAGGGCCCACCAAAAACAATCCAAAATCTTGCCCATTTTCCTTTATGAGTAAAACTATATTGTCGTTCTTCTTCTGGAACATCGTCTTTATTTAAGGGGTCATCTCCAAACATTTTTACATACCCACCAAGAGGTATTAACGAAAATGCATATTCAGTATCACCAAATTTCTTTTTAAATAATTTAGGTCCAAAGCCTATAGAAAAAGTTTCTACTCGAACTCCAAACAACCTTGCCATTAAAAAATGTCCTAGTTCATGAAAGAAAACTAATGGACATAAAAACAAAATAAATATTATTAACTTTTCTAAAAACATAATTCTACCTACTAAAAATATATATAATTTAAGGCCACCGCAAAAAATGGGGCTAAAAATAACAAGCTATCAATTCTATCATAAACTCCACCGTGCCCAGGGATTAATGATGAGCTATCTTTAATTCCATAGAACCTTTTCATCTTAGATTGTACAAGATCACCCATTTGAGAAACAAAACCTAGGAACATAAAAAATAGTACTAAAAATACAGATACCTTTCCGATAAAAAAGTACCAAAATACCCCTCCGATAATACCTGAAGATATAAATCCACCAACTAAGCCTTCTATTGTTTTATTAGGGCTTATACTTGGAGACATTTTATGTTTTCCAAAATTTTTACCAAAAAACCATGCAGCAGTGTCCATACCGAAGTTAATTAAAAACAATACACCAATTAGTTCTCTCCACTTTAAAAATGAAACTAAATAACTAAGAGACATAACTGGAAGCAAAATAAAAAGTGTAGATAAAAAAGGGACTTTCTTTACAAGTACATTTAACAAAGAATTTCCTTTATCACCATTAAATAAATAAAAAATTTGAATTCCAGACCATAATACGCCAGCATTTACAAACATCAGCTTAATATTCTTCTCAGGTGTAATTGCAAAATATAAAACAGGTACTAAAAAGGATGCTTGGGATACAAGATAGCTAAATCCAAATCTCTTTTTTTGAAAAAAATTTACACAAATTTCATCTATCGCCAAAACTCCTGCTATGATCATAAAAAGCATAAAAAAAGCCTGACCTTTAATAATACTTCCTATTAATAAACCTGCTAAAACAAGCGCAGATATTATTCTATGAATTGTATTTTTTGACATTTATAATTGACCTAAATTATCCATAAAACTATGTTTGTTACTTTGAGCTTTATTGGAACTCTCTGCAAGGTCGTTAGACTGTGAGATAAATCCAAATCGTCGCTCTCTTTTTGCTACAGATTGTATTATCTCTCTAAATTCTTTTCGTGTAAATTCAGGCCATTTTGTATCAGTGAAAAAAAGTTCTGAGTATGCTAATTGCCATAAGAGAAAGTTGGATATGCGCTGTTCTCCACCTGTTCGAATTAGTAGGTCAACATCACCGATGTCGTTTACCAGTAAATATTTTTCAAGTTCTTTTTCAGTTAATTTCTTTCCTGGATTTAAAGATTGAAAGTGATTAAAAGCATGAATAATTTCAGCTCTTCCACCATACCCAAATGCAAATGATAATTTTAATCCGGAATTAGATGAAGAGTCATTTTCGAGGTTTAATATCAAGTCTTTAGTTTCCTGAGGTAGACCAGAGATATCTCCCATAACTTTAAAGCGAATATTATTTTTTAGTATTTTCGTTCTTTCTTTAATTAAAAATTTTTTTAAGAGCTTAAATAATGAACTTACTTCACTTTTTGGTCTCGACCAATTTTCTGTAGAAAATGCAAAAAGAGTCAATGCCTTTAATCCTAGATCATCAGCTTCTTCTACAATATCAGTCACGATACTTGCTCCACGTATATGTCCCCATACACGTGCGTGAGAACGTAAATTAGCCCACCTTCCATTACCGTCCATAATGATTGCAACGTGATGAATATTGGGAAGCATTTCTAAGTTACTCATTAAATTGTAAGTACTTCTTTTTCTTTAGAAGAAATTATTTCATCTATTTCTTTTGTATACTTATCAGTAACTGCTTGAATATCAGTTTGAAATTTTTTTGAATCATCTTCAGAAATCTCTTTAGACTTTTCGGCTTTTTTTACTATTTCATTTTGATCTCTTCTAGAGTTACGTACTGCTATCTTTGCATCTTCACCTAACTTTTTAATTTCTTTTACTTGTTCTTTTCTTCTTTCCTCAGTTAATGCAGGAAATGGAATTCTAATTAAATTACCATCATTTGAAGGAGTTAAACCTAAGTTTGCGCCTAAAATTGCTTTTTCAATATCAGCAATCATAGTTTTATCAAATGGTTGAATTTGAAGTAATCGAGCTTCGGGAGTAGATACCTGTCCAACCTGTTTAACTGGTGTTGGTGTTCCATAATAGTCAACACTAACTCCATCCAAAACATTAGCAGAAGCTCTGCCTGTTCTAATTTTAGTTAATTGATTTTTCAAATTTTCAATGGACTTTGTCATAGTAGAATTAAGTTTTTCGTTAATTTCATCCATCATTTTTTAACTCCAATTTATTTACTTGAAACAGTTGTTCCAATTTTTTCACCAATAACAACTTTTTGAATATTACCAGTTTCAAACATATTAAAAACGATAATATCTATTTCATTATCCATACATAAACTAACTGCAGTTGAGTCCATAACCTTAAGTCCTTTACTTAAAACATCGATATATTTTAAGTTTTCAAACTTAACAGCATCTTTATGTTTCATTGGATCTTTATCATATACTCCATCTACTTTTGTGGCCTTCATAATAACATCTGCATTCATTTCATTAGCTCTTAATGCTGCTGCTGTATCAGTAGTAAAATATGGATTACCTGTTCCAGCTGCAAAAATAACTACTCTTTTTTTCTCTAAATGCCTTACGGCCCTTCTTCTAATATATGGCTCTGCAATTTCTTGCATTTCTATTGCAGTTAAAACTCTAGTATAAACATTACTTCTCTCAAGAGAATCTTGAAGTGCAAGAGCATTTATAACTGTAGCTAACATACCCATATGATCAGAGGTTGTTCTATCCATTCCCTTTGTCGCACCAGCAACACCCCTATGAATATTACCTCCACCAATTACAATACCAACTTCAACGCCCATTTCGATCAAGTTTTTTACTTCAGAGGATAAAGTATCTAAAACTTTTGGACAGATTCCACTATTTTGCTCACCAGCTAATGCTTCTCCTGAAAGCTTTAATAAAATCCTTTTATATTTCATTTATTCCCCTGTCTAAAAGAAAAAAGGGGTCTTAGATAAAGACCCCATATTATTTTGAACTATTGCTTTCCGGCC
Organism: uncultured Oligoflexia bacterium; assembly: GCA_964015265.1. Taxonomy (GTDB): domain Bacteria; phylum Bdellovibrionota; class Bacteriovoracia; order Bacteriovoracales; family Bacteriovoracaceae; genus CAXHCD01. The sequence continues at coordinate 10,444 of CAXHCD010000080.1, forward strand.
ATTTTAGCCACTTCATCAGCGAGATTATCTTCTTTTTTCTCAATTCCTTCACCAAGGTTAAACTTAGTAAATCTTCTTATTGAGATTTTCTCACCAATTTTTAGTGTCAATTCATTGATTAGATCATTAATCGTTTGATCTGGATTTTTAACCCATTTTTGCTCTAATAAACAAACTTCAGTAGAAAGTTTTTTAATTTTACCTTCAACAATCTTCTCGATCATATTTTCAGGTTTACCTTCTTCTTTTAATTGTCCTGCATAAATTTCTCTTTCTTTGTTTACAAAGTTAGAGTCCATCTCATCAGCAGAAACAAACTTTGGGTCAGCAGCAGCAATATGCATTGCTACATCTTTAACAAATTCTTTAAAATCTTCGTTTTTAGCAACAAAATCAGTTTCACAGTTAACTTCAACTAGAACACCAATTCTACCACCATGTATATAGCTACCAATCATTCCTTCAGCAGCAACTCTACCTTGTTTTTTAGCAACTGCAGCCAGTCCTTTTTTTCTTAAAAAGTCTACAGCAGCATCAAAATCACCTGATGTCTCAGTAAGAGCTTTCTTACAATCCATCATTCCGGCACCTGTTTTTTCTCTCAATTCTTTTACAGCACTTGCAGTAACGGCCATTTCTATATCCTCTACGTTATGGGTTTAAAAATTATTATGCTTCTTCTTCACCTTTTAGGTCGATATCATTTTCATATTTTGAAATGATTTCTTTTTCAAGGTTTGCATCTTTACTTGGCTTATCACCTTTTGCACCTTTTACATTTTTACTTCCAGCAGAAACAGCTTGAGCAAAATATTCTGTAAACGCAGTAATAGACTTAATTGCATCATCGTTACCTGGTACTACATAATCAATTCCTGTTGGGTCACAATTAGTATCAGTAATAGCTACAACTGGAATCCCTAGACATTTTGCTTCTTGAATTGCAATTCTTTCATTGCTTGGATCAACAATAAAAAGAGCTCCTGGAACTTTTCTCATTTCTTTAATTCCACCAAGGTTCTTTTCTAGCTTTGCTACTTCTTTTTCTATTTTTGATCTTTCTTTCTTAGTTAAAAGATCGTAATCACCTGTTTCTTTCATTTTTTCAACTTTTCTTAATTTGTCGATTGAAAGAGTGATCGTTTTAAAGTTAGTTAACATACCTCCAAGCCATCTACTTGTTACGTGGTAAGCTCCACAACTCTCAGCTGCTTCTTTTACAACGTCAGATGCTTGTCTTTTAGTTCCAACAAATAATACTGGTTTTCCTTCACTTGCTGTTTTCTTCAAAAAATCAGCCGCTTGTTTTGCAAGTGGAAGTGTTTTAGATAGATCAATGATATAAATACCATTTCTCTCTCCGTAAACGTAAGGCTTCATTTTTGGATTCCATTTGTGTGTTTGGTGACCGAAGTGTGCACCAGCTTTAAGTAAATCTTGAAGATTTAATTCCGACATTTTCAACTCCTAAGATGGTTATCAAATCGCCCCTGCTGGATTTCTCCCAGACCATCTTGGTTTAGGACGATTGAAACGTTAATATTATTAGTCACGTAGATAGCATACGTGACTCAAAAATAAAAGAATTTGTAGTTCAAATCTACTGAGAAACTAGTATTTTTCTTGGCTTTGAGCCCTGTGCTGGCCCAACAATTCCATTGCGTTCCATTTCTTCAATCAAATTTGCGGCCCTATTATATCCAACTTTCATTCTACGCTGCAGCATTGAAGCACTAGCAGATCTATGTTCCATAACGACACGCACGGCCTCATCATATAATTCATCTTTAGATGAATCATTATCTCTAGTTGGAGTGATATGTGACCCAAAAGCATAAGGATCTTGCTCCACCTCCCCACCATTTTCCAAAAACTCCATTGCGCCATTATGAAATGAACATTCAAAGTTTGTTAAGTTATCCGCTAGTGCTTCAATTTCTGTCTCATCAACATAAGCTGAGTGCACTCTAGATGTTTCGACACCATGCTTATAAAGCATATCACCTTTTCCGAGCAATTTTTCAGCTCCTACAGCATTCAAAATAGTTCTACTATCTACTGATGTTGTCACTCTAAATGATACTCTTGTTGGAAAATTAGACTTAATCAAACCAGTAATGACATCTACCGATGGTCTTTGCGTTGCTAGTACAAGATGAATTCCAGCTGCCCTTGCTTTTGCAGCAAGTCTACAAATATTATTTTCAATTTCCTTTCCTGCTTTAGTTAATATTAAATCAGCAAATTCATCCACTATAATAACTAAGTATGGTAATTCGTATCCATTATCATCTCCATCATCATAGTAATGATTTATAGAAGCTAACTCTTCTGGAGTTGATCTCTTTAGTTTTTGATTAAAACCTTCTATGTTTCTTACACCCAAATCTTTAAGTATAGAGTACCTTCTATCCATTTCTTGTACCGCCCAAAGTAAAGAAATAGATGCTGTTTTAGCATCTGTAATTACTGGCATAATCAAGTGAGGAAGTTTTGCATATAAAGCTAACTCCAATTGCTTTGGATCAATCAAAATTAATTTCATTTGCGAAGGAGATTTTTTAACAAGTAGAGAAACCAATAGAGTGTTTATAAAAACTGATTTACCAGCTCCAGTTGCACCTGCTACTAGCATATGTGGCATACCAGCAAGGTCAACAACAAATGTTTCTCCAAAAGCATCTTTCCCCATACATACCGGCAACCGATCTTTATTCTTAGTGAACTCTTTAGAGCTTAAAACTTCATCTAAATAAATTATATCTCTTGGATTTCTAGGCACTTCAATTCCTACAGTCGTTCTCCCTTTCATTGGATATACAATTCTGATGGGCGCTCCATAAAGTGCAAGTGATAAGTCTTCTGCCGCTGAAGTGACCTTAGAAACTTTTACGCCTGAGCCTAGCTCTAGTTCAAAAGTATCTACAACTGGTCCTTTTAAGATATTAATTATCTCGCCATCAATTTTAAACTCAGCAAGCTTTTCTTCAATTCTTTCTACTATTTGTCTAAAGTATTTATCATCTGGATCTTTATTAACATTGCCACTTTTTCTCTTCGCCATCAAAGACACTAAATCATAGTACTGTTCTTCATTAACTTTAGCTTTTCTCTGTCGATAAACTTTCTTTTTTTCTACTTTTGCTTCACCACTAACAACTCTCGCTTCTTCAATTTCTTGAGCATCAGTTTTTTCATGAGCAGCTTCATCTATTAATACATCTTTTGCTTCTACGATCTCTTCTTCATATCTATCGATATATGAATGATCGTCTCTTTTTGCACTCTGAGATTCTTCGTTTCTTAATGTATTAGTAAATTTCATTTTTAATGTATTTAATATAGAAAAATTATTCTTCTTTTTAGGCAAATACATTTCTTTTTTTGCCTTAGATATTTTGATATTTTCACTGGCCCTGAAAAAGTATTTAGGTATTGAAATTAAAAATTTACCAAACCTAAAAATAAATTCTTGAAAACCAGATCGAAAACTACCACCTAAAAAAACTAGTAACGAGCCAATTACTCCAAAAGTAATACTTAATGCTGAAAGGTAATCTTTTAGAACTAACTGTATACCTCCTCCTAAAAGGACTGGATAAACTGCATAAGTTGTAAGTAAAAATAAAGACAAAAGTGGAACGATATTGAAAATATCAAACAAATAGTTCCTCTGAATATATAAAAAAGCATAGAAAAAACTAAACATCACGAATGGAAAAATAATCCATGGCCCTATGTAGTAATTAAAAAACACGCCAAGTGAAGTTAGGTAATAAGAAAATGTATTAATGCTTTGAGAGTTTGAAGAAATTTCATAAATATTATCAGGTAACGAACCATGAAAATAAAAAATCGTTGAACAAATAATAGTCAGAAAAAACAGAGTAAAAAGCTCAAGCTTAAGTATTTTAGTAATCATACTAAGATTATAACAGTATAGATAACGTTTTTACATCAACATATAATTACAAAAGGCTACTTTCTAATTATATTTTCTAGCGCATCAAGTGCTTTTTTATAATGCCCTTTGTAATATTCACTCTTAACCTTTAAAAAAGCTTCAAATAATATTTGATCATCCATGTCTTTATTATGTAATTCTTTCGCAAATATATTCGCGACTACTAAAATGGCTCCTAAAGGATGGATCTTTAAAGCAGATTTTTTATTTGGATAACCTGTTCCTTCTGCATTTTCATGATGTTCTAAAATAATATTTTTAATATTTGGTATGTATTTTTCAAACTTTGCAGCTATTTCCGAACTTTCTAAAGGATGATTTTTATAAATTTCCTTTTCTTCACCAGTAAGTCCTTCCAAATTATTTTCAAACTTTTTTAATAATTTTGGATGAGCAGTTAAGGATGAATCATGCAAAAGACATGCAAATGACATTTTATTTATTGAAGACTCTGAATCCCAACCTATTTCATGTAAAATACTTGTAGTTAAAAAAGATATCAAGTGAACATGGTCTAAATAGCTTCTATTTGAAATTTGGTACTTTTCTAAAAAACCTTGTAATCCCTTATTAGTTTCAACAAGATCCTTTATTACCTCACAATTTAACTCAATAACTTCTTTTGATAGGTTGTAAATACTTTTACTAAAGCCACACTTTATCAAACCATCAATAATTAACGCTGTTCCCTGATTCACTTTTTGCTGTTTATCAATATCAGTTAGTTTCTTCTTTTTAATACGTAAATTAAAGACAAATTGATCACTCACCATAGAGATAAGATAAGGAATATTACTCTTTTTTATATAAAGTACTTTCACACCCTTTAAGATAAATTTATTAATTAAATTTTTAGAGTAGATTTCATTTTCAGAAATTACTTTAATTAGTTTTTTATTTTTACTCATTTTCAAATAGACATTAAATGGCACCTCATTAACCCTCATTAATAAGCTAGGTTGAATTGGCGTCACACTGTCATTGTCACTTGGTGAATCCATGTAAATTCTTTCTATTTCTTTTATCTCTTCTAAACACCACTTAATTTTCTCTATTAATTCACTATAAACAACAGGCTTAACTAGCTGAGCATTTCTTACATGAGCATGTAATAATTTATCGAAATTCTCATCTAAAGAAATATCAAAACCAGATAAGACAATAAAAGGTATTCCCAACATTTGCCTATGGACAAATTTAAAAACTTCACCTCCATCTAGACCTGGAAGATCATAATCTGAAATTATTAATGAATATTTAGTTGGATCATTTTGTAATTTTTCAATGGCCTTTTCACCATTTTGAAAATGATCAACTTTAATATTGTGAAATGATCCTTCGATTACTTCTTTATAAACATAAGCAACATCTGAATCATCTTCTATATAAAGAACTTCCAACTTTTCCAACTTTACCTACCAAAATATATTTTATAATTTTAACTTAATAATTAACCAGAATAAAATTTATTTAATAGTAAAGACTTAATTTTGAAGTATAGTTTTTTTAAACTTTCGAATTCTGCTTTCGATTGGATATATTGCTTTTTCAATTTTCTCAAACTTACCAAACAAACTGTTTAAATCAGGAATTAGAATTTGAGCACTTTGATTTCTTTTTTCATCAAAAATTCTATTAACTCTTCTAAACTCTCTTCTCCATGAAGTTAAGTTTTTTGATTCTAAATAATTCATAACTTCAACTAGCTTGTAGTAAAATTTTTCATTCCTATACTTACTGAATAGGATTCTCAATTTATTTTTTTCATCTTTATTTAAAATTCTAATATCAAACCATGGAGTGCCTTTAACATAATTTAATATTACAAATTTCTCATCAATGTTTATTG
>CAXHCD010000081.1:0-16207 GCA_964015265.1 uncultured Oligoflexia bacterium
ATGGAAATGTTCACGTAACTGATCGAACAATTGATACACATATATTTGGCTTAAGAAAAAAATTATCTAAGTACTCTTCATTAATTGAAACAATTCGTGGAGTCGGCTATAGAATCCAAAATGAGGTTTAATGGTAAATAAGTTTGAATCCCGACGATTTAAAGATTTGCCAAGAAAGTATTTTAGAAAAATTGCTTTTTCCCAAACTATTTTTACATGTATAGCTATTGCAATAACAGCTCTAACAGCTAGATCATTTTTAAAGTCCAATTATTATAATAATAGTAAAGAGCAGTTACAAAACTCTTTAGAATTAATTAAACATACTGTAATTTCTCAAAACATTTCACCTATTTATTGGTGCTTCTCATTAAAAAACAATAAGGGGAATAGATATACCCTAGTAGATATTTCAGGGAAAGTCCTTTGTGATACAGTGGCAAACGAACTAGAAATGGATAATCATAAATATCGTCCTGAAATAAAAGAAGCATTTGAAAGTGGCTACGGAACAATTATTAGAAAGAGTAAAACACTAAATAAAGAGATGCTTTATGGGGCTACAACATTATATTTTAAATCAGATATATATGTTCTTAGAGGTGCTATTTCTTTAACCCAATTGAATAAAACAATTGCTCTCATGGATAACTCTATAATCATTATCATTTTTCCATTAATGGTAATTCTTGGACTGTTTTCTCTATGGGGCGGATTAAAGTACGCCATACCATTAAGATCATTGTTTAACAAAATTGATAAAATGGAAAACCTTACTCCCCTAGATCATTCAAACTTTGTTATTGGTTTAAATGATGAATGGGCATTAATAGAGAAAACTCTCGATAATGCTAAAAAAGATTTAGAGAAACACGTTGAAGATCTCTATATAGAAAATGAAAAGATATCAAAACTAATGTCTTCAATTTCAGACAAAATTTTGGCGATTGATAAAAAAGGAAATATTTTATTTGCAAATGAACAGTTTATGAAATTGTTTTTTCAAAAAGTTTATTCTTCAAATGAAATTTCAAATTTCAAAATTTGGGAACTTATTAGAGACAATGCATTTCAAAATTTATTTCAAGATGTATTCAACAAAGAGAAAATTAAAAAAGTTAAAAATTTTGAATGGCAATCTAAATATTATTTTGATGTAATTATCAACCCTTTAAGAACCTATAAAGGAGAAGTAACTGGATCAGTTGCTGTTTTTCACGATATTTCTGACTATAAAATGGCCCAACAAATGAGAGAAGATTTTGTGGCCAATGTATCTCATGAAATAAGAACTCCTTTAACTGCAATTAAGGGATATACTCAAATAGTAAAAAACTTAGTTAAGAATGAAGACAAGGCCCAAGAATTACTCGATAGAATTGAATTTAATGTCGATAGAACGACAAATTTATTCAACGATATTCTTCAGCTTTCAGTTATTGAGTCTAATAGAGTTAAAGAAAAGAAAAAAATTAAAACTATAGATTTCACGACATCAATTGCTAGAAATATTTCGATGTCTTATAAAAGCAAAAATATAAAACTTAGTATTCATGCTGATGATAATGCAACAGAGTTATATTGTGTTCCAGATTTAACTGAACAAATAATTAAAAATTTAATAGAAAATGCTTATAAATACACTCACGACAATAGTGAGATATTAGTTGATTGGATATATGAATCTCAAAGAATTCATTTAAAAGTTAAAGATTCTGGAATAGGAATTGATCAAAAACACCTTCCTCGACTATTTGAACGTTTCTATAGAGTTGATGCCTCTAGATCCAGAGAAATGGGTGGAACAGGACTAGGTCTAGCAATAGTTAAACATGCAGTTTCAGCTCAAGGTGCTAAAATTCAAGTTGAAAGTAGCTTAGGAGAAGGTTCGACATTTCATGTGACTTTTCCTAAATCTCCGTGATACCCTAAATATTAATAAAATTTAGGGGGGACTATATGAATGCATCTTATATTGCTTTAAGTGCAATCATTATTTTTATATTGGCCTATCGCTGGTATTCAAGATTTCTTTCACATAAAATTTTTGAACTACCAAAACTCTCATCATTAATGAGTACTCCCGCTCACAAACAAAGAGATAATATAGATTTCATTCCTACCAATAAAAATATTTTAATTGGACATCATTTTAGCTCAATCGCTGGAGCTGCTCCAATTGTTGGACCCGCTGTCGCGGCCATATGGGGCTGGCTACCTGCCATGATCTGGGTTATCGCTGGTGTAATTTTTATGGGAGCATGCCATGACTTTGGTTCCCTTGTTCTTTCAATGAAACATAAAGGCGGATCAATAGCAAAAGTTGCTGAATCAGTAATAGGTCCAAGAGCGAGAACTTTATTTTTAATTGTCATTTTCTTTTTAGTTTGGATGGTTATTGCTGTTTTTACCTTAGTTATTGCTAATTTATTCATTTCTTTTCCTAGTTCAGTTATCCCAGTGAATTTTGAAATCATAATTGCCATTCTCATGGGATTATTTATTAATAAAAAGGGTGGTAGCTTAAAGATTCCTTCATTAATCGCTCAAGCAACTCTTTTTATAATGATTTATTTGGGAACAAAGTATCCAATTTCATTGTCAACTTGGTTTGGTCAGTCTGAATTGATGGCATGGATTATATTATTAATGATCTATAGTTTTTTTGCTTCTACTATGCCTGTTTGGCTTCTACTTCAACCTAGAGATTATATTAATTCACATCAATTATTTCTAGGTTTAGGCTTAATGACAATAGGTCTTTTCATAGTATCACCTGAAATAGTAGCTCCCGCAATTAATCCAAACCCAGTTGGAGCACCTCCCATGTTTCCATTTTTATTTATTACGATTGCTTGTGGAGCAATTAGTGGTTTTCATGGACTAGTTAGCGGTGGAACAACCTCTAAACAAGTTTCAAATTGGACGGACGCTAGACCTGTCGCCTACGGTTCAATGTTAGGAGAAGGATTTTTAGCAATACTTGCTACACTTGCTGTTACCTCAGGTTTTGCTAATCAATCTGCTTGGCATAATCATTACGCGAATTGGGGAGCAGCAAATGGTTTAAATGCTAAAATATCTGCCTTTGTATTAGGGGCCGGAAAATTTGTTGCTGGTGTTGGAATTTCGCAAGAAGTTTCTAAAACTGTAATAGCTGTTTTGATTATTTCTTTTGCCGCCACAAGCTTAGATACAGCTTGTAGAATACAAAGATATATTATTGCTGAAATTGGAAGTAGTTTTAATATAAAGCCTTTTCAAAATAGATATATTGGATCTTCTATAGCTGTTTTTTCGGCCTTAGGACTAATGCTTTCTAATAAAGGAGGAAGTGGAGGACTTAAAATTTGGCCTTTATTTGGTGCGACTAATCAGATGCTCGCGTGCCTTACACTTGTAGTGATTTCTGTTTATTTAATTAAGAATAAAAAAAGTGCTCTCAATTTTCTGATTCCAGCAGGATTTGTGGCATTAATTACATCTATTGGGTTATTTATAAATATAAAGATTTTTTCACAAGCTCAAAACTTATTTTTAGCCACGATTGCGATAATTTTATTTTTGGCCCAAGCAATGATTATCATTGAGTCACTGATCGCCATAAAAAAAGCAAAAAATATCTAACTTTATTCACACATATAAGTTGGAGCAAATCTTGAATCATTATGACTATAGAAATTCAAATTTATGAATGCATATTTTTCATCAATAAAAGACTCAACTGCCTTATCACTCATTTGCAACCCACAATCTTTAATTTTTGTACCATTTAACGGGTATAATTTGTTACAATTTTCAAGCTCATTAATTCTTACAGAGTAATTTCTTGAATTAACTTTAAACTTTGATCTTATAATAATTTCTCCATCAATTAGGAAATGAAGATAGACTTCAGTTGCAGTATTTTGAATCATTTCTATTGATAGTTCTTTTTTAGACTCCATCAATGACCCATAATAAGGATTTATTCGCTTACATACTCTAGTTCTAGACGCTCCAAAAGCATGTTTTGTTAACAAAAGAAGTACAAATAATAATAATAAATTTCTCATTTCTTTATATTAGAAAAAAATATGTCAAAAATTCATGAATTGAAAAAAAAATACTAGGTGTATAGGATTTAGACGGCCGTTTTTTTGAAACATCATAAGTTTAGCTAAGTCTTTATTTTCAGGTCATAAATTTTGGCACCAAACTTGTATATATAACCGTAGATATTTTTATTTGGAGGAATAATGAAGAAACTAGAATTAGTTGTTTTTTTAGGTGTATGCATGCTTTTTTCAAGCGTAATACATTTAGATACTGCTCACAAAATTGCCATGGAAACAAATTCCCTCGACTCTGATCGATTACCAGCGGCATATGATCAAGACTATGCTCATAAACAAGTTCTTCTTGCTAAAAAGAAAGTTGGTGAAGATATAAGTCAAATAATTAAAGAAAAGTCTGGAAGTGAGTATGCAATCATTAGTGAATTAATTGGAGATTTATTGAAAGATCCAAGTGATTTTTCATACCAATTAAAAAGATTAAGAAAAGATGGGTATATAAGTGAAAACTCACCTCTTCACGATATTGTTGTAGCAGAAGCAAAGCTTAAAGTTATAAAAAATAAGATTGAAAATATGGATCAAAGTGAAAAGAAAGATGTTTACACAAAAAGTGTAAAAGAAGTTATTGGAGATGATGAAGATTCTGAACTTTTCCTTGCTGCCATTATGGATAGTTATGACGCTGAAATGAGTAATATTGCAATTGATCTTGATGATACAAATGAGCAAACTACTGCGAAATTATGTAAAAAACAAAATGCAATCACTAAACAAGCGATTTTAAATAATATGCTCTATAGAGATTTAAAAGGGTCTCAAAGATTAAAAAATGGTGGTGTTACAGCTGGAGTTGGTGCACTTCTATCAACTTTATCTGGACCACTTGGAGTAATCGTTGGTGGTATTGGTTTAATTACTATGGCAAATGGTGGGTACAATAAATATAAATCCAAAAGGCCATTAAGTATTCTTAATACGTATATAGAGGATGAGATGGAAGCATTTTATAGTTCTAAATTCATCAAGTTTTATAAAAAAGAATGTCTTCCTGCATTTAAAAAATCTCTTGAAGGCATGAAGTCACATAGACAACTTGCAGGAAAAGCTCCTAGTTGTGAATCTATTGAAAGAGAAAAAACTACTTGGACTGGAGATTATGAGTACATTACAGTTGGTTATGATTGTAATACAGAAAAGTCTGATAGAGACTATAGATCAACAGGAAAAGACTATAGTGATATTTGGGGCGGAAGTGCTTCAGAAATTTAATAAATAAATAATCAAATAAAAATATCCGACCAGAAGACTCACTCAAAGTCTTCTGGTACCTTTTAGAATTCCGATATAAAATATATAGATGATTTAAAACTCAAGGAGAAGAGTTCATGAGAATAATTGACTATATCAATCAGGGTGGAGCAATAATGTATATCCTACTTATTTTAAATATTGTAGGTGTAGCTATGATGATTGCTAAATTCTTTCTTTTTAACAAAGAAAAGAATTTGATTGATGAAAGGGCCGATGAACTAAAAAATAAAATTTCAGGAAATATTAGTGGCAAAGATAGTAATGCTGTCATTGAAATGACCAAGCAAGAACTTGCAGTTCATATGGCCAGCATGGAAAAAGGATTAAATACAGTTAAGATCATAGCTGCTGTTTCTCCTCTACTTGGTTTACTTGGAACTGTTTTAGGTGTTTTAGTTGCTTTTAAGGTTATGTCTAAAACGGGATTATCAAACCCACAAGATTTTGCCCAAGGAATTTCAATGGCCTTAGTTACAACTGTTGGCGGACTAATTGTTGCGATCCCTCACTTCATTGGTCATAACTATCTTATTGGAATGCTAGATCATATTGAAAATAAACTAGAGAAAAGTTTAATAAATAGGATTTTATAATGCCCAAAAGAACTAGAGAATCAATTGCACCAGATATCACTCCTTTGATTGATGTAGTTTTTTTATTACTTATTTTCTTTATGGTATCAACTGTATTTAAAAAAGATGAACTGGCCCTAATCTTAAGTCTTCCAAAAACACAAGAAGGTCAAGGTGCAAAAACGATCGATAAAACATTTTATATTGAAATGGGTGAAAAGTCTTTTGCAGTTAATGGGAAAAAGATTGAATTTGAAGCAATTGATACTGAACTAGCAACAATTACAAAAAAAGATCGTCCAATTGAAATTAGAATTGATAAATCTGTAATTTATGACAGAGTAGTAAAACTATTAGATAAATTAAAACAATATGATCTCAACAACCTTGCTCTAGTAACTGAAAAATAATTTATAAATTGCTATAGACTTCTAAAAGTTTTTTAACAGTATTTTCAGGAGAAAATTGCTTAACATGCTCTTTTCCCTTTTCAACTAAGCTTCTAGACAAATTTTCATCGTTACATATTTTTTCAAGTGCGTTTGCTATTGAAGCAATGTCATTTGGATTGATATATAAAGCCCCTGATCCAGCGGACTCTGGAAAACAAGAGCCTTCAGAAGTTATAACCGGAGTATCGCAAAGAATTGATTCTACTATAGGTAGACCAAATCCTTCAAAAAATGATGGAAAACAAAAAACCCTAGCTCCTGAATATAATCCCTTTCTCATTTCATCATTAACATTTTCTAAAATTTTCACATTATCTTGCAATTTAAGTTTTAAGATTTCTTTTTTCAATTTAAGTAGATAATCACTACCCCTTCCGGCCATTACAAGATCAAACCTATCTTTTAAACTTGAACTAGCATAAGCTTGAAGTAGACCAATAGCATTCTTTCTTTCTACAAAAGCTCCCATATAAAGTATATAAGGCCTCGTTAAACTCAACTCTTTTTTTACACTTTCTATTTCTTCTTGAGAAATTTCTTTATAAAAGCTTTGATCTACAGATTGATATACTACTTCAATCTTAGAAGGATCAATATTGAAAAAATCAATTATATCCTTTTTAGTTTGTTCACAAATTGCAATAATTTTATCTGCACTTCTACATGAATGCCTGAACTTCTTGTCATATACAATTCTATCAATTGGCTTGAAAAACTCTGGAAAGCGCAAATATATTAAGTCATGAATTGTAACGACTTTCTTTATTTGAAGCTTATCAATTCCTGGAGGTAATTCGTGACTTAGGCCATGATATATATCAAGATCATAATTTTTAATTACATTACTTAAAGCAACACTTCGCCAAGTAGAAGAAAACTTCTTTGCTAAAAAAGATTTTGGTTCAACAATATGAGAGTTGTTTAGCTTTAATTCCCATTCGATAAACTCTTTACTTTTAGGAGTAGGAGTAAATAAGTAATATTCATTTTCTCTGGTATAATTATTAAGGTTTGCTATTAAGGTTCTACAATAATTTCCTAAACCTCTATTATTGTGAAAGGCCCTTTTTGCATCAAATCCTATTTTAAAGCTCATAAAATTGATTATATTGGTATAGATAGCCTCTGACTAGGATAAATTTTAGTGTTATTAAGAGCATTATAATTTTTTAACTGCCTAATCGTTATACCAAACTTTTCCGCGATTTTTGTTAAATTATCCCCTCTTCTAACTACATATGTCTTAGAGGAGTTATTTGGAACTCTTAACCTCTGACCAATGATAATATTTGAAGACTTCAACCTATTATCTTTTTTAATTTTATAAATAGATGTTCCAAATTTTCTAGCTATCTCAGTGAGGTTATCACCCCTTCTAACTCTATAATAATTTGAGGAACTATTGCTCGAGACAATTCTTCTATGAGAAGTCGCAGAGTATGCATTTTGAACTTGTGAAATATTCTTAACACCATTCTGAGGAATAAAAACCTCATAAGGTCTTCTTCTATTTACTCTAATATGTCTCATTCTTAAATCAGGATTTAAGTAGCGAAGTTGACTGTATGTAACCCCTAACTGCCGGGCCAACTTAAGAGCGTCGAAATTTTTTCTCATATCAATACTTTGAGATTTTGGAAATCGACTTCTTTTTTTAAACCTTAAATTATACTTTCCATAATTATTGTATAACTCTCTAGCTGCAACTAACTTGGGAACATACATAATAGTTTCTTTAGGAAGTAATCTTTTAGATACAAGCTTTCTATAGTTTCTTGTATTGCCCCTTCTTATGGCATTAATCACTCTATACTCTCCAGAGTTATAAGCACATAAAGCGAGCTCCCAACTACCAAAAATATTATATAAATCTTGAAAGTATTTTGCAGCAGCTTCTGTCGATTTATATATATTCCATCTTTCATCAGAATACTTATCAACCTTTAATCCGTATAGCTTGGCAGTCCCTTTCATAAATTGCCAGTGGCCTACTGCTCCTGCACGACTCCTAATTGTTGTATTAAATCCACTTTCAATTAAACCAACAAAAAATAAATCTTCAGGCAATCCATAGTCTTTGAAAATTTCTCTAACAACTGGTTCATAAATATAAGCGTTAGACATGTGTCTTTGGAACCTTGCTCTTTCTCTTCCCGTAAAATATTTTTTATAAAAATTATAATAAGACTTACTATAATCTAGGTTTAAATCGTCTTTAGAACTAAATACGGATGATATTTTTTTAGTAACCTTAGAAACTTCAGCAGAAACACTTTGTTTCATAACTCCTAAATTTGCACAACTTGCTACTATTAAAACTAATATAAAGTGTATAACTGAGCGCAAAACTCAACCTCCTGTCTAGTCCGGCGTATATTTATAAGGATACACTGAGTCGGAATTTTTTAAAAGAGATTTCAGATTATTGTTTTGGATCTAATTTAGTATCTACTGTAACTTTAAAATCTACATTCCCACCTATAGCAAGGTCATGTGTTGGAGACTTATTAAATTTAAACTTAATAAATATTTTGAATCTAGTGTTCTTCTCTAAAACTTTTTCCCATTCAATATTTTTATCTACTAAAAAGTTGATGCAGCTGCCTCTACAACTGGTTTGTTGTGTAGATGAACTATAGTATAAAATTCTTCTAAGCTTTGAAGGATCTAGTGGATCATTAACAGAGTCTTTTCCTCCGAAATCATAAATTCCTCCCTCTTGTCCAATTGCGAGCAAAAATACTTCTATATTATCAACAAATGATAAAATACCTTTCTCATTAGGCTCAGTACCATTAACGATATTATTTGATACTTTAGATAAACGATTGATAATTGATTTTTGCTTAGACTTTTCAAACGTACTTAAATCACTCAATCTATTCAGTGCTAATGTATCTAAAAACTCAAAGCTTCTTTTTTTAGGATAGGCCTTTAAAAAAACCTTCTTTAACTCAACCGATTTGATATAAGAGAAATCTAATTCTGCGAGTTCAGGGTAATCAATTTCAATCGGTGGAAGATCATATGAATTGTTTAACAAACCCGAGCCTATAAAAATAACTCCTATACCTCTAGCGATTTCTTGAAACACTAGACCGAAAAGAGGGATTTTAGATGTAGGTATATCGCCTGTTGGATCGTCGACTTCTTCTTCTTCAATAGGATAGCTAAAGTCTATTCCAATAAATCGATCAAACTGGGCCTGAACAAAGGGTTTTATTTCAGATTTTTTAGAACAAGAAATCTGAAAAATTAAAATAATAAGAATTAATAAATTTGAAATTCTCACACGCTTCCCTCAATTAAGAAGCTTAAATATACCGAAATTTAAATAGCTTTCAGCTAGATTGTATTTATTACAGAAATAAAAATAAATACTGCGTCAAATTTTATATCTGATAAAATGCTCAGCTTATGAAGAAGGGAATTTCGAGAATTTTTATTGGATTTATAATCCCCTATTTTGCATGTTTTCAGTTACTTGCGGCATATTATGACGTTTTACCTGAAGGAGTAAGGATGTTAGTTCTAAAACAGGTTGATGTTGGAACTATCGATGCGACTTTCTCCAATAATGGCCAAAAATCTCAGTACTATTTAAGACAACCTTTTGATGCTAATACCCTTCATACTGCAACTCCTGCCTTTGAAGTTTTCTTCGACGAACTGCAGGCTGCCAGTCAACAGGCCTATGAAGAGTTTCGACTGGCCACTTTTGAAGCTGACGGTGAAGCAAAAGTTAAAGTTAAAGCTTTTGGTGTTGGTTATGGACTAACGAATAAACTGTCTGTTTATGGATCGTTTCCTTTTTACAAAGCAAATGTAAACTTAAGAATTAGACAAGTTCAAGGAAATAATAATGAAGCAGTATTAGATAACTTAGATGAAGCAACTAAGAAAAATGATGTGGCCTTATTAATAAATCAAGGTATTCCTCAGCTTCCAACTGTTAATGGAGCGCTACTTCAAACAGTTGCAAAAGAAGTTTTTAACTATAATGATTTGGGAGATTGGGAAGGATCTGGACCTGGAGATTTTGAATTAGGAGTAATTTATCAAATCAAAACTTGGAAGGATGCTGGATTGGCCGGATCGGCCGGGCTGGTTTTACCTACAGGTAGAGTTGACGATCCAGACATACTACAAGATATTGCATTTGGTGACGGCCAGTGGGATATATTTGCTGAAATTGGTGGTGGAATTACTGCTTTAAAAGGGAAATTAGATTTTGATAGTTGGCTTAGATATACAATTCAACTTCCTGCAACCAAAGAGCTACGAGTACCTACAAGTTATGAGTTTCCACTGTCAGATACAAAGGCGGAATTTAAAGAAAACAGAGGCGATATTATTACCTATTCTATTTCAAGTAAATGGCATTTCAATGACTGGTTTAGAATAAAATCTGAATATCAAGTAAATTACCAAGGCTATAGTGAATACAAGTCTTCTAATGAAAAAGCTAATGATATATTAAAACAAGGTACAAATAGTTTGGCCCAAATTGCCAGATTAGAAGGAACATTTTCAACTGTAAAAGGATTCCTAAAGAAAAAGTTTATTATGCCACTTGAATCATCCATCGCCGTACAAAGAACATTCCAAGGAAAAAACACTCCTGTTATGACTAGATTTGACCTTGAACTAAGATTTCTATTTTAAAGTTATTGTAAAGAACTAGAAAAAATGCGCCCACCACTTTCATTTAGTATTTTAAATGGATCATTTTTAATTAAAAGAAATCCATCTAAATCTATATAATCTGCTAATGAGGCGAGATGAAATGCCATACTTATGCCTAGGCTAGATTCAATCATACAACCTAATAAAACTTCTAAACCTATACTCTTTGCCTCTTTAATTTGCTTAATGGCATTATAAGGACCTGCTGATTTCATAAGCTTAATATTTATACCATCGAAATATCTAAGTAGATCTTTAGTTATAGTTTGAGAAGTAATATTTTCATCTGCGATAATTTTAATATCTGTATTATTTTTTAATAATAAATGTTGTTCATAAAGTTCAGCTTTAATCGGTTGTTCTAAAAATTCGATATTTAAAGCAGAAATTTGATTTAAGAAATTTAACACTTCGCTAGCATCTTCCCATGCTTCATTACCATCTATTCTAATTTTTCCAGGAAAGCATGAAGCAAGTTCCTCTGTTAGCTCATAGGCCTGCTCACGATTAACTTTTAATTTTAGACTTTTAAATCTATTTAAATTGTTTTCAGAAACAAATCGTTTAATATTTGAAACTTCCATTATTGGAATTGAAAATGAAGTATCAACACTTCTTAATAAAGGAATATTTAAAAACTCATCAACACTTTGATCAGTGAATTGGCTTATAAAATCAATATAGGCCCACTCTATGGCACATCTTAATGATGAACATAACTCTATTGAATCTATTAACTGGAAAAAGTCTGACAATTCTAGTATCTCATTTGGCCACCTATTAACAAAATTTGAAAACTGATCTTGAACTAGTTCCAATGATTCTTCGTAACGTATATTAAATGCAAGTTCTGATCTGCCTATAAATTTATGCTCACTTACTTCAATAAGTTGATTAAACTTTTGATTAGAAGTATTCCTAGAAATTTTCCAGTCAAATAATAGGTCTAAAGTAATTGGAGTCATTTTCCAGAGCATGTTGATAATTATAACATTTTTCAATCATTGGGACTATAATGTTTATTAAAAGGGTAAAATATGTTTAGTGAAATTCCATTAATTAAGGCCATTTCTATGGCCATAGGTGTGGTAATATTAGGAAAGCTAATTACTGTCCTATTTTCTAATTACTTAGAAAATAAATTTCACGGAAGTTATACAAAAAAAAACGATGTTGACTTTGATTATTTAGTTGAAAAAAAGAAAAAAGAACTTTCAAAAGGAAAATCAAATACGTCCGATCCTACACAACTGACATCAGAGCAAATCCAGAAAAACAAAAGAAGTAAAACTGAACAATATTATTCAAAACAACTTAATAAACATGATTCAAGCTCAGAAGAATTTCAAAGTACAAAAGAAGCTTTAAAAATATTTGATTCATTACAATGGGGGGAGGGACCCACATTTGTAGAGATAAGAAATCAAATTGAAAAAGTATGTGCGCTTAATTTTGAGGTTTTTGAAATTACAAAATCTTTTAAATCAATAATTAGATTAGACCTATTGATATTAATAAAAAGACCAGAACTTCCAAATGCTAAAGAAATTCAGCAAATATGTACGAATGTTTTTTTTATTACAAAAATTTTTGAAATAATAAAAAATGATCAAATCCATCAACTAGATACATTTTTTAAAAGATATAACATAGATAAAGATATTTTTGTGGATGCATATTATTTATATATTAACACCACATTAGATCCAGTAAATCTATTTGCTAAGCAATTATCTAGTACAGATGAATTAAAGTCTCTCAGTATTCAAGATATAGAATCAAAGTTAATAAATTATATTTACGCCGATGATAAAAAAAGTGTCATCTCTTTTAAATCTTTTATCGATAATTTAACTAACCTAGTTCAAGAAATTGAAATTTTTTATCCTATTATGGATGTTGATAATAGCACCAAAAATGCAACAAGTATTTTAAAACTACCAGAAAACTTTGATCAAGATATGTTAAAATCAAAATATAAAAAAATGGCCAAGATCAGGCATCCTGATCGATTTATTTCAAAGAACTTACCTGACAATATTATGAAGAACATCTCTGACAATTTTACTAAAATTAAAGACGCCTACGACTTATTAAGAAAATAGGAACTTTCTATCCAATATTAAGTTTTCACCTTAAGCATTATAATAAAATCAATAACTTTAACTGGTACAGTCATGAAAAAAGCACCCGACTGGGAAGATAAACTCTATCAATGTCTAATTCATATAATTAGTGAAACGAATGGAATATCACTCAATGATACTTTAGAGCTATTAACACATTCAAATTACGCAAAATCAGAGCCTCATGTCGAAAAATCAGTTTTAGAATTTAGAAAACTAATTTCTGGATTCCAATTAGATGAAGTTGATGTTGAAACTTTACTTAGACATCCAGTTTCAAATTCTTTATTTAGATTTTTCAAAAATTTTGAACTTCCCTACTTTGAAGAGCATATTCATTTAACAGGATCTCTTAATGCTGAGTTTATCTATCCAAGATTGAAAAAGATTTTAAATAGTAAGCATAAATCAGATTACGAAAAAAAAATTAAAGAAGTATATGGAAAAGATGCATTACCAATTGAAAGTGTAGAAGATGTTGATAATTTAATAAGACTTAAAGAAGGTGAACAATTTGATACATATCTTAGAATTTTATATTTAGCGAAACTTGTTTTAACGAGTAAAAAAGATCACATCGATGCCGCATATCATATGGCAAGTGAGCTCTATCATAATTATAATGTAGGAAATATTAGATTAAAATTTACTTTATCGAGATCAACTGGCCTTAAATCGGAACAACTTCCGGGACAATCACAGGTAACAGAAGACGATGTAGTTCTTGGACTTTATGATGGGTTTAAAAAATTTCAAAAAGAAATTCCATGTTTTAATTTTGTGTTATCACCTTCTTTTAGAAAAGAGGCCAATTTTTATGATCAAGAAAACTTTGAAACTAAAGAAGAGCATTTTTTATATCAAGTTGATCAAATTTTAAAACTTCTTGAAAAGTATCCTTTTTTAAAGCCGCACCTTAATGAAGTAGATACAGTTGGTGATGAAAAAGAATTATACAGAAAAGCTCATTTTCAAGAAATGAGATCGGGGCTTCGAAAACTTCAATACAACGGATTTAAAATTAGATCTCACCATGGAGAAACTTGGAGAATTTTGAGAAAAGGCGTTCAATCTGTAGATAATGCTATGAATATTTGGCATATCGATACCCTTGAGCATGGAATTTCTCTTGGAATAAACCCCAATTTTTACTTTCATAGACTATTTCAAAGAGTTGTTAAAATAAATAAAAGAGAATTACCTATTAAGAAAGGAAGTCATGAGTATCAAGAATTACAAGATATGGTTTGGCACGATCCCATCATAAAGGAAAAACTTTTTAAAGGTGAAGTTCTTACAGATGAAGAAATAACCTCTTTCACAAAAACAAAGTTTCATACCGCAAGAGAAATTGAACATTACCAACATGATGTTTTAAATAGAATGATAAATAAAGGCGTAAGCCTTGTAGCACTACCGTCATCAAATTTAAAGCTTACTGGAGCTTTTCCAGATTATAAAGATCATCCTTTTTCATGGTGGGAAAAAAAAGGAGTAAAGCTTGGTGTAGGAACAGATAATTATATAACTTTGAATACGAACTTTATACAAGAGTTATTATTACTTCTATATTCTGATCCTGAAAATTTAAAAATCACTAAACTCTTAATGGTAGCAAGTAGAGAAAAAAGAAGACCTTACTTAAGTCACCTATTATGGAAAATGAGAAAGGTAGTTGATTCGACTAAATAGAAGCTGGAAAAAGCTCATTGGCCTTTTTAGCGACCAATTCAGGATCTATTTGTACCATACACTTTTGATAAATATCTTGAGTGCACTTACCTCTTCCATCTTTGGTACATGGACGACATTTTAAATCAACACTTAATGTCTCTATTGCATTTGTAGATGTAAAGCCGAATGCTGTTGGTCCCATCAATGCAATCGTTGATTTTGAAAATAAATCTGCCACATGTAAAACACCAGTGTCTGCACATATTAAAAGAGGAGATATATTAATCAAAGCAACACTTTCTAATAGAGAAAGTTTACCAGCTAGATTAACAACTCTATCTGAGAAATTCTTTTCAAATTCTTGGCAAAACTTATCACTGGGTCCACCAATGATATAAAATTTATGATCTGGCATAAGTTCAATTAATTTATTCCAATTATCTATTGGCCATGTCTTCATTTCCCAGGCAGCTGAAGGGGCCAAAATAATTCTATTTAATTTATCTTCTGAAGCTAATTTTAATTTTGTAGACTTAATAACTTCATCACTTACACTGAAAATTTCGCTTCCCTTATACTCTTGATCAACACCTAGGGACTTTAAAGGACTTAAAAAAGAGCTCATGGCCTTATACGGCGAAGGAAACTTATTGATCCTTAATTTAAATAAAAGAAATCTTTTAAATCTAAACTTAGATCTTTGAATAAACTTTGTGCCCCTAAAAATTCGACTCCATGGAGCAAATGCATACCATTTTAAAATATTTGATCTAAGATTATTGTGGGCATCATATACAGCATTAAACCTTAACCTCTTAAGTCTTTGACCCAGTCTGAACAATCCTAGCAGCCCATCTTTTCTGTCAAATGAATGTACCTTATCAATAGGAGCAATTGTTAAAAGGTCCTTAAAATCGCTTCGAACTAACCAATGGATCTCATAACCTAGCTTTCTTAAAGAAGGTACTACGCAGAGGCCATGAAAAATATCGCCAAAGCTTGAAAAACGAATAATTAAGATTTTTTTTCTCATCACCTAACCTATAATAATTAAATAATTTTATCGAGATTAGGTGAAATATGTCAAAGTGCTTATTAATTACTATATTTTTGTTCAATAATGCTTTTGCAGGTATTCTCTACAATAAAATTGAAAGAACAAAACAAAATAATGAACACATAATCATAAACTCGATTACTTCACAATTAGACTGGGAAACTCCTAGAAAAGTTCCTCCTAGTATTAAGCCTAATAAACCTAAACTCAATCCCAAACCTACTCCCTGTCTCTTATACACATCTGACGCTGCCGACGATAGAGCTCGTGT
>CAXHCD010000082.1:0-16017 GCA_964015265.1 uncultured Oligoflexia bacterium
CACCACGAGCTCTATCGTCGGCAGCGTCAGATGTGTATAAGAGACAGGAATACCGACAAATAAAAGAATGGGATGCTTTTTTTAAAAAAGAACTTTCAGAGCGTAATTTTATTTTGCTTAATGACTATTTTGGATGCGAAAGGGATAGTAGTTTTTATACTAAAGATAATTATCATTTTTCTAAAGACGTTAATAAAAAAATTGCAAAGCTTTTATATAAATTAAAAAAAGAATACTTTTTAAAGTAATTTTGAAAAATCAGATATAAATAATTCAATCTCTTCTTTTTTTATTTCTAAAGCTAGGTCTCCAAAGCTTAGCTCAGACTTTATCTGATTGTTAGATTTTTCTAAATAGGGAAGAAGTTCAATTTTATGTTTTTTGGCAATAGTATATAATGCATTTTCTACAGTATCTAATTCAGAGTTTATATAAATATGAAACATATTTGTACAAGGAGAAGATGGAATTGTAGAAATTTTTTCAAAAGAATTAAATATCTTGGCAATCTCTATTGCTTTGTTATGGTAGAGTTCCATTTTAGAAATTCTTTTTTCAAAGTTTATTTTTGATGAAATTATATATGGAAATAATTTAAACAAATTTCCACCATGTCTTCTAAGCCATGGCCTAGATTTGCTTATAAACTCTTTATTTCCAGCAAGGATTGCTCCACTTATTGCTCCTATACCCTTATAAAAGGAGACATATACAGAATCAAATAGTGAGCAAATCTCATCATATTTTTTTTTATAAAAAGGAGCGCATTCCCAAAGTCTTGCACCATCTAAGTGAAGGAAAATATCATTTGATCTACAATACTCACTAATTTCTTTTAACTCTTCCCATGTTGGGAGTTGACCGCCAATTTCTCTTTGAGGAAGTTCAATTAGTACAGCTGCTACTTTATGATCTAAATTTTGTAAGTCTTTGGTTGTGAATACTCTGTCTTTATGCCCTAATAAGTGAGTTTTAATATTGTGCAAAATTTTAATTCCATCTTCTTCATGTATTTCTAAATGAGCTAACGGATGTTGAGCAATATTTTGATTATTTTTTTCATCACAATAAATTCGCATAGCAATTTGTTGTGCCATGGTTCCACTTGGCATAAAAATAGACTCTTCTTTACCAAGAATAGATGCTATTTCTTTTTCAAAGTTATTGATTAAGTCCCCTGAACCGTAAAAATCAGATTTTTCATTTTCTATTGTATTTTCATACAAATCTTTAAATATTTGCTTAGGAGATAAGTGTTTGTGTCCAAACAACTGTAGAGTACATTCATTTAAAATTCTTTTTTTCTCATCAGAAGTAAACATATAGACCTAAACCGTAGAAATGGCGGGCGGTAGAGGATTCGTTCCTCCCACTTGTCGCATCCTGCTCCTCGTTCCGGAGACGGGGCCATTCATTAAGTCAAACATGATGTTTGACTTTCAACATTAAGCCCTACGGCCTTAATGCAGCCATTCATTCTATTCGAATCCTAATTATTGTTTTTTCTAAACTTAAAATTAGTGTGTTCAATAAAATGGCGGGCGGTAGAGGATTCGAACCCCTGACATCAAGATCCGAAGTCTTGCGTTCTATCCAGCTGAACTAACCGCCCTAAGCTTAAAATGTATATTGAATTTTAGAGTAAGTAAACATTGAGAGGTAGTGTCGCAGATGAATGATGCGTATAAGGAAGGTAAACTGGCCAGAGAAAATATATTTACTCTGGCCAAATTTCTATTTATTCAGCGATATCAAGTAATAAAGCACTTAGAACATCTTTAATACTAGCTTCTTTTAGGTCTTCTACAGAAGCTCTTTTAAGATCTACTAACTTTGTTAAGTCTTCACTTAAATTAAATTCCTGATTTTGATTGAATGCTTTTAATGACATGGCCATTTCCATTTCAAGTGCATCTCTCTTGTCATCTAATTCATCAAGAGTTGTTAACAATAATGTCGAAGCAAGTAATCCATCTGCAAAGCCAGATGAATAACTATCATCGTGATGATGACGGTGAGAGTGACTCACTGTTCTTGTATAGCATCTTTCTCCAATTCTGTGACCATATCTATTATAGATACCTTCACAATGTCTTCTCGTTACTGTGTGTGCAAGTGCTTGTGTTCCTAGTAAAACTAGCATTGCTGTAAAAGTAATTTTTTTCATAAGGCCTCCTTTAAAAGCTCTATAAGTTTTATTTTGATTTTCCTGCTTTGAAATTTGGACAAGTCAATTTGTCTGAATTCTGCTTTAAATATATCTTTCATCATTTCTTTTATTTCACTTTCAAGTCCATAAAAATTGTCTATTTCTTCTTGTTTGTAATTATTATCTGCTACAAAATCTTGAGGCATTGCTATCCCATAACCTTTTTCCTGAGAGTTCATTGCAAATTTTGTATTATTTCTAATTTGCACTAATTCTTTTAACTTATTAACTTGATCGCTTGAGAAGATCTCTTTTTCGCCAACTTTTTTCATTCTTCCAGTTACTTTTCTTTTAAAATGAAAATGAGCTTGATTTTCAATTATTAATAAGTCTAGTAGCAAATCGTAATTTGATTCATTTGAGTTAACTACTTCTGAAATTATTCTTTCTCTTTCTACTAATGGGAGCTTTTGGTATTCGTAAATATTTTTGATCTTTCCTAAATATTCTTCTTTTACGAATCGATCTTGTTTCTTTCTTCTTCTAGTTTTTATAGTTTTAAATGTATCAGGAAAAGATTCTTGTAAGGTCTTATATGTATTTTCCAGATTAGGTCTAAAACTAGAATCTTTAAATTCACTATTGTCTATAGCTAGAGACTTATCAATTAATCCTATTTTATCTAAATATTTATACATACCAATTGGCGTGAAGACATTTTTTTTGTAGAGTTTTTTTTGATTTAAGGCCACTTGTAAAAGCCTTAAAGCTTCATCGGCACAATTATTAGTAAAGAAATAATAACTTCCAAAATATTCCCAGTATGACTGTAGGAAATGAAGTAGAAATCGTTGTTTTTGTTTTTCAGACAATTTAATTGGTAGTGATATTAAATCTCTAAGTTCAACTCTTGTATATTGTGATTTGATCGATGCGTAATCAGTTACAATAACTCTTGAGCTATAATCACCAAAAATTCCTTTTAGTGGGCTATAGCTAGTTTCTTCAGGTGGTGCGAGAAAGCCAATTACTGTTGCATATCTTTCATCTTTTCTACATTCACTTATAGAAATGCCACTTGGACATTGAAGAATTTTATACATTGAATGACCAAAGCGACTCATCAATGCTTTTCCTTTAGATGCTAGGAGAAAGTGAATTTCTGTAACTGAGTTAGTTGTGAGATCAACTTTTTTTAATTTTTTACCATCAGAATAACTAATGCTTGTATTTATCTTACACTTGTAATCCTTAAATGGCGTATGCCCATATCTTTTTTGATAAAACTCATAAAGTAGAGGTCTTCTACATTTATACTCAGGATCATAAATAAAGAACTCAAAATTAACTGCAGCATATTCTTTGATATTTTTATTTTCATAAATGTCCGGGGATCGTCTTGGTGACTGATTTAGATTGGATTTGTTTTTATGAAAAGAGATAAATTGAAATTCAAGATTATTGTGAATTTTATTTTTGATTCTTTTTTCTGTTAAATGGAAGAGCTCATGTGCTATTGTAGATTCAAGTTTTTTTGTAAATGTATTAAATAAGCAGTCATTTTTACTTCTAATATCATTAGAAATAAAACTTAATAAATGCTTGTTAATAAGAATTTTATTTCGACTTGCTTGTCCATAAATTGCACCAGTATTTTTGCATGGATCTGTAAATAAGCTCCTATCACTTAACTCTTTTAATTCAATTTGAAACTCTTTGTGATTTAAAACTTTTGAAATACTTGCAGGAAGCTTGTTAATAGTCTCATCTACTATCTTATTAAAGCTCTTAGTATCATTTCCATAAACAATACTTGGAGATAAAAATAATAAAAAAGTGCATATCCATATTCGCAAAATTTATGTCCTCATTTTTGATGGTGCATTGTGTATACTATATAATTTAAACAGTGCAGCATTTACTGTAATAAATACATTCTTAAAACAGCAATATGTATGTGATTTTAGGAGGTTAGGTTTATATTAGATCAAAGATTTTAGATACTTAATAATTTGGTCTTTATTGTGGGCAATTCCTTTATATTTCAAAGTAGATTTGCTCATAGATTCAATGGCCAAAATGAGGGCTTTCCTTTGGGATTGAGTGATTGTATTTACATCTATGAAAAATGTTCGAATAGTGAATATAGATGAACTTATAGACGGAACACCTAAAATTGTTTGTCTTTCTATTCTCATGAATAGTTGAGGGTTTGTAGAATCAAAATCTCTTCCATTCCAGACTTCTTGTTTAATTTGAATAGGTGAGATTGGATGATGATTTAATCTTGAATCTGTAGAAAGACCCCATGCATATCTTTCAAAAGGTCCTTTATTTATCATTAGGTTTAAAATTTGATCAGTAATTTTATTAATTGGTTCAAAATCTGCTACAGGTGTGTGAATGTCATAAAAAGATTTACCAATTTTAGAGTTAGGGTTCCAATGATTAGGAAAACTTAAATGAATTGCAATTGACTTGTCTTGGTTACTGTCAACTTTTGTTATTGCAATATCTTCTTGCACATTTGAACAAATAAGATCAAATGTATTTTTATAATTGTCATTTTCTAGTAATTTAAATTTATCATCAACTTTGAATTTTTCACTATTAATAACTAGTTCATTTTTATTAAGTTTAAACTTCTGAGGACATTCTAAAAGAAGTTTATCAAGAATTATTTTTGCACAAATATTAATTTCATTTTCAAATTCATTGAGGAAACAAAAATATTTAGATATGTCTTCAAGGCGAGTTTGTTTTTTTTGCCTAATATAATGTTCATAATTTTTATCAAATACATAAAAATTGCCTGAGACTGGAGTTAGTCCCGGGCTTATTTCGTATGTATCCTTTCTTATAGGGAATTTAAAATCTTTTAAATCTGAACACGGGGATTGTATATACATTAATAACTATAGTACCAATGTCTAATGATTGCATTTTGCAAATCAAAAGATTCTGACTTCCATTTATAAGCTAATTTCTTTAATCGTTCTGTCTTTAAGTTATTTTCTATATCTAAAATTTTTCTTTTCTTATCATCTTGAGTAAGGATACTAAATGCATAATGCTTATTGCTTTTTGATATCAAATATCCAGAGATTGCGCTCACATAATCCAGGTTTCCAGTTTTTGCCCATACTTTATAAGTTAGCTCGTGATCATCTAGTCTTTTTTTGAACCAACCTGTGGCCCCTGAAACAGTTAATAATGGCCAAAGTTTTTGTTTCATTTCAATATCACGTTCAGCTAGCTTTAGTACATCAACTATAAACTTTGCACTCATTTTATTTTCTGAAGTTAGCCCCGATCCATTAATTATTTTTACTTTTTCAAATGAAGTTTTTTTCATTCTTAATTTAAACCATTCGATCATATGTCTAGATGCATCGATTAGGTCATGTGCTTTTTTATTTCTAATTAAATTTGTTTGAAATAATAGAGTCTCTGCAAACAAGTTATTGCTAAACTCAAGGGTCCATTTTAACATTTGTTTATTATTTGGAGCATTTTTAGTAGATATTAATTCTCCTTGATCCGTATGATCTTTTCTTAATATTTTTACATCAGTTTCAACACCAGTTAGATTTAGAAAATATTCTAATAGGCTAGCGGTTGTTAAGGCAGGGTTTCTAAGGGGTAGCTTTTCTTTTTGATGATACTTTTGTAACTTTGATAGACTCCACTCTTCAATATCAGGCCCCGTAGATTTGTTTAAAAACTTCGTACCTACCGGAAAAGGTCCATTAGACTTTGATATTTTTAGCGTTTTTACAGGAGGTATTGTGAAGAAGTTTCCTTTTCTTCCTGAAGAGTCGCCTTCTCTCCATATATTAAATCTATTAAAGTTTATTGATAATGGTGATATAGTAGAATTATATGTGTGGTCGTGTTCACCTAAAACATTAATAACTTGAATCGTTGGAAAATAATAATCATCAAAATATATATTTCCATTAAGCTTTTTAATTCCCATAAGTTTTAAACTAATGGCCATTTCAAAAAGGTCTTGAGTTCCTAAATAAGGATTTCCTTTTCCAACTATATAAAGATCTCCCTTGTAACTTCCACTGCTCTGACTTTTGACATCTAAGTAAAGCTCAGTGTCGAAAGATTCATTTAATGGAAGGTGTTTTAATGCATAATATGAAGTAAGAATTTTTGTAACCGATGCAGGAGTAAATTCAACATTAGAGTTATGAGATTCAATAATTGCATCAGATTTAATTTCTTCTATATGAAAGCTGACTTGTTCTTCAGTCAGTTCAGAGTCTTTTAAAAGTTTTTTAATGGATGGCGCAAGTTCAGGTTTTAGAGAAGATGCACTTGAAAATTTTCCATGTATGGTTATTAAAAAAATAAATAGAAGAAATTTCATCATATCCATTGAAGTTAAAGATCATATTTATATTCACAATTATAAAGCAATAAATATAGAAATATAGGACTAATTAGTAAGGTAGTTTCGTAAATTCATTGTGTGTAGGCTCAAATCTTCATAAAAAGATGACATTTTTCAGTTTTTTCATATAATAACCTTAAGATAACTTTAATTTAGAGGGATAATATATGAATTACAGGCTCAATAAATTGATACTTGGTCATAGAAAAGAAATAGGTGAAAAGCAAAGTTCTTATGCGCAGAAGCTTGGGATTTCAAAGCAAGACCTATGTGACATTGAAAGGTTTCGAAAGAATGTAGGACTTAAGAGGGCCGTTCAATTCTCTCAAAATATTAATATTCCAATGGAAAAAATTCTTGAGTGTGTGATTTCAGATATGCTTGATAGAGAAGGATTAGAATTTAGTGTTAAAGTTGATAAAAAAGAAAACGGGTGAGATTATCCCACCCGTAATATTGTAATTACAAATTTTTATTAGCAAAATCCCAATTAACTAAATTCCAAAAAGCATTTATATAATCAGGTCTAGCATTTCTATAGTCTACATAGTATGCGTGCTCCCAAACATCGATTGTTAAAACCGGAATTTGGTTACTAGTTAATGGACATCCAGCATCGTCAGTATTAACAATTTCTAGATCTCCATTAGAGTTTTTTACTAACCAAGTCCAACCTGACCCAAAATTAGTAGCTGCACTATTTGTGAACTCTTCTTTGAATTTATCGAAGCTTCCCCATTTAGCGTTGATTGCATCTGCAATAGCTCCTGTTGGTGCTCCACCTGCATTTGGTGCTAAGCAATTCCAGTAAAAAGTATGATTGAAAACTTGTGCAGCATTATTAAAAAGTCCTCCAGATGATTTCTTTATAATGTCTTCTAAAGACATATTTTCAAACTCTGTTCCTTTGATTCCTGCATTAAGTTTTGTTACATATGCATTGTGGTGTTTTCCATAGTGATACTCAATTGTTTCTGGTGAAATATGAGGTGCAAGTGCATCATTTGACCATGGTAGTTCTGGTAATTTATGTTCCATTTTCCCTCCTTAAAAGAAAATTCAGGTATTCTGACTTAGAATTAATTGTATCTATATTTTATAGGTTGCTTGCAAATAATTAGCAAGTTTAATGTCAATTCTAATCCGTTAAAGTCGGTTTTATAAAATAAACCTAGACACGAGTTTTATTTAAGATAACATTTTTTCATGAAAAAATTATTTATAGTATTTTGTATATTCTACAGCTCCATTTCTATTGCCAATCGACCATCGTGGATAAATTCTCCAATGGATAACTGCTCTAAGATAAGGGAGATATGTGCAGTGGGCGAGGGGACTGGTGTCATAAATGCAGAAGCTTCTGCAAGAGATGCGATCGCAAGAATTTTTAAAACAAATGTAAACTCAAACTTAACTTCAATCACAGAAACAAAACAAGTATTAAAAGATGATGTGGTCACAGGAGAAGAAAGTTCAGATTTTGCTCAAAGAATAAAGCTTACAACAGAAGAAGTAATTAAAGGCGTACAAATTAAACAGACATATACTGATCAGGACTATGTTTATGCTCTTGCTTCTCTTGATAAGAAGAAAGTTTCTACAATATTTAAAGAACAAATGGATCAAATAGATATTGAAATTGAAAGTAATTATAAAAAAGGCTCTAGGTCTTCTTTATCTAAAGCAGAAAAATTATATAAAGTTAGATCTGAAATTCATGAAAAATTTTTAATCGTTAATAATAGTAAATATCCAAGTAAAATTTCTTTAAAAAAAATTCATAATAAAAAATTGAAAAAAGTTTCATTGAATACAACGATATATGTTGATGTTAATGAATTAAATGATAGACCATTACTTAAAAATTTAATAATTCAAGGGTTACTAGATAACGACTACAGAGTTGTTACAAATAAAAAATCAAATTATCAATTTATAGTTCGAGGCAGTTTTAAGGAAGAAAAGTTATTTTTTAAGGTTAAGGGTTTTGAAAAGTATCAGTTTCTTTTACAACTTTATTCAGAGAAAAAAAGTGGAGAAAAACTTGGAGGGTTGCATTTGACAGAGGCTCAAGTGGGAAGGAGTCATCGTCAAGCCCTTAGTAATGCTCTACCTAGTTTGAAAAAAAGCTTATTAGATAGGATAGATGAATTAAAACTAGATTAAACTAGAGAGGAATGTATGATTAAAAATTATTTAATTTTAGTATTGTTATTTGGAGCAGTTGCCTGCTCTAGTAATAAAAAAACAGTTGAAGATGCACCAGATCTTGAAGAAAGAGAAAATGATGAAATTCAAAGAGATTATGTTGTAAGAGATGCAAGTTCTAAAACTAGGCCGGGTTGGATTGAAGACGCTACTGTTTGGGCAAAACAAAAAAGTTTAGATTTAAAAACTCATTCATATTTTTCATATGAAACGGATCCAAAAGTAAGTAAGAAAACAGCATGTAATTTGGCGAAAGCAAATACAAAAAGTGATATTGCTGGTGAAATTGCAACATTTATAGACAAGCAATTAGGTGAGTCTCAAGAAGGAAGAGCTTCAATAGATGAAAATGATCCTAAGACTGAAGCAATGAGAGAGTTTGTCGAAAATACATTAGCTGAAAAAGTTCAGGCCCTAATTCATGGAGCTAGAATATCTAAAACATATTGGGAAAAGAGAAGGTACTTAGCAGAAAAAGGTGCTGCTAGAGATTTTACAGCTTATACATGTGCAACTTTAGTGAGAATGGATAATAAGAGACTTCAAAAAGCAATTGATGAAGCAGCTGATTATGTTAATAAACAGGCAGATGATCCAGAGACAAGAGATAATGTAAAAAAGGCCCTTAATAATGCATCAGAAAATTTTATTAAAGCAAAAACTGGGCAAATGTAAGAGGGGTATTATGAAAAGTTTATTATTTTTATTTTTATTATCAACATTAGTAACATCATGTGGAAGTTTTAAGGCAGAAAGAGTTGATGCTAATGAATCAGATGAAAAAGCAATGGAAATCACTGATGAATGGGTTTCAAGAGATACTGAAAAAATAGTAGAGGAAGTAATGAAACAACTTCAAACTCATAGAGGTTTTAGAAAATTTGTAAGAACTCTAGGGAGAACGCCAACTGTTTTCATTGGTGAAGTTCAAAACTTAACTTCTGAAGCTTACTTTCCAATTAATGATGTTAATGATGAGTTTTTAACCGAACTGTCTTCATCTGGTGATTTTGTACTTGTTGATGCTGCGGCAAGAGAGTCAATCCTGAAAGAAATAACTTATCAACATGATGGTATGGTTGATCCTTCTACTGCTAAAAAAGTAGGAAAACAAACAGGTGCTGATTTAATGATATTTGGTAACGTATATATGAAGCCAAAGAAGAGAAAAGGCAAAACATTAAAAGAGTACGCTGTTAATATTAGAATGACTGATATTGAAAAAGGGTTAGAAGTTTTAAGAACTAGGGCAAAACTTTTTAAATATTCTAAGAAAAGTTCAGTTGGATGGTAATTTTTCTAAAATTTTTTAAATATATTTCAATAATTTTGTTTTTGGCCTCCTGTGCGACAGGAGGTCTAAAAACAAGAAAACAATTAAGAAATTTAATTGTTGAAAAAAATTATGATGCAGCCCTTGAATTATTGCAAGAAAGCAAGTTTTATAAGGACCCAGATAATCGACTTTTACTTGAGATGGAGCTTGGCTCAATTTATCATTTTAGTGAAAAGTTTTTACAATCTTCAATTCATTTAGAAAATGCATTAAGTGAAATTGATAAACTATATACAAAAAGTGTTAGTAAAAAAACGGCCAAATGGTTACTCAATGATAACTTAGATAAATTCTATGGATTACCTTATGAACACTCACTTGTTTATTTCTATTTATCCTTAGACTATTTAACAATATATCAATTGGGCGTAGTTTATGAGAAGTCTGAAAAAGGTTGGGTAAAAAAATCTTTAAATGAAAGCGATAGAAGAAAGTTTCTATTTAAAGCTCGAGCTACATTAGTAGCATGGGATACATATTTAAAAGAATTGAAAGAGTTAAAAATTGGAAAGGGGGTTTTTAAAGATGATTTATTGGCCAAAACTTACGGTGCCATAGTGCATGAAATTATTGGTTCAAGAAATGATCTTCAAATTGCACTACAATTATATAAGGATGCTAAACAACTTGTATTAAAAAACTATAATCTTTATGATTCTTACAATTTAAAATACAAAAATTTTCAAAAAGATTACTCTAAATTAAAATCAGTTTCTATAAATAAACTTGAAAAAGAATATATAGGCCAAACAAACTTATCTAAAGACTTAAATAGTTATTTAGATTTAAAGATTGTAGAGCTTACTAAAAAAGTTCGACCTTACGAATATTCAAAATTATCAAAAAAGCTCAATGTTAAAGTTCCTAAAAAACTACCTAACGTAACATTTTTATTTCAAAATAAAATACTTCCTCGCAAAACTGCCAAGAAACATTATTATGGAATTCAAGATGATGGTGGAATTGGACTTGCAATTATGGCATCTTTTGCAGCAGATAAACTTGGATTATTTCCAGCGCCTAACACTTATAGACCTGGAAGAACCTTTATTGGTTATAATATGGGAAAAGCTGCCTTACAAAATGTAGCAGTGTCATTTGAACTACCTACAATGAGAGACTCAAAATCTGAAGATAATTTAAAACTTATAATTAAGAAGCAAAATCAAGTTGTAAAAAAAGTGAATCTCAATTTAATCGCTCCCGTTAATAAAGTGGCGATGCTTTCACTAGAAGAGGATTCTTTATCAAGGTATTTTAGAATTGGGGCCAGACTAGCTACTAAGCATGCCGCAGCGATTGCAGCAGCTTATGCGACCTATAAGGCCTTAAATAAGAATGGTAAAAATGAATTTGTGGCGAAGAACTTGGCCGTTTTAGAATATATTGGAGCAACTAAAGTGATTCAAGCTTCAGAGAAGGCCGATACACGTCATTGGAGTGGACTCCCGTTTGACATTAGAATGGGTGAAACTTTTTTAAGTTCTGGAATATATAGTATTGAATTAACTAATGGAAAACATAGTAGAATTCTTGGTCAATTTGCTGTAGATGAGAGTAGGAAAAAGCAGATCATAAATCTCAGGTAAATTATTCCTTAAACTAAATGAGATCTAAATTTAATCAATTCAAAAGCTTAAATCTTCGAAAAGTAAGGCATGAAAATCTTATGGATGAGTGCTCTTATTTTTTTACTTTCTTCAAAATCATTTGCTGAAAAATATAAAACTCTTTTTGTTGAAAGGGACTATTACCAACCTTGGCGAACTCTTGCTGATACGGATGAAAAAAGAATTAAGACTTTACTAGAAATTTTAATTGAATCAAAGCATGGTAGAAAGATTGTAATCGCAGCCAAAAAAAAGGCCTTCAAGGAAGGAAAAACTTTGAGTGATCTAATTATACCAGGTCCAGTATCTCTTTTAGATACTACTTTACTCAGAAAATTTTCTAGAAATAGACCAGATAAGGTCATTTATGAGACAAAGGCCGTTGTGTATGTAAATTCAAAATTGAAGACAATTGATGCGGTATTAGATTTGGCCCATGAACTTACACACTATATTAAAAGAACTCCATTTAACCCTTATCAAGTCAATTTTTCTCTAGAGAAATTTATAAAGTCTACAGTTGAAGGAAAAGGTGGAGAGGTAGATGCATATCTATCTGAGTGTAAAGTTGTTTTTGAATTATTTAAATCTGACTCAAAGAGAGTCGCTAATTGTAAAAAAGTTTCTCTAGACGGGAGCCGGAAATTATCTAGAAAATTAACTAAAGAAAAATTTTATAGACTTGGAAATAATTACGATTCCTTTAAGAGGAATCTTTCTAATTACTCGATCCCTTCTTCGAATATTCCTGATATCTCGAATAAGGATGCTGTTTTTATTTCTAGCGCCTATGGTCAACCATATCCAGTCGCGGCCCTTGAAGAATATAAAACAATTATGAACAAGGCCTGTGAAAACGATGATAAAAGACTAGCTCTTTTAACTAAAAAGGCCGATAGGGCTCCTGCATCGGCAGGAATGAGTGTACAAGTTGTTCATAAAGAGATGATGAGTTCTTTCGTAGATCGTTGCAATATTTTTTACGATATCAAACATTCCACAAATAACTTTAATTGACTCAAAGCTAATTTCAAAGTTCGTAAAAGTTCAGCATTTGTATCGTTGACTACTCCTGTGCGGATAAGTAAAAATAGTGTGTAAAATTATTAATTTACGGATTTGTCTGACAGTTTTTGTCTTTTTTGGAGTGATGTATATGCAAGACGGTGTAATGCTGGCGAAAGTTGATGATTTCCTAAACTGGGGA
The DNA here is from genome assembly GCA_964015265.1 of uncultured Oligoflexia bacterium. Lineage (GTDB taxonomy): Bacteria > Bdellovibrionota > Bacteriovoracia > Bacteriovoracales > Bacteriovoracaceae > CAXHCD01. Next base: position 12,916 of record CAXHCD010000082.1, read on the forward strand.
AGAAAGAATTCACTATGGCCAATGACTTTTGGTTTAGCTTGTTGTGCTATTGAAATGATGGCCACAGGAGCTGCTAAGTACGACTTAGAAAGATTTGGTTGTGGAGCTTTCATGGCCACTCCAAGACGTGCAGACTTAATGATTGTTGCTGGTACTGTTACTTTAAAAATGGCAACAAGAATTAAAACATTATACGAGCAAATGCCTGAACCGAAATATGTTATATCAATGGGATCATGTGCAAATAAGGGGGGACCTTATTGGCAACATGGATACCATGTTCTTAAAGGCGTAGATGAGGTTGTACCTGTTGACGTTTATGTTCCTGGTTGCCCTCCAAGGCCAGAAGCTTTAATTGAAGGGTTAATGACTCTTCAAAAGAAAATTGCAAATGAAAGACTACTAAGAGATAAGTGGGTTAAGCATGCATAATAAAGTAGTAGAAATTCTTAATAGTAAAGTGTCAGGTTGTAATGCTGTTTTAACATCGCCTGGAGAAGGTGAAGCAGGAGATTCATGGGTAAGTGTTTCAGCTGATCATATATTAAACGTATGTGAAACTCTAAAGACATGTGAGTTAGAGTTTAATGTTCTACAAGTAATTAGTGGAACAGATTATCCTGAATATATTGACGTAACATATGTATTGGCCAGTTTCACAAAAGGTCATCAGCTATTATTGAAAGCTAAGCTTGATAAACCTTCTAGTGATTTTGTTCCTACAATTGATTCAGTGGATAGTGTTTGGAAAGCAGCAAATTGGCAAGAAAGAGAATGTGCTGACATGTTAGGGATAACTTTTACAAATCATCCTGATCCAAGAAGAATCTTGTGTCCAGATGATTGGGAAGGATACCCATTAAGAAAGGATTATGTTGTTCAAGAAATTTATAACGGTATGACAGTTAATCCTGAAGCAAAGATGAATATTCCAGATAGAGAATTTGCCGATAAACAAAAAGCTGCTGAAAAGGCCGCTAAAGAAAAAGCTGATCAATAGGATAAGTAAATATATGGAAAACCTAAACCAAGAAAAATTAAAGTCAGAACTTCTTACAGTAAATATGGGACCTCAGCACCCTGCTACTCACGGAGTTTTAAGAGTTGAAATTAAAACTGATTCTGAAATTGTAGCAGAGGCAATTCCACATATTGGTTATCTTCATAGATGTATGGAAAAGCATAGTGAAGAGTTAGACTATCGAGGAGTAATTCCATTTGTAGATAGAATGGACTACTTAGCTGCAATGAATATGGAGTTAGGCTACGTATTAGCAGTTGAAAAAATGCTAGGAACTGAAGTTCCAAGAAGAGCGGAGTTTATTAGAGTAATCGTTTCTGAACTTCAAAGAATAGCTTCACACTTAATGTTCTTTGGTACGTATGCTATTGACTTAGGAGCATTTTCTCCATTTTTATATGCATTTCAAGATAGAGAATTTATTTTAAGAATTTTTGAAGAAATTTCAGGAGCAAGGCTTCTTTATAATTATATTTGGATTGGTGGTGTTTGGAATGACATCAGTGACTCTCAACTTACAAGAGTTTCTAAATTTTTAGATGAATTTGAAGAGAGTATGAAAAAATATGATTCACTTGTAGGTCAAAACCAAATTTTTATTGGAAGAACTGCTAACGTTGGACAACTTTCAAAAGAACAATGTTTTGAATATGGCCTGACTGGATGTTTATTAAGAGGATCTGGAGTGAAGTGGGATCTAAGAAAAGAGCAACCGTATTCAATTTATGAAGAGTTTGATTTTGATGTTCCTGTTGGTAGAGGTGAGAAAGGTGTTCTTGGTGATTGTTGGGATAGATATAGTGTGAGAGTCCAAGAAATTTTCGAGTCTATAAAGATTGTAAGACAAGCTATTGCAAAAATTGAAGATGGGCCGATAATGGGGAAAGTTCCAAAAGTAATAAAATTGCCGAAAGGTGAAATATATATGAGAACAGAATGTCCAAGAGGTGAGCTTGGTTACCACATCGTTTCTGACGGTGGTAAAAAACCATATAGAGTAAAAGTAAAATCCCCATGCTTTACGAACGTTTCTGTGCTCCCTGAGTTAGCTCCAGGGCAGATGGTTGCCGACTTTGTTGCGACTATTGGAAGTGTAGATATTGTATTAGGTGAAGTAGATAGGTAATGGAGAAAACTATGAGTGCAAATGCCTCTGAATTAACATTTAAAAAGTATTTTCAAAACATTTTTGGAGCAATCCGAACAACTATGAAAGGTATGAGCATTACCTTTAAATATGTGACATCACACAAACCTGTTACTATCGAGTATCCAGAGGTTAGAGAAACTCTTCCTGAGAATGCCAGGATGAGATTATTTAATGATACAGATAACTGCATCGCTTGTAACCAGTGTGCTATGGCATGTCCAGTAGATTGTATTTACATTGCTTCTAAGAGAAAACCAAAAGATGCACCCCAAATTAAAACAGATAATGGAACTCCAATTAGACTTGATTTAACTCAGTATACGATTGATACGGCCCTTTGTTGTTATTGCGGCCTTTGTACGACTGTATGTCCTACAGAGTGTTTAACACATACAACGGATTATGAATTTGCTCAGTATACTATTGATAATATGAAATATGATTACCTTGCTCCAGAAGTTAAGGCCTGGAAACAAAGATTGAAAGGATAGTCTAGGCAGACTTTTTTAAGGCTTCTGTATTTGATTGTTTCTTAGGTATTTCAATTATAAAACTTGTGTGCTGATCATGTTGATCTACGTAAAGAGTTCCATTATGTTGTTCCGCAATTTCTTTTGAAATACTAAGTCCAAGACCAGTTCCTTTTCCGTGCTCTTTAGTTGTAAAAAATGCAGAGAAAATTTTGTCATTAACTTCTTTTGAAATTTTCTTACCACTGTTACGAACTATCACCTGTGCTTTTTTAGAGTCATAAGGGTGTGTCCTGGTGATAATGTCAATCCACTTGTTTTCATCTTCTTGAATTGCATCTTTAGCATTATTAACTAAGTTAAGAACAATTTGAGATAATTGAACTGGTCTACAATCTACAAATAAAGTAAGCGATCCATTAACCCACCTTTAAATTATTATTTTTCTGCTTGAAAATAAC
>CAXHCD010000083.1:0-15599 GCA_964015265.1 uncultured Oligoflexia bacterium
AGATGTGTATAAGAGACAGACAGATTATAATGCATTAATTTCTAACCATTGTAATGAAAAAAATCTAGGGATTGAATGGAAATCTTTCTTAGAAAAAATAAAAACAGGTTTTACAAAAATTAATAATTGCTTTTCTACAATTGCTCCAATTAGAGCTCAAACATTACTAAGAAAAATTGAAAAAAATAAGGTTCGCGTAGAGTGTCTTTTAACTAGATCACCGCAAATCGCTAAATCTGAGCTTGGCGGTCTAAAAGAAGTCGAAACTTGTGGCTATGAGAGTAGGGATGGATCAATAACTCTTTTTAGTATTGAAAAATGCAAAGATATTTCAAAGTCTGTATTTCATGAACTACTTCACTATGACAGTACAATTGATAATTTTAAAGTAAGCACACACAATGGAAGCTCAAAGTGTAGGCCATATGACAGAGTCTATTCCTGTGTTGAAGCATGTTTTCTTCATGATGATTTAAAAAAAATTGCTGAATCGAATAAGGCAAGAAATTGGAATCAAGTATATGTCCCACAGATGAATAATTTTGGATGTAACGCTTGTATGTCACTGGACTATGATACAAATAACCCTGAAGAAAAGTTTTGGATCGAAACTAACTACTCTATATTCTGCGAAGAGGCCTTTACAGGTCAAAAATCCCAAAAAATTCTAGGTAGCCAATCTGAATATCAGAATTGTCTCAAATAAGAGATAGGCCCTTGCCAAATGAAGTACTAGGTTTGACAATAACAAAAACAATCATTTGGAGTATATATGAAGATAGTAATTGCTTTAGCATTTTTAAGTACATTTTCAGCTCATGGAGCTTGTAAATACATGATCGAAAACAAAGATTTAAAGATTGAATGGACTGGTTTTAAAACGATGAAAAAAGTTGGTGTAACAGGAACATTCAAAAAGTACAAACTAAGTAACTTTAATAGCTCATCTGATCTTAAAAAATCTATAGCAGGCTCTACAGTTGAAATTGATGGATCATCTGTATTTTCTAAAGATAAAGTTCGTGACTCTAAATTGGCCAAAAATATTTTTTCAACTCTACTTGGCGGCTCAAAAATAATGGCAACAGTTGACTCTATTAACGACAACTTCCTAAATGTAAAATTTACTCTAAATGGAAAATCACTCAATAGTTCAATGAAGTACACAGTGAAAAATAACGTTCTTGTGGCAAGCGGGAGCATAGACATGTTATCTTTTTCCATGGATAGACAACATGCAGCAATTTCAAAAGCATGTTCTTTAAAGCATGAAAAGAAGACCTGGACGGACGTTGATCTAAAACTTACGGCCAACTTTACATGTAAATAAACCTAGACAAAAAAATGCAACGGTCTTTTGTTAAAAAGGCCGTCATCTCCAAAAGTACACTTTTCAATACCTTATCAAAACAGTATCCTTAGCTCTAAATAAATTTAGGAGACACTATGAAAAATGTAATTGTTTTAATAACAATGTTATTTAGTTTTAGCGCGCTTTCACAAGTTACAAATGAATGGGTAATTAACCAAAAGAAACGTTCTTTAAGATATTTATTAGATAATATCTCTAGAAATGATACACCAAAGGGCTTTGTTGTTGCCTCTCCTTCAAAACACTCTCCAAACTACTACTACCATTGGGTTAGAGATGCAGCCTTAGTAATGAGGGCCCTAGACTTGACGATTAAAAATAGAAATCATCTAAACAAACTTATGGATGATTATATAAATTTAGTAAATCATCATCAAAAAACACATAAATTAACAGGGCAAGGTGAGCCGAAGTTTAATCCGAATGGAACAAGCTTCAAAGGACCTTGGGGACGTCCACAAAATGATGGCCCAGCCTTAAGAGCTTTTGCCCTAGGAATTCATGCTTTAAACCTAATTAAACAAGGTAAAACAAATTACGTTAGAGCAAAGTTATACGGTGGAAAAATACCGGCCAATACTGTTATAAAAAGAGACTTAGAATATGTTTCACATAATTGGAAATATAGTGACTTTGACCTTTGGGAAGAAGTAATGGGTACACACTTTTACACAAGAATGGCCCAAAGAAGTGCACTTCTTATTGGCGCTAAACTAGCAAATAAGCTAAATGATGGTGCCGCGGCATCTTGGTATCTTTCTCAGGCAAAGCAAATTGATAATCAACTTAACTACCACTTTTCATCTCAAAGACGTTATATCCAAACAACTCTGAACAGAGTTGGAGGTTTAAACTATAAATCATCTAATTTAGATGCTTCGACTATTTTGGCAGTTAATCACGTGTGGATGCCTGGTTTAAGTTACGGGCCAACTGATTCGAGAGTAATTGCTACTTATGAAAAGCTTGTACAAACATTCAAAAAAATCTATCCAATAAATAAAAAGTTTAAGGGTGTAGCAATTGGAAGATACCCTGAAGATACTTATTACGGTGGAAACCCATGGTTTTTATTAACTAATGCCATGGCAGAATATTTAAAAAAGCTTTCAAAGCATTTAAATAAGAATGTAAAAGTTGATTCTCTAAATAATTCTTTTTACTCAAGACATATTGGATACAGATTAAATTCTGGAAACAAATTAAGTGGTGACGAATTAAAAGTGATTAGAAAAAGTATCAGAGAAGAAGCAAAAACATTTTTAGAAAGAGTTAAAACACATATGGGCCCAGACGGAAGAATGGATGAGCAATTAGATAAGTTCTCAGGACATATGAAAGGCGCTAGAGACTTAACTTGGTCTTACGCTTCATTCTTAACAATTTAAATTATAATGGCCCTCTTTATAAGAGGGCCTTTTCTTATTGAATTTTATTAAGTGTAATATTAAAAATTCCCTCTTTAATAGATCGTCCTCTATCTAAAAATTCTACGACAACATTTTTTCTCTGATCATTGCCTAATCTCTTCAATATAAGATCTTTTTTATTTAAATTATCATCAGCAAAATACATTTGAGTCGTTAATTCTTCATGCCCTCTTAAATGTACTTTAAAGTGCACATGAGCTGGTCTAATCCAATTTCTATCAGCAGGGTATTGTCCTGGCCTAATAGTTTTAAAAATAAATCTCCCCTTTGAATTTGTTACGAATCTACCTGAGTACTGAAAATTTGGATCTAGCTTTGCATTATTTGGATCACTTGGATGATTATACTTTCCTGTAACACAAGCTTGCCAAATTTCTACAAGGGCCCCTTTTATAGGTCGGCAGTTTTGATCTAGGATACGACCTTTAATAATTACTTTTTCACCTTTAGCAAAAAACTTTTTCCCATTTCTAACCACATAAGTTAGATCATTTTTCTTATCATCAATGCTTCTTATAGGATAAAAGGGACCTTCTGTTTGATCAGGTGTAATAGTACAGCGATTAGAAGCAATGGCCTTACTTCCAAGCCCTAAAGATGCAAGCAATGTTATACTGTTTTTAAATAAATCACGACGATTCTTCATATTTTTCTCCTTAGTAGTGATCAAAATAGTAATATTATCTCAATCTGTTCTAAGAAGATTATGCTTTAAATTAATATTATAAGTTAAATAAATAGATCACATAGGTATTATAAGCAAATATAATACCTATGCATTTTGATATTATTAGATACCTACAGTTTGAAAACTTCTTTCAATAACTTCACAGTCAGACTTATCCATACTCATAGAACATTCGTCTAACAATTGAGTCTTATAATCCCCAAAATTTGAGTTTGCTGTTAGCCTAACTGACATTACCTTAAATAATGGCTGAGTAAGTTTTTTCCAACCTAAAACTTCAACCATTAGTGCAACAGCTCTATTTGGAATACCACTTAAGCTATGAACTCCACATTGGTCATTAGATCTAGCAGGTTTACAGTCTTCACCAAATTTTTTAGGAATTTCATTAACATGTGCAGGTTGTTTAGCTAATCCTCTTTCAGGATGCAACATATCTCTTAAAGCTTCTTTATTAGCTTTTGGTCCCATCGCATGTTCACCAATTAATAGCTTACCACCTGTCTTATTACTGGCCGCTTCAATCATTTCTCCGAACACGTCTGCAAAGTGCTCATTTAAAGCTCCAGATTGTTTTTCATAAGTTAAGTTACTCGTTCTACTGATCACTGCATGAGTAAACTCATGTCCAACAACATCAAGTGCACCTGGAATATTGGCCAAAATATCTCCACCAAATCCAAATAAGAACACTCCCCAACCATCAACCCAAGCAGCATTTTCCTTAAGACCACCTGTTTTAAGTTCAGTTATTGCACTAATTTTTGAGTTTTTATTATCAAAACTTTCCCATGAATAAACTTTTGAATAAAAGTTTGAAACGATGTTTATATTATTGAAAGAGTTTTGAATATTTTCGCTCAGCTCTCTAAGTGTTCCATTAACTACTTTTGAATCTTCTATTACTTTAACACCAGCACCTGGTTTTACTTCCCCATCAATATCTTGACCATCGTAAATATCTACATCAGTCATTCTATGTTTTAAATTTCTAAACCTTAAAACTTTACCCGCATTTGATCCACCAGCGATAACTTGTATAGAAAGGGCCTTATTAAATCCACCTTTTTCTCTAACACTAAATTGCCAAACTAATACTGGTTTTTTAGAAGCTGGATAAGTAGTAATTAATAGACCATCGTTTACCGATCTTCCCATTGCTGGGTTCTTGTACTTAAATGTTCTTACTATTTTAGACATGGCGCTTTTTTTCTTAAATTTTACGTTAGTATCAAAACCAGAAAGGTTTACTAAAGAATTGTTTACCGATCTAAGTTTATGAGACTTATCAAAAATTAAGATTAATTCTGCACCTTCAATTTTAACTCTGTTATGAGACTGGATATATCTTAGAGTGATGCCTGTATGATCTATTCTTCTGGTTCTTAAAGAAAGCTCTTTTTTATTATCACCTAAAAGTGTTAACTGTGCTCCCTCTGAACTATTTAGAAAGCTTAGTACTTGTTGATTTACTAGGCCCCAATTTACTTTTCTTTTATTTCTAACGGCCTGTGAAGGAAGTTTATACTGACTAGAAAAAACTTTGCTCTTGAAAGTGTTTGCTCTAAAAACTTTAACTTGTGCAAATGCATTCAAGTTCCAAGCTAGCAACATAATAATTAAAGTAATTTTGGTCATAAAGTTCCTCCCTAAATTGCGCACCAGTCCTTTGGCGGGTTACAAAATTACCTAAATGTATCTAAATAGTTGACTTATTAAATCTTACATCTAACAAATGAAAGATATTGTCAGAAAACTTACAGATTTCAAACGTTTATGACCTAAATATGTCCTCTTTTAAAGCAATAAAAAGTCTCTCTCATACTTTTCATTCACATTAATTGCACCATCATTTAAATCTTCAGTAACAAACTTTCCGTTCTCTTGAATTGCAATAATTTTTACTTCTTCGTCGTCATTTAAATCATATGCTTTCGCACCAACACAAACACCATAATCACCACACCCATGTAATCGGGCCAAGTCGTAATTTGACTCTGAAACATTATAAGCTGAATCGTTTAAATCTCTTGTAACATAGTCACCATTGTATTTAATTCCAATAACTTCAACATATTCAACATCATTAATATCAAATGCCTGATCATGAACACAAAACCTGCCTTTTTTCCCACACCCGTTTAATTTGGCCAAATCTCTTTCAGTTTCGTTTTGATTCATAGCATTATCATTAACATCTCTTGTTATATATCTTCCATTTGGTTTAACCAAATATATTGCTACAAACTCAACATCATTAACATCAAAGGCCGTTTCACCTCTTTCGAAATAAAAATATTCACTACTAATAGCAACGTTTTGCAGCATTGATAAAATTATAAATGTAACTATTTTTGTTTTCATACATATCCCCTATTTTTTCGTACATTTATATTTTTGAACTCAAATGGCCAGTGTACTTAGGGAAATCATGTAAAGATTTTAGATTGTTTATACATTTTTTAGAAATTGCTCTAATTCTTCTTTTAATCTCTTAGAAGCCTGTGCTTTTTGAGTATCGGCCCGATAGACTAAACATATACGATCTGTATACGAAGGGAGATAATCTATTTTTTCAACTTTAGATTCCTTTTGATTAATAACTCTACTTGGAAGCACTCCAATACCAGAGCTTTCACTCACCATTTTTGCAAGAACTTCAAGGTTCGATGTTGTAATGACCCTATTGAAATTAATTTTTTTCTTTCCTATTTTTTTCATCAAATCTTGAGTTTGTGCCAACTCTGGTTCAATGATTAATACCTTTTGTTCCGAATCAAGGTCATTAATTAAATTAGTTTTTTTTGACTTCCAAAAACAAACTTCGTCCTTAAACAAATCTCTTATAACTAAATCAGGATGAGGGAACGGATTTACAACAATTCCGAAGTCAATTTGATATGAGACGACCATTTCCGTTATTTTTCTAGATAGGCCATGACTAAAACGAAACTCAAGCTCCGGATATTTAGTTAGCAATTGAGGCAGAAAATGTTTTAGACAATACTTAGCAACAGAAGCATGACAACCAATTCTATAACTACCACTTAAGTTTTTCTCTTTTTTAAGGGCACTATCTTTTAATTCCTGCCACCGATCTAAAAGGTCTTTACTATTAGAAGCTAAAAGCTCTCCGGCCTTAGTTAATTGAACTCCTGATTTAGACCTGAATAATAATTGTTGTTCAAAGCAATCTTCGAGTCTTTTAACCGCCATAGATAAGGCCGGCTGAGATATACCTAATCTTTCAGCTGCCCTAGACATATTTTTTGTTTTTGCTAACTCAAGTAAAAATCTTAAGTCATTTGCGTTAGGTAACATTGCTTTCCAGTGTTATACGTATTTTTAAATTAATATACCTCTTATATACATTCAACAAGTCTCAGGATATACTTACGTGTACAAAAATCCAAATAATTTTAGTTATATACGATTCTTAACGGGATTTAATAGTCTGTATATGTGTCATTACACAAAAGGAGAACTTGGATGACTCGTCTATGTGCTTATCTAAAGACATCAATTGTCAAAAAACAGCTCATGGGTGTTACTGGTTTATTACTGTGTGGCTTTTTAATTTCACACTTAATCGGAAACTGCTTGCTTTATGTAGGGCCGCAAGCATTTAACACTTATGCGTACACCTTAACTTCAAACCCTCTTATTTATGTTGCCGAGGCAATTCTAGCAGGAATTTTTCTCACGCACTTGAGTTTGGCCGCAAAGTTAACTTTAGAAAACATGAATGCTAGACCGCAGGGTTATCACATGAAGGTTAAAACTGGCCGAGGAGCAACTTTTGCATCATCAACTATGCCTTACACTGGTTTTGTAATTTTAGTTTTCCTTATTCTACATTTACTGCATTTTAAATTCGGTAAAGTATATATGACGACATATAACGGTACTGAAATGAGAGATTTGTACAGAACAGTTGTTGAATTCTATCAAAGTCCAGGAGTTGTCGTTTGGTATATTTTTTCAATGATTTGTTTAGGCCTACATGTTTCCCATGGTTTTTGGTCAGCATTTCAATCAATTGGTTTTAATCATCAAAAATATAATTGCACATTAAAACTATTATCAAAGATTTTTGCCCTAATCGTGACAATTGGTTTTTCAGCATTTCCAATTTGGGGCTATCTACAAGGGGGAGCACAATGAGTGATATAAAAAAACTAGATGGAAAAGTTCCTGAAGGTGATGTTAAAACCCTTTGGGAAAATCATAAATTTAATATGAAGTTGGTTAATCCAGCTAATAAAAGAAAATTTAATGTTATCGTTGTTGGGACAGGGTTAGCAGGTGCTTCTGCTGCTGCAACTCTGGCAGAACTTGGATACAATGTTCAAACTTTTTGTATGCAAGACTCTCCAAGACGTGCTCACTCAATTGCCGCTCAAGGTGGTGTTAACGCTGCAAAAAATTATCCAAGTGATGGCGATTCAGTTTGGAGACTTTTTTATGACACTGTAAAAGGTGGTGACTATAGAGCAAGAGAAGCAAATGTTTATAGATTAGCACAAGTTTCAAATAATATTATTGATCAATGTGCTGCTCAAGGTGTTCCATTTGCCAGAGAATACGGCGGTACTCTTGCTAACAGATCTTTTGGTGGTGCTCAAGTTTCTAGAACTTTTTATGCCAGAGGACAAACTGGTCAACAACTTTTATTAGGTGCATATTCTGCAATGATGAAAGAAGTTGGAAAAGGAAAAATTACTTCTTACACAAGACGTGAATTAGTCGAATTAGTAATGATTAATGGTAAGGCCAGAGGAATCATTACAAGAAATATTATCACTGGTGAATTTGAAAAGTTTAGTGCTGATGCTGTACTTCTATGTACAGGTGGATATGGAAATGTTTACTTCTTAAGTACAAACGCAATGACTTCGAATGGATCAGCTGCTTGGAAATGCTACAAGAAAGGTGCATACTTTGCTAACCCTTGTTACACGCAAATCCACCCAACTTGTATTCCTGTACACGGAGAAAACCAATCGAAGCTAACTCTTATGTCTGAATCATTAAGAAATGATGGTCGAGTTTGGGTTCCAAAGAATCCAGGTGATAAAAGAAAGCCTAGTGAAATACCCGATGAGGAAAGAGATTATTACTTAGAAAGAAAATATCCTTCTTTTGGAAACCTTGTTCCAAGAGACGTTGCTTCTAGAAACGCCAAAGAGCAGATTGATCAAAACAAAGGAGTTGGATCTACAGGTATTGCTGTTTATTTAGATTTTAGAGATGCAATCAAAAGAGATGGTGAAGATACGATTCGTGAAAAATATGGAAACTTATTTGAAATGTATGAAAGAATCACAGATGAAAATCCATATGAAGTTCCAATGAGAATTTATCCAGCAGTTCACTATACTATGGGCGGTATCTGGGTTGATTATAATCTAATGACAAGTATCCCAGGATTATTCGCTCTAGGTGAAGCAAATTTTTCAGATCACGGAGCGAACAGACTTGGAGCCTCTGCCCTAATGCAAGGTTTAGCAGATGGATATTTTGTTATTCCATATACTCTTGGAAATTATTTCGCGACTGAAAAACCAAATGCAGAAGTTATTGACACGAATCATGAAGAATTTGATAAATCTTTAAATGCTGCAAAAGAAAGGTTTGATAAACTTTTAAATATCAATGGAACTAGATCAGTCGATACTTTCCACAAAGAATTAGGAAGAATTATGTGGGAAAACGTTGGAATGGCCAGAAATGAAGCTGGACTTAAAAAAGCTATTTCAGAAATCAAAGATCTTAGATCTCAATTTTGGAAAGATGTAAAAGTAACAGGAACTGATGTAGGGATCAATATTGAGCTAGAAAAAGCAAATCGTGTTGCTGACTTCTTAGAACTTGGTGAACTAATGGCAAGAGATGCACTTGAAAGGGCCGAATCATGTGGAGGTCACTTTAGAGAGGAATCTCAAACTGATGAAAACGAAGCAATGAGAAATGATGATAAGTATTGTCATGTAGCTGCTTGGGAATTCACTGGCGTTGAAAAAGATCCAATTAGAAATATAGAAGAACTAAACTTTCCAAACGTTCCTCTAACTCAAAGAAGTTATAAGTAGGACGGGGGTATATAATGAGTGATGACAATACAATGTTTTTAAATTTAAAAATCTGGAGACAAGATAATAATAAGTCAGAAGGGAAAATGGTTGATTATAAACTTGATGGTGTATCTCCCGATATGTCTTTTCTTGAAATGCTTGATCAATTAAATGAAGAACTAGTAGATAAGGGCCAAGACCCTGTTGCTTTTGATCACGACTGTAGAGAAGGTATTTGTGGAATGTGCTCTCTTATGATCAATGGGCAGGCTCACGGACCTCAAAAAGAGACAACTACATGTCAATTACATATGAGACAGTTCAATGATGGGGATACTATCGTTATAGAACCTTGGAGAGCAAAAGCATTTCCAGTTCATAAAGACTTAATGGTTGATAGAAGCGCTTTTGATGAAATTATCGCGGCCGGTGGGTTCGTTAATGTTAATACAGGGAACGCTCAAGATGCAAATTCAATTTTAATATCAAAAGAAAACGCTGATCTAGCCATGGACGCTGCTGCCTGTATTGGTTGTGCAGCCTGTGTTGCTAGCTGTAAAAATGCTTCCGCTATGCTTTTTGTTGGAGCGAAAGTTTCTCAACTTTCACTTCTTCCTCAAGGTCAAGTAGAGGCCCAAACTAGAGTTCAAAACATGGTAAAGAAAATGGATGAACTTGGCTTTGGAAACTGTACTAACGAAGCAGAATGTGAAGCTTCTTGTCCAAAAGGAATTGATATCTCTAATATAGCAAGACTAAATAGAGACTTCTTAAGTGCAGCTGTAAAATCAAAAAACTCTCTTTAGTATATCGGTGAGAAAGCATTGTTTGCTTTCTCACCTTCGTCATTTAACTAATGTACTTTTCAGTATATTAAAAGATTATTTTTCAAAGTAATAAGCGACAAATATCACACCGTCTTTTACTTTAAACTTAGCAGTTTTCTTTTGAGCTGCCTCTTCTTTTTCTTCAATCTTATGCGCCAAAAAATGAATTTTTCCTTCACTGGATTTAGAAGCTTTTTCTAATATTTCAACTACGAACTCTTTATTACTAAACTGTTGCAACTCAGGACGAAGTGCATTGTTATTTGCACCTTTATATTTTTTTATGTTTCTTCCATTTATTCTTTTCTTATAAAATGAAATTACTTTTCCATCTAAACCTAAAACCATAATTGAGATTTCTTCATCTATTTTTCGATCAAGTTCACGATACTCTTTAGAACCAATGTTCACATACCTCTCAATTGATTCTTCTAATAAAATATTTGCCCTAGATTCAATAGGACTTATATCATTAGCATATGCTAATGATGATATAAAAAAAGTTATATAAATGAGTAGAGTTTTCAAAATTTGTCTCCTTATAATTTTAAATCAAAGCTTTGTGTTAATAATTCACTAGAATTATCTCAAATTAAAACAATACTTTGATTATTTTTGTAAAATTTTAACCCTTGATTAAATTTTACTCATAACGAATACAAGTGTATGAAAAGATATTAATCTTATCTTATGACAACTAAATTTCGCTTAGAAATCGAATCAAATCAGACTTTAGATATTCAGCAACAGGATCAATTTCATTATCAAGCTCATGTAAGGCCCCATTACCAAATTGATGGTATTCAAAATGACTAGCATTTTTCTTTAAAACTTCAATCGTTTTTTTAGCATTCACATAACGATCATTATCACTTGATAAATAGACCATGCCTTTAACTTTTTTAGAAATTCTCCAATTCATTCGTGCGATTATTGATGTTCCAATTAAATTACTAGCAAACATAGGAACCACTATGGGAGAGATGGGTCTAATTTTATCAATATGTGGATTCATCATACCTTGAAAGTCTTTTTGAGTAAGAGTTTTTTCAGTAATCTTTAAAAGCTTGCACTTCCCCTTTTGATTACTACGCCTTTTCAAGCAACTTAATAAATCAGTTTCACCTATAAAAAGCTTCGGTACGATACCTGGTGCTAATAAAACAACGGCCTTTGTTTTATCTGGATAAAAATTTGAATATCTATAGGCTGCAAGTCCACCTGTTGACCAACCTATGATAATTTTTTTACTTTGCCTAAGACCAAACTTTTTCCATACTAAATCCCCTAACTCATTAATATTTTTAATAGTAGTTTTATTCATACTACCTGAAGATCCACCCTGCCCCTGATAGTCAAAAGCGATCACATCATAACCATTGTCATTTAAGTAATTAAATAAAGGCCCATGATTTAACATCGAATCCCCTAAACCTTGATAGTAAAGGATGCTCCCTTTGAATTTATCTGTATTATGTTTTTTAATCCCTGATCTTATAAATGTTTTATTAAACTTTAAAAATTTAAACTCCCATGACCCAGCACGAGCAGAATTCATGAAGCTTAAAAGTAAAAATACCTGTAGAAAAAAGCGAATAATCATATAAATCCTCAAAATTACATGATTAAATATACCACTTTAAAATTGCAGAAAAATGAAACTTTACAAAATTACAGGCCGTTTAAAAAATAATCAACCTATTGATTTAATTGATCTGAGTTTATAATAAACTCAAATGGAAAGTAATCTCCACCTAAGTTAGCAGTATGTCTAAATACTCCACCTGAAGATGAGATACCTATTAATTCGCCCTTATCATTCATATCAAGCATTTCTAAATGTGACGGGCCCATGAAAATTAGCCTTGGAGCAGAATTTCCAGGAATTCTATAATTACTGCCGTCTTTAGTTACAAATGTAAGTCTCCAAATTAATGAACTATTTTCTTTAAATGATTGCCCCAAAAATATATCAAATCTCTTCTTACCCATTTGTAAAATATATGCGTTTCTTACAAATTGAAAATCGTTTGGAACAGCAATTGTATATAAAGGTTTTGGACTGATTCCATGTTCTAACAACTCATAACCATATAAATATAAACTCCTATCCGTGTTAAATCCTTTTATCTCAAGACCTTTTTCAGATAATTTTGGATAGTTCTCTTCAGGACCTTTTATGTATTGACCTAGCCAAAGTATATTTTTTTTATTGGCATCACGTGAGTATGAAGTAAAAACTTCAAACTCTTGCTCCAATTCTTTTTTGTAATATTTTTTCTTCTTATCTAAATAAACTTGATAATACCTTGTACCGGCCTTATCTGATTTAGTTTTTAATGTAATGTCCCTATTGAAAAAAACGTGATGAACTCCCTCTGTGAGAATGAAAAATTTAGGAGTTACAACTAATCCATTATGGGTAACATTGAAATTCTTTCCAACTTTTTCATATATCTCATAAATTTTCCAAGGAACACTATCACCTTTCTTATATTCTACAATCATCGACGTTTTTGGTTTTTCTCCAAAAATCGGACGATGAAAATAACTATAGTAATCGTAATCTTTAGTTTTAAAAAAGCCTGCCGGTACATAACCTTTGTCTAAAAATGGAAGTTTTTTTAATTTTCTGACTTTTTGTAGTGATAAAGAATTATCATATTTTTTAAGTGTAAAAATTTCTTGTGGAGCATATGAACAACCATCACATTCAAGAGCAAAAGTTGAAATACTATAGAACATTAAGCAAACTGCAAAAAAGGTAGTAAATAAAATTCTCATAGTTATATGATAACAATCTTATCAAATATTGAAACAAAATAATTTTCGCAACAACTGCATCGCATCAAAATTGTCGAATTATGTATAAAATCTTATAGTTCTTGAATGTATTATTTTTCTGAAACATCCCATTCATTTCTAAAGAAAATTAAAAAATTAACAGTTCAGATTATGACTGATGAAATGGGCCTTAAAGTCTATAAAAACCGATTTGAACTCAATAATATGCTCTATCCAATACATTTCGCATTATTTGAATCTAAAACAAAATGGGGTCATTTTAATTCTCATAATTACCAAATTGGAATTAATAAAGCTCTTATGCATATGGCCTTAAATGAAACAATAAGATCAATTATTAGACATGAGTTGGCCCACTATATGTGTTTTTTAAAGTATGGAAATACTAAACCTCATGGAGAGGAATTTAAAAAGGTCTGCAATAGCTATAATTGGAACTCTGAAGTCTCACAGGCCAGTGGATCAATTGATGAACTAAATAATATTATTGAAGGTGACTTAAAATCTCAACAAGTATTAAACAAGGTTAAAAAATTATTGGCCCTATCGAGTAGTACGAATGAGTTTGAGGCAAAAAAAGCATTAAATAAGGCCAATGAATTACTATTCAAATATAACCTTGAGTCACTTAAAAATGATGAAGACGAAGCTTATGTTTTAAGCGCACTATTTTCCAAAAGATCTAACTCCAAATTACAGGCCATTTACGAAATATTGCAAAACTTTTTTGTGGTTCCAGTGTTTAATTATGGAAATGATGGTGTTTATTTAGATATTTGTGGAGATAGATCTAATATTGAAGTTGCTGAATATGTTGCTAAGTTCTTAGATAGTGAACTTGAAAATCTATGGAAAAACTATAAAAAAATGAATCCTCACTTAAAAGGAATCGTAGCTAAAAACTCATACTTTAGAGGTTTAGCAAAAGGTTTTTGTGAAAAATTTAAAGAATCTACGCCTTCTCAACAAGCTTTAATTCCTATAAAAAACTCTCTAATAAAAAAAACAAATCTTGCTTATGGAAAGCTTAGAAAAACGAGTGTGAATAAAAGTCTAAACTGTGATGAGTCTCATGGTGCAGGAAGAAAGGCCGGTAATTCCTTAAATATTAACCCAAGTATAAAAAATAATAACCCAAAAATACATCTTTTAAATTAGGTTTGGTTTATGAAAAATGATTCATTAAAATACATTTTCACAGGTTTTGTTTTCTTATTCTTGGCCGTAGGAATTGGAGCTTTTGGCGCTCATGGCCTTAAAAATATCGTAACTGGAAAATATATTGAAACTTTTAATACGGGAAGTAATTATCATTTCATTCACTCTTTTTCTTTGATACTAGTAGGCCTTACCTCCTTCATAATAAAAAAACCTTTAAAAGTTAGTTACTATAGTTATATTGTTGGAATATTCTTATTTAGTTTTAATTGTTATTTATATGCAATTACTAAAAATAAAATTTTTGCAATGATTGTTCCGATTGGAGGATTTGCATTTCTTATTGGACACTTTTTCGCATTTTTAAAAGTTTATGTGGAATTGAAGAATAATCGCACTCACATCTAGTTCTGATGTATCTGTAGATAATGAATAAATATGATACAGTATTTTTGCCATATATCGTTTTCTAAACTTTTTATAGATACCTGCTCCTAACCTGGTTCCACTCATACTTATATCTTCAACCTCAGATAATAAAGCTACATCTGTTTTCAAACCACTACTTCCAGAAATAGATTTAGCATAGTTTAAAAAAACGCCCATTCCTGACTCTTTTGACTTATCTAACTCAACAGCAGCACCAAATTCTAACCAAGCTAATTTATTTGACTGTAAAAAGCTAACACTCGTTTGTCCCCCTATATTGACTACAGAAGATACAGTATAAAGGTTTTCTAATTCTAAATTTAAGGTAGGACTAATTAAATCGTTAAGCCATAAAGGAGCAATCGCCCCTAATCGTAATTTATAACTATAACCTAATTGATCATCACCTAATTCATTTTCAACTTTTACAGCAGGAAACAACTCTAATTGTGCATTGAATTTGTATTTATCAGAATAATCATACCAAAGTCCTCCTCCTATTCCCATTACGGATAAAGATGAAGTGTCCACTTGGACAGCACTCACTTGCGCTTCCGAAAAACTGGAAGACGAAGCTCTATAAAAGGCATAATATTTCAATTTTTTAGGACCTGTCTTTTTCTGTGTTATGACTTTCTTCTTAGCTCTTTTCTTTTTTTGAATCTGTTTCTTTTTATTAACAACTTTTTTAGTTTTGATTTTATTTGCGATAGCTGCGTTTTTGTTTTTACTTACATTTCCTGTTTATGCGCGTGGTGCTTCGGACGGTGAAGGTACGATGTCCTCGGGAAACGGTAAGAAGAAGCCGATTGCAGG
>CAXHCD010000084.1:0-15516 GCA_964015265.1 uncultured Oligoflexia bacterium
GAGACTTTTCTAGAAGTGACATTTCATTAGTAAGTGGGATTTTAGAGCAAATTGAAAGGCCCATTTCAAACATGAAAATGTATCTTTCGGCAAAAATTCTTAACGAAACTCTTTTAAAGAAAATTAAAGAGAAAGAAAAAGAATTAGAGGAAAGAAAGCTGGGATTAAAGGTTTCAGGTTCTTTTCAGATCGAAGAAAAAGAAATTATCGGAAAATCAGCAGAGATTGAAGAGATCAAAAGGTTGGCCGATAAAGTTTCAAACTCAGATGTAAACATTCTTATTGAAGGTCCATCTGGTTCAGGTAAAGAATTAATTTCGCGAAGAATTCATTGTCGAAGTCAAAGGTCGAAAGGTTCATTTATTGTAGTTGATTGTGCAGCCTTAACACCAGAAAGATTAGATGAAGAATTGTTTGGTACTGAGCAAGGTGATTTTCTAACTGGACTTAAGTCTCGTGCCGGAGCAATTGAAAATGCTGACGGTGGAACTTTATGTCTGGACGGTATTGATAAGATTGGAATTACTCTTCAAGCAAAGATTTTGAATTTTATTAAAGATTCACTTCTTTTTAGAATTGGAGGAAAAACGCCAATTAGATCAAATGTGAGAATTGTTGGTTTAACAAACAAGGATATTCAAGACGAAGTATCTAAAGGTCATATAAGAGAAGATTTCTTTTATAGTATTAATACGATGTCACTTTCAATTCCTGGATTAAGAGAAAGAGTTGAAGATATTGAGCATTTAGCTAACCACTTTTTAAATTTAGGAAAAAGTACGGAAGAGCAAAAATCTTTATCACCAGGTGCTTTGAAATCGTTACAAGAGTATTCATGGCCAGGAAATATAAGAGAGCTGCAAAACGTTATAGAAAGAGCATATATTCTTTCAGAGGGACGAATTGTAGAAAAAACTCATCTTGCTGATTGTGTAAATCAAAATGAACAAATCGCTAGTGATATTCAAGAAGATGTTCAAATTGATTTTACTGAGATGACTTTAGAGGAGCTTGAAAAGCTTCATATCTGTAAAACTTTAGACCATTTAAGTGGAAATAAAACTAAAACCGCTAAAATGTTAGGGATTACAGTTAAAACTCTCTACAATAAGCTTCACAGCTATGGCATGATAGCCGCAAAGGAATAATTTAAAACATGATGTTGGGTCTGTTGCACAGACCCAATATTGTTTATTGAATAATTAATTCCAAATTTGTAGAATAAAACCTGTCCTTTTTGAAGAAGGACGTAATTCGGAGGATAAATGTCAACGACGACTACAACAAATACAACTGCAGAAGCAGCTAAGACTGGACCAAAAAACTTTAGATCTAATCCTGACGTAGAAAACTTTTATAGATTTGTTAACGATAATGGACTTAGAAGGGAAGCAAAAATTGTTTTAGAAGCAGTTGCTGCAAGGTTAAAGTCATTAAATAAGAAAAAAAGTAGAAGAGGAAGAAAGTCTAAAAAGACTCTTCAATAATCTTTGCTTCCACAAGTTTGGAAATATTCTAACTCATGCTTGTGGGAGGATAGCTTGGTTGCTGGAAAATGAGTTAGAAGTGAGCAGGGAAGTTCAGTATAAAAAAACATGTCATTTTTGATCCGATTTATGGTTTTATCAATATCACCCCAGTTGAATTGGAAATAATTCATTCACCTTTTTATCAAAGACTTCGTTGGATTAAACAACTTGGATTTTCCAGTTATGTTTTTCCTGGTGCAGAACACTCAAGGTTTGGGCATTCAATTGGAGTTATGAATAACTCTGATTTAATACTTCAGTCTTGCGGAAGAACTGTTGATTATGAAGAACTATGTGATCCAAAAAATACAACTAAGGAAAAAATATATCACCAGTCCTTAAGGTTAGGTGCTTTAATGCACGACTTAGGAACTTTTGCATTTTCACATACTACTGAAGCAGCTTATATAAAATTTGGTGAAACAACTAATACTAAGGGTGGTAAGGGTCTCCAAGATGATCATGAAAACCTTGGCTCTTATATAATAAAGAATACTGATTATAAGGGTGGCATTACACATATTTTAAAAAAATACGGGCTCGATCCTCAGTCTGTTTCCGACTTAGTTAAAGGAGTTGATCCTTCTATATTAGCTAATCAAATTTTACATTCAGAAGTTGATTGTGACCGAATGGATTATTTATTAAGAGACGCTCATTATACTGGTTTAAAATATGGGTCTTATGATAGAGATTATTTACTTTATCACTTTGCAGTTAAGAAAGTTGATCAACATGATATTTTAACGATTAATTATAATGCTTTGCGCTGTGTAGAAGATTTTCTCATGTCTCGATTTGCTTGGTATTCACAAGTTATTCGTTCACCGCGAGGCGCAAAATATGATGCCATTGCTGAACATCTTTGTTTCCACTTTCTAGAAAAGGGTTTGATCTATCGTTACAGTGATCTGCTAGATATGATATCAAATGACCCAGTGCAGTTTTATCAATTTAATGATAATTATTTTATTTCTCTTGTGCATAAGTACTTTACAGATGGTACGCTGGACAAATATCCTCGGATAAAGGACATGGCTTCATGTTTGTTATTTGAAGAAGGTGCTAAAGTTGTTCGCTGTGAAGAATTGTTGCCAAGACTCTTAAGCCAGGGTGATAACAAAAGCGAAAAAATCTTCAAAAAGGCCGAAACAAAAGTTGAAGAAATTCAAAAGTTTCTCAATGAAAATGGCGGCGATGGAGATTGGCTGATTTCAGACTTACCTAAAAAGCAAGTAAGAATCGTTTCAAGTAAAAGTACCATAATCAAAAAACAAACTCGTTCCAATGTTCTTTTGGAAAGAGATCCAGTAAAGATCTCATTCGATAACGGTGATATAAAATTATTGGCCGATGTCGAACACTCCATCATTGGAAGGTTAGAAGAAACAAATAACTTTTTACCTAATGTTTTTGTTTCTCATTCTGCCTACCACTTATTAATTAATAAGGGTCTCATAGAGGGAGAGACTTAATTTATAGCTAGGGAGAAAGAGATGCTATTACGTTTAATTTTAATAACACTATTAAGTGTTCTTTCTGTTGCTCATGCTGGAACAGCATTTAAAAACAAAAGGAAACTTAAAAGGGTTAAACTAAAAGACACGATTATTATGGAAGTAAGGAGAAAGCTTCGTAATAAATCTACAACAGTTAAATCAATTCGTTACATTAAAAACTACAAAAGCAGAACTTATTTTGCGATTGCTAAAATCGATCCAAATAATAAAAGTTTTGACTTAGAGTCTATCAAGTCTAATGACGATGTTCTTTGGGTAAGATATGACAGACAGTACATTGGTGAGTTTAGAGAATCTACTCCAAATGACACTCTTTTTTCTAAGCAACATCATCACACAATTATGAGATCAGTTGAAGCTTGGAAGAACATGCCAAGAGGAAACAAAAACATTATTGTTGCTGTTACAGATGATGGTTTTGCAATTGATCACGAAGATTTAAAAAATAACTGGGCCTACAATAAAAAAGAAATTCCAAATAATGGAATTGATGACGATCAAAACGGATATGTTGATGATGTTGTTGGTTGGGACTTTAACGAAAACGACAATAACCCAGGTGATGGTGGTGGAAGTGGGGATCACGGAACTCACTGTGCAGGAATTGTTTCTGCAACTATTGGAAACGGAAAAGGTGTAGCTGGATTTGGTAATCAAGTTAAAGTAATGCCTTTAAAGTTCTATGGTAAAAATGGTTGGAAATCTTCTATGGTTTTAGAAGCTTATACATATGCGGCCAATAACGGAGCTAAAATCATCTCCACTAGTTATAATATTGATGGAATGGTAAGTGACAAAATTTACCAAGAAGCTGTTGATTATGCTTACAGTGCTGGTGTTTTAATTTTAAACTCAGCAGGAAATGGTTATAGAAACAACCCAACAAGACAAATCAATCAAAAAGTTCTTTTAGTTGGAGCTTCTCAATCTGGTGCGAGTAAAAACTCATGGGATAAGAAAGCTAATTTTTCTAACTATGGTTGGGGAGTAGATTTATTTGCTCCAGGTAATCCAATTCATTCGACAATGCCAAAAGGAAAATATGCAGATATGTCTGGTACATCTATGGCAACTCCAGCAGCTGCAGGTTTAGCGGCCGTTATTTGGTCAATGAATCCAACTTGGACAAGAGAGCAAGTTGCGAACGCATTAGTTAACAGTGCTGTAAATATTGATGAACAAAACCCTAAGTATAAAACACTTATGGGTCTTGGAAGAATCGATTTCTTAAACGCTGTAATGGGTAACTATAGAGCTTCTGAAATTTATAAAACAGAAGTTAATATGAAAGATAGTGAAGTAGTTGTTTGGGTAAATGGAATTGTTAATCCATTTTCTGTTAGAAAAATTGTAAGATTTAGAACAACAAATAAATTACATAAATTACAATTGAAAAAACCAGCATTTGTTGGGACTAATAAGATTGTTTTAAAAATTCCTAGAGGGATTAAAGGTGGAAAAGTTGTTATTGATGGAACGGCAACAGACTACCTAGGTAACACTGTTACAATAAACTTAGTGAAATAAAAAACATAGAAAGTTTCATAAAATGAGGGTCAGTTCGCTGGCCCTTTTTTATTTCCAAAACTTCTATGCTTCTTCCGATGCTTTTGTTGCTAACGCAATTTTTGGTCTAATACTTTTAATCTTAACCATAGATCTTACTGGTCTAAGACTTAATTTCTTATTAGTCCTTTTTGAAAAAGAAGGTCTTCTAACTGTTTTTAAATTTTCGTTTGAAAGCTCTTCTTTTTTAGTGATTTCGCTAGCTGAATGATTTTCATTATTCATTATCATGCTCCAAGTTAATGAACTTGGACATGAGATTACTCAGAACAAGTTCAAGATGTCTTTACGTTATACGTTAAAACCAAATATTTCCCTTCGTTAGAGATTTACCTAATTTCTACTAGTTTAGTAATAAGTATCGTACATATTTAGTAAAGCTTTAATGAAATCCTTACCAAATTCTAATGGTTTGATTATAGCATATGATTTACGCGACGCTAGGGTTACCATAAGAGGGGAAAAAATTTATAAGGTGTTAAACCCTTGATAATATTAGATAATATTAGAAATATTTTATTTTTGTGAGGAATATGATGAAGTCATTTACCAAAGATCATAAGTTATTGATTTTACTTTCATTCGTGCTCTTGCTGTCAAGTTGTGGTGGCATTCAGAAAATGGCCGTAGGAACTACTGCTTCATTACTCTCGAAGGCCGCTTATGAAATGGAAACAGAGTCTAATTGGGAAAACTTTAAAAATGGGGTGCCTGCCAATTTAAAAACAATCGAGGGATTACTTTATATTGATCCTGAGAATGAAGATTTGCTTTCTGCCCTAGTAAAAGGTTATGCCGCCTATGGATTTGCTGTTCATGAGACCTTATATTTAAAAGACATGTTACTTGAGACTGATAAAAACTTTCATAAGAATCAAGCACTAATGTATTTCACAAAGGCCTTAAACTACGGAAAAAGATATCTTAAAGTAAACGGGATAGAGTTTAATAGTTTTATTTCAAACGCCAATGAAAAAAATTATACAATAAATTCTTTAAATGATGAGTTAAGTGGAGATCTTAGGGACGTTGAAACTGTAGTGTTTATGGGACAAGCACTAGGTTCTCTTATTAATTTACAAAAAAATAGAATGACTTTAGTTGCTCAACTTCCAATTACAAAATCACTTTTTGATTGGTCATGTTCTAAAAGACCTGATGTGGCAAATGGAATTTGTGATATTTATTATGCAACTTATGAGTCTTCTAGACCGAGAATGTTAGGTGGAAATCCCGCGAAAGGGAAAAAATTATTTTTAGAAGCAATAAAAAAATACCCTGATAATTGGTTAGTAAGAATGTCATACATTCAGTATTACCTAATACCAATGATGGATGAAGAAGGTTATAAAGATCAAAAATTCTTTTTACGTTCGGCCAAAAAGAAGCATGAAACAAATGTAATTTATAATGGAAAGAATTCTAAGGACAGTACATTTGCTAAAGCAAGACTTAGATTTTATCAAGCATTAGCAATTAAAAGATTTGATATTGTAAATAAAATAGAGAAAGAAATATTCTAGAGGTTTAAATGAAAAAATTATTAACGTTACTTTTTTTACTATTCAGTTTTAGTACATGGTCATTAACAATTAAGATGGCAGTTGTCGCTCCTGAAGGAACTAGTTGGTCGAAACATTTAAAGAAAATGTCAAAAGAGATTAAAAAGAAAACAGATGGGGCCGTAAAAATAAAAATTTACTATGGTGGATCTCAAGGAGATGAGCCAGATGTTTTAAGAAAAGTTCGAGTCGGTCAATTACATGGAGGATTGTTCACTGGTAAAACTCTTGGAGATATAAGCGGTGATGTAAGAGTTATTGAAGTACCTTTTACTTTTAATGGAAATAGAGAGAAGGGATGGAATACATTAAATAAAATGACTCCATACTTTAATTCGAAATTCAATAAATCTGGTTTTATGAATTTAGGATTTTTTGAACTTGGAATGATTTATTATGTGTCTCAAAAAAAATCTTCAAACTTAGAGGACCTTAAAGGAACTAAAATTTGGTCATGGGAAGGTGATAGACTTGTATCAACGATGATTGATGTAATGAAGCTAGTATCTGTTCCACTTCCTCTTCCTGATGTTTTATCGTCTCTTTCAACAGGAATTGTTGAAGCTGCTTATGCTCCACCCGTTGGAATTATTGCTCTTCAATGGAATACTAAAATTAAATACTTAGTTGATTTTCCTATTGCATACTCAATTGGAGCTTTTATGGTTTCAAATAAGCAATGGGGAAAGATTAAGCCTGCTCACCAAAAAATAGTAAAAGATTTAGCAGATGAGTACATAGCAAAAATTAATAAAGACTTAATTGTTGAAAATAAAGATGCTTTGGCCGCACTTAAAGCTTCAGGCGTAGAATTTGTTAGTTTTCCGGAAAAAGAAGCGAAACGAAGTTCTCAAATAAGAAGTGAAATTCTAGCAAAAATGAAAGGAAACTTAATATCTACAGAAGCGATTAAAAGTATTCAAAAAGAGTTATAAATGAAGTTTTTAAAAGTTATAGATGATTCAATTGAAAAGGCTACTCTTTGGGTGTTAGTTGTAAGTGTTCTCGGAATGCTTTCCGTAACAGTTCTTTCAATTGTTTTACGATGGTTTAATATAACATTTCATTGGATGGAGCCTTTTGTTCGACATCTTGTTTTTTTAAGTACTTTTCTTGGTGGAGTTCTTGCTACGGGGAGAGGGACTCATATTGGAATCGATATTTTAGGAAAATATCTTGAACAAGCTGATAATGAAAAACTTCTTAAATCAATTAATTTTATCATAAACTTTGTAACTTTTTTTGTATGTATTTGGCTAGTAAAGGCATCGTACGAGTTTTTTAAAGTGGAAATGCAATATGGAAAACCTGTTTTTTGGGGAATTTCTAGTGGATATTTAGTTGGCATTACACCCTTAGGATTTGGAATAATTGCTTTTAGGTTTCTAGTAAGGTCTATAAAATCTTTTTCAAGAGATTTGGAGGCAAAGTAAATGGAAATCTTAATATACCTTTTGATACTTCTATTTGCATTATTAGGAGTTCCTTTATTTGCGATCATTGCTTCATTTGCACTAGTTGCATTTAGTTTTGCTGAAGTTGAAGTTTCAGCAGTTGCTATTGAAATCTATAGAATTTCCTCAGCTCCTACATTATTAACAATTCCATTATTTACTTTTGCTGGATATTTAATGGCCGAGTCAGGTTCTCCTAAAAGATTATTGAAATTGGCCGATGCTGCTCTTGGATGGCTTCCGGGTGGAGTGGCGATTGTTAGTCTTGTTATCTGTGCTTTTTTTACTGCTTTTACAGGTGCCTCAGGTGTAACAATCATTGCTTTAGGTGGATTATTATTTCCCATTCTTAAAAGTGAAGGTTATTCAGAAAAGTTTAGTCTTGGTTTAATTACTACATCTGGCTCACTTGGGTTACTTTTTCCACCAAGTCTTCCAATTATTTTATATGGAATTGTAGGTAAGGTAGACATCGATGATCTCTTTAAGGCCGGTATATTACCAGGAATTTTACTAATAGTTATATTATCATTGTGGGCGATAAAAAATGGAAACTTATCTACAAAAAGACGAAGCTTTGTATGGATAGATTTCAAAGAGGCCTTGTTAGGTTGTCTACCTGAAGCGATTTTACCAATCGTAATTTTGGGATGTATTTATGGAGGAATTACCACTCCTTCTGAAGCAGCAGCTTTTACAGCTTTTTTCGTACTTATAATTGAATGTGTAATTTATAAAGACATTTGCTTTAAAAAAGATCTTCCTCGAATTATTGGAGAGTCAATGGCCCTTGTCGGTGCCATACTTCTTATTTTATGTTGCGCCCTTGGCTTAACAAACTTTTTAGTTGATGAAGAAGTGCCAATGAAGCTTCTTGAAATGATGAGACAGTATTTAACTAATAAGTATACATTTTTAATCTTTCTAAATATCTTTTTATTAATTGTTGGCGCTATGATGGATATTTTCTCAGCAATAATTGTTGTTGTCCCATTAATATCACCAATTGCAGCTGAGTTTGGTGTTCATCCTGTACATTTGGCAATAATATTTTTAACCAATCTTGAAATTGGTTATATAACTCCTCCTGTGGGAATTAATTTATTTATTAGTAGTTTTAGATTTAAAAGACCCGTTACTGAATTGTATAAAGCATCTATGCCATTTTTATTTTTATTATTGATTGCTTTATTGATTGTAACTTATGTTCCTGCTTTAAGTTTAATGTGGGTGGAATAGTTTGAAATATGTTTTTGTGCTAATTTTTTCATTTTCTTTGTTTGGGAGTGAGTATCATGACCATGCTCTAACAGGTGAAAGGAGTACAAATGAATCTATATATTTTGGGCCACACAATCCCGAAAGAGTTTTTGATTCGTTTTCAGGTGAAATAAAGTTTAAAGATACAAAGTTTCAAGATGAATATCTAAATGATCAAATCTCTCCAAAGTTTTTTAATCTTTATGATAAGTGGATTGATGAATTACCAAATGTTTCATCTTGCCCTAATTTCTTTTTTAATAAAAATATTAATTACATTCAATACCTGTATAGGCTAGCAAGCATTAGTTATTTATATGAGCTTTTGATGACTTTAGATCTCAATTTGCAAACTCTAAGTGATCAAAAATTAAAATGTTCCACTAAGTGGGAAGATGTATTTGAAAAATGTCAGCCTCAGTCTAAAGATATGAAACTTTTTATTGGACGATCAAAAGAAGTTGCAAATAAACAAGATTACCTAAGTAAATTAAAATATATGAGACCTACAGAGCTCGAGAAATATATTAACCAAATAGAAAATGAAAATGGGCTTGAAAGAGCGATGGCAAAGTATAAAAATAATCAATCAACGAAAGAATCATATATTAAAAGTTATCAAAACCTTTGTGATGATTCTAAGAAGTTAATAAATCTATTTTGTTCAGAAAAAGATTCCTTATATGGAGCTTCTAAAGTTAAAAGATTAAACTACACCATTCAAAGGTCTAATGCCATGAGTGTTATCAATGATGGGGGACACGCTTTTTGGTGTCTTAAACGTTATGTAAACGTTCATAAAAATAAAGAAAAACAATATGATACTTTGAATATGTTTTTTGATCTTATTTTTGAGAAGTTACAAAATGAAAAAGAAATTCAAGGCAAGATTTTTTTAAGTGGAGCATTAAAAGAATTTGATGATAAAGGATTAACTGATTTTTTATTTGAGCCACCAAGACCTAAAAAAGTTATCAAAGTAGCTAAAGTTCAAGCACCTCCACTTCCAAAAAAAGAAATTGTAAAACCAAAGATTGTAAAAAAAGTTGAAAAGAAAGTTGTCCCTAAGAAAAAAGAAGAGCCTAAAAAATTAAATGTTTTTGAAAAGAAAATTTCATATTTTTATCAAGCTTATAGAACTTTCATTAAAAGTGGGGCAAGTGTCGGTCTTTTAGACATGCGTGAATTTAAAAAAGATTTTGTTTTTACAGAATCGATGGTTTCTAGATTAGATGGCCCTCTTTCATATTATGAAACAAGAGATGCCATTTCTGACATGAGAAAATATGATCGTTTAGGTTACTCCGATCGGCCAATGAAGTTGTTAATTTTAAAGTTTTTAATTGATCAAGAACGGCATCAAGGGCTTTTCAATTTACAAGCTATCCTCGGAGAAACTTTTTATATTGAAAATGATATTGATAAAATTTCTAAACCAATTCATATTCGTCTTGAAAATAATGAGTTTACAGGGTTTCGGTGGCAAATCAGCTTTTTAAAATAAAAAAGGGCCACATTCGTGACCCTGATTTTTTTTCAATCTCTCTATCTTAAAAACTATTGAAGTTTTTGCATTCTTTTAATAAGTCTTTTTGTCTTATTATCAAGATTTAGCATCAATAAGACTCCATCATTTTCCATATTTTCATCTGGTCCAACTACAGATAATGTTCCAGATTTTCTGTTACCAATGTAGTACCTAGTTGTAATAATTGTTCCTTGTCCAATTGACTCTAAATCATATGGATAGAAAATTCCAAAGAAGTCATTTCCTACATAAAATACAACTCCATCAAACTTTTCAACAGAAAATGCAGCTGCTGGAAGTCTACCACCTGAAACACCTGGTAGAGCTCTTCCTCCTGGAAGTGATTGTGGAGGTAGTTTTTTAACATTACCATTAAAAACATCGTTTAATGCAATATCAAAATCTAATTGAAGTCCACCTTCTGAACCACTTGATAAATGAACTGTTGACTCAGGAAAGTTTGGAATAGAGTAGTATAGATCTCCTTCGAAAATGATATTTTCGAATAGAGCATCAACCTTAATATAATCTCCTTCAAGTTTTACTGTAGGACCCTTTACTCCATCAATTTCTAGATTTGAATTTTTAAGACATGAAGTCATAAAAAAGGCCATGGCCGCAATTGTAATTGTATTTAATACTTTTCTCATAGTTTTCACTCCGTTGAAGTTAAAGTTTTTAAAATTTTTTGGATACTTTCTTTTCGGAGCGAATTTTGTTTGGCCAAACTAAATTAGAGGAAAGGAATTTATTTCCCTTCCTCATTTATTACTGATTAAAATATTTTTGATTAGTACTTGTCGTTAATTCTTTCTAATCTCTTTTGGATAGAATCTTTCATACTTAACATTAGAAGTACTCCAGCATTCTCTCCATTAGCATCTTGTCCAACAAGTGCTAAGTTTCCAAGTCTACTTTTTCCTTCATAAAATCGAGTTGAAATAATTCCACCTTGTAGGTCAAGCTTTTTAAGTGGAACGAATACTCCAAATACTTCTGGGCCTACATAAAATGCCATATTGTTAAATTTTTCAATTGAAAATGCTACTGCAGGCAATTTTCCGCCAAGAACACCTGGTAGTGCTCTACCACCTGGTAGAGTTTGAGGGTCAAGCTTATCAACTCCACCATCAAATACATCATCTAAAGAAATTGAAATGGCCATTAAAGTTCCACCAGATGCAAAGTCTGGAGAAAGCTCTACATAAGAATTAGGATACTTTGGAATAGCAAACCTAGCTCCACCATCTAAATAAAGGTTTTCAAAAACCATTGAAATTAAAACGTTGTCTTCAAACATTGAAACTACAGGTCCATCTACGCCTGGAATTTCTAAGTTTCGAGAACTACCTTTCCCACATGAAGTAGAAAAGACCGCCGCACCCATTAATAGGATTGAAGTAAGTAATACTTTTGTTCTGTTCGTTAATGTATTCATCTCTCTGTCTCTCTCATTAAAAGTACAATTTTGATCCCCTTTTACGTTCCACTCAAAATTGTAATCTCAAACCTCTGCTCATATATATATATGAACGATTTAGTTAAGTTAAAAATGTTAGTTGATTCAATCCGTGAATACTTGTTTGCGCGCGCCCGAGATAGATTATCAGTTTCTAAATCAGATTCAATAAATGTTTCGGAATTAAAACGATCGGCCTTAGGAAAAAGTGATTTATTTTGTAAATTATTAAAAAAACTCAACTTTTATTCACAAAATGCTTAAATACCCCATGAATTCTAGTGCAAAGAAAATGTGGACTTAAAAATTAAAAACTAAAATTGTAGTTGATTAAAGTTGGCAATTGTTTCTAAGTGATTGAACTTAGTAAGTTCTTGATCGTTGGACTCAGTTTTTACTCTTATTACTTTAGCACCTGAATCTAGGGCCGAAGTTACTCCCGTAATAGAATCTTCAAATATTAAAGTTTGATTAGATTTAACTTTAAGCTCTCTCATGGCCTTAAAATATGGTGATGGAGATGGCTTCGATAGGTATGTGGAGCTTCTGTGGAGGATGACTCTAAAAAAGCTAGCAAGTCCAGTTTTTGCAAGTAAGACATTAACTATTTTTTCCTCACTCGCACTTACTAGGGCCATTTTAATATTCATTCCTGAGAGCTTCTTTAAAGTATCATAAACGCCTTCGATAATTATTTGCTCATTCATTACATTTTCAAGTAGTTTTATCATTCTTTGGTTTTTCTCATCAATTAGTGAATCAAGATTATTAGAAAATGTTCCAGGCTTTTCTAGGTTGATTGCTTTAAATACTTCAATATCTGTTTGACCTCTAAACCTTTGCGATAATGTATGAAAATCAAATTGATAGGAAGTCTCACTAAGCATTGAAAAAAATGCTTTCTCATGTAAAGGTTCGGAATCAATTAATGTACCATCCATGTCAAATAATATTGCCTTCAAATTAGTGATATTTAATTCCATCTTAAAATTTCCATAGGGGCATAATATAATTAAGTTAAGTATAAACTCTAAGTGAGGAAAATTGCGAGTATTTAATAATTCTAAACCAGCTAGTATTACAAAAAAGCCATCAAAAAAGATGAGTGAAAAGGCTTCTAATGAGAATACAAATAGAATGGTTCAATATTCAAAACCTGGAAAAAGTCGCTCAGAAATCTTGGCAAAAGTAGAAAAAATGAAAAACAAAAAAAATTTAGAGAAGGCCAAGACTGAAATTAAAAAAAATGGGTTTGATCCATCAATGGATCGAGCTGAAAAGATGGAACAAAAAGCAAAAGAAGTTGTTGGAGATGTTGGAATTAACGATCCAAATGATACAAATACACATGAGAAACTTAAAAGAAGCCTAAGTATGGGAACTTTTAGCTTTGATGATAAAACTAGAGAAGTTTTAGATTCAATCATTAATAAATAAGACAAAAAAACTGATTTAAATCATTTTGGCAAATGGGCCAATTCATTTTTTCAAACCTTTTTTTCCCTTAAATTAGAATCGATTAAATTATTGGGAGAAAAATATATGAAAACAAATTTTAATCATCCAGTACTTGGACAGGTAGAAGGAATTCAAACAGCCCAGTTACCTGAGTTACCTACAATTGCAATAGAGGTAATTGAATTTTCAGTAATGATAATTCTTTTGTATGTGATTTTTCATGCATTCAGGAAATCTGATTTAAGAAAGCGTATGTCTAGAAGACATATTTTAAAACCGAGCGAATCTTCTTCAAAGAAGAAAAGTTTTATTTTTGCTAAGTAAGGTTATTTTCTAGAGTTTTAACAGTTTTTTTGATGGCCTCTTCTAGAGGACAGTTTAAGATGGTAGCCGCAGAGTGATCGTGGCCTCCTCCGCCTAAAAGCTTTGCCAGTGAACCAACGTCAATATCTCCATCTGATCTAAGAGACACTTTTATTTCCCCTGGAGACTCTCTAAACATTACGGCAACTTTAATTCCATCCATAATTAATAAATTATTTATGAGTGCATGTGTATCTTCTTGATCTATATTGAATCGCTCTAGAATTTCTTTTTTCACGGTAATCCATGCAATGTCTCCATTTTTTGTAGTTTTAGCAGTACTTAAAACGTGACCTAAAAACTGCATGTGATTAACTTTTTTAGTCCCGTAAATCATATTATAGGCATGAGGGGGCTCTAGTCCCGTGTCCATCAGTTTCGCAACAACTCTATGAGTGTTGGCCGTGACTGTAGGATATCTAAACGAACTGGTATCAATCAAAATTGATGTATAAAGTGGTAGGGCCAAATCCTTGGTAAATTTCACACCTAGAAACTCAATGATCATACCAACAAGTTCACCTGTTGCGGCCATAGAGGTATCAATACAATGATTATTTTTTGTTTCATCAGGACATGGGTGATGATCTATAAATAGTACATTTTGGTTACCAATTAATGCCTTCATATTTGAACCAATACGATCCAGTGAATTTGTATCTACTACGATAAAGAGATCTGCACTGTTTTTGTTATATTCATTCAGACCGACTACGATGTCATCAGGGTCCAAGTATTTATATCTTTCAAGTAATGGTTCTTCATTAACGCAAATGACGTTCTTTCCAAGTCTTCTGAGGGCCATGCCAAGTGCTATTTGAGAGCCAATCCCATCAGCATCGGGGTTAACATGAGTTGTGATCACAATGTTTTGACAATTAGTGATCATAGAAATGAACTTTTTAGCAATTACCATATTCTCCCTATCGGTCTAAGAGTCTAATATAATTAATTGTTTATAAAAAGAAACTTGGTAGATTCATTGTTTGGATAGATTGCCAATTGCGAAGATGTAGAGCTTTTTGGTAAGATTTTGCGAAGACACAAAAGGAATGGGAAGGGCGCAATTCGGAGGTGCTAATTCTATGTTTGATAATATCGTAGAGCTAAAGTCGATTACTAAAAAATATCCGGGAATAACGGCCTTAAGTAATTTAAATTTATTTATTAGAAAGGGAAGTATTCATGGCCTAGTTGGACCAAATGGGGCCGGTAAAACTACCACCATGAAAATCCTCACAGGTTTAATTCCACCAACTTCTGGTGAAGTAAAACTAAACTATAAAAGTGTTGGATTATTAAGTGAGCTACCTCCCTTATATCAAATGATGAAGGTAAGGGCCTATTTAAAATTTGTAGGCGAAATATATGGTGTCTCAAAAAAAGAAATTGATCAAAGAGTGATTGATATTTCTGAGCTTTGTGGTGTTTCTAAAAACTTAGATCGTTTAATTAAGAATTTATCAAAAGGAAATAAGCAAAAAGTTGGAATCGCAGCGGCATTAGTACATTCACCTGAGTTAATTGTACTTGATGAGCCTGTTGTTGGGTTAGATCCAAGTGCTATCCAAGAGATTAGAGAACTCTTAATAGGGTTAAAAGAAAGACACACTATAATTATCTCTTCTCATTTGTTACATGAAATTCAAAAGTGTTGTGATTATGTAACTTTTATTAAGGATGGCCAATCTATAAAGTCACTAAGTATTGATGAGATCGTTACTAGTAGTATCGATGTTCCAACTCAAGTAATTGATATAGAAGTTTTAGAGCTGTCTCTTATACACATCTCCGAGCCCACGAGACTAGTGCCAATC
>CAXHCD010000085.1:0-15376 GCA_964015265.1 uncultured Oligoflexia bacterium
AATTTATTTTAAAAGGAATTAATAATAAAGGGGAAGTAATAGTAAAAGATAACAATGAAAACATTCTAAATTTTAATTCTATTCGTTTTTTAGTTTAGGCTTTTTTTAATTTCTTGTATTTCTTTTTTGATTATATTTTCTGCTAGATCTGGAATAACTTCCCATGAAACTTTTTCAACAGACTCTTCACAATATTTCTTGATAAGCTCTTCGATTTTAGGCGCTATCTTTTCTGAGATTTTTTCAGCAACTTTATCTACAAAATCATCAGTAAAATCAGCTGAGATTGACTCTACAGATGACTTTGGAAGATTTTCTTCAAAATTAGAAACCTCTATCGAAGGTTTGTCTTCATCAAGATTACTTTCGCTTGAACTTATCTCGGTTGAAAAAGACTCCATATCGTATTTGATTTCTGGATTTGTTACTTCTTCGCTTGAATCAGATAAGTTCCATAAATCATCACTATTAATTTCTTTACTGATTTCATTTTCTAAATCTTTAGATTTATCAAGTTCCAAGAATGGTTGAGTTTCTTCACCTATTAAGTTCAAATCAGAACTTTCATCTGGAGATAATTGAGATAAAGGAATAAGAGTAGGTTTTCTTCTTTCTTCCGTACTTGATTCCTTAGTTTCTTCATCATTATTTTCAGAGCTAAAAAGAGAGGTTGGATCTGGGTATGCTAAATCATCATCATCAGGAAGTATTTGTTCATCTTCTTCAGATGATTTAATGGCCGTTTTACCTAATATTTGATGTTCACTATCCATTGGTGTGGCATCAATTGATTCAGAAAAAGACTCATCAACCTCTGCAAATTTTATATCATTATTAATTATATCTGGCAGAGGTCCAATATTTTCACTACTTCCAATAATATCTGGAACATTTATACCCCAGTCATTTAATTCATTATTTAAATCATTATTTGCTATAGATTCAGACGTTTCAAACTCGATTGACTCAGTTTCATCAGGTATGTCAATTGGAGAAGACTCTACTTCCCAAGAGTTTTCTTCTTCACTCGGCTCTTCGAATCCAAAGGTTTGTTCTGATTTTGCATCAATTAAACTGTTACATTTTTCTAAAAATTTTGAGCTTTCAAAAGGCTTACTTATGGTATCACCAATTCCTGCTTCTTGAATTTGCCCAGCATCTACTTCATCAAAAGTACCTAGCATTGCAAGTATAGCTGTCCCCTGACCAAGGGATTTAATTTCTTTGGCCAATTGGTAACCATCCTTTATTTCCGAAAGATTAAAATCTAAAAGTACGAGGTCGAACTTTTGACTATTCAATTTATTAAATAGCTCTTCTTCTGAAAGACATTCAGTAAGTTCAAAATTATTACTTTGCATTGTAATTGAAATTACTTTTTGAATTGTTAAACTGTCATCAGCGACTAATACCTTACTACTCATACCTATTATTTTGACTCAATAGGTAAGCAATATCAACTTCAAAATATATTAGAGCTTAAAACTCAAGAATTATTGCCGATTGATTATCTTTATTTCCTCTATCATTGGCCAAGTCAAAAAGTGTATCAATTCGCTCCTCTAAATCAAGGTCTGACTTTCCTAAAGTAAATCTAACCTCTTCTTTGGCCAAGCGAGAGTAAACTCCATCACTCATGAGCAAAATCAAGTCTCCTGGCCTTACTTTTACTTCACTAACTTTTAAATGAACATTATCAAATAGCCCAAAGCCACTCAAAGGACATGAATGTAGATAGCTTAAAAAGTTATCCCCCGATACATTTCTCAGACTATCAGGAGATGTCACTGTAGTCATTTCTCCCATTCTAAATAAATAAGATATGCAATTTCCAGTTGCAACAAAAGTCAGTATATTTTCAGCTTGAGAGATACAAATTCCAGAAGCTCCACCCCTATCTGACATTTCTTTTGATTTATTATGTTTTTTTAATATGTCATGCGAATAATTTATAGCATTAACTAAAGCATTTCCTTCTAAAAGGTACTTAGGTGAGTAATAAAAAGGAAATGTAGAGTCTGGATCTGAGCCAAATTTCAGATAAAAGCTTTTTATATTATCTCTAACTATTTTTACGCTTTCATCACCGATACCAGCTCCTCCAAATCCATCAAATAGTAAATACAACTTATTGATGATATCAACATCTACATCATCTTCATTTACATTTAAAAATGGTCCTTGATCTGTTTTTGCAGAATATCTTTTTAATTCAATCACTATCTACTCCAAGTACTCTTTTAATTTATCTTCTGCCTTTTTATAATATTCACTATCAGTAGGAGAAATCTGTTTAACTTCTTGAAACTTTTCTTTTGCATCATTAAAAAGACTGAGAGATTCCGAAATAATTGCTTCCCTATAAACTTTTTGAGACCTTACTTTTAATATTTGTTCTATTTCATTACTTTGATTTAACGCTTCTTCAGAGGTCGGGTCATACTTTAACACTTTTTTGTAGTGTTCAAATGCCCCTTTTAAATCTTGTCCCTCTTTTAATGACCTAGCTTTAGCTGTCAATGGACGTGTAACTGAGGACAATTGCCTTTCTGAGTCTTCAAGCATGTTTCTTGCTTTTTTAACTAAGTCCTCATCCATATTTTTAATTCTTAAGAATTTCTTTAATTCTTTTATCGCAATATACCAGTTTTTATTTAAATACTCAGCTTCCGCAGGCTTTAACTCATTTAACATTCTATTTCTTTCAGCATTCTTGGTAGCTTCTTCTAATTCTTTTCTTTCTTTTTCTCTAATCAGAGCGTCTAATTCAATTTTCAAAGATTGAACTTCTATATTATCGGGGTCAGCTTTTATAATCTGATTAATTTGAGCTTGCGCAACTTCATACTTTTTGTCTTCAATACTTTTTCTAGCTTTGGCAACTAATGACTTTATTTTTTTCAAAAGTAGCAATTGACTTTCTTTAGATCTTCTTTTTTTATCAGCCTCTTCAATCTTGGCAAGACCTTGCTTTGCTAAATCTAAAAGTTGCTTTGTTTCCTTATAGTCAATATCAGCAGTAATATTTAAAATCGCTCTAAATTCATTTATTGCCTCTTCATATTTTCCTCTTTCAAGTAGTTCTTTACCAAGTAAATATGCAGAATCAACTATTTCTTTTTTTTCGTTAGATAAATTTAACTTCCTATCATCTTTTTTCTTTTTATTCTCTTTTTTCTCTTTTACTAACCTAAAACTTTTCTTTTCCTCTCCTTTTGAAACGGTCTTTTTTTGTTTTTTAGGCTCTTCATCTAGGGCAACCCATAGACCTAATAAAACAACTGCATAAATTAATAATTTTTTTCTTTTTTCAGGGTCTTTAAATGCTTCTTTAGAAAATAAAGAATTATTACTCGAAGCTGGCTCGGGGACATCTTCGAAACCAAGATCACTCTCAAAATTATCACCTTCTTCTATATATTCTTCTACATTGATCTCTTGATTATCTTCAACTGGCATTAATCTTTCCGACTCTTTACTAATTAAGTCTGAAATGACTTGAACAGTAAAAGTTGTCGTTCCAATAATAAATTCGTCACCATTAGTTAGACTAACCGCATTTATTCTAGCGCCATTTAAAATGGTTCCATTTGAAGATCCAACATCTTCAAGTTGAAGAGTAATATTTTGCTTTGTTATTTTTGCATGAATCGAAGAGACTTCTTCATCATTTAAAACTATATCACATTTTTCTGGATCACGACCAATTACTACAACATCTTTAATAACGACGTATTTATCATAGGGTGCAAATTCTCCTAGAATCTCTAACTCAAATCTAGCAAATGCTTGATTAACAACAGTTTTGTCATCATCTAATGTTTGCAAGGCCATTGAATCATTTTCTTGATTGAAACCATCTTGAGAATCTTCAAAACCAGCAGTATCAAAATTTGAAGTTTCATTTGAATCAAATGAATCATTAGGCTCAAATTGATTATCATCTTCTATTGAAAAACCACTTCCTGCACTATTATCTTCATTTGAACTTGTATCTAAATTTTCATTAGAAAAATTTTCATTATCAATTGATTCAATATCTAAGTCTTCCGGTGCTTCGTCTAGCTCTATATCAACAACAGAAGAATCTTTTGAATCAATCTCATCACTATCTTCAATATTTAACTCTTCAGAATCATCACCTTCTTCTATTGTTTCTAAAGAATCTAAACTCATATCAAAGTCTTCAGAAGAGCTCTCTTCTTCTTCGACTTCTAGGTTATCATCTGAAGATTCAATATTATTATCACTAATATCTAAACTTTGAGATTCATTATTAACTTCACTCTGACTAATTTCTGAATTTATTTCTAATATTTTTATAGAAAAATCATTAATTGAAATTAAATCATTTTCTTTTAATTCTTCTCTATTTATAGATTTCCCATTTAATTCTAATTCACCAAACTCAGATGCTTTTTCCAAATACCATTTCATCTGTGAGTATTTTAACTTAGCGTGCTCTCTAGAAACTTTATGATCATTTAAACATATATGACATTCCGAAGAACGACCTATGAAAAAAGTGACTTCACTATTTTCTAATCCTTCGACTTCACTTGAAAGATCTATTTCTTCTAATTGAATGTTGTTTTTAGAGACACTTAATTTCACCTTTCTCCATTCCTAATTTTTCTTCAACAACTTCTAAATTAGCTTTTGCATCTTTATATCGATCCTCTTTATCATACCCTTCAAGTAATCTTATAATTGTACAATAAGAAACTGATGCCGATTTATATTTCAAGGCTTCCATCTCTTGCTGGGCCTTAATAAAGTTTTTTTCTATTTCTTGATCTAATGCTTGAATCGCCCTTTTTTCATAATAGTTAGCCTGGCTGTTTCTTGCATCCATTAGTTTGGCAGCTTTGAACTCTGAGAGTGCTCTATAATAATTCCCCTCTCTTAATTCTCGTTGACCTCTATGAAGGAAAATTTTTATTTGCTTAGATTTCTCCAAGTCAATTTTATTATTTCTTGAATTTGCTAACTTCACGAGTTGATTAGTAGCATCATTAGATCCAGTCTTATCAATTTTTTTAACAACACTTTCCTCTTCTTCTAGAAGCAACCATCCTAAAACTAAAATTAAAGGAATCATTAATTTGCTTCTTTTCTTCTCAGTTTTTTTATTACTTTTTGCAGAAGATCCAAATTTTATTTTTTTATCTTCAGCAAGTGCTTTTTCAACTTCTTCTTCAGTGTCAGCTTTATCTTTTTCTTCATTTGAAAAAACATTATACTTATAAACAGTTTGACCTATTACTACGACATCTCCATTTGTTAATTTATGCTGTGTAACTTTTAAGTCATTAATAATTATTCCATTGTGAGAACCTAGATCTGTTGCGATATAATCATTTTTTACTTTCTTTAATTCAACATGTTCTCTAGATGATTTTGTGTCAGCAATCTGAATATCTGCTTTTTCAGATCTACCCATTATGACTCTTGCTTCTTTTAAATAATAGGAAATACCTTTATTATCTCCTGTCATACATAATAGTCTGTAATGCTTACCAGGATCTTTAATAGGACGAATGTCTTTTATTTGTACTATATTTCCCATAATCAATCATCTTTCACAAAGCTAATATAAAAAGCTTTGGCAAAATTATCACTTCCAATTAATGAGTTCACAAAAATATTATATTCTGAACCTGCAATTTCATAATTATCATTATGAGATCTACCATCTGTTCCAGCAGACTTATCACAAAGTTCAATTATTGTTGCTGCAATTGCTTGCTCTCTAGTAACATCTAATAAGTTTTCACCTTGAGACGCTGCTTCCCTAATTCCTAATAAATCTTCAGCTTCGTCATTGAGATGTCTTATATGTTTTTCGGAGTCCAATATCAAGATCGCTCCATGGGCCCCTTCCATAAAATCTTTTAGACTATCAACGTATTTTTCATCTGATTCTAATTCATTGAAATCATCTTCACTGGCCTCTCCAGTTAATTCCCTCATTCTTTGAAGTAGAGAATTTAAAGAGTTTTTTAATGGATTTATTTCACCCATTAATAAGTTTGTTTCAATTTGTTTTTTCTTTCCTTTTAAAACTTCATCCATTTCAAATTGAATTTCTTCGATTGGTCTGATTGTTAAATAATATAAAATTCCAAAAAGAAAAATTGAAAAGATAGCTGATGTTGCTAAAGCTTCAAAATAAGCTGCGGAATTTTTTTGTGCTTCAACTGCTAAAGACCTTGGCTTAAATCTAATAGCGATTACACCAACGGGCTCCATTTCACCTGATTGAGTATTATATGTAATTATAGATCTCGCTATTCCTATTTCACCATTTTTCAGATCTTTTTTCATAACTTTTGCGCCTTGGGTTGCCGCCCAGTTTCTTGCTGCTATGGAAAATGGATCTGATATATAGTCATTTAGCTTTCCTAAAGGTCTAACTATACGCCCTTCGAAATCAAAAAGTTCATAAGATATATTATTATTAGAGTCTTCTAAAAAACTTGTATCGATTCCATCAAGATTTTTTTGGGCCAGAGCACGAGCATTTAATCTTGCAATTTGATCAGCGTAGTTCTCACCTCTTTTAGCAGTTTCATATAAAAGTAATTTTTTACTATCCTGAAGAACAGGATAAATGGTAAATCCAATTGTAGTGAACAAATATATTGAAAGTACAATACCAACCATATGTCGCCATTCGTACTCTTGATTAATTCCATGAAAAACTTTCATCACTTTAAATTTAAAGAGATGTATTAATTTTTCTAAAATATTTTCAGGCATTCTAGGCTCAGCAAGAAACTCAACTTCTTCCTCCTCAACCTTCTCAACTTTTATTTTTTTTTCTTTTACATAGACAACTTGAAAAATCACATCCGGAAGAGCGATTTTATCTCCTCGTTTAATTTCTCTTGAATGTATCAATTCTCCATTTATGAAAGTACCATTTGCACTCCCTAAATCTGTAAGATAAGGTCTACCATTACTCACAGTAACTTTCATATGTTTTTTGGAAACGCCAGGAATATTTACGACGTGATCACACATTGAATCTCTTCCAAAAGAATTTTCTCCTTCTGACAATTCAAATTCTTGACCTCTTATTTGTCCTGCAACTGCAACTAACTTGTACATATGACCTCAAGTTGATCTCCAACAGAAACTTTATTACTTTTTCCTGCATTTAGTTCCAATACTTTTACTGCTCCAAAGACAGGCAAAGTCATTCGCCATGGAGGTATGTTTTCAATAATTTTCAAGACCTTATTTTCCTTACTTAAAAAAATAATATCCAAATTAAATTTCATAAAAAAAGTATGTATCGAATTACATGGTTCTATAATTAGTCCTCCAAAAGAAGAATCAAAATCGGAAAACATTAATCCCAGCATACGATCAAATACTTTATTTGCTACTTTCACATTATTATATATTTCTTCACCTTCTTTCTTTATTATCATTTTACTTACCACCTGCAAC
This sequence comes from uncultured Oligoflexia bacterium, assembly GCA_964015265.1. Classification (GTDB taxonomy): domain Bacteria; phylum Bdellovibrionota; class Bacteriovoracia; order Bacteriovoracales; family Bacteriovoracaceae; genus CAXHCD01. The sequence continues at coordinate 7,459 of CAXHCD010000085.1, forward strand.
AAATTCTAAAATCAGTGGTGCAGCAACAACAATAAAAACTGCTGGAACTATCAAAAACATCATTGGAAACAGAATTTTTGTAGCTGCTGTAGCACCAGCTTTTTCAGCTTCAGAAGACTTTTTCTGTCTAATTTCACCACTCAATGCTTTTAATATAGGACCAATCGATGCACCAACTGAGTCAGCGGCAATTAAAGTTGCACAAAAAGAAGAGACCTGAATGAGGTCAATTCTCCATGCCATATTCCTTAAAGCTTCAGCTCTACTAGCGCCAATTTTTATTTCTTTCATCATTTGTGAAAACTCATCAGTTAAGGCACTTGGCTTAGCTTTATCAACAACCTTTGACATCGCTGCTACAAAATCTAAACCAGCTTCAACGGATAAAGCTAGCATATCAACAGCAAATGGCATGGCCATTACTACTTCTTTTTGACGAGCTTGAATTCTTCCTTTTATCCAAATATCTGGATAAAAGAATCCTAGTATTGAAATTAGTGGTATAAATGCTAATGGCCAAGTTTCTTCTAAAAACCATCTCAAAAACAAATACATTACTGGGAATCCTAAAATTAAAAACAGTTTAAAAGAAAAAAAATCTTCTGTTGTTAATACATCTGAAAGACCTGCAGCAGCTAAAGGTCTCTTATATTTTTCCTTTATTTTTTTTCTATTTTTCATCGTACTAACGATAGGAGAAACATATCTTCTAAAGAATGGTCTGGAATATTTTAAAATAATTCCATACTGAGCCAAGTTTTCTTTTTTCCCAGACTCATCTAAAGTTTCTGAAGCCTTAAACTCACTTTCATCCTGAAACATTGTATTAGCAACAATGTAAACAGCGACACCTATCATGAGAATCGATACAGGCATCAACATAATAATCTCCACTAGTTAACGCTATGTATAGAATATCAAAATTAATGCATATTAATTTAATAAGGAAATATTCGCCCACAAAGATTTTTTAAGATTCCTGAATTTTTTGCTCTATTTCTTCGACAATTTTTTTGGCCTCTACTGAACCAATTTTATTCTGAATCCCAGGTATATATACTGGGGAATACTCACTAATATTCGTTTTTTTACATTCAAGTACACGTTTTATTTTTTCTTTGAATTTAATAATATTTGATTCTTTTTGTTCTATATTTGCACTCATATGATCAAATACTTCTTTACCCACATCAAAACTTTTGTATAACAAGATATCTGCGCCAGCATTAAATGCTAATTCTGCAGCTTCGTTATTTGTATACTTTTTTGTAATGGCATGCATTTCCATATCGTCAGTAATGATAATTCTTTGGTATTTTAATTCAGACCTCAATAGCTCATATGCCTTACTGGAAAGGCTGGTAGGATAATTTTCATCAATAGAATCTACAAGTAAATGGCCCATCATCACCATTTCAACTCTAGACTTTGCTGCTTTTATAAAAGGTTTTATTTCTCTTTCTTTTAAACTATCTAAATCGTGCTTAATCAAAGGCAGATCAAAGTGAGAATCTTTAGTTGTGTCTCCATGTCCAGGAAAATGCTTTGCACAGGAAATTACATTATTAGCTTGAAAACCTCTTATCGCGGAAGAGATAAACTTACTAACAACTTCCTCAGAGTCACCAAATGCTCGATCTCCAATCGCCTTATTATTTGGGTTAGTCCAAATATCACAGCATGGAGAAAAACATAAATTAATTCCACATGCATTGAGTTCATCAGCAATCATTTTATGAACTTCATAACAAAATTTAGGAGAATCAAGTTTTGAAATTTCATACATTGGAGGTGGTCTTGTAAAATCATCAAATCTCCAAACTCTTCCTCCTTCATGATCAACACTTATAAATAGTGGATATTCACTTCTAAGAGCTTGTACAGAATTAATTAATTCTGCAAGCTGAGCCACTGACTCATAGTTGTGTTTAAAGAGTATAATTCCACCAATATTATTTCTTTCTATAAACTCAGCTTCTTCCTCGGAAAGAGCAGTTCCACGTAATCCAATTATAAATAGCTGACCTAAATCACTTAATTTCATATTTGATCATTATATCACTACTTTAAAAGTATGAAAGATTATTCAATAATACCTAAATTAGTTTTGTCTAGTCATAGAGAGCCCTTGACTGACCCAAAAAATATTTGAGAATTGACCTTCTTTATTCACCATATAAAAAATATTTTGATTATCTAAAGACAAAGTAAATCGCTTACTACCATTCTTATTTACTCCATCAAATTCAAATGTAGCTCTAGAAAAAGGTTCCTGAGGTAAATTTAAATACTGCTCTTGAATATAAGGATAACCTTCCCAAACTATATACATATTCATTTTACCTGCACCAGCTTTTTGGGCCTTTGAAATAAATCCCGAAAACTTTGCACACTCATATACTTGAGAAAAATAGCAATATATTCTTTTTGAATCTTGTAGCTTAAAACTTTTCTCTCCAGTCCATTTGCTTTCCGGACTATTCATCTTAAATTTTAATGAGCGAGATTTAACATCAAAAATAGATTCAACAAAGTACTTCTTTTTTTCAAACCAGACAGTATATTGTGAAACTTTGGGTCTTAAAACAGGAATCCCTTTTAATGATCCTGTTTCTGATATAGTTATACTTTTTTCTAATTCTTTATCTCTTTTGATAAAATCATAGATTTGCTTCTTAACTACAAAGTTTTTTTCCTTACTGCTAATTCCAGATTCTCTTTTTAAAAAAAACTTTCCTGATCTATCTGTTAACACAAAGTTAGATTTATCATTTGAAGATATAATCTTTCCTCTACTTCCCAAAAGTGTACTACACGATGTTAAAATAAATAAAAGTAATAACTTCAATCTATAAATTCCTGAAATTTTGAAATCAAATCTACTTTTCGATCAATAGAATCGGTGAATTTATCTAAATAATTCTCAAGATCTATATTAGCTTCAAATTTAAATATTAATTTAAACATAGGAATATGCTTTGCTCTTCCATCAACAAAATCGAAAGTTTTAAAATATTCAAATCCATTTAGGTCTATAGCTTCTCCTTCAAAACTTAATTTTACTTTATTAATTTTAGTAGATTCTAAGAAATCTTTTTCAAGTTGATTAGCAAGAAATGCAACAGCCTTTTTGGACAAGTCTAAAACTCTCAAATTAAAAACATTATTCAATTTATCTTTTTCTGAAATTCTTGTAGAAATTCCCTCTTCTTTATTTGTTTTCGAAAAATATAAAATATTATTATCTTTTTTAGACTGATCAAAACTTATATATGCTTTTCGATGAGGATACATTAAAAGTCTTTCGTCCTCTCTTCTTTCATATTTGTATAATTCACTTCTAACATTGATAATATAATCAAATACATTATGATTTATTTTTTCAAATGAACCTTGAAAAAAGAATTTTACGCTATTAATGGAAAAATAAAATGTCCTATTTTCATTCGCTAGATTCTCATTTGATTTAAAGTAATACTTATTTTTTTCTAATGCTTCGAGTATTTGAAAGGATTTTTTTGTTTCTATATCTTGATAAAAAATTTTAATTTCGTTATTTATCAAATTAGTGAAGCGGCTTTTTAGTTCCGCTTCATTTTGAACGACAAAACTTGGTGATTCAACCATAAAAATATTAAGTCAGTGTCGTAACTTGCCTAAGTAATGAAATAGACTCAAGGGCCTTACCACAACCTCTAACTACTGAAGTTAAAGGATCTTCAGCAATTGAAACAGGTAGACCTGTTTTTTCTTTAATTAATACATCTAAGTTCTTTAATAAAGAACCTCCGCCTGCCAATATAATTCCATTATCTACAATGTCTGCAGCAAGCTCAGGTGGAGTTTTTTCAAGTGAAACCTTAATTGCTTCAACAACCTCAGATACTGGATCAGATAATGCATCTCTAATTTCATCAGAAGTAACTTCAATTATTTTTGGAGCTCCCGCTATTAAATCTCTACCTTTAACTTCATACGTTTTAACTTCATCATCAAATGGATAAGCATTTCCAATTGTCATTTTAATTGCTTCAGCAGTTCTTTCACCAATTAACAAAGAATATTTTTTCTTTATATATGAAGCAATTGCTTCATCAAATTTGTCACCTGCAACTCTTTCAGATTTTGAAAATACAATCCCACCTAAGGAGATAACAGCAACCTCAGTAGTTCCACCACCAATATCAACAATCATATTTCCAGAGGGATCTGTAATAGGAAGACCAGCTCCAATTGCAGCGGCCATTGGCTCTTCAATTAGATATACTTCTCTGGCTCCTGCTTGCTCAGCAGATTCTTTAACGGCCCTCTTCTCAACTTGAGTAATACCAAAAGGAATACAAATTACAATTCTTGGCTTTATTAATTTTGAACCTTGAGTAGCCTTTTGAATAAAATATTTTAACATCGCTTGAGTGACTTCAAAATCAGCAATTACACCATCTTTCATAGGTCTTATTGCTTTAATAGAACCTGGGGTTCTACCAAGCATTTCTTTAGCTTCTCTACCAACTGCTAATACTTTATTAATTCCTTTAGCACCTTGATGAACGGCCACGACAGAAGGTTCATTAACTATAATTCCTCTGTCTTTTGCATAAACTAAACAATTGGCCGTGCCTAAATCAATTGCTAAATCATTTGAAAACCAATCAAAAAATTTCTTTAACATATATTCCTCTCAATTAACCCTTTTATATTTTGCATTCACCTATAGATTATTCCAAGTAACATGGAATAATTCAACGTGAATCATTCTTACCACTGATAATGTCTTATTTTTTCGCCTCTTTCAGCAATATCCGCCATAGCTTCTATACCCAGCTCAATATGTTTATCAGTAAATTGTCTAAAAACAGATTTGGCCGACTTTTTTGTTTTTATTCCATCCCTTTTAAATGGGCAATCTGAAACAAGAAGTAGCGCACCAATATTAACTTTTGATACAAATCCTCCAACAAATAATGCTGCTGTTTCCATCTCAACCCCAAGAACTCTTTCTTCAATTAGGTTTTCTTTAAATTCCTCATTAAACTCCCAGAATCTATAATCAGTTGAGTGGATTGTTCCTGTTCTATATTCATATCCATTTTCTACTAGAATTTGACTTACAAATTTTTGAATTTTAAAAGTTGGTAATGCCGGAACTTGTTCAGGAAGAAAGTGTGTTGAAACTCCCTCTGCTCTAATCGATGCAATTGGAAGAATAAAGTCACCAACTTTAAGAGACCTGTGGACTGCACCTACCATGCCCAAAAATAGAACGGCCTTAGGTTCTACTACTGCTAACAACTCAATTATAAGAGCGGCCATTGCCGATCCAACTCCAAACTCTACAATTGTTACTTTTGCTTTTTTTGAAGATGCTGCTTGGAAAGCTGAACCTTTGGTATAAATTGAATCGTCCATAAGGACATTAAATCTATCTATATAGTAATGAAAATTTGTAAGAATAATTTGTTTCTGAAAGTCTTCAACATTATGACCGGTATATCTTTCTAGCATATCTATAGCAATTTTCTTTTTTGCCTCATTTCCATGAATTCTTTTCCCGCGCAAACCTTCTTTTCTGCGAGTTAAAAAATCTTCTACATCATATTGAGCAAGTTTTCCTCGTGGAGGAGAAATTTTTGAACTTTTCTTTTTTGTTTTCTTTGAAGCTTTTTTTGTTACTTTTTTAATAGCTTTCTTTTTTGTAGTTTTTGCAACTTTTTTAGATTTTGTTTTTTTTACCATATGCATTACTTCCCTGTAATAACGACCATGGTATAATTTATCACCACAGTCTATTACTTGCCAACTTTTAAGCATTCTAAGTCTCTAATTTTATAGCATTAGAGTAATTGGCCCTTGTCAAATTTATGACCTTTTCCTATTATGACCACCTTAATATATTTTAACTCAAAGCGACAGAGGAATTAGTTATGGGCAGAGGTAGAAAAAACACTACTTTAAAAATGAGAAGAAAAAAATCTCAATCAAAGTTAAAAGCTAGAATTAAAAGAAAAATCGAAGCCGGAAAAAAATAATTCCGGCCTTTAATTACTTGTAGTTGAATCTGTTTCATTATTTGCAGTTTCACTAGAAGTATTTTCAGTCTGAACATCCAAATCAGCACTCAAGACTCTTCCCCTTTGTAACATTAAAGGCTCCATTTCTTTGTACCAAATTCCATTTTCCAAGATCCAATTTCCTGTAATACCGGCAAGTGACTCTTTCGATTTAATAAAAATATCGAGTTCGTCACGCGAAGAAAAACCTGTTGAACCAATTAATGCAACAACCATTTGATAAGCATCATAGGCCCTCATTTCGATGATTCTTGCTCTCATATTATATAAGCTAAAAAATTTCTCAGAAAACTGCTTTTGCTCAGGTTTTAAATCATCTCCTATGAAATACATTTTTCCATACTTACGGCTTCCGTCTACGATAGATTTACTCCGCCAACTTGGCCCACCAACAATATTTAAGTTAAATGCATCATAATAGGAAAATGATGGAATAATTGATTGAGCTGCTCTTGGAAGCGCTGGTACAAATACCCAATCAAAGTCTATTTGAGGCTTTAAAGTTTGAATTCGTCGTATAGATCTTTTCTTTTCTAAAGAATAAACTTCTTTTAAAAGATCATATTCTTCCTTTCTTTCTCTAGTAAATTCTAGACCTAGTAAATTTTTAACAGGTCCTCTGAAGTCAGTTTTTTCTTCGTCATATTCTAATGCCCCGGTTACTTTTACATCTGCTAAATCTGCTTGCTTCCAAAATTCATTTACATAAGCAAGCCCTCTTTTTGAATTTGGATAAATTATTGCCGCATTAGGGCCAAATCTATTTAAGAACTTTTGAGAAAATATCTGTCTAACTTGCGACTCTATTGAACCTGGGACTTCAATTAACAAATGATCTTTTTCTTCTGAAGGTAGATATACTTGAGACAAAGAAATAAATAAAACGCCATGCTTTTTTGCTTCAAGGTATTCTTTTGTTGCTTCAGTTGGATATAATCCACCAATTATGGCCGATACAGAATGATTCTCAATTAATTCCTTAACCCTATTAGCTCCTAAGACACCACTTGCCTCAGAGTCTCTAATAATAAGATTGAAGTTTAATTCAGGGAAACTTTTATTTCCTGTATCAACACCTCTTAAAACCCTTTGCCCATATTTAGACCTATCACCAGAAAGTGGTATTACTAATCCGATATTTGAAGGATTCATTTTTGCATAGTTTTCTAATCTAAACGTAAATGCTGAAACTAAAGCAGAAACTTCTTTATTATTGGAATACTCATTTGAAAGCCAGCTAATAATATCCTTAGCATCTTCTTTTTGACCTTTATAATAAAGTTTTTCAACTTCAAGATATCCTAAGTATCCAACACATAATAACTCTCTATTTTCAAATTGCTCTAATAATCTCATTTTTTCACTCTTGGATAATTTGAAAAAGTTATTTATTAATACTTGGTAATATTTATTTTGCTTTAACGTTGTTAGTGAATTGTGTTTTCCTAAAATTTCTATTAACGAAACAATCTCTTCTCTGTCTTTGCCTAGCTCTTTGGCCAACTTATATCTTAGAATATGATATTTAGATTTTTCCGCGCCAATTAAATAATTTGTGGAGATATTTTCTTGAGTATTAAATGCTTTATCAAATAATCCTAGCTTGTAATAACTGCTTGATAGATTCAATAAAATCCTTGCTTGAAGAAGTTTATCTTCCATTGTTTCTTGTAATGCAAATTCAAAATTAAATATGGCCTGTTCAAACGAACCCTTTGAAAAAAGAATTACCCCTATTAAGTTTCTTCTCATTCCTTTTTCTGAAGAGTTTAAACCTTCTTCAGTTATCTTTTGTAACTCTTCTAAAGCTTCATTTCTTTTTTTATTTAAATATAATTGTTTAATAT
>CAXHCD010000086.1:0-15345 GCA_964015265.1 uncultured Oligoflexia bacterium
ATATTTTTTTTCTAATTCAACTAAGCTCTTACTTTTCCAAAAATCATATACACCTTGTCCCATACCAAATTCAGACAAATCGATTTTATTTTCTTCAACAAATTTTTTAAATTCTTCTACTTCAGCTTTAACATCTTTTTTAAGAAAGTTTTCTCTGATGTAATTTAATCTTAATAAAGTTTCCTTTATTAATTTGGGATTATCGCTTGCTTCTTTAGCAAAACTTGAAAAGTTGATAGATATAAAGATAAATAAGATAAATGTTTTCATAACCTAAATTATCTAACGAAATATATAAATACACTGGATTTTTGAAGATTTTACTATCTGTTAATTTTTTAACCAATTGAAATTAAATACCTATCCCACCACTTGAAATAAAGTGTAGACGACCATTCTTTTTATAATCTTTTAACATGAGAGTAGCCTCTTCAGATCCAACCCCTTCTGAAGTTGATGCTTTTTCTAATAGATTTAAAATGATTTCAATAGGTTGATTTTCAAATTTACTTTTCACGGCCTTTAAATACCAATTAGTAGCCTCACTTTTATCTCCAATAGTCGCTTCTATTAGATTTTCCAAGACTTCACCATCGTTAAAATCTAATGCCTTATTGGCCAACCTTAGATACATACCAATCTCTTCTACTTCAATGAATTTACTTGTGACATTACGAAGAGTTCTTATATTTTCAGACTCAGGAAGCTCATCATGAATTGAATCAAATCTCATTAAATAGGCCCTACTTTCTAACTCTCCTCTACTTAATAATTCATCAGAGTACTTTTCTAATAAATTTTTCCTTTTAACTGGATCTAAATCATCTAGTGAAGCTGACATTATAAAAATACTTGGATTGTCTAAATGACTGACCGGTACATCTCTTAAAACATATCTTGCAATCATTGATCTCAATCTAAATTTACTGGCAAAGTAATTTTGTTTTTTCTCTATTTCATCCATGTGTTTACTTAATTTAATAGGGAACAATTCTTTCATTTTTTTACCATTACATGACTCAAATTCATCATACATTTTCCATTCAGATTCCAGATCTTCAATATACTCTCTAAATGAATCGATACACTGTTGTGTGAAAGGCCCTCTATTATTTACTATCTCAGTCAAATAATAATCTTCATCTATCTTAATACTTTTTCCTTTCGTTTTTACCTTAAAGTCATAATTCTTAGTCTTTATCAATTTAGATAATCTAGAGTCTAATTTTTTATTCTTTATTGGTTCTTCATTTTGAATAACTGTAAAAGCCATCAAAGTTAATACAATAAAAATTGAAATATAAATTTTTCTTTTATTTTTACCCATAAATAGTATTGTATCTTAAATTAAAGAATTTTTCTTCACACTTCTATCATCACTTTTTTACACAAAACATGTCTAATAGACTCAAGAACTAAACTAAGGAGGAGCTATGTATAAAGATGAAATATATCAATCAATTTTTAATTTTATATTAATTATGTTTTTTTGTTTGCCATTATTTGGTCTATTTTCTTTAACTCTTATGGCGGGTATATCACCTCATGACAAGATTCACATGCCGATGACTATTGAAATGGAAGTCCCCTATAGTGAATACTTTGAGGAGAAGCTCAATTGCCAGATACTTAGAGAAGAAAGTGATCTTCCAAGATCAGAGCTTTTTCCCTATAACTGCGAACTTGATGTTAATGACAGAGATAATGATGAAAATTATCTTCCAATTTGGACGGAAGCAAGCACAATATAAATATAATACCTGACAAACTTACGCAAAACTTACGCATCGAATATAGACTAAAATTTTGAGTGCCCTTATACTTAAAATACCTACAAAGCACACACGCTTTCGTTAGAAAATTTTGAAATATTTTTAGCTAATTTTTTAGTCAAGGAATCACTTTGCTTAATTTTAACCACCCCACCAATATAAACACACTGAAGACACTTCAAACAAACACACGAGGAAATCCCTACGTTCTCAAGAGAGTTAATCGTTTCTGCAATGGTCAAGACGAATCAACACATCTTCACGTCATCAAAAATTTTAGTCCTAGTTTATCAATTATTAACAGGAGGAATGCCTATGAAAACTCCAATTTCTTATTGGCCAGTAGGACGATGTCAGGTTCGATTAACTCTCTCCCTTCATTTAATTATTATTTGAAAATTATAAAAAAAGCGATTGAGGCCATACGTCCCATATTACTCATTATAATACTTGGTATGGCCTCTTATTTAATTTGAAAAATTATTAGTCAATATATGGACACCACTTATTAGCAACCACTAGATCTCCATCTTGAACTTCAGCAAAGATTTTACCATTTGTAGTAATCCATGCTCCATACTCATTATCACCAGGATAGCTATTTATATAATACACTTTCGCAATATTGTTTTTTCCAAATCTCACTAGATACATTGTTAAATTTAATTCATCACTTCCAGCGGAAAATAAATCAACAACCTGTGACCATCTTTTTATCTTTCTTCCATGTCTATCGTAATTCAAATCTCCATTCAATAAAACTTTCATTGAAAGAGCTGCTTCATACTTATTAAACTTTGAAACTTTTCCCTTCATTATAGATTTAGAATAAATTTCTTTTACATGTTTTTCACTTCTTAAAATATTACATAAAGGTGACTTTGAATCTGCTGCATTTGCACCTGTTGAAAATTGTAATAGTACTAATAATCCTAATGTATTTAATAATTTCATTTTGTTCTCCTTTATTTATATATTTTATTCTGCGTATTCAAATTTTGTAATTGTTGTTAAAACACTTGTTTTATAATTCCAAATAAAGATGTAACCATAAATTCCAGTACCACCCATTTGATTTATCATTATGCTTCCTTGAAATAATCTAACAGTATCCTTATTTTTTTTCACATAACTTACAATTCTTTTAGCGTCACTTAGAGAGATAGGTTCATCTCCATCACCATCAGTATAATCAGTTCTCAAATATGTAATCGCTTCTCTTAGACTTATTTTACTTAGTCCTGTCCCATCCACTTGAAAGCCTCTTACATAATGCTCTCTTCTTAAGTTTTTTAAGGCCCTAGTTAAAACAACTTTTTCAAGCTCTGCACTAGATCTTTGTCTTAGATTTGTTCTTGCAAGTTTTTTACATTTTTTATCTAAGCAAAAACCAACCACTGTTGTAAAAGATTCTACATCTAAACCTGATCTTAAATTCTTTACAACTTTACTATCTAAAATTTCTGCTGCGTTCACACTATTAAAAGCAAATAGCAATCCAATGATTATTAATTTATTCATTTTTTATCTCCCAGTTTTTGAATTGAATGCTTTATAACCTGAGAATCTCAGAACACAAAACAGATAAATAGAATACACTCAATCTAATTATAATATAGTTAGACAATAGCCTGTTATTAGGGCAAGATACTGGAATGGAAATAAATATTAGTAAAGGTACCCTTGAAAAAAGTGCATTAAGGTCAAACTATTTTTACTTTAGACCAGATAAGATTAAGTGTTTGGGAATATTTACTCACGGATACACCGCATCAAAAACTGATCTTCTTAGCTGGGCCACAAAGCTATCTCACGAAGGCATGGCATGTATTATATTTGATTTACCAGGACATTATTTATCTTCATTTAATGAAATAAGTTCCTTAGATAGTTTTACGAATAATACTCACTTTCTTTTTGAGCAAGCTTATAAAGTTTTCAACGATGACTCCCTAGATATAAAAAGCTTAAACTTAAGCCTAGGAGGACATTCACTTGGAGCTCTAATGGCCTTAAAGGCCTCGAAATTAGAATCTTTTAAAAGTATAAATAAACAATTAATTTGTGTCGGATTTGGAATGGCCCCTATTACTGGAGAACATATATTTCAATCTAGCTTTTATAAAAGTACATTAAACATAAGAGCATCTCTAGTTTCAGAACATATTCATCCAGATGTTATATTTCCGTGGCTTAAAAAAGAAAAAGAAATGTTAAATATAGAAAATAAAAAAATTCATCTCATTGTCGGAAAAGATGATTTAGTTGTTCCTCCTGAAGCAGTAGAAAAGATGTATGAAAAACTTCAAGGTTTAAATAACATAGTAACTTTAGATACGCCTTTGAAACTTGCTCACCATCAACCGGAACAAGCTGGAAGTTTTATAAAAAAATATTTAAAATCGCTTAAGATTTTTTAGCATTCCTAATCGACCGGTTCTTTCTAATACAGTCTCTTTAAAAACTCTTTTATATTCTTTATTACTCATCTTATTTAAATCATATTTAATTTCATCAATTGATCTTTCTAAGAAAAACTCTTTTATTTTACTTTTTTCCAATGGAATAGATGTGATCTTAGAATCATACTTTACATTCCATGGACAAACATCTTGGCATATATCACACCCAAAAATCTCATTATTTCCATTTTCAATACCACTTGGAGGATCTGCATCTTTGAATAATTCAATGGTGTATGTACTTATACAGTCTTTAGCAATAATTGTTCTATTTATTGGGTCAATCGCATTCGTTGGGCAAGATTCAACACATGCGTTGCAACTTCCACAATGATCAATTTCTAATACATTTTCATTTTTAATAGACTGATTAGTCAAAATAGAACCAATCATAGTGAAAGATCCATACTTTCGATTTATAAGCATTGAGTTTTTTCCAAACCATCCTAATCCAGCTTGATAGGCAAAATCTCGTTCTAAAACAGGTTGAATATCTAATGAATAAGAGCATTCAAAATTATTTAACTTTTTATTCAATATTTCACTTATTTGTTTTAAGCTCTCTAATAATTTAAAGTGATAGTCTTTACCTTCAAAAGATAATGTGTAACTTCCCATTCTTAATTGATTTGAGTTTTGAGAATTATAAAACTCTTGAATACCTTTTCTTTGTCTTGAATAAGAAAATAAAAAAACAATACATGACTTATAAGAGCTATAAACATTTTTTAAATTTTTTCGTAATTCTTTTCTGTGATCTTCTAAGTACTTTAGTGGAGCAGCGTTACCTTTATCCACCCACGACTGAAACTTTTCATATGACTGAGGAAGAGTTGTTGAAACAACTCCCCAGTCTACTATTCCATAATCTTCTAAATTAATTGTTTCGATTAGTGTTTTTAAGTCCATAAAGCATCTTGCTATTTAGGAATTATTTCAATTGCACCTGTTGGACAAACGCGCACACATTCCATATCAAGACTACATTCACTTACTTTAGACTCATTTATATATGTATGATTGTTTGAATCATTTCTCACGGCCCAAATATCGTGAGGACAAATGCTTACACATGACTGGCAGCCAGCACAAGTAATAGTACTTAGATTAATAGCACCTTTATCAAATTCAACATGCTCTAAATACTCTTCACCACTTTCAACTTTGGGTTTATCTTTAATTGTTTCAACTCTTAACGAATTAGAGCTTCCTCTCTTAAAGAATTTACCATCACCTCTAGTTATAACTATTTTATCGCCGTTAACTAAGCTTATACCTTCTTTAACTTGTTTAATAATTTCAAACTCAAGACCTTCATCATCGGCATCATAATTTTTTAATAAAAATGGAGTTACTCCCCAGTACAAGCACATTCTTCTAAGAGTCTCCACTGATGTAGTTACTCCCATAACTCTATTTTTTGGTCTAAACCTGGAAAGCTTTAGAAGAGAATTACCTGTTTCTGTAACTGAAAGAATACTTTTAGCTCCCGTTTTTTCAGCTATCAGTGAAGCTGCAACCATTGTAGAAGCATTAATACTACTTAAATCTACATGTCTTAAATAAGGTCTCTCTTTGGGATTTTTCTCTGCTTCTTTTATAATAGATGCCATCATTTCAACTGCCACAACCGGATACTTACCAGCTGCTGATTCTGCTGATAACATAACTGCATCAGTTCCATCCCAAATAGCATTGGCCACATCACTTGCCTCTGCTCTCGTAGGAACAGGATTTTCAATCATTGACTCCATCATCTGAGTCGCAGTTATAACAGGAATACCTCTATTATTACATTTATCAATTAATTCTTTTTGAACTCTAGGAACGAGATGATTTCCAATTTCAACACCCATATCACCTCTAGCAACCATGATTCCATCTGTAACATCTAAAATACCTTCGATATTATCCAAGGCCTGAGGCTTTTCAATTTTAGCGACTATTGGAGTGTGAACTTTTAATTTATGTAAAAGATATTTCACTTTTAATATGTCTTCTTTCCTTCTAACAAATGATAAAGCTACAAAATCTATATTTTGAGTAAGACCAAACATTAAATCTTTTTCATCTTTTTCAGTGAAACTAGGTGCTGAAACATTTGAATCAGGAAGGTTAATTCCTTTATTAGATTTTAACTCTCCTCCAACACTTACTTTAATCTTTAAAACTTCTCTATCGTGTTCTGTTGCAACAGCTTGTAGGTTTCCATCATCAAATAAAATGCGATCACCAACTTTAGAATCTTTTACTAAGTTTTCATAAATAGTTGGTATAAATTTATCTTGATACTCGGGGTATTTATCTTTTAATTTTGTCTCTCCAATAACCCACTCTTCACCTTCAGCTAAGACTAAATTTTTTTCTAATTTATCTACTCTAATTTTTGGGCCTTGAAGGTCTAATAAAATTGCAACTTCCCAACCGATCTGTCTTGAAGCCTCTCTGACATTTTCAATGACTTCTTTATGTCCTTCGTGAGTACCATGACTCATATTTATTCGAGCAACATTTAGCCCGGCCCTAATAAGCTTTTTTATAGTCTCAACATCATTAGAAGCTGGACCTAATGTAGCAACAATTTTCGCACGTCTTTTAGTGAAATGATTTTCCATAACTCGTTTCTTGTTTAAAATTAAATGTATGTGTAACTATTCGGTTTTATTAAGAAAAATTTTATAAGACAAGTTAATTAAATAGATAAATTATTAAAATCTCATCACCTATAAATATTACCAGACTACTTTTGTATTTTTCTTACAGCATATATAACACCTCCTGAGTTTAATTGTGTGAGAAACAAAAATGAAAATCTTTATCTTATTGAATTTATTAGTAATATCACTAAGTTCTCATGGGCAGTTTATTTGTGAGATCGATAGTGAAACCACAAAAGAATCTAGCTTAATCAAAACTTTAGAAATTACTGACAAATTGAAACTAAAGGTAGAAGGTAATGAACTTGCTGTTGATGGTTGGGTTTTGGGACCGAATAATATTATTTTTAATAATAAAAATGAATTTAAAGCTGAGTATCGTAAGGGAATTGTATATCAAACTCATAATTTAATAATGATTGATAAACAAAAATCTAATGGCGTTGTTAAGTTTTTAAAAAGAGAACACGATTCTATAACCTTGGATGTTGTAGAAAAGAACCTACAAATTAATTTAAAAAATTGCCAAGAAGTGAATCAGAAATAAAAAAGGCCCTTATAAAAAGGGCCTTAAATTATAAATAATCTAAAAATTACTTTTTTAATTCTGAGTCTATGATTTCTGAGAAGACTTCAATTGATCTGGCCCCTTCCACAAGCTGACCATTAACATAAAAAGTTGGAGTAGACTTTACACCAATCTTTCTTCCTTCTTCCATATCATTATTAACTAAACTCGCTTTTTCACCTTTATCTAAACAGCTATCAAACTTTGCACTATCAAGTCCCAATTTCTTCGCTGCTGCTTTAAGATCAGGAACACTAAGAGCTGTTTGGTTTTGAAACATATGATCGTGCATATTCCAAAATTTATTTTGATCAGCAGCACATAATGATGCTTCTGCAGCTTTTTTTGCATGATTATGATTAGGTAATGGATATTGCTTGAAAGCAATTTTTACTTTCTTACCATATTTCTTTTTAATTTCTTTTAATAGCTCATAACCTTTCGCACAGAATGGACACTGAAAATCAGAGAACTCTATGATAGTTACTTTAGCATCAGCATTACCATAAAATGGTGCATTCCCAGCACTTACATCAAAAACTGGTCTCAATGGTTTTTGAATATAAACTTCAACTGGTTTTTTACTAGTTTGTTTCCCCATCCACTCTTCAACGGCCTTTCTTTTCACATCCATTGATAGAAAAGCTTTAATTCTTGCTTTCATCTGATCGTTCATATGTTGCTTAGGAATATTTCTCTCTTTTACAAAGGCATCAATATCTTTATCACTAACATCTTTTCCCTTAGCAATATACTTCTCTAAAAATTCATCATTAGATAAACCTTTCTTTCTTTTATCACCATTGATTAATTTTTCTAAAATTAAAGCACGTAATCTATTCATTTTAATTTCATGAATTTTCATCTCTGCTTCAAAAACGTCACTTTCAATTCCAGACATTAATTCTTTGTTCGTAATTTCAACATCACCAAATTTTGCTGCAACTCCCGCTTTTGGAGCAGGCTTAAAAATAAAATTAGGCCTAGAAGAAACTTCTTTATTACAAGCATAAAAAAGCGTAACAAAAATTGTGATAGGTATAATAAGTTTTAAAAACTTCATCAAATAAACTCCTATTGTTTTAAAATTAGATAGATTCTAACTCATAAAATACTTAAGCTCTATTCTAATTTTTATTCAACTCTTGAATGAACTGCTTATATACGTGGTTAGTCTGAATAAGATCATCATGTTTGCCCGACCCTTCCACTCGGCCATTATCCATAACCAGTAAAAGATCAGCTCCTATAATTGTCTCAATTCTATGAGCGACAATTATTGTTAATGAACTCTTTTGAATTAATAATATTACTTTTCTCAATGCTTCTTCTAAATCAGAATCTAATGCCGACGATATCTCATCAAATAAAACCATTGGTTTTTTTAAATAGCAGGATCTGATAGCTGAAACTAATTGGCATTGACCTAATGAGAGCGAACTTGGAGTTACTTTATCTTCCAAATCAATATCCCATTTTTTTAAATAAGGTATCTGCTCTAATATCCAACTCCAAAAATCATCAAAACCATCCTGGTGAGTTTTTGTCATTGTTATATTAAATCTCAATGTCTCTGAAAAAATATGTGAATCTTGAGATACAATTCCCACATGCTCTCTATAACCAATAATTTCAGAAGAACTACCGGGAAATGAATGAGACTTATTTTGTCCTACCAATTTTATATTCCCTTTCTGAGGTATTATTGATCCAGACAATATTTTTAAAACAGTAGATTTTCCACATCCACTCATTCCAACTAATCCTATTAATTGGCCTTTATGTCCTGAAAAACTCACGTTTCCAATTTCAAATGGAATACTATTTGTATCTTCTTCCTTTATTTTTGGATATTGAAAATGCTCAATATTTACTTCTAAATGTTTAAAAATAAAGTCATCTTTCTTTTTATCTAGTTCAGATCTATGACCTTCTAATAAATAATTATTAAATGAAATAATTCTTTCAATTCCAGTGGCGGCCCTTTGGATATTGGCAATTTTTCCAGCAATTTGTTTTATAGGGTCAATTGATCTTTGTATTAAATCGACAACTACTAAAATTGTCGCTGCTTGAGCTATTCCAGTATATGGATAAGTAAAAACAACTAATGATAACAAGATTGGATATAATGATTCCGCAATTGAGTAATAAGAAGCATCCCAAACATTTGAATGTAATTGCTTATGTAAAAAATCATCAAAAGCATGCTTACCTTTCTTACTAGCATAGTTCTCATGAACCATGTAATACGCATCAGTTAACCCACCAACCACATTAGCACTAACCTTTGATACTCCAGCTCTAGCTGCTCGAACTCGATGAAAAACAATTCTCATATATTTACTACCCCAAACTAATAAAATGGCAGCAATAATTTCAGCAATTGATAAGATAATACCAGCAGAAGTTGAAACCTTTATAAAACTAACTAGACATGAAACAACAAAGAAAGCATCTATTAATATCCCAAATGCACCCGATGTCATTAACTCTCTTAATGATTGAGTATCACTCATAACTCGAGCAATGATTTCCCCAACAGGAAATTCATCTTTAACTTCACTTCCGTTTTGAATTTCATATTTTCTAAGCCAATTTTCAAAACAAACAGACCTTACACTTTGAATTAAATCAGTAACATACTTATTTAAAATGAGTTGATAACAAAGGCGATTAAAATAAATTCCAATAAATAAATAGGCCAAAAGCTCTAATGATTTATTAAATGCTGATTTATCAGAAAAATTTGCTGATAAATCACTTATAAATTCTGGCATTTTCATACCTAAAAATGAAGAAATTATTAAACAGATTATAACTGCTATTAAATATTTCTTCGCTCCAGGAAATAGAAAATAATTATACCATTTGTTTTTCGAAATACTCATAAAACTTACTGTTTTGAGAAAGAAGATTTACTTGTTCTCCTTCTTCCAAAATACCTTTTTCCTTATCTAATAAAATAATATAGTCACTTTGCTTTACTGTTGTTATTCGGTGAGACGAAATAATAAAAGTTTTATCTTTTACTAGATCGGAAACCTTAAGCTTTTCAAAAATGTCTTTTTCTAAAATTAAATCAACAGATGAAAATGGATCATCCCAAATATAAACATCAGCATCGCTAATAAGAGATCTAATCAAACATAATCTTTTAGCTTGTCCGCCAGAGATTCTTTTCCCATCCTCACCGACATCTAAGTTTAATAACTCATCTTTACTGGAGGCTAGATGATCAAGTCCAAAAAGCTTTAATAAGTCATAGGCCCTATTTAAATCATCTTCACTAACTTCATGCCCTAGAAAAATATTATTTTGAATCGTATCACTGTAAATATACGGAGCCTGCCCAACCATTGATAACTTTATATTATTTTCTTTTAGGACTTCTGCCATTTGAAATAAAACTTCTGTTTTGCCAACCCCAGTTTTTCCTATAAGCACATTCCATTTATTTTTATACGACTTTAAATTTAATTCTTTCTCCCAAAAGTTTACTTTAAAATCATATTGATCAAGACTTTTTGAAACATCCAATTGCTCTTTAAAAAAATCTTCTTTTTCACTCTTAATATTTAATTTATTTACAAGTTCCATTATTCTTCCATAAGAAGCAACAGAAGCAACAAATACAATTCCAATCCAAGATATAAAGGCAAGAGGTTCTAAAAATAAAAATGTAAATCCAGAAAATGCAATTAGCGCAGACGCATCCATACCTTGTTCTGATATAATTGAAGCTCCATATATCAAAGAAAGACCAACTCCAAGAGGAACTAATGGAAATGATACAGAAACTCCTACTCCAGCCTTATAAAAATTTAATAGTTCTTTGATTGAATTTGACTTAAATAAATCAATAAAAGATTTTTCAGAATTATAATTTTGAATAGTCGTTTTTCCTGAATAAGATTCTAATATAAAATTTTGAACCTCACCCTGAAGATCCATAACCTTTTTATGATATTTACGATTTCTTGAGACAATAAGTGCAAATAAGAACGAACTAATCCCCATGGGAATTATTGCTTTTATCAACTCTGAATTAAATTCAATAATTTTAGGAATAAGAACACTTAGGGCAATAATAACGTTACCAATTTGTAGCAAAGCAAAACCAACTAATGCTCTCATTTGTTCTGTGTCAGCATAAATTCGTTGAAAAATTTGACCGGCCGGAAACTCCTTATATCTCAACGGTGAAGTCGACTCCAATTTTTCTAAGAGTTCCACTCTTACATCTCTTTCCATCACTCTTGCAGGATAGAAGAATAAAAGCCGAGAAGAAGTTCTAAAAATAATTATTCCTAAGGCCAAAAGAAAAAACTTTTTTGTTTCAAAACTTTCAGCACCTTTACTTACTAACTCTCCCAACTCTTGAGCATAAAAAGGTAAATTACTTTGTATATAATGGAGTAAAAACAAGGAAAGAATTGCTCCAAAATAATAAGGAAAGAACCTTTTTAATTGTTCCCATAAAAAAATAGTTAATGATAAGTTTGGACGTAATCTCATGAACTGATAAGTATAGTTTAGAATATATAAACAGTCTCTATCTTTATACAATTCCCAAGGCTGTGCAGAGCGTTAAAATTGACGAATAGACTCCATATAACTATATTGAATTACAGTTCATTGGCGCGTAGCTCAGTTGGTTAGAGTACTACCTTGACATGGTAGGGGTCCCCAGTTCGAATCTGGGCGTGCCAACCATAAAAATGGAAATATACATGAAAAATATCAAGATTCTCGATACATCAAAAGATGCACTTAAAGATTTTACAAGGCCAGACACATTAGGTTTTGGCTCTACAATAGCTCCTGTAATGATTGAAGCTGATTACGCTGATGGGAAATGGGGAGAATTTACTCTTAGACCCTACGGTAAAGTTGAATTAGCACCTACTGCTAAAGTACTTCATTACGCTCAGGAAATTTTTGAGGGCCTAAAGGCATATAAAGTAGAAGGTGACCTACCAAGACTTTTCAGACCAGAGCAAAATATCAGAAGATTTAATTTTTCTGCTGAAAGAATGGCAATGCCTACAATAGATGAAGACCTTATGCTAGAAGCAATTGAAGTCTATTCATCATTTTGCTCTCCAATCATTCCTACAAAAAGTGGTGAATCACTTTATTTAAGACCTTTCATGTTTGCAACTGAAGAAAACTTAGGAATTAGACCATCTGCTACTTTCAAATTTTTATTGATTGCTAGCCCATCTGGTTCTTATTTTTCAATTGGTACATTGCCAGTACTTATTGAAAGAGAAGCTATCAGAGCTTGCTCTGGAGGAATAGGAGCTGCTAAAACAGGTGGTAACTATGCGGCCAGTTTACATTCTTCGCTACAAGCAATTGATAATGGATTTCTTCAAACCTTATGGCTTGATGCTAAAGAGCATAGATATATAGAAGAAATGTCTGGAATGAATTTCATGGCCGTCATTAACGGTGAAATCTGGACTCCAAAATTAACTGATACAATTTTAGCTGGAATAACCAGAGATAGTATTCTCACTTTAGCTCCAACTTTAGGATACAAAGTAAGAGAAGAAAGAATGGATATTGATGACTTTTTAAATGCAATCTTAAATGGTGAATGTACTGAAGCATTTGCTTGTGGAACGGCCGCGATCATAACACCAATTGATTCTTTTGGTGATAAGAATGGAAATCGCTACGCCCTACACTATCCTGAGGGGCCAGTTTCAAAACAATTAAGAAAAGCAATTTTAGATATTCAAGAAGGAAGAAAAGAAGGACCTAAAGGTTGGAGTATACCAATCGAGCCAATGAAACTTTAATCAAAAGTTAAATAAATAAGAAAAGGAGTTCTTATGAAATTAATGACAATCGTTATAACTTTTTTAAGTTTAAATGTTTACGCAAACTGTAATGGTCAATTAGGAATTGACTGGATAAATCCAGATGGAAGCACAGGTGGATTTGTTTCAAACACTGCTAAAGTAGATAAGACTGTCTATATTAAGGATAATGCTCAAATTTGTGGAAAGGCCCAAGTACTTGAAAATGCAATTGTTGAAGATGAAGCAATCATTTCAGGAAATGCTGTTATTTCAGGAAGTGCTCATGTTTACGACAAAGCAAGAGTTTCAGGAAATGCACTAGTTTATGGCTCAGCACAAATTTATAATGAGGCCCTAGTAACTGAGAATGCTAAAGTATATGAAAAAGCTGAAGTGTTTGGTTTTGCTAAATTAGCTGGAAATGTCTTATTTCATGGGATTGCGAGAGTTTGGGATCGAACTTTAAACTCTGGAAATTATTATTAATTAAAATTCAATCAAAGAATATTTCTTTTCATTGGTAGAATTATCTTCAATAACATTGAAATTAATTCTACCAATTTCTAAACCTTCATGTGTTTCAACTTTAACTCTCCATGCACCAGGAGTTAAATTTCTTTTATAAGCAAATGCTCTAAAACCTTCCCCTCTTCCCCCTGTTAAAGTTAAAGGGATTTTATCCGTTGTTTTATAACCAGATTTAAACTCTTTTTCCCAATGTAAATATACTTTTCCTTCAAATCCACCAGGTGAAAATATCCTTGAAAAAACATAGGCCTTATCTCCATTTCGATAATAAAAATCCTGATCTCCATTTTGCCAAAACTTCCAAAAAGACCTTTCTCTTTGAAGTATATACTTACCCTCTTTTTTTTCTAGGCCATGATATATTCCAATACTTTTTAAACTTAAAGGAATTGGTGGAATTGCTTTGAATACATAAAGTATTAAAAAAATACAAGCAACCATGACATGAGGAAGAATCCATTGGTTAACAAAGTCTACACCTTGTCTTTTGTTAGATAAAAACTTAAAAGTTCCAAATGAAATTGCTAAAGAGAGAATTGCAGAAAAAAGAAAAACAGGAAAACCTATTTTGCCAAAACTTCCAAAAAGACCTTTCTCTTTGAAGTATATACTTACCCTCTTTTTTTTCTAGGCCATGATATATTCCAATACTTTTTAAACTTAAAGGAATTGGTGGAATTGCTTTGAATACATAAAGTATTAAAAAAATACAAGCAACCATGACATGAGGAAGAATCCATTGGTTAACAAAGTCTACACCTTGTCTTTTGTTAGATAAAAACTTAAAAGTTCCAAATGAAATTGCTAAAGAGAGAATTGCAGAAAAAAGAAAAACAGGAAAACCTATTTTTCCTAATATTAAAGGGATTAAATAAATAAGATAGCTAATTTGACAGATCTTAAATAAAGACGATTTTAGAAATATTCCTTTTTTTTGAAAAATTTGTGTTTCATTTAGTATCAATAAAGAAAACATTAATAACATAAATAAAAACGAATTCGAAAGCGATGAACTTTTAAAATAAAACAAAGTAAATGCACTAAGTAAGGCTCCAAGTACAAAGTGAAATATATCATTACTATATTCAAAAATAGTTTTTACATACTTATGTGCATTTTCACTAACTTTGAATTCTATAATTTCACAATAAATAAAAAATGCTGAAAGTATGAGATATATTGTTAATGATATTAAATTTGAAAAGTCATCAACTTCACCTAAAGTTGCAATATCAAAAATAAATCCAAAGAGAAAAAAAACTGCTGGCGCATATTTTTCATTTTCTTTATATTTATCTTTCAAGTTAGAAACTTTATTTTTTATGTTTTCATTTTCTAAAACTTTCTTCACGAATACCCCATCTTTCCAGTCAGATACAAACTAATTACATACACTTAGAAAACTAAATAAGTTTATAATTTATCATAGTTAGCCGAAAAGCTAATAATGAAATTTTTCTCCAAAAACACACGATTTAATATACTTATTGCAATATGGATTATCGCTATATCTATAGCCTGTCTCTTATACACATCTGACGCTGC
>CAXHCD010000087.1:0-15316 GCA_964015265.1 uncultured Oligoflexia bacterium
GAGACAGATATTATATAAAATATTATTCATTTCTTTTGGATAAAATAGGCCTTCATAAAACTCTGAGTTCGATGCTTGATAAATTATGACAGGAGGTAGCTTTTTTAGACTTTTAAGTTTTTTTAATGTTCTATGAAGCCCTTCATTAACTTCACTCCAATTATAAAAATTAACCTCTTTAGTGACGGCACTATTAACTGCAGTCATTAGTTCTTGTTTATACTTACTTATTTCTCTGCCCATTTGATCACCGAGTATTAATATCTGGGATTCTTGAGCTTTTTCTACATTGGCCGGCCTATAATTAGTCATAATATAGGGGATTGGCTCTGCATCAAAATTTTTATTTGCAATAAAATATACTGCTCCACTGATGACGCAAAGAATTAATATAAATAATAGAGTAATAAATTTTTTCATATATTCTCTTATTTTGTGCTTATCTCTTTATTGTAGATGATATTTTTGCTATCTACAACGCATCATATGATTAACGAAGCTGTAAATACATTCATGCCTGAGATTTTGGCCCCTGCAGGAAATTTAAGTAAGCTTAAAACAGCAGTTCTTTATGGAGCCCATGCAGTTTACTTAGGTGGATTAAAGTTTGGTCTTCGGGCCGCATCTGATAATTTCACTGAAAATGAATTAGAAGAGGGTGTAAGCTTTGCTCACAAACATGGATCTAAAGTTTACGTCGTATTAAATGGATTTTTGCATGATAAAGATCTAGAGGAACTTCCCGACTTTATAAAGGTATTAGACTTTCTAAAAGTTGATGCAGTTATTGTTTCAGATTTGGGTGTAATTGAAACTGTTAAAAAATTTTCAAGTATAGAAATTCATTTATCTACCCAAGCAAGTTGTTTAAATATTTATTCAGCGAAATTGTGGAAAAAAATGGGTGTAAAACGAATTGTATTAGGCAGAGAAGTTAATATATATGATGCTTCAAAAATTAAGAAAGCTGTTGATATTGAAATTGAAATGTTCATTCATGGATCTATGTGTATGGCCTACTCTGGAAATTGTGTGATTTCAAATTATACACAAGGAAGGGATAGCAATAGAGGGGGATGTGCTCACAGTTGTAGATTTGAATATAAAATGGAGTATTCAAAAAATAATTTAGACATAGAAGATAAGAACTCATTTTTTATGAGTTCAAAAGATCTATCGGGAATTGAGTTACTTCCATTATTTATTGAAAATGAAATCGATTCATTAAAAGTAGAAGGAAGAATGAAAGGGCCTCATTATGCTGGAACTATTCCTAAGGTTTATAGAGAGGCGCTAGATACATATAAAGAAACTGGTTCTTTAAGCAAAGATGATTTGAAACAGTGGCAAATGGAATTAAACAAAATTACTCATAGAGATTATACAATTGCTTCTCTGAAAGATAAGGCCGATCAAAATTCTATATATGATAAAAGAGAGCATGAAGAAAAAGAATATATTATTTCTGGTGTTGTTTTAGATGTAATTAAAGATGAATATATAATTTTAGAAGTTCGATCTGCTTTTCATCCCTTAGATGAATTGGAACTGATTCCTTTTAAAGGTAATAGCGAGTTAATTAAGTTAGATTTTATAACAGATATTAACGATGAAGAAATCCAGAGAACTAGACCAGGAATGTTAGTTAAAATTCCATATAATAAAAATGCTCAAAGATGGAATATGGTGAGAATGAGGGTGTTGCAATGAAAATAGTAACATATCTTAATTCATTAAATGAAATAGATTCGTTGGATCGCCTTGATGAAATTATTATTTCTCCAAGTGAATTAACTCGTTACGGTCAGTTTTCAATAGGAGATATTTCCAAACTAAATACAAATAAAAAACTTGTTTTAGAATGGGATATTTTAATGACTGAACAAGTTTTTCTAGAAAAAGTAGAATTATTAAAAAAAATTAACTTAGATTTATTTGACTCTATTAGAGTACAAGATCCAGGCGCTCTTGAATATGTACTAGAACACACAAACCTAAAAGTTCAATTTATTGCTGAGTCGGGCAATCACAATTTATTAGGATTACAAACTTGGGTTAATTATATTGGAAAAAGGCTAGATCGTATTGTTTTATCAATTGAGCTACCTCATTTAAAATTAGCTGAATATGTTGGCAACTTAGACTGTGAAACAGAAATATATGGAATTGGAAGAGTATTATTATTTTATTCTCCAAGACACTTAATAAGTTCAGATTTAAAGAATCAAAAAGTAATTGATCATCCAATTGAAATAAGTGCTTCTAGTGAAGAGAGCCCACATAAAGGGTTCCCAATAGTTCAAAATGAACATGGAACATTTATGTTTAATACTAAAGATCATTCATTGCTAGATCATTTAGATGATCTTGATCAATTAGGTATAAGTCATTTAAGAGTTGATGGTAGATTTTTTGATAATTTATTATTAACAAATAAAGTAATTGATTTATATGAAAAGAAAATAACGGTTGAAGATATTAAAAATATTTATCCTAACAGATTAATTAAAGGCTTTTTTAATTCGAATAAAACTGATGTGATTTTTAATAAATTAAAAAATTACAGGATTCAAAGAAAAGATATAAACCATATTGGCGAAGTTGTAGATGCACAAAAGAAAAAATATATTGCTGTATTAGTAAAATCACGTGGCTTAAAAATCAATGAGAATATCAAAGTTCATACTCCTGATGGAAAAGTTCTTGATCATAAAGTAAATGTCATAAGAGACTCGAAAGGAAATGAACTAAAAAGTGCTAATGTTGGAGATCTAGTCTTTTTAAAGTCGATAAATAGTGTTTCTGTAAGATCTCAAGTTTACTTTTCATACTAAAAATCAATTTACGAATAAACGACAATTGTTACATCTATACCGCCATTTAAAAATGTTGCAATAGGCTTTCCTCCAGATGCTTTTACATAATCACTTGGAAGTAATACAAGAGCTTTTTTAGATTTTAATTTTTGTCCTATTTCTATAAAGAATTTTTTTGCATTTTCAATTTTAATTCGTTCATTATAAGGAGGGTTGAAAATTATTAATTGATTTTGTTCAAAACTTTGATCAAAAAAATCTTTTTTTGAAATCTCAATATTAAGATTTTCTAAATTCTTTTCAGCGGTTTCAAGAACTTCACTATCTATATCAGCACCTTTACATGAAATAGTATATGACATCTTTTTTAATGGATAACGCTCATAAAGTTTTAAATCCTCAAATCCAAAGCTTCTAACTGATTCATCATAAAACGTTATGGCCTCTTTTAAAATGACCCCAGAGCCACACATTGGATCTATAAGATTTATATTTTCCAAATTAAAATAAGTTTTCGCCATATAAAAAAGAGCAGCAGAATAAGTTTCTCTTAATGGTGCCCTATTAACGATTGTTCTGCCTCTTTTATAAAGATCTACTCCTGAGGTGTTAAAGCTAATAGTAGCTATGTCATCCACAATTCTTATATAAAAATGCAGGGTTTTATTACCAAATTGTTCTAAATCTTTGGTCTTTGGCGTTTTTGCTTTATAGAACTCATCAATAGCATCAGAGCAAGTCTTTGCTATTTTTCCAGTATGGATTAATCTCGAGGTACGTGCACTGGCCGTCCATTTTACACTCTGGCCGTGTAGCCAGTTTGACCAGTCTAAGGATTTCATCTTTTTAAAGAGTTTAGGAAAGTCTCGGCATTTAAATTCGGTGATTCTTAGAAGGATTCTTTGAGGTATTTTTAAGACTCTGTTTAGCTCCGGTCCTTTCTCAAAAGAGATCAGTGCTTCAAAACCACCTTTTCCTATTTCTATGTCCTCAAATTCGATATCAAGTAAATTTGTTTTCTCGATAAACTCTTTAACCGCTAGTTGCTCAAGTCCGATGGCCACAATAAAATAAAACTTCATTTTAACAGATTGGTTGTGCACTGCGCTCTCAATATTAAGGTTTAGTATGTTTGAATATCAAATTCAAAAGGCATGGAAAAGCTATAAAAAAGATTTCGGCCTAGGAAGAATCGCTTTATTTGTATGTTTTCATAATGCTTTTATGTTTTTGACTACCATGCTTTTTTTAGGTGGGGCACAGTCGTTGTATTTGTTAAGTATTTCATGCTCTTTAATTTTTTATTTTCTTAGAGATAAGATTGTTGAAAAGGGGAATCTTACTATTTTTATTATGAATGCAGTTTTACTTAGTTTAACTGTAGGCATTGGTTATTATGTCCCTGGACGAATTGATGAAGCAGTTGGGGGGTTTGATCGAATGGATCAAATCTTCGTTAATTTTGATAATTGGCTTTGGGGTAGTCCCATTTCTTTAATTTTAGAAAACTTTTTAAGATCATTAGGCTCATTTGGAACTTTTCTCTATGATCTTTTTATGGTCAATTATGTTTGTTATTTTTTACTTCCATTCTATGCTGGTATAATTTATTACAGGCAGTTAAGTCGTGATCATAAATATAAACTAGGAAGAATGTTTGCTAGTTATATTTTATTCTTTTTAACTAATTTTTTACTTTATATGATTGTTCCTGTGACGGGTCCTCAATATTTCTTAAGAGATATTTATACGACAGCTTTGCCTTTTAGTGAGTTTGGGCAATACTTTTATAATAGTATTCAACAATCTCAACCTACCTTCATCGATTGTTTTCCAAGTGGACATTTTGGTATTTCTCTACTTTCTACTGCATGGTTGTTTAGACTCGATCAAAAACCACATAAATATATAATGGTATTTCTAATGTTAAATATTATGTTTGCGACACTTGCTAATAGATATCATTATACACTTGATTTATTGGCCTCAATTCCGTTATGTATTTTTGCATATAAAGGAGGAAGATTACTTTTTCCTACTGGTATTGAAAAGAAAGGACATTAAATATGTATGGGAAATTGACATTAATCCCAACACCGATTGATGAAGAAAATCCTCTCGAGCAAACAGCTTTTGATTTGTTAAATAAAGCAAGCAAAGATGAAAACTCACTCATACTTATAGAGGATTTAAAACCAGGTCGCCGAAGATGGTTAAGGTGGGGTCTACCTCGAGAACAAGTAGAAAAATTTGTTTTGTATAATGAACACACTCGTATTGAAATAATTGATCAATTAATATCTCATCTTAAGAGTGGAAAAAACTTGTTTCTTATGAGTGATGGAGGACTTCCAGCCTTTTGTGATCCAGGAAAAGAACTTGTATCAAGATGTCATGATGAGAAAATAATTGTGACTTCATCTCCATTTTCTAATTCCATATCACTCGCGATTGCACTAAGTGGATTTCAACATGATCAGTTTGTCTTTGCTGGTTTTTTACCAAGAAAATCTGAAGATAGAGAAAAGGCCCTTAAAGAGTTAATAAATGAAAAAAGAACTATTGTATTAATGGACACTCCATATAGATTAAATAAATTATTAGATGAAGTTAGACCATTTAATAGGAGAGTCTTTTTGGGAATTAATCTTAATCAAAGTAATGAAGTTTTACTTCGCGGTAATGTTCAATCTATTCAAGCAAAAGTAAAAGGTTTGAAAGAAGAATTTATTTTGATAATCGAATAGTTAATTAAAAACATAAATCAGATAATTGTGAAACAGAAGCGACACCTGGACTACCTGGAGGCGTTCCTGTCGTTCCATATGTAGCAGAGACACTTAGTATTGAAGCATTACTTTTTTCACAATAAAAAATTTGAGAACGTCCACCATCTCCAGAGCCTCCAGCCCCAGCGTTATTTGAACCGTCCGCATCGAGAATTACTTGTCCCGTACTATTAATTCTCCCAGCTTTTAAAATGACAGTACCACCCTTAGAAGACTTAACGGCATCGTTTTGATTAGCTGTTTCATAGGCGTTTAAAATGAGATTATTAGCTCCTTCTATATTTCTAATATAGGGAATTATTACTCCTCGTCCATTACCGCCACCAGATGAAACAGATCCATCACCCATTTTTGCACATACTGCCCATGAATGGCATGGTGAGGTTTCACTAAATTGTTCTGCATATCCTTGTGGAGCATTAATTGTTAAGTTTGCTACATTTAAATCTAGAGCACCATTAACTCTAAACATATAAAATCCGCCTAAGCTTGTTGCAGTATTATAGGCATCAGGTAAATTTAAAATAGTAACTATTGATGAAGATATATTTTGAAAATTAGGTACTTTAACTACTTGAATAGCACATCCTGGAATTGCGGCCAGTGAAGCAGAGCTAGGAATTTCTAAAATATGAGTACTATTATCGACAGCAGAAAAATATTCACTAAATGGCTTCTTTAAAAGAATCGTTTGATCATCAGGCACATCTTGAATTCTTTTGGTCCAAAACATTCCCGGTAAAGGCTTGGAGGTTGTGTCTAAACCACAATCAGATCCTGATTGATCTTCTGTTACATAAAAAGCAATTTCATCACCTGGGTTAAAAGAAAATGCACCAGCCGGAACTTTTATTGTTAATGGATCAGGAATATCGTTTATTCTCACTCTAGAAAATCTAGAGGTAAAGTCTGTTCCACTTGCAGGGTCCCCATCATTTCCAAAGCCGTACTTTCCATCTTTTCCTAAGGCCAACTTTTCTGTTTCTTCATTATGTTCTAGATAGATCATTGAGGTAGTCGTCATATAAGGTTGCGCACTGTATTTGAAAGTACCAGATGATTGACTAAGTGAATTTGTAAAATTTAAATCGTATGTTACGCCACTGCCTGAACAAATAGCATTATCAGCAAAAAGTATTATTTTAAAATTTGCAATCTGACTAATTGGAAACTTAAGATTAGTAGTTGCTACTCCTCCACTAAAAGCAACGCATTCAGAGTCTAGGCCCATTAATGGTGAACTACTTCCGAATTGATCAATATTTCCATCAAATACAATTTTCATAGATTGACTCAAACCATTTGTAGGGCATGAAGCAGGAGCAATTGGAAATCCAGAGTTAAAATCAAAGCAAGAATGCACTTCAATGGGATAAAACTGAGCAGAACTTCTAAAGAGTGCTCTTGCTATCTTGTTTCCTGTGCTTGGAGAGTCGGCCGTACAGTTAAGTGTATTAAAATTTAAATCAATATTTTCCTCAGGATTTTTCAAATCTTTTTCTAAAACAGCACACTTATTTGTTCCATAGAAGTTTTTAATAGCAGTACCACCACTACCATCCCATGCAATGGCCATAAATTCCCATGGGCCTTGTTCAAGTTCAATAGGAGGAGGGACTTGTCCCCAAGGAATTCCAATTCTAAAACCTTTATTGTTTGAAGTGTTTTTTCCCATGAAAATAAAGCCACCCTCTTGAGGGATGTTTGCGCTATTAAATGAAGCCGCATTTAAAAATCTAACTTTAGTTGTATTAGTTTTATCACTTTTTCCACAACCAAAGATAAGCATTAAAATAAATAAAATGGCGCTTAATTTCATAGTTTTACCTTTCGGTATAATTATAAGATGCCTTTAGTCGGGTACTGTTAAGTGCTGGAAAGTACATTAAAAGAAATTTGGTTAGATCATAATAATGGCAATAAGAATTGCCATTATTAATATTATAAAAATGTACTCGTATTTGACTCTAAGTTTAAGATTATACTTGAAGTTGCTGAAGCATCGAAATCAGTTTCAGCATCAGTTTGAATTCCATCGATTCTTGGTGATGAAACACTCGTATCACTAAATTTATAATCATATTGATTTCCACCACAATTAACAGCATCAAAAGCTCTAATTTTTATACTTCCAACCATTCCATAAGATTCATCGCCAAATGGAAGAATTATATCAGTCATTATTTCTCCACTCGCGGTATTAAAACATGCTGATGTTAAAGGAATTAAGTTCGTTCTATTACCTTCAATATTAATATCTGATTCATAAAAAACTCTATAAGATAGAGCAGATCCAATTGGAGTTGATCCTCCATCACATTCCATTCCTAAAGATGCAGTAGAGTCCACATCATAGCAAGATTTAAGAACTAAGGCCTTCATTGAAGCACCATTGTATTGGTCATATTTTGCAAATATCTCGTTTTCAGAAAACCTTGTTTTATCTTCTCTACAGTTTTCTACCGATATATTGAAGTTCAAAGTTACTAAATCTCCTATGAGTTCATTTTCTACTCTTCCACATCTCATAACACCCATCATATTTCTATTCGCCTCACCAGCGTGATTTAAAGTTGTTCCATCCCAAGCAATTAAAGCAAATTCCCATTTACCATTTTGTAAACTCAAATCAGGAATATCGTTGGTTCCTCGGTTTAAAACAATTGAAAAAGACTCTTCTTCTGAACCTGAGTTTCCATCAATCATTCTTCCTAGAAACATAGCTCCTCCATACATAGCATCTCCAGGAGACCCATCTAGTATAGAAGACAGTATAAGAGACACTTTAGATGTAGCAGTCGTGTCATCTTGTTTTCCACATCCGATAACTAAAAAAAGTAAAATTAAAGTTAGAGTTTTCATCTTTTTTCCTTGGTTTCTAGCTATAGGATATGCCTTTTCATTCATTTTTTTTTAAGCTATTGAAATTATAGAGACTACTAGATTGACCCGAAAAATTTTTGCCAATTAAAAGGGCCAGCAAGCAACTAAATAGCTAGAAATTAGAAACTTTATAAACGCACTGCCTTCACAATTGTCATATGGTGCATATGTGCTAAAAAGTACTTAAAATTATTGGAAAATTGAAATGAATTTGGAAAAAAATCAATTAGACACTAGAAAAGCAGATCACATTAATTTGACCTATAAGTCTCAAGTTGATGCTGAAAACTTAAACCAAAACTTGGTTTATGAACCCCTGTTAAGCTCACATGAAAATACAGATTTAAGTAAAGCTTTCTTAGGTAAAAGGATTAATGCTCCAATTTGGATATCTAGTATGACTGGAGGAACTGGTGCCGCCAGACATATAAATCAAAACCTAGCTAAACTTGCTAATGAGTTTGGCCTACCTATGGGGCTAGGATCATGTAGAGCACTACTTGAAGACAATGATTGCTTTGAAGATTTTAATTTAAGGCCAATAATTGGAGATGATCTTCCTTTTTATGCGAATTTGGGAATAGCCCAAATTGAGCAATTATTAATAAAAGATGAACTAGAAAAAATAGATAGAGTTGTTTCAAAACTTAAAGCAGACGGTCTTATAATTCATGTTAATCCACTCCAAGAAGCACTTCAGCCAGAAGGTGATAGATATAATATGAGTGCATTAGAGGTGATAACTCGTTTTTTAGAACAAAAAAAATATAAAGTAATTATTAAAGAAGTTGGCCAGGGAATGGGACCTCAGAGCATTGAGGCCCTAATTAGATTAAATATTGATGCTCTAGATTTCGGGGCCTTCGGAGGCACAAACTTCTCTAAATTAGAGTTGCTAAGGTCTAAAAACCCATTTGATGAGTCATTGATGCCACTTGTTAACGTTGGACATACAGCTTCCCAGATGGTACATAGCTGCAAGTCAATTATAAATCATTTGGGCGAACAAGCTCTTTGTAGAGAGTTTATAATTTCAGGAGGAATTAAGAACTTTCTAGATGGCCATGAACTTATGGGGCGGTTGGAACACAACTGTGTCTATGGACAGGCAAGTGCTTTTTTAAAATACGCAAATGATTCTTATGAAGACTTAAAATTATTTACTCAAACTCAAATAAGAGGACTACAAATTGCCAATCAATTTGTAAGAGTAAAAAAATAGTTTAAGGAGAGGACGGTGAGTATACAGTTAGGGCCTATAAATGGTTTTTCAAAACTTAGCAAAGTTGAAAAAATCAATCTTCTTTCAGAAAATTATCTCTCTTCAAAAAATGGAATTAAGACACTTGAAAGCTTTTGGCATGATGATCCAGAACAACAAAGAGTGTTTGATCAATTCAGTGAAAATACTATCACAAATTATTTTTTCCCATATGGACTATGTCCAAATGTTTTAATCAACGACAAGCTGTATTTAGTTCCTATGGTAATTGAGGAAAGTTCAGTTGTTGCTGCTGCATCTAAGGCTGCAAAGTTTTGGCTAAAAAGAGGTGGAGTAAAAGCTGAAATAATTGATACACAAAAAGAAGGTCAAGTACATTTCTTATGGAATGGGTCAGAGACACTGATAAATGAAATATTTGAATTGAATAAATCTAAATTCATCGAAGTTGCAGATTTATTGAGTGAAAATATGAAAAAAAGAGGCGGAGGTTTAATAGATCTACGTCTAGTAAATAAAACTTCTGAAGTAAAAGATTTATATCAAATCCACGCGACATTTAATACCTGTGATGCCATGGGTGCTAATTTTATCAATACGATATTAGAAGCTTTCGGAAAAGTCTTAGAAGATTTAACTCAAGACTTAAAAGAAGAAGCCACAATCGTGATGGCCATACTTTCTAATTATACTCCTGAATGTCGAGTAAAAGTTAGTTTAGAATGTGATATTGAGCAACTAGACACTATAGATTCAAATATGAGTGGCAAAGAGTTTGCTGTTAAAATGAAAAGAGCTGTTGATATTGCAAACGCAGATGTTTACAGAGCAACTACTCATAACAAAGGTATCTTCAATGGCGTTGATGCTGTTATTCTGGCCACTGGTAATGACTTTAGAGCTGTAGAATCATGTGGACATGCTTATGCTGCTAGAGATGGAAGGTATCGTAGTTTAACTAAATGTACGATTGATAATAACAAATTTAAATTTTGGATAGAATTACCAATTGCAATTGGTACAGTTGGAGGACTAACTGCACTTCATCCAATGGCAAAAATATCATTAGACATGCTTGGAAGACCAAATGCTCCTGAACTTATGAGTATTGCGGCTGCCACAGGTCTATTACAAAACTTTGCGGCATTAAGATCATTAACAACGACTGGAATTCAAAAAGGTCATATGAAAATGCACTTAATGAATATTTTAAATCATTTGGAAGCAAATGATAGTGAAAGAGAAGAAGCAGTTTCTTATTTTAAGGATAGAGTAGTTTCTTTTCAAGCAGTAAGAGATTTACTACAAAAAATTAGAAATTATCAGTAGGAAAAACGAAATGGTATTTGGTTTAGATATATTTAATAAAAGTTCTGATAAAAAGAAAACTTTAATAAAAAATAAAAATACTCAGTCATATTATGGTCATGGAAAATTATTATTAAGTGGAGAGTACTTTGTCCTAGATGGTGCTAAAGCTTTAGCACTTCCAACTACTGTTGGACAAAAAATGGAAGTTACATATTCTAACTCTTATGATCCAATTCTTACTTGGAAAAGCTATGATGTTAATGGGAAACTTTGGTTTGAGTCAAAATATGAGTTTTGGCATTTTAATTGTTTAGATGAAAGGCCAAGTGATGAGGCTATTTTTCTTCAAAAAATATTAAGGGCCGCTAGAGAACAAAATAAACATTTTTTAAGAGATGAAAAAAATATTGAAGTTGAAACGAAGCTTGGATTTCCACTTGAATGGGGATTAGGTAGCAGCTCTACTCTCGTATATAATATCGCTCAGTGGGCCTATATCTCTCCTTTTGAGTTACAATTTAAAACTTATGGTGGATCTGGTTATGACATTGCTTGCGCAGGAAGTGATGGACCTATTCTTTATGAGAAAAAATCGAGTGGGCCTAATTGGTCAACATTACATTTTAATCCTGATTTTCAAGATAATATTTACTTTGTTTATTTAGGAAATAAACAAGACTCCAGAGAGGCGATTGAGTTTTATAAAAGTAAAAGACCTCATTCTCCTGAAAAAATAATGGGAATTTCAAAAATAACTGAACAAATAACAATGGCCAAAACTTTAGAAGAATTTGGTTTTTTGTTAAATGCTCATGAAGAGATCATTTCTACAGAGCTAGGATTAGATAAAATTAAAGAGAAAAGGTTTTCTGATTATTGGGGAAGTATTAAATCTTTAGGTGCGTGGGGTGGTGATTTTATTTTAGTGACAAGTGATAAGTCCCCAAGAGAAACAAAAAAATATTTTCAAAGTAAGGGTTGCGATGTGTTTATTCCTTATTGCGAAATAATTAAAAGTACAAAAATAGAAAAAGAAATAAATAATGGAATACTCCAATAAATTAATTTTAGATCCAAACTTTAATAAGTTGATCAATGTAGGGTACGAAGCTCCGTCAAATATAGCATTGATTAAATATTGGGGTAAAAAAGAGAATCAAATTCCTTTAAATTCATCTTTAAGCTTTACTTTAAAAAATTGTGTGACTAGAACGAAAATTTCGGCAATACCCAGAGAGAAAGTTAATAATGATTTTAGTTTTAGAGTCATCTTCGAGGGAAAAGAATCTTCTTCTTTTAAATCAAAAATTGAAACATTCTTTTCTAAAATTTCTCATCATTATCATTTTTTACATCAGCTAAATTTAAAGATTGAGACTAGTAATACTTTCCCACATAGTGCAGGAATAGCTTCAAGCGCTTCATCAATGGCGGCAATCGCTCTTTGTTTATGTCAGATGGAAAAAGAAATATTTGGCTCTCTTCGAGATAGTGAAGAGTTTTTGAATAAAGCGTCTTATCTTGCAAGACTCGGTTCGGGAAGTGCTTCTAGAAGTATTTATGGTGGATTAGTTTCTTGGGGGAGCGTTAGCGACCTGTACGCAACTTCTCATTATGATATCAATGGTGTTTTTGAGACTTATAAAGATGCAATCTTAATAGTGGATGCTTCTCAAAAAGAGGTAAGTTCGACTAAGGGGCATTCCTTGATGAAAGATCATGTATACCGTGATCAAAGATTAAAAAATGCAAAGCACAGATATAGTGAACTTTTACTTGCTATGGCTGAGCAAGACATTAAAAAGTTTGGTGAACTCGTAGAAAGTGAAGCATTAGAGCTTCATGCTTTAATGATGACTTCAAATCCATCTTATACTTTAATGAGACCTAATACACTGGCCCTTATTGAAAAGATAAAATATTTTAGAAAAGAGTTAAAGTTACCAATGTATTTTACACTCGATGCTGGACCAAATATTCATCTTCTCTACCCAGCAGCTTATCAAGATAAAGTTACAAACTTGATCAATAGTGAATTAAAAGTTTATACATCAAATGTAATTTATGATGAGGTAGGCAAAGGGCCTAAAGAATTATGAGTTCTAGAAGTTTTAATTCAAAAATTTTGTTATTTGGTGAGTACTCGGTAATACAAAACTCTATGGCCTTGGCCATGCCATATTCATTATTTTCTGGGAAATTAGTTTTTTCTTCAAGTGAAAATAGCGATAGAAAAGTTGACTCTGAGCTTTTAGAAATTGTTAAGTTTTTAAAAAATTTAAATAACAAAGGAAAGCTTCTTTGTAACTTCGATGTGACCTCTTTTGAATTTGATGTTTCTCAAGGTCTAAAATTTAATTCAACTATACCCTTAGGACATGGAATTGGGAGCTCTGGTGCACTTTGTGCGGCCCTATTTGATAGGTATTCTGATTGGGATGATGAGAGCTTAAAAGATATTACCAGTAATCAGATAATAGAGTTGAAAAAAATTCTTGCTCAAATGGAATCACACTTTCATGGCAAGAGCTCTGGTGTTGATCCTTTGATCAGCTACCTTGATAGGCCATTATTGATTGAAAAAGACGGAAAAATTAGCATTACAAATTTACCTGATTATAAATCGCAAAAATCTATTTTTCTTCTTAATACCGGCAGATCTAGAAGAACTGAGCCATTAGTAAATCTCTTTCTAGAAAAATGTAAAATCACTGAGTTTAATGAAAAGTGTAAAAATGAACTTTTACCAATAACTAATGATTGTATTGTTAATTTTTTAGAAGGCAATAAAGAAAGTCTTTTTGAACAATTTGCTAAGCTTTCCGAGTTTCAACTAAATTATTTTGATCCTATGATTCCTAAATTATATAGAGAAATTTGGCGTGAAGGATTGGCCAGTGATCAATATTATTTAAAGTTATGTGGAGCAGGTGGAGGAGGCTTCTTAATGGGAATGGCCAAAGATTTTAAAACTGTTTCAAATCTTCTTAGTAATTACCAAATAAGGGCCCTAGTTTAACTCTATACACTTTGTAAAAGTGTTCTTAAATCTTTTGGATTGGTACTTGATTCATTTTTCCAATCTCCTGACCCCAAAACACCTAATGCATATCGATTTTCAAATTCTCTGGCAGCTTCAAAGCTTTTATTTATAGTATCAAGTAATGATCGTTTCGCTTGAATTCTGGCCACAGAGTTTTGTGAATGAATTTTATTCTTAATTACGTTAACAAGCTCTGTTTGATTTTCTGAGTAGGTATCAATGACTAAACCAGAGTTAATTAATTCGGATGCCTTAACTTTTTTACCAAGCATAATCCAATTTCTTGTAAACGATTGGCCTACAATTTCACTTAAAAAGCCAATTCCGCCACTACATGGAACAAGACCTTTGTCTAAATGATCAAATTGAATAGTTGTATTTTCATGGGCAATTCTTACGTCTCCAGTTAAAATTAACTCAGCTCCTAATCCTTTGGCACCAAGGCCCATATCAATGATGATAGTTTGAGGGAGCAGATAACTTATATAAGTAAGTTTTTGAAGTGTTTTTAAGTTTTGATTTACTCTTTTTGTATCTAGAGTTTTCCAATGGTTTAAATCTATTCCCTTTGAAAAATATGGATTATTATTTTTAATATAGAGGCAATCAATTTCGACCTTATTAGCAATCCAATTAAAAAAACTTTCAAGTTCAAAAATTAATTCAGTGGTGATGTATTCTTCGAAAATGGTAAGGTTCGCACTTTTCGTCTCTTTTTCTAAGTGAACCTCTAGTGTGTTGTAATTGAACAAATTCATTTTTCCCTTCCTGGTCAAATTCACTTCTCTATAATTCCGTGAGAAGCTCTATAAAAATTAGATCAAATTCCGCAAAACTCTGTCAAAAATTTTTCAAATATAGGCCCATCGAACCATGAAAATTCCTTAAAATTTAGTCACTTAACCTAAGTATTTGGTGTAAATAAATTTAAAAAAATTTATTCTATTAACTCATTTTGACCGAAGTAAATACTAGGTCTTAACTAGTTTTTATTTGTATTCGCAGCTTAAGTCAGCAGCACAAGTGCTTCTACTATATATATTTTCACAACTTTCAACTGCTTCTTCAGCAGAAAGTCCATAATATCCACGAGATTTACATATTTTATTTTTTTTATTCTCACAAGATAGAGTGGCAATACAAGTGCTTCTACTATATATATTTTCACAAGATTTAACAGCTTCTGCAGCAGATAAACCGTAGTATCCTCTTGTTTTACACTTTGAAACTTGAGTTCCTTCACAAGATAAAG
>CAXHCD010000088.1:0-15141 GCA_964015265.1 uncultured Oligoflexia bacterium
ATAAGAGACAGATCTATAGCTGTAGGAAGTTTTCACTCTTGGCACTTAATTAGCTTTAAACCTCCTAAAATCTCCAAGTTTGATCAAGCAGTTGAAAATAAATGGGGAATGGTCCACTTTTTAGCACCAGAATGTTCATGCTCATTAAGTATTGTGGATGATCTTATTGAGAGAAATAAATTGAATACCAAGCTTCCAAATGAAATTGTCTATTTAGTAGGAAGGCAAAATGAATCAATTACTAAAAAATTATTAAAAGCAAAATATATTGTAAAAAAGATTACTGAAAAACAAGTTAAGTCAAAGAACCTTCAGATAAATGGAGTTCCACTTCTATTAATTCACGATGAAAACAAAGTCGTAAAATATGTTGGAGGATACTCAGATAGAATGATTACTCCAAATACAAAATTTAAAATTAGTAGTCTTTATAAAAAAGTTACTAACGGTCAAAAAGTTAAAGAGCTTCCAATTTTTGGATGTGCAGTGAGCAAAGAAATAAAAAAAATATTAGACCCATTAGGATTTAAATATGGAGAAGAAAATGGATAGTCATTTAGAAAAACATAATCTTAGAGTTTCACATCTTGGATTTAAATACCTGTGTGCTCATGTTCCCATTTTTCTAATTCAAGCTTGGTATTTTAAAACTGAATTTAGCATTGCTCTAGGTTTATCTTCATTTATATTGTTTGGAGTATGGGCCGTAATAAATAAAAGAGGAAAAGAAATTTATGCCCATAATATAATAGCATTTTCCATGATGGCATTTAGTGCAATTTTGATTCATTTAGGTAAAGGAATGATTGAATGGCACTTTAATATATTTGTTTCATTGGCCCTATTAATCCTTAGTGCAAATATTTCTCCTTTAATTGTGGCCGCTGCTACAGCTGCAGTTCATCATCTAACGTTTTATTTTTTCCTTCCAAAAAGTGTATTTAATTATGATGCGTCACTAGGAATTGTAGTATTGCATGCTGCTTTTGTTATTGTAGAAACTATCGCGGCTGTTTACATAACCGCCAAATTTGGAAATATCATAAAACTTCAAGATACAAGTATAAAAAAACTTAACTCCATTATTAATAATTATAAAAAAACAAGCACAACAGTTAATGATTATTCAGATGATTTATTAAGATCAACAGAATTTCAAGGTCGAGCTGTTGAAAAAACGGCCTCTAGCTTAGAAGAAATATCACATATGATTCAAAAAACTCTTAAGGCCATTTCAGATACTTCAAAAATGACTGAAGAAAGTGAAAACTTAGTTTTAAAAAGTTCAAAGGCCATGCAAAAAGCAAAAAGTATAATTGATAGTGTACAAAAAACACAGGAGCAAACAATTGAACACCTTAGTGCAACAACAAAATCTTTTTCAGCATTAACAAATGTTTTAGATGAAGTATCGGCCAAAGCAAGAGTAATTGATGATATTGTTATTAAAACACAACTACTTTCATTTAATGCTTCAATTGAAGCAGCAAGGGCCGGAGAACATGGAAAGGGTTTTTCTATTGTTGCTGAAGAAGTTGGAAACTTAGCTCGCCTAACCGGAGAAGCTGCTTCTGAAATTTCAAACATTTTATCTAACGCATCTGAAAACCTAGAAGAAAAGATAAAATCATTTCAAAGTGAGATCTTAAGTGCTTCAGGAGCAAACAAGGGAAAAATCGAAGAAAGTGTTACTCAAATTACAAATGTTGATGAGATATTAGAAAAAATAGTTGAACAAGTAAATTTAGTTTCTTCACAAGTCAAAGAAATTGAAATGGCATCTTCAAGTCAAACAAAAGGTGTTAATGAAATCACGAATGCAATTGAAGATATAAATAGAGAAACAAATAACACATCAAAAATTTCAAAAGAAACAATTGAAGTTGCTAAAATCCTTCATATTCAATCTACAAATGTATTTGATTTAGTTCAAGAACTTACTGACGAATTAGATGATACAAAAAATAAAAAGAATTTTAGTTTGAAAAAGGTAGCTTAAAGTGTGGGAAAGAAAATTTCTTTCCCACAAATATTTCTATAAATTAGGTAAAAAGTGTAAACAAATTAGCGCAACGACAGTTGGAAAAAGTGCACTTTTTAAAAGGCCTAAAGGCGTAATACCTTTTTCTCCAAAAGATGCTTTTAAAATTCCAAAGCCTGCGGGGTTAGGAGCGTTAGCAATAACAGTTAGGCCACCACCAGCAACTGCACCAGCAACCAAATAATACTTAGCTGAATCACTTAACTCAACAAGAGTACCAAGGTAAGTTAAAGCTGCATTATCAGTAATTGCAGTTAATGAAGTCGCAGAAAAATATAACGTTATGTCTCCTAAACTTCCTAAAATATCTTTTAGCCACCACTGTTGCATAGTTCCTAAAGTTACAAGACCGCCTAAGAAAAAACCAACTAATAATGACTCTTTTAATTTAACTTCATCTTGATATTCAGTTGTAACTGCATGAAAACCTAAGAAAAATAAGAATGCCCCCATAAATGCAGATGGAAAGTGGGCCGTTAATACTACGAACGCTAAAAACATTACATGAATAAGAAT
The DNA here is from genome assembly GCA_964015265.1 of uncultured Oligoflexia bacterium. Classification (GTDB taxonomy): domain Bacteria; phylum Bdellovibrionota; class Bacteriovoracia; order Bacteriovoracales; family Bacteriovoracaceae; genus CAXHCD01. The sequence goes on from CAXHCD010000088.1 coordinate 2,558, forward strand.
CATCCACCAAGTAGGCTCTAAATAATTATCATGCTTTTGCTTAATTTCTAAATTTCCAGTTAATTCTTTTTTAAAGTAAAAAGCAATTGCCAATGTAGAAATAACAACTGCAATGGCCGATTTATAACCATAGTGAGTTAACATATGAGATAGACCCCATCCCCATTTTCCAGCAACCATTAATACAGGAGGAGCTGCAAAGTGAGAAAGTGTTCCACCAATTGAAACGTTTACAAATAATAATCCAATAGTAGCATATTTAAATTTCTCACTCATATCAGAGCTATAAAAATAATCTAAAAGAATTAAAGCTGTAACCGTCATAGCTGCAGGCTCTGTCATAAATGAACCTAGGAGAGGTCCCAAAATTAGAGTCGCTACATAAAATGCCATTTTAGGAGGAAGAGGTACAACCTTAGATAGTCCCATAATTAGTTTTTCTGCGAGTACAATAACAGGTCTAGTCCCAGCTACACACATGATTACAAAAACAAATAAAGGCTCTGTATAATTCATGGCCTGTAAGTAATTTATTGCTCCAGGGATATGCTCCCCTGCTGCATTTAAATATGGACTTTCTTTTAGTCCCAAAATCAGATGGTGAGACGCATCCATATTCCAAAATCCATTAATAAATGTGTAGAAGGTCAAAAAGATAAGACCCCAAATTCCAAAAACAGCTTCAACTTCTCCAAGAAAGTGAAACAAGTTTTCTTGCATTGATCCCTCAGGATACTTGTGACCAATTGATTCAATTTTTTTCGCCACAAACGTGTGGAGAACGGCAAGTGTAAAACAAACCGTACCGACAATTTCAATAGTTGTTGGATTCATTTCTTCCCCTTATTAGAAATATACGTAAGTTATCTTTTGAATTTATATAAGTATATGATAACACAAAGAGGAATTTATGAAGTTAAAAAATAATAAAGGTATGAATTTAAAGAAATCAAATGGGCCTTTTTAAATTAAAAGGCCCAAGAATATACTAAGGTTTTACCCATTACTTCCAATTGAATCTACTGGACATTGCTCAAGTTGTTCCTGACAGAGTGCAATCTCTTCCTCTGTTTCTGGTTGCTTTTGAACATAAGCATTTCCATCTTCATCTTCTGCGAAAAACTCAGGTGCACCTGAATAACATACGTTACATGCAATACATCCATCTCCATCATCTGAATCTGCATCTGTGCAGAACCAAGGTCCAGCTATGTTTTTTGCGTGCTTTTGACTAGCATTTGCCATTGTAATCTCCTTAAAATTAACTATCCCGTATTTATTTTAACTTTTGATTCATAAAATTTCATTACCTTTATGACACTTTTTTAAATTTTCGTCCACTAAATTTCCTGTGAATTCCCTTTGTTCAATTGCCAATTTTACACAGTTTTGAGACACTTGCCCCCTTAATAAACAAAATTTCATTTAGAAAAAAAAAGTATTTTTTAAGGTAAAAATCATGGAAGTAAATGCATTAGAAAGAGCAAAAGAATGGGCAAATAACTCTTGTTTTGACGAGCAAGCGAGAAAAGAAATTCAAGATTTAATTGATCAAGATAATCAAAAAGAAATCGAAGAAAGGTTTTATAAAGACCTTGAATTTGGAACAGGTGGCCTAAGAAGTATTTTGGGAATGGGTGCAAATAGAATTAATAAATACACAGTTAGAAAAGCTACTCAGGCCATGAGTAATGTACTTCTTACATTGGGAGAAAAAGAATTAAGAGTCGCTATTTCTTATGATTCAAGAAGATATTCAAAAGAGTTTGCAGCAGAAGTGGCAAGTGTTTTCGCAGCTAATAATATTCACGCTTATATTTATAAGAGACTGAACCCTGTTGCACTACTATCATTTTCAGTTAGATACCATAAGGCCCATGCAGGTGTTATGGTTACGGCTTCACACAATCCTCCAGAATATAATGGTTATAAAGCTTATTGGAATGATGGTTGCCAAGTGACTCCTCCAAATGATCAAAATATTATTGATCAATACAACTCAATTACAGACTTTAATGACATTAAATATATCTCAATTGAAGATGGTGAAAAAAAAGGTCTCATTCATTGGGTTGGCGAAGAAGTTGAAAATGAATATTTCAAAAGCATTTATTCAAAAGCAATTAACCCAAAATTATGTCGCGAAAGAGGAAGTGAATTAAGTATTGTATATACACCTATTCATGGAACAGGACTAATCCCATGTAAGAGGGCCTTAGAAGACTTGGGATTAAATAATATTCATGTAGTAAAAGAGCAAGCTAGTCCAAATGGAAATTTTCCTACTGTTAGTTCTCCAAATCCAGAAAATCCTGAAGCACTCGAACTGGCGGTAAATCTACTCAAAGAAAAAAAAGCAGATATTGCTATGGGAAGTGACCCAGATACTGATCGCCTAGGAGTAGTGATTTCTCATAAAGATGAACTTCATTATCTAAATGGAAATCAAATTGGTCTTTTAATGCTTCATTATATTTTAGTAAATCTAAGAGAACAGAATAGAATGCCGGACAGACCGTACTATATAAAAACGATAGTTACGAGTGAGCTTCAAAGCGTTGTTGCAAAGAAATTTGGAGTTGAAGTTGAAAATACATTAACTGGTTTTAAATGGATTTGCGGTAGACTTAGAGAAATTGAAGAATCAGAACCAGAAAGAAACTTTCTTTTTGGAACAGAGGAATCATTTGGTTATTTAAATCACGACTTTTGTAGAGATAAAGACGGCATTAGTTCATTAACTTTAATGGCGGAAATGACTCTTTGGTATAAAACGCAGGATTTAACACTCATAGATGCCTTAGATAAAATCTATGAAGAATACGGCTTTTCTCACGAAACACTTCTTTGTTTAAATTACTATGGTAAAGAGGGGGCCGAAAAAATATCTCGAATAATGGAATATTTTAGAGAAAATTCAACAGAATTTGCAGGTGAAAAGGTTGAAGAAGTTGAAGACTACAAAAGCTCAATCCTTAAAAATTTTACAAAAAATCAACAAATTGATTTAACTTTACCGAAAAGTAATGTACTTGGTTTTACTCTAAGTTCTGGAAATAAGGTATATTTGAGACCGAGTGGTACTGAGCCTAAAATTAAATTCTATATCATGATTCAAGAGAAAATGGGATCATTAACAGAGAAAAAAGAAAATGCTCAAAAGAAAACTCAACAGATCTTAGATTTTATTAACCAAAGAGCTGAAGAGATCTAAATGAGTAAAAGTAAAGAATTGGCAGTAGTATTAGTTTCCGGAGGAATGGATTCTTTGGTAACGGCAGCAATTGCGAATGAGTCACATGAAGACTTGGCCTTTCTTCACTTAAACTATGGTCAAAATACAGAAGAAAAAGAACTTGATTGTTTTCATAAAATTGCAGACTTTTACAATGTTGATAAAAGCTTAAGAAAAGTTATTGATATAACTTTTTTAAAACAAATCGGTGGAAGTTCACTTACTGACGATAATATTGATGTAAAGAAATATAAAGGTGATAGTGACGAAATCCCAGATAGTTATGTTCCATTTAGAAATACACATATTGTATCAATGGCAGTTTCTTGGTCTGAAGTTATAGGTGCTAAGAAAATATATATTGGTGCAGTATTTGAAGATTCTTCAGGGTATCCAGATTGTAGACCTTCATATTACAAGGCACTTAATGCATTAATTAAAGAAGGTACTAAAGATGGAGTCATCGAAGTAATAACTCCTGTAATCATGATGAAAAAAGATGAAATTGTTAAAAAAGCTGTTGAATTAGAAGCTCCTCTTCCACTTTCTTGGTCATGTTATGCTTCAAATGATAAGGCCTGTGGAGTTTGTGACTCTTGCGCTCTTAGGCTAAAAGGTTTTGCAAAAGCAGGAATTGAAGATCCTATTGATTATGAAGTAAGACCTAATTATTAATTTGTATCTAAGTTTTCTTTTTTAAGACGAATTAATTCATTTAAAAAATCTTCAGTACTTTTAAATTCTCTCATACGACTAGCATTATCTACAACAATATCAAGATCATCTAAAACTAAAGATATATCTTTCATAGTCTTATAGTAATTATTAATCATTACAAATAGTCTATCAGCCTTTTCTTGTCCTATTTCATTTTGAAGAGCAATACGAACATCTTTTGTTTTTTCATCATTTCTAAAATCTCTTTCTTTTTCAAATGTTACAACATAATCGTTATAAAAGAAGTATGCACCAATCAATCGATTATACTCATCCATAGAAATATCAAAATAATTTAAATCAAGTTCATGATAGGCAATCATTGAAAACATCATAAAAGAAGAAGCAGCATAAACTTGTTGTTTTAAAGTTTTAGTCACATTATTACTTTGTTCAACTCTTCCTTTTTCCAAAATGCTTACCACACAAGAAGTAAGTAAATTAAATCTCTCATAATGAAATTCTTCTTTGTCTTCTGGATTACCATCTTCTCCATTATTTGGAAAATCTAGTCTTCTTTTAGCAATTTCCTTGCTTAAAATACTATTAACAACTTTATAACCACTTCCACCTTCAAGAAGTTTTTTACTTGTGACATTCTCACAATCTTTCATAAGTTTACTAGTTCCAATTGTTCCATGAACTACTTTGTGATAAAAATTTGAAATAGATGAAAGCCAATATGAAATCCAAGGATTATCACTAATTATTGCTTGTAGAGCAGTTACAGTTGTTGCCACAAAACCACCAAGATACATAAATATAAATGCTCCATTCATTATATTAGCAGTGAATTGACTCTTGACCATCTTAATCCCCTTCTTCATTTCAGGAGGAAGATCCAGATCAGAATCATCTGAAAATAAATCAGCATGATAACGTAACCACTTTCCACGTACTTCTGCCCAATACTCTTTTGAATGTATTCTCGCCATTTCTGTTACTCTAGGGGCATACTCACCGGCCAAAAGAAATTCTTCTAAATCAGAAAGTAATTTTAATTGCTCTTGTGCAAGTTTATTCTTCGAGGTTATATTTAATTTTTCATATACAAGTTCAACCACACGATACAAATTTGCTTGTCCTTGAAAAATCTCATTGAATCGAGACTCACCAAATAAATTAGGCGTTCTAAATACAAGACCTTTTAAACCTTTTTTTCTCTGTGTAAATAAAGGTCTAATTTTGTATTCTAGTCTAGACTGAAACATCTCAATATCAGTCCATGTATAGGCGGTAAAACTAGAGTTCATTCTCTTTGCCAATTGTAATTTGTCTCTTCCAAAAGTCTCACCTTCAACTCTTACAAACTCAGTATAAGGGATATCAACTCCCTCTGAGGGAAAATCATATTTTTTGTTAATACCCATTTTTTCTATATTGGATGAAAAACTCTCCAATTGTAATTTGTAATCGAATGCCTCAATAAAAAGAGAGTTATGAATTCTTTTTTTGAATAGCTTCAACTCTTCTAACCATAAATAAACTTCTTCTATTGCATTAACTTCTCTATCAAGTAGTTTTAATCTTCCATCTGAAACGTGAATAATTGTCTTTAAAACATCTTTTCCACGAATTGTTCTTTCAGTTGTTTGAAAAAGTCTTGGAACATAAAATGAATCATTTTTTATTCGATTTTTCCAAAATTTTGTTCGCATAGAACTTAAGGACTTGCTCCATTTATACTTATTTTGGTGATAATATTTCCAGCTATTGGATACATAATCAGCAAAACTTTTATCTCCAAGTTCACTTAATAATTCTTCACGATTTTCTTTGATTTCTTTTTTGACTTTTCTATCATCTAAATAATTGTCTAACACATCTTTACATGACTTAGCTTTACCAAATGAAGCAGGTAATCTCCCCTCTTTAGAGGGAAGATAATAAAAGAGACAGGCAAATATAATAATAGGGAGAGGAAAAAATAATCTCATTCCTCTTCCGCAATTTTCCCATACTTTTCAATTAGATTTTCCATAAAAGCATCCATAGAAGCAGACTCTAACATATGTCCTGTAGAGTTTAATAATTTATCAAAATTACTTATTGATAAACTAGTTTCTTTCATCATTTGATAATATTTAATGATATAAGCAAAAAGTTCATCAGTTTTTTCTTTTCCAATTACTCTACTTAGATCTTCTTTAATTTCTTTCGTTTTATTTGGATCTCTAAAGTCTCTAACAACATCAAACTCAACAACGTAATCATTATAAAAGAAAAAATCTTGCATATATGCGGAAAAGTCTAATTTACTTAGTTTAGTTTCCTTAAGCTCTAATTCTTCATATAAAAAATTTGTAAATAATGAAAATGCGCCTGAAGCTAAACCAACTTGAGAGTTCATTTTCTTCAAATAGGCATGATGATAAGATCCACCTCGCTCTAAAACTCCAACAATACATTCATTATTTAGTTTAAAAATTAAATTATTATATTCAAGAGTATTAATCGCTCGAACTCTATCCTTTTCATAAAACTTTAACCTTTCTTCTGCCATATCCTCAGTAATAAATCCTTTCGTTACCGCCCAAGCATTTACTTCATTAAAGCTCCACTCTCTTGTTAAGTTTTGACATTCAGCAATTGTTGAACTACTCCCAATTAACTCGTACATTGACTCCGTAATCTTTTGATTTATACTTGCTGTTATGTATGAAATCCATGGATTCTCATTTAAGGTCGCCTGTATATTTGTAAAAATTGCAGTTGGTACAGCTAAAACTGAAAATATAATTGAACCCTGAATTAATCTGGCCAATGGACCGGTTGCTTTTTTCTTCATTTCTATAAAAGAAGGGTGTGGCTCAAGTTCTTTATTTTCCATAATGAAAGCAGACTTCTTTTTCCAAAAAATTGAATAGAATTCTGCCCAAAACTCTCTTCTTTTAACCCTATTCATCTCTTGGGTTCTTGGACGATACTCTGGATCTTTTAAAAAAGCATAAATATCTTTTTTAAGCTGCTTTTGTTCATCATCCAAAAGAGCTTCAGGAATTTGTCTTAATTTAGCATAAGTAAGTTCTAACCTTCTGTAAGTATAAGCTTGGCCTAAGAAGACATCATAAAATCTTGAATTATCAGTTAATTCATTCAAGGCCTTTGGACCTTCTCCATTTTGAGTATAAATGGGCTTCATATCATATTCTTTAACAGTTCTAAAGTTTTCAACTTCGTTCCAATTTAAAAAAGTATGACCCGTTCTAACAACATCAAACTCAACAAAACCATTCTCATCAAAAGTATCTTTTCTAACAACTGTATCGTAAAGAATAGATAGCCCTTCCTCTGGAAAATTCGATTTTTTTAAGCCTAACTTTTCAACAGATTCATTAAAGCTTTCTAATTCTAAAGAGTGATTATAGTATGACAAAAAGACTTGATCATGGGCCTTTGATTTGAACTCTTTAGCGTATTCAATCCATGATCTTACATTTTTCATAGCTGTTTCTTCATTTGTCGTTAGTTTTTTCTCTCTATCCGCGACCCATAAAATTGTATTTACTGTATCAACACCTCTAACCATTCTATTTTTTGATTGAAATAAACGTGGAATAAAAATAGATTGATTCATCCTTCTGATCCAAGAAAAATACTTTCTTGATGAATTTACTTTTTCATCCCATACATAGACATCTTCTTTATACGAGTTCCAAAAATTAACAATATAATCTTTATATCTTTTTCCAAGAACAGGATCAGTTAAAATCTTTCCATTAATTGATTTTCGTTTTCTTTGAGCTGTTTTTTTCCAAATTTTTTCTTCTCTTTTATCTAAAAAATTACTCAGTTTTGAAAAACATGTCTTAACAAAATGATGGTTATTACTCGTTGCAGGTATTCTTTTTTGAAAATCAGGAGTAGTAAAAAAGAAAACTAAAAAAGTAATTACAAACGGAAGAGGTGCCAAAAGTTTTTTAAACATAAGAGTATCCCTTAATCTTAAATTAATTAAATTTACTCTTAACTCTTCGGAATAATAGAGAATTCAATTTAAATTTTCTATATGGCCGACAAAACTATTCCGGTAACAAGTATTAAAGATGAAAATATTAATTTAGCATTATAGGTATAACACCGGCCTGTCCCACCATCTTCTCTAGTGATTTTATATACTTCTATATATGGTCTAGGCGCCCTTCTATACCATCCTTCTATAGTCACCTTTTGTCCAATATATTTATTTGCCCTAAAAATAGAAAACAAGAAATTAAATATGGCCAGTGGTTGATTATAATCTAGATACATAAATCCAGACTTATCTTTTAGAACCAAATCTTCACTGAATACATAACCAGGTATACCTTTTCCAATTATTTCACCATTAATCTTACAAGGTATTCCTCGAATCGCACTAACTTTAATTTTTTTAAGTAGAGATGTGATTGAAAAATGATCGAAACCTGAAAAATTATAACTGAATAAAACTTTAACTATAGAAGCAGTACCAATTAATACTAAACTCTTAGAAATTGCATCCATAGAAAATGATTTATTGGCACCACTTAAAAACCAAATAACGCCTGATAGTATTATTGCTAGAGTAGGTAAAAACTTCACTCCTAAATCTACTAACAACTCATCCCAGTATGACTCTGGCTTTTCCTTATTAAATACAAAACGAGGCTCTTGCCCTAAACTTTTAGCAAATTCACTCATCTGAGTTATTCTCTTCGCAGTTAAAGGATGTGTTGATTGTATTTCATAATACATCGCCCATGGATTCCATAGATCCCACTGCATAGCTCCAAGTGCACTATCGTCACTGGTATCAAAATTCGCAGCTAAAAGACCGTACGTATCTGATGAATCAATATCTGAAATCCCTAAAGATTGAAAGGCCTTTGCACCTAAGTGATCATCTTTTTTATCATCTTCAGTTTTATCACTAAGAGCAATTCCATAAGCTATTTTTATTAATGCTGAAGATAAATCATTTGGATTATTGGTAATTTTTGCAGAATATCTATCAGCATAATATTCTCTCACTCTTGATAAATATAAAACTAAGTACTCTGAAATTATATAAAATACATATGCTACAGCAGCTACAATTGCTGCTTGCGCAGCAGAGTTATCATTAGAAGATGATTTCGATTTTAATTTTCCAATTTTCTTATAAATTATATAGAAAAAAGTTGGAATCATTTGCGCCAAAGTCATAAAAACAAAATCCCAATGTACAATATGACCAAATTCATGAGCAGTTACTGCTTTTTGTTCAGAAATATTTAAATGTTTTAAAATTCCATTTGTAAAAACAAGTCTGGCTGACTTTGGAGTTCTTCCATAAGTAAATGCATTAAAAGCGTTGTCATCGATAATTCCAATTTTTGGAACAGAAATATTTTCCTTATCACATAAAACAATAATAAATTCGGCCAATTCCTTATCTAAGTCATTTATATTTATCCAGCTGAGCTTATTCGTCCATCTAAGCATCAAATCCATAAACCATGGGCCAATTAAAAACTGAATAATAATTATTATTAATTGAATATAAATCGCCCAATCGATAGAGAAATTTAAAAACACTGAAGCAAAAATTAATATGGCAAACAAAATTGCATATAAAGACCCAAGAACTCCAACTGAAACTAATTGCAAAGGAGGCAAGGTCATTAATCGACCTGTTAATGTTGCTATTGTTTTAGTTATAACTTCTGGTCTATGAATATCTTTAGATATTTTTGCAATCTCGCCTTTATCAAGAAAAAATCCATTACAATTTGAACAATTTTCTAATTCAATATTTGCCCCTCTCAAAGTTCCTGTCTTGAGTTTTTGTCCATCATTACATTTTGGACAATCAAAATTACTTTCTTTTAAATTTTCCAGCCCTTTAAATGTTAATAAACTCTTAATTCTTTTATTTTTGATAAAAAAGTTTATTTCACCTTCATCAAGCCAGATTCCATCACATTTATTACATTTATCAATTAATACACCAATTTTCTTTGTATTAAATGTTTGAAAAATTCCATCACATTTACAACAATTCATTTTTTAACCTTGAGAAATTTTTGATTGCGTTATTTTAATTGCAAACTGAGAGGCTTCAATTAAATGTAACTCTCCCTTAATTAGTCTAATTTCATGTGCTTCTAAAAAAAGATCTAAGGCTTCTTTAAATCGTTCTTGATCAAAAAGGCTTTTTCCAAGGTGCTGGAGAGCATAATCTCTAAATTTATCTTGAACATCATTATTTTTAAAATTCAATACTTTTCTAAAAATTTTGTCAGCTGCAGAATATTTTTTCTTTTCTAGTAAAGTTGAAGCAATTCTTAGCTGTATTGATATTTCCAATAACTTTTCATTTTCTTTTTGAGCAATTTCTAAGGCCTTATTTAAATAGTTTTCTGAATCTACTAGCATTCCAACGATACGATAAAATCCACCAACTAGTTTATATAAATGAATTAGCTTCTTTGAATCATTATTAGCAACTTTATCAATTTCATTTAATAAAAAATGAACTCCTTGCTTAATTTCATTTTCATCCTTAGGAACCTCTTTTAGATTTTCATCTATAAAATACTCCATATTATGTGGAATATCTTTTATGTGAATCATCTTTGATACTCTTTAATCAATGACTCTAAATCTGAAATATTATTTTTAACTAAATCTTCTTTTATTGATTTATTAATAGAACTTAAAATACTCGGCCCTTGAAATATAAAAGAAGTATAAATCTGAATGGCCTTTCCACCTAATTTCCAAAATTCGACAAGTTGTTCATAGTTTGAAAAGCCACCAACTCCTATAAATTCTAGATTTGTTCCATTAATTTCTTTTAAAAAAAGTTCTCTTATAGATTTCGATTTATTAAAAATTAACTTACCAGACATTCCCCCTGGGCCTCTTTGAATATCAACAGATGTATTTGTACCAATAATACCTGCTAGATTTTTATTCTTACAAAGCTCAACAACACCAGAAATATCTTCAATGGCCATATCTGGGGATATTTTTAAAAATAAAGGCTTATTTACTTTTTTCCTTCCTTCAAAAAGCGAATCGAATATATCTTCTAAAAAGCTTATTTCTTGTAATTGCCTAAGACCTGGTGTGTTTGGGGAAGAAACATTAATAACAAGATAATCAGCAAAAGGAGAAAACTTATCATATAGCATTTGATAATCTTTATGGGCATTCTTTAATGTAGTCCATTTATTTTTTCCGAGGTTTACACCAACAACTTTACCATTAGAATTTGAGTTCTTTAGGTTTTCTAAAATTTCACTCGAGCCATCATTATTAAATCCCATTCGATTTCTTAAACTTTCTTCTTCAATATAGCGAAACATTCTTGGCCTTTCATTACCGACCTGAGAATATGGAGTTACTGTTCCAACTTCAACAGCTCCAAATCCAAGAGTTGTAAAAAAATTGATAGCCTCAGCGTTTTTATCTAGTCCGGCAGCTAATCCAACAGGTGACGACCATTTAAGGCCAGCAATATCAACTTGAAAATTTTTATCTAATTTTTGATTTGAAAATAAGTACCCCATAAAAGGAAAGTTATGAGCATTTTGTATTACAAAATTGTGGGCCCTTTCGGCATCCATTTGGAACAAAAAAGATTTTAATGTTTGGTATAAATCCATAGTTTAATACAATTGAACAAAATCGCCTTCTAAAACTGAGCCACCAGAATGTAAAATTGCAACAGCTCCGTCAGGTCCAAAATAGTCGATTATCTCTAGAGTTCCTTTTATTTCACCTTTTGACATACCAATTAAAGCACCTGTTTCTGGATCATAAATTTCTGCACCTTCAGTAATAACTTTTAATACGTCACCTATATTAATACCACTCTGTCTTCCAGCGTTCACATAAATTTTATTGCCAGCTATTTTAGCAACTCTTCCAATCCAATCGAGTTTTGCCGAAATATCCATTATCTTAGGAACACTTCTACGAATAGCAATTTTAACAGCGTAACGAAGTAATTCTCTTCTATATGTTAGACGTGTTTCCCTATCACTAGAAAAAAATCTAAAAGTTGAATCATCTGCATAGCCTCTAATAGTTTCAGTAAATATTTCTTTATTTGAATTTACATCAAAAATACGTATTTCAACTTTAGATTCTGTAAATGATTTAGTTTCTCTAACAACTCCTATTTCATCTGTCTTTTCTCTAATCCTAGAGTCAATAACTCTCCCAAAAACAACAAAATTTAACCCAGACACTTTGGCCTTTCTTGCTAACTGAACTAGCTTTACTCCACCACCAGAATATATTTCTTTTGAATTTCCAAATATTTTATTTCCCATTGGATCAACTACAAATTCACCTGTTCGTGAAAGTTCTCTTCTAAGTTCTTCTGTTGCAGTAATCCCAAGATCTTCACCTCCATAAGGAGATTCATTGAAAAAATTCAATAAAGCAATTTTCTTTTTAATACCATTAAAGACATATTTCTTTTTTGGAGGCCCTTTTAAACCTCTTCTATCTCTAAGAACAGGATCTTCTGTAAATAAGGAACAAGAACTTAAAAATAAGACTGCAATTATAAAAATATTAAATTTTCTTTTTTCCATCTTCATCTTTTGTAAGTTTAGTTTTTTCACCTTGCTTTAAAACTATTATATACCTGTCTCTTATACACATCTGACGCTGC
>CAXHCD010000089.1:0-15111 GCA_964015265.1 uncultured Oligoflexia bacterium
CAGCGTCAGATGTGTATAAGAGACAGCTATTGAGTAAAATCTCTCTTAATAGGGCCACAGAGGGTGAGAATTCTTTATTATTACAAACGTAATTAAGAGAAGTTTGTTTAATAAATACATTATTAGAGCCTGCCAGAGCATTTATTAACATTTGGTTAAGTCTATAAACTGGACCTTTTACTTTATTTTTATGAATTAAAATCTCTTCATTTCCTAAACAAACCAGCAGTGGATTGAGCTTTTCGGCCTTTTGTTTAGCAAAACAATCAATTGACAAAAAGAGTAAGAAAAATATCATTAATTTCATATACTTAAGTATCGGAAATTTTTTTCGATAAGTTAATAACAATAAAAAAGGAAGTAATTTTTGAAGGATATGTCACTTCAAGATCATTTAGAAGAGTTACGTACTCGTATAATACGAATAGCAATTATTATTTTTGTATCATTTGGAGTTTGTTATAACTTTGGTGATGTTATATCTGAGATACTACTGGCGCCTCTTAGAGAAGCGTTGAATGGAGACACTGGACAAATTGTATATTTAGGAATTTTGGATAAAGTTCTTTCACAGTTTCAAGTGGCATTCTGGTCTTCATTACTATTCTCATCCCCATTATGGTTTTATCAATTATGGAAGTTTATTAGACCAGGTCTGTATTACAGTGAAGTACGAATTGTTAGGCCATTTATTTTTGTGAGCTTTGTTTTATTTTGCGCTGGTGTGGCATTTGGATATTTTCTAGTTTTTCCTTTTACTTTTGAAATGCTTTTAAATTTTGGAGTTCAAGATATTAAGGCCTCTATAAGTTTGAAAGAGTATTTAGTTTTATCCAGCAAGATATTGGTATTCTTAGGAGTTATCTTTCAACTTCCAAATTTATTAATGATTTTAGGGTTTATGGGGCTTGTAACTAAACAAAGTTTACGCTCATGGCGTCGATATGTTTATGTGGGATTTATAGTTTTATCTGCCATGTTAACTCCACCAGATGTAATTACTCAAATTGGGCTTAGTATTCCACTCGTTTTTTTATACGAATTGGGAATTTTGGCCGTCGCATTTGTTGTTCATCCGATTATTGAAAAAGAGTAGTGGCCAAGTGCTATATTCTTGATTAAAAAGGTCTTCTACTGGAGACAAAAATGAAAAAAATCTTAATTCTGGCAACAGTCCTATGGGCACTGGACTCTTATTCTTATCAAACACCTGAAAGTTACCCGTTTCCAATTAAGGATCGCTACCTTGCATCAATGTTAAGTAAAATAAGCGCTTTATTTATAAAAACTGAATCTAATTATACATTTTATGACCTTAAAATTAAGGAAGGTAGAGGTAAGGTTCCTTTTTTTAAAGGTCGAGATAAAGTTAGAATCGGTGCTTTTACTCATGATAAAAAACCTAGACCTTTAACATTTGTTTTATCAGGATTTGGTGGGCAAGCACTTTCGCCAAATTCAAAAATATTAGCGACTTCACTTTATCGTTCAGGACATAATGTTATAACTTTAACTAATCCACTACATTGGTCGTTTGGTCTTGCTGCAAGTACATCGGGAATGCCAGGAATCACTCAAAAAGACGTTGAAGATATTTATGAGTATATGAAGATTTCTAGAGCGAAAGTTGTTAAAAGTAAAAAAATAAAGATCAGTGAAGTAAATCTTATTGGATATAGCTTGGGTGCGCTTCAAAGTGCTTTTTTATCGAAACTAGATGAGAAGAAACAATCTTTTAATTTCAAAAAAGTATTTATGCTTAATTCTCCTTATAACTTGGGAACTTCTGCTTCTCAAATTGATGGACTTGTTAAGCTGTATAAGTCTTTTTCTCCAAGTAAAAAAGAATGGCTTAATAAAATGGTTTATTATATTGCCTTTTCGGGAAGAAGTGGAAAGTTAAAAGTAAATTCATTTGCTGATATTGCAAAAGTTAATCCTTTTTCATCAACTGATTTAATGGCGCTTATTGGAAGAGGTTTTAATGAGGGAATGAGTGAGAGTATTCTTGTTTCAGAACTTATTAGACAAGATGGCTACATCACTGTTGATAGAGATCATTATTCTCCACAGCCAGCGCTTTCAGAAGCTAAAGCAATGAGCTTTTATGAGTACTTTGAAAACATCGTCTACGATTATGCAGTTAAAAACTTAGGAGTGAACTATTCTTTAGAAGAGTTAATTGCAAAAAATAGTATTGATGGAGTTAAAGATTATTTAAAATCTACTAAGAAAGTTTATTTATTTCATACGGCCGATGATTTTATTTTAGGGCCTAATGATATTCAAAAATTTGATAATATATTTGGAAATAGAATGATTGTTTACCCTCATGGGGGACATTGTGGTCAGTACTGGTTTCCAGTCTTTATCAAAGATATGTTAGGACTCTTATTATAGTCCTAACTTAGCTCTCTGGTAATTTGATAAAGCAAAGGCACCCTTGTGCCAATCCATATTATACCACTTAAGAGTTTTTTGAATTTCTCTCATAGAATCAATTTTACTTTCAATGAGATCTAAAGCATTTGTAGATTTACTAGAGAAACCAAAGGTCCAAAATACTCCAGGGTAAATAATCATTGGAGCATTAAAAGATTGAACGTTTTTAAATGAGTCTTTAAGATTTTGATAAATACTTTTTAATCCGTATTCATCATAGAAAGGATTTTCAGTTTGATTCATCATAATTCCATGATCAGTTAAAATATCATTGATATTTCCATAGAATTCTTGAGTAAATAAACCTGCTGCAAAATCTTCAGGATCTGTTGAATCAACAATAATGATATCAAACTTTTCTCCATTAGCTTTGCAATCTTTTACATATTGGATTCCATCTTGTGGAAGAATTTTAACTCTTGAGTCAGATAGGCCACTTGTACATTCTGGAAAAAATTGTTTCGAAACTTCAATTACTCTTTCATCAATTTCTACAAGCTGAATTTCTTTTATATCCTTGTGCCTAGTGAACTCTCTAACAACGCCACCGTCACCTCCACCAATGATGAGTACTCTTTCTACTTTTGGACATACCATATAAGGGATATGGGCCATAACTTCGTGGTATACAAATTCATCTGCCTCACTAACCATGGTCTTACCATCTAATAGAAGAAGTTTACCCACAGCTTCTGTTTCTAAGACTTCTATCGTTTGATATTTACTTTGTTCTTTGTGAAGATGTCTTGACACTTTATAGCCTTGCTTCATTTGACCTTTAAATGAAATCTCTTCAAACCAATTTTCAGACATATACTTATCCTTTTAATATGTGTTTTGCGTCATTTTATAGCTCAAATATTTTGAATTGTCGAAGTTCTTTACGCTATTGGAAATGTTTCAAACTGGCCTCAAAAAAATAATTTTTAGTTAATAATACCTATGTAAAAGATAAGTTTTTAATCAGGCTTCCCCCCTAGGTTTGATTAAAATCCCTCCCCCTAGAGAATAGGATGAAGTAATATTCATCCTATTTTTTTTTTGTTACCATTAAATAAATTAATTAAATCATGAGGAAAGTATGATCGTAATTACTGGTGGTGCGGGTTTTATAGGTAGCGTTTTGGCCCGAGAACTTAATAAAATGGGCCGAGAAGATCTAATTATTGTTGATCAATTGAAAGATTCAATAAAGTGGAAAAACTTAGCTGAGATTAGTTATTTAGAATACTTTGATAGTGATGATTTTCTTGATGAAGACGATTTTGCTGATCTTGAAATAGATGCTGTTTTTCATATGGGAGCATGTTCATCAACCACGGAAATGGATATGGACTATTTAATGAAAAATAATGTTAATTATTCAAAATATCTTTATGGTTTCTGTACCCAAAAAAATATTCCATTTATTTATGCTTCAAGTGCAGCTACGTATGGAAATGGAGAACTTGGTTATAACGATGACCATGATCAGTTAAAGCAACTACGACCATTAAATCCTTATGGTTATTCTAAAAGCTTATTTGATCAGTGGGTATTACGACAAGGACATAGGCCACCTAAATGTTTTGGGTTAAAATTTTTCAATGTATTTGGTCCTAATGAATACCATAAAGAAGAGATGAGAAGCTTAGTTCATAAAGCATTTGAACAAATAAATGAAAGCGGGAAAGTAAAGCTATTTAAATCCCATCGTGATGACTTTGAAGACGGTAAGCAATTAAGAGATTTTGTATATGTTAAAGATGTTGTGAGAGCTATGATTGATCTTTGGCAGAATGCACCTGAGAGTAAATCTGGTATTTATAATATGGGAACAGGACAGGCCAGAAGTTTCTACGATTTAGTAAGTGCAACCTTTAAAGCGATGGATAAAAAGGCCAATATTGAATTTATTGATATGCCATTAAGTATTAGAAATCAGTATCAGTATTATACTAAGGCGAATATGGATAAGTTCTATAGTGTTCTTCCAGATTTTAAATTTACAAGTTTAGAAGATGCGGTTTCAGACTATGTAACAAATCACCTCTTAAAAGAGAATCCTCATGTCTGAATTTGAGGGGGGACCTAAAGCAGCTGCTAAGTTATTGGCCTCACTTGATCCTGAAATGAGAAAGAGGGTTTATGAACTTATGAAAGCAAAAGACCCTCAAATGGCGCAAATAATAAACGATATGATGGTTCAATTTGAAGACATTAAATATATTAGTGTAAAAATGCTTCAAGAGTTCTTACGTGAAATTGATATTAAAGACTTGGCATTAGGACTAAGAATCGGAAGTGATGAGTTAAAAGATTTTGTTTTAAGTAATGTATCAAAAGGAATGAAGAGCGAGATTACTGATATTCTAGATGGCCCTGCTCAAAAGAAAAGTGATGTATTAAATGCCCAAAATAAAATCGTCAAAATATTAAGACAAAAAAGTGATGAAGGCTCTATTGTCTTTGTAACATCTGAAGATGAGCTGGTTTAAATAGTTGCTCATTAGGGCATGCACCTATTATTTTTTGCTAAGTCTTTTGTGATTTCAATAGCAGCATCTTTTAGGTACCAATGTTTATTAATAGGTTTTTTATTGATCCTTACTTGATAGAGCATTTTATCTTTAAAATGGGGCTTAATTGAGCAAACATCGCTAGTAGGTCCCGAATTTGATGAGCAGGAAACTAAAAAAAGAATTGCTACTAGATTAATCATCATATTCATCACAATCCCTCTCTCTTCTAAATCTTTCTTTTTTATTACTACCTGGAAGTTTTTTATAAAACCAGTAAAAACATTTATCACTATCTTGTTCTTTTTGTTCAATTGCATCTCTTATATCCCAAGGTATCTTAGATAGATCAATTTGGGGTTTTTCAACAACTAATGTAGTTTTCTTTTCTTCTTTAGGTTCATCTTGCTTTTTATTATCCTTCGCAATTAAAACCTCAGTGCTTTCTTTCTTTTTAGAATTAGGAATAATACTTGCTACTTTTGGTAAAACTGAAGCAAGTGCATTTAATAAATTTATTGGAACTCCGGAAAGAGTTATGAGATTAGGTAAAAAATCATTTGGATTTTTCTTTAAATATTCTAAAACTCTAGAATCAAGCTTTTTAACTTTATCAACAGCATTAGTAGTGAAGTATTCACCTTCTTTTAGATTATAAAGCTTTTGCCCATTTTGTGAAATCTCTAATTTTCCTTCAAGTAGGGCAGCGTCACTAAATTGTTCGCCATTGGCGTAGTAATTGTTAAAAAGAAATTCAGTTCCACGAACACCCATCGCAATATTTTTTGAACTAAATAAAAATTGCACTTCTTTGTTTTGGCTTGGAGTTACTTTAGACCTCAGTTTTCCTTTAATAAGATCAACTAAATTTACTTTTGTTGAATTATCCAATGTGATTTTAACCTTGGATTCAGGTGCAATTAGTACAGTTGAGCTATCCTTATAGACAATTCTGGCAACAGAATTCTTAAAAGTACTAACTATAGAGTTATTTTTAAGCTCCATTCCAGCTTTGGCCTTTAATTGGCCAACGTATACATTGCCTTTAATAAATTGAAGCTTTGCAATTTGAGAAAAAGATAGTGAAGGAAATAATAGTAAAAATGTAAGGAAATATTTCATAATACACAAATTCTATCACTTTTTTATTTTGATGCTAGGCTTTTAAACTTGAGAAAAGTGGTTCTTTTTTGCACCCCACAATGATCCCAGAGGCAATATGGCCGGGGCATTGGTAAGTTTTATTAAGTTAACTTGTTGAAAATAAGAAAGTAAAAGTTGGCATGGGATTCGCAAAACCATTGGCATCGAGGCCAAAGGAATTGGCCCATTTGCAAGGATCGCAAAAAACCCAATGAATGGGAATGTAACTTTAGGGAGGAAACATGAACAAGCAAACAATTCAGGAGTTTAAAGTGTTATTTGAAGACATTATTAAAAGTTACTCTAAATCATTTGATTTTGAATCACTTAACTTTGGTGAAAGGGGAGATGAAATAGATAACGCCACAAGAGAGCGTAATAATCTTCTAGAGTTAAAGTTAAAAGGTAGAGAGAAGTTTTTTCTGAAAAAAGTTTTTCGTGCAATTGAAAAGATTGAAACGGGATGTTTTGGCGAATGTGAAGAATGTGGCGATGAAATAGGAGAAAGAAGATTAAAGGCCAGACCCACAGCTGAACTTTGTATTAGTTGTAAAGAAGAAGCAGAAAAAACAGAAAACCAAGTACTTTACTTTAAGAAGTCACATACATTGGGAAAAAGTATTAAAAACGATAAGGTTGTCCCAATATTTTCAACTGAACAGTCTTAATTTTTTGGGCCGAGAAATATCCCTCACATAAATCTCGGCCAAAAATTTCTTTTAAAAATTACATTACTATTAACAATTAAAACAAGGATTCCCCATGACTGAATTAAGAACTCAGCAATTATCAGCAGATCTATATAATAAAATTATGTCCTTAGAAATGCCTAGAATGTTAAAAACTCAATTAGAAAAGTCAGCTTCTTCTATCTATCTTAATTTATTAGAAGCAAATGAAACAAATACATTTAACTCTAAAAGAATGAGTTATAAATTTGCTTATATTTCGCTAAAAGAGTGCAGATTACTAATGAATAGAAATAAATTAAATGATGAATCATTGCTTGATATTATTTCTCTTTTAAATGAAAAACTAACAAAGTTAAATTTAAGAATGTATTCCTAGTATCTAATCGGAAAAGTTTTCTAATTCCAAAAAAAGGACAAAATGGGGAGTATGAGAAAGAAGACTAAGTCTTCTTTCTCATAAGTACTAAATAAGTTGTGACGATAATTCTTGAATTAAGTCTTGAGATCTTTTTACAAAACTTTCTTTATTTTCACTTGTAAGACCTTCACTTGAAATAAGTGCTAAATCTCCAACATGATGACATATTTTTTCAACTAGAGCTTCGTTTCCACCTTTTTCAGAAATTTTTAGTGCATTTTGAACTAAAGCATTTGAAGAATTAACAACGAGTGTTTTCTTAATTGGAAATGGAGTATCTTGTCCCATGGATTTAACCATATTTGCCATTCTTTTCATCTGCTCATCAACTTTAAAATAAGCTGCTGTTGAGCTATTTTTCAAGTTTCCAATCTCTATATCAGATCTAGTTGGATCATCTTCTTTTACATCTTTGTATAGAATATTTGAGAATAGTTCTTTAATTTTTACATCAGACTCTGTTGTGTTTTGTTCTTCGAAAATATTTCCAATTTCAGAATCTATACTTGAAAAACTAAACTGCTTGTCTCCAACTTTGTGAGTTTCTACATGTTGAATGAAATGTGGGTCAATATATTCATCAATTTCAATTGTTTGTATTTTTTCATTTAAAAGCTCAGATTTTAAAGAATAGTCAGATTTATCTTTTTCAAAGTAAATAATTTTATCTTTTAGCTTTTCTTTATAGTTTTCTGGAATGGACTCAGCATATTCAGTTAAAGTCATATATTTGTTTTCAGAGTTCTTAAAAATTACTCTCTCTCTCATTAACTCATCAAATTTAACATCGGAAACACAGCCATACTTAATAAATAATCCAATATCTTCCCAAATTTGCTCGTATCTTGGACGATCTTTTTTATAAAGTTTCTTTAAGGCTTCTCCAACTTTTTTAATTATGTAAGAAGAGATTCTTCTTACATTAGGATCACCTTGAAGAGAAGATCTTGAAACGTTTAAAGGAATATCACTCGAATCTATTGATCCTTTTAGAAGCGATAAAAATTCTGGGATAATATTTTTAACATTATCTGAAACGAATACTTGTTTACAATAAAGTCTAATATTTGATTCGTTGAATGGTTTATTTCTATTAATTTTTGGGAAGTACAAAATTCCTTCAAGAGTGAAAGGATGATCAACTTTTAAATGAATCCAAAATAGAGGTTCGCCGTCCATTGGATAAAGTTTTCTATAAAAATCTTTATAGTCCTCATCTTTTAATGTTGAAGGATCTTTTCTCCAAAGTGGAGTTGTATCATTAACTTGAGTTGGTTCAATTGCTTTTTGCGTTTCATTACCATCTTTGTCTTTAACTGTTTCAGTTGTTTTTTCTTCATCGCTTACTAAAATTGGATAAGGCATAAAGTCACAGAAATTTCTTAATGTTGCTGATAATTTAAACTGGTCTAAAAACTCAACACTTTCTTCATTTATATGAAGTGTGATTGTTGTTCCAATTGTTTCTTTTTTAGATTCAGAAAATAAATATTCAGTATCACCTTCGCAAGACCAGTGAACAGGTGTTGCTCCTTCATTCATTGATAGTGTTTCAACTTCTACCTTGTCACTAACCATGAAAGCTGAATAAAAACCAAGGCCAAACTTTCCGATAATATCGTTAGTTTCTGTTCCTGAATCTTGCATCTTTTTTACAAATTCTTCAGCACCTGAAAAAGCTAGTTGAGCTATATACTTTTCAACTTCTTCTTCGCTCATTCCTAGGCCATTATCAGTAATTGTAATTATCTTCTTAGTTTTATTTACTTTAACTTCAATTTTTCCTTCTGGAATTTCTTGGTTTTGAGTTCTAGCTATTGTTGCTCTTTTTGAAATAGCATCAGTAGCATTTGCTACTAGCTCTCTAATGAAAATATCATGTTCAGAGTAAAGCCACTTTTTGATAATAGGGAAAATATCAGATGTCTGAACAGAGATTGTACCTTTGCGTTGTGTCATATTTAACTCCTTAATTTTAAAAACTATGTAAAAAAAATATGGGATTACTTTGAAAATGGTCAATAGTAGACGGCCAAAAAAAATTAATGCATAAGTTTAATATGGTTAATGAAAATTTAAATAACAGTGATAGAGTCGTCATCATTACTACTGGTGGTACTATTGAAAAAACCTATGATGAAGGTGATGGAAGCCTACAAAATAGAGAGTCTATTGTTAAAAATAAAATTCAAAACAAGCTAAGACTCCCATATACAAGCATGGAAGTATATTCTGTTATGTCCAAAGACTCTCTCCATATGGATGATGATGATAGAGACTTATTAATGCTATCTATAAAGTCACAACTTTCTAAAGAGATTCCCATCGTCATTCTTCATGGTACAGATACTATGGAAGTTAGTGCGAAATATTGCTTTGAAAAAATTAGGGCAACAAATGTTCCCATTATTTTTACTGGTGCCATGAAACCTCTTGGTTTTGAGGACTCAGATGCTATGCAAAATATCACTGAATCTATGTTGGCAGCAAAGATCCTAAGACCCGGATTTTACATAGTTTTTCACAATAGGGTCTTCATAGTACCCAATGTGAGAAAAAATAGACAATTACGCACATTTGAAGCCATATAAATTTGGCTAATTCCTTGTACTCAAATTGTACCCTCGACTTTAGTTTAAAGTTGTAAGTAACTGAAAAGTATACTCTTTTGATTAACTGACTTTTCTCTGCGGGTATTGCTTTATAATTGAGATAAGCCTTTATTATTATTGGATATTTTCCGAATAGTTAAGGGAACCTTAAGGAAAGAAATGCAGGGGAAGTCTTTAAAACTTTTTTTCAAAATTATGGCGGGTTGCATAGTTGCGACAATGCTTATTAGTTGTTCAGAAAAATTAAGTATTCAAAGATTTAAAAAAGGAATTCTTTCTCAAGCAACCAATGATGAAATTCTTGTAACTAATTTATACCTTACAAATAAATTAAGTAATGGGTTTACTATTCAAACAGATTGGCAAGGTGATGCCAACGCTAACGCAACAGCGATTGGATACATTTGTAGTGAAACAGATAATCCTGGTTGTGATCCAACTGTAATGGGAACAGCTGTTCCACTAACAAAAAATGGAAGTTATTTTCAAGGTAGCATTGCTGGATTACTTGCTCCATACGATCCAGGAGATACAGTTAGAGTCGTAGTTATTACAGCTGACGGAGATGGTGGAACTGGTCTTAATTTAATGATTACAGACACACTTCCAAGTAATGAAATTTCAATTTTTAATTTTACTGCTTCTAATGCTACTGCAACTAGCTTTGATGTGTCTGTTGATTTTGGTGGAGATTTAAATGCAGATGGTAGTGTTGATCTATTTTATTGTAATGCTACCGACATACCTATGTGTGATCCACTAGCGGGTTCAACTATTGCTCTAGTCAGAGGGGCCAGCTCATATACTGGAAGTGTAGCAGGACTTAATGGAACTGATAACCCAGGTGATACTTTTAATTTATTGGCCCAAGCAACAGATGGTGATGGAACGATTAATTCTCCATTAACAACAACTATAACTCTTGTTAGTCCAACTCAAATCTTTAGATCAATTGGTGCAGGTAATATAACTGCACTTGCAACAGGTTCGGCCAATAATTTAACTATCAACTCAGGAGTTGCTTTTTTTGCAAACCCACTTGCTGATAATATTGGAGTAGGGGATGCTATTCAATATGATAGTGATAATAACGGTTCTATTGATGCAGTTCTTTTTATTCATGGAAGAATTTCTTCTACTCAGTATAGTGTAGCGAGTGCTGATGGGAGTACTCCCTCTGATATGGCCGTTGCCGATCAAGACTGGTCAATTTTTAGGGCCTACACAAGTTTAGTTAATGCTGAAGCAGGTACAGAAAATACTGGCCTTGATGATGCTATAGAAAATTTTGATACATGGACAGGTGGAAGAGATATTGTCGCCAGTAATGAGGCGTGGAACTTTAGTGCATATGCAGATGGAGCCGATGGAAATGCTGTCACTATTGGAGGGTGGACGACAAGTTATATAAATACAATAAAAGTTTTTTCTCCCTACCTTTCAAGCGAAGTAGGTATAAGTCAAAAACATGATGGTATGTGGGATGATAATAAGTATTATCTTACAGTAAACGGAAACTCTGAGACATTAACTATTAGCAGTTCATTTGTAATAATTGATGGCATTCAGATAGAGTCTTCAACTGTTAATGCAAATCCAAGAAGAGCGATTCAATTTGATTACGATACAGAAGATGGTATTCAAATTAAAAATAGTATTATTAGAAATGGTAATGAAGCGCAGGCCAATAGAAATGGAATCGTTATTGGAGGTTCAGGAATTGGGAATGATGCTGTTATTGCCAATAATATTCTGTATGGACACACTGGAACAGCTATTCTTGGGAGTATAACCTTAACGGGTTCTGTTTATATTTATAATAATACTTTAGTTAATAATAATAATAGTTTTGGTGGAAGTGGTGGATCGTTTATTTTAAAAAATAACATTGTTCAAAGCTCTACAAGTACTTATACCTCAGCAGCAATCGATACTACTAATTCAAATTATAATATTTCTTCTGATGCTAATACTACTGGTGGGGCCAATGATATTGCTACTGCAACAGTAGCATTCTTAGAATCATCAGCAGTTGACTTTAGACTTGATACGACTGATATCGTCGCGAAGGGAGCAGGGGTAAATTTAAGTGCAGATGTTGGTTACTCATTTTCAACGGATATTTTAGGTAGAGCTCGTGGAGTTGGTGGAGCTTGGGATATTGGTGCTTTTGAGGCATTTGAATCAAGTGATAATGATATTTTAATTTCGCAAGTTTCAATTACTTCTGTAGGAACTGATTCTTTTACAACGACACTTGATATAAATGGAGATACTAATAATAATGCAACTGCAACTTTGTATTACTGTAGTGAAACTGATTCTCCTGGGTGTGATCCTTATGGAGGGGCCAGTGCAAGTATGCCTAAGGTTGGAAATAGTTTTATTCTTAATACTGCAAGTTTAACAACTCCCTATGATCCGGGTGATACTCTTAATGTGAAAGTTTTTGTAACTGACGCTGATGGAGCTTATGGATTTAATCCAACTATTGAACAATTTTCATTAGCTCCAGTTAATCCTTACCCTGCTTCAAACTTAGTTCTTCATTATGATTTTAACTCAGCTACTTTTAATGAAACAACAAATGCTACAATAACTGATTTATCTGGGAACTCAAATAATGGAACACTTGCAACTTCAGAAGGTGGAACTAATAAATCAGTAAGTGGAGCATCTTTAGAAGGTATAAGCTTTGATGGAACAGATGATATTGTAACTGCACCTAATTCTGCTTCACTAAATATATCTGGTGATAAATTAACAATGATGGCCTGGGTGTTTAGAACTGCGCTTGCTCAAACTCAAGGATCTAGAGTCATTTCAAAATCAGACACAGGATCAGCTGATGACTTTGCTATTTTTGATTTAGGAGGAGAGGGGATTACAGCTAGAATAACAACAGTCAGTGATGGACAAAAAAATTTAAGCTTGGGCAGTGATAATAATTTTCCATTAAATACATGGGTTCACGTTGCCGCCACTTATGATGGTGCTTATTTA
Source organism: uncultured Oligoflexia bacterium (assembly GCA_964015265.1). GTDB lineage: Bacteria > Bdellovibrionota > Bacteriovoracia > Bacteriovoracales > Bacteriovoracaceae > CAXHCD01. The sequence continues at coordinate 12,809 of CAXHCD010000089.1, forward strand.
AAAATGTTTATTGATGGAGAAGAAAAACTTAAAAAGCCTGTAACTGGAAATCTTGTTCAGTCAGGAGGAAGTTTTTCAGTTGGTGCACATGCGGACTCACCAATAGGAAGAAGATTTCCTGGACGTATAGATGATGTTGCTATTTATGATACTAACCTTAGTGAAAATCAGATTAGATCAATTTATACAACGAGAAAACCTTATGGAGCTATTGTAAATATTTATAGATCTATTGGACCGGGAAACTCTTCTAGTTTAAGAAATGGAGCTGGAAATGATTTAACTATTTCTTCTTCAATAGCAAACTTTGCTTCAGCACTTGGTGATAATATTGGTGTTGGAGATGTCATTCAATATGATAGCAGTGGAGATGGAAGTGTTGATTCAGTTATTTTTATTCATGGAAGAGTCTCTTCTACTCAATTTAATGTTGCTAATGCTGATGGATCGGCAGTTTCTGATATGGTAGTGGCCGATCAAGATTGGGATATTTATAGGGCCTATATTAGTTTAGCCAATGCAGAAAATGGAGATGAAAATACAGGGGTTAATGGAGCTCTAAGAGATTTTGACACTTGGACTGGTGGTCGAAATACTGTCGCCAATAGCGAAGCCTGGAATTTTGCATTATATAAAGATGGTATTGAAACAGGAAATACTGTTATTTCCGGCTGGTATACAAATAAAAATAATTATCTAAGAATTTATACTCCAACTTCAACATCTGAGGTTGGTGAATCACAAAGGCATGATGGTAGACCGGGGTCTGGTTTTGTTATTAATCCAAGCGCTGACGGTAATGCAATTGAGCTTTCTCGTGATCTTTTTTTTATTGAAATTGATGGAATTGAAATTACTGGTGTCACTGGTTCTTCTGCAGAAGGTATTAGAGCAAATGCTAATGAGTTTGTAATTTCAAATTCACTTTTTAGAGAGCTTGTTGGTCACTATCAGTCTGATGCAATTTATGTTAATGAATCGGGAATAAAAGGTAAACTTTTTAATAATTCCTTTTTTACTATTGGAAGATCGGCCTTAAATATTCAAGGATTCCCTTCTGCACTAGAGAATATAGAAGTCTTTGCTTCTAATTTAACAGTATTTAAAGGAAAAAACTTAAATACTGAAACTCGATATGGAGCGTTTGGATTTGATTTTGGACGCTCATATACAGATTGTAGAATAACTCTTAAAAACTCTTATATTCATGCACAAAATAATCGATCTGTGAGAGATGATACAGGTGCAATTTTTACAAGTGATTCAACTAATAATATTACGAGTGATGTTTATAATTTTGGTTCCAATCAAACAACTAATACATTAATTAGCTTTCATAACGATGATCGAGGGGAATTATTTTTATCTCCAATTGAAGATAGACTTAAAGGACAGGGAGTTGATTTATCTTCAGATTCTATCCTTCCTTTTAATGTTGATATTACAGGAAAAACACGAACTAATTGGGATGTGGGAGCATTTGAAAACGCTACTTCAATTATGAGATCGGTTGCAGCTGGAGATACACAATCATTGGCCACAGGTACAGCTAATCAGTTAACAATTTCTTCAGGTGTAGCAACATTTACTGCAAATCTTCCATATTATATTGGCTCAGGAGATGCACTTCAATATGATAGTGATAATAATGGTAGTATTGATTCAGTTATCTTTTTATATAGAAGAAATTCAGCGACTAGTTTTAATGTCAAAAATGCAGATGGAAGTACTCCTTCAGATATGGCCATAGCGGATCAAGATTGGTCAATTTATAGAGCTTATACAAGCTTAACTAATGCGGCCAATGGGGTTGAAAATACTGGACTTAATGATGCTATTGAAAATTTTGATACGTGGTCTATAGGTAGAGATTTGGTTGCAAATGATGAGAAGTGGAGTATTGCGCTTTATAATTATAATAATAGTGCTGATAGCTCAAATGTTAATTTTATAAAAGATAATGGAACTCCTCAATGGATTACTGATACATCTCACTTTTTAAATATCTTTACTCCCAATAATTCTAACTATGTAGAAAGATCTCAAAGACATATAGGTGTGTGGGATGATTCAAAATATGTATTAGCTCCAAATTCAGGCGGAACAGCGTTAGCGTTAAACGTAGATTATATTTACGTTGATGGGCTACAAATTAAACCCAATGGAAGTTCTGGCTCTAAAGGAATTTCAAAACAAGGTTTTTCAGGTGAGAGATCTGAAAACTTTTTTATTTCAAATAATATTATAGCTGGAAGTGGAAGTGATAATACATCAGGAATTTATTTTGATGATAACGCTGATAG
>CAXHCD010000090.1:0-15098 GCA_964015265.1 uncultured Oligoflexia bacterium
CCTAATAACAACACTAAATCTTGTCCATTTTCTTTATAAAACTTCTCACTAGATTTTTGTCGACTAATTTCTGCTAAAGAATTTAATGGTACTAACTTTTCTTTTACTCCAATAGGAAAGGAGTTTAAATCTTCTAAATTAGAAATTTGATTTCTAGGATAATTGATTTTGATTGGGTATGATTTTTCATCTATTGATACATCATCAATAAACTTCCCTTCTGTTGCTACTCTCAACAAGTCAATTAAATCATACGGAGAGAAATTTACTCCAATTTGATTTAAATAAGGCCATCTTTCTAACTTAGGAGTTATAGTAATATTTTCTTCATGCCAAATACTTGGCTCTGTCCAATTTCTAGGCCATAAATTTTCTTCTCTAATTTTATCCAACAAATCTAACGAAATTAGCTCACGATCAATTGCACTTCCACCAGTAATTTCTATTCTAAAATGGGGAGGATTAGGCAATGGAAGTTCAGCTGGATTCCACGGGCCCACCCAATAATTAATACTCGGAGTTGACTCAAACTCCTCTTCCATTTTTTTCCATATTTCAGACATTTTAGATTTATCTTTTAATCTGGCCATTATGGTTCCACGATTAGCCCTTCTAACCTGAACAAAAGTATAACTAATGTCTTCTCCAAATTTTTCAAGAAGTTTAGATTCCTCTATATCTAGATCAGACTCCATCTGTTGAACTAAAGTATTAGACCTATTTTTAACAGATAAAATCATCCAGTCAGTATCAGGCTTTCCAATAATTTCTTTTTTCAATTTAGGTAATAAATATAATATCGAAAAACTTAACCCAAATGTTACACACCCAAACAATATCCACTTATAATACTTATTAGTAATAAAGTTTTTTAATACTTCTGCATATTTGTTTTCAATTGATGTTAACTGATTCTCAATTGGTGAAACTGGAACTTCAACTATTTTAGATCTATTCATTAGTTGTAATCTAATAGTAGGAACAATTATTAACGCGATGATCATTGATAGACCATGCGAAAAAACTACGGCCTTAGCTAAATCCCCTAAAATTGCATCTGTAAGTTTTGAAGTCAATGCTAAAGGTAAGAACACTACTAGTGTAGAAATCGTTGAAGCAATAATTGGTGTTTTAACTTCTTTAACGGCCTTAGTAACAACTTCAAGTTTTTCAGTAGAAGTTAATTTATTTCCTGCGCTTTTTAAATGCCTAAAAATATTTTCCATGACAACAATTGAGGCATCGACATTCATTCCGGCAGCAAGAGCGAGACCACCAAGAGATATTAAATTCAAATTCATATTAAAAACTTTCATTAATATAAATGCCATTATCATCGAAAGAGGAATTTCTATGGCCGCTGTAATTGTATTTTTAACTGATCCAATAAAAATGAATAAAATTAGAACTGCTAACCCTGCTGCGAGAAAGACTTCATGTATAACGTTTTTAATAGAAGCTCGTATGAATTCTGAAGGATCAACTAAAACTTTATATTTAACATCTTTTGGAAATGCAGTTTTGTTGTTATTAACAATACTTAAAATATCTTCTGCCATTTTTTTTACATTTCCGCCAGTCTTAGGACTCGCAAAAAGTATTAAACTCTTTTCACCATTTGTTTTAAACATTCTTTGATTAGAGCTATCTATACCTATATCAATTGAAGCAACTTCATTTAATTGAACTAATCTTCCACTAGGAGTTTTAATTAATACGTGTTCTAAATCTTCAAACTTATTAATCTTTCTAGGCATTTCTATACTTAAGCGGTCATCTCCTAATTTTAATGTCCCACCTTTAAAACCTTGTAAATGGTTTGAAATCGCATTTTTAATATCTTTAGGGAAAAGTCCAAGTAATGCCATTGCTTCAGGATGTAGCTCAATCATTACTTCTTTTTTATTGGGATTCCACAACTCTGGATTATCTGCATCCTCAACAGACTTTAGCTTTGAAGAAAGAATCGGATCTAATACATCAAATAATTCATCAGGGTTTCTATCCTGTGAAAAAAAACTTATTGCTATAAAACCATTAGAATTTGACCAAAAATTTGCACTTAGAGAGTCCCTCATTTCTTGTGGCCATAGTGCACTTGCAGAATTAATTATAGTATCAACTTCTTTCAAGGCTTCTTTAGGATCAACACCCCAAGAAAATTCCACTTTAAAACCAACAGAACTTCCACCATAATCAGCTACAACTTTATCAACTTCAATATTATTAGATGAAATATTTTTTAATTTTGATCCTAAAGAATTTCCATATTCATGCATAAATTCTTTAGCACTCAAATGTCCATATGAAGAGTTAACCCAAATAGTTGGCCTAGAAGAATTAGGATAAAGTGATATAGGTAATTTAAAACCTGAAAAACTTCCAAGTAAACCCAGAAGAGCAAAAACAAGATAAACTCTAAATGGTGAGCTATAAATTGATTTCATTAAATATTCTCGCTCTCTTTATTTCTTTTAACTTCGACTTCATAACCATCAGCTAGAAAGCCACTTGACTTGACAACAATATTTTGTTTTTCAGATAATCCCTCAAGAATTTCTACATTTCCGCGTTTTTTATTTCCAGTTTTTACTAAAATTTTTTTAACAATATTTTTATCATTAACTTCGCGAACATAAGTTTTATCACCTCTGTACACTAAGGCCGACTCAGGTAAAATAAATGCTTTTCTCAAATTTGATTTGAACTTAACCTTACCTAATTGGCCAATTGTTAGGGGCTTCGTATCAATTATTTTTAATTCTGCTGTAGCAGAACCAGTAGCGGGATCTAAAAAAGGACTCATTCCTATAATTTCAACTTTATATTCAGTTTTATTACTTTCAAAAGTCCCTTTTTCTCCAACCTTTATAATACCCAAGTCCTTTGCAGATACTTCAATTACAATTTTCTTCTCTTTAGCTGAAGTAACTGTAAATAGTTTTGCACCTTTGGAAACTAATGCACCTTGAGTTACAAATATTTTTGAAATAACACCATTTACTTGAGAGCGAACTAAATATTCATTGTAATTATAAACAGGGTCTGTATGTTTAATTTTAGCTAACACTTCAGATCTTTTAACATTTGTTCCTAATGTATAATTTATTTTTTTAACAACACCACTGGAGTTAGCAAGAATTATTGAACTAACTTTAGACTCCACTCTTGCAGGATAAGAGTATGAATCAAAGACTTCTTTTTTAGAAACAGACTCTACAAAAACAGACTTTTTATTTGTTTTACTAAAGCTATGATTTGAAAATAAGATGATGAAACTAATCCAAATAGCACTGCGCACAATAACCCCTCTAATAATGATAAAATTTGATACCAAAGACAAAAACAAATTGCCTTTAGGGAATGTAAATCTTACAGGAAAATCATTGTTAATTTATTCTTTTGGATAGTGCACAATATGAATAATTAAAGATAACATAAATATTGAAATGGTAGTTGATTCAACTGAACCACAGATTTTAGAAATTATACCCAAAGCACCTATCCCCTCAGATATAGCAAATGAGATTATAGCATTGGCTTCAACTTTAGATTTTTTATATCTAATAAAAAACATTCTAGAAATAAAGGCCAAGACAAGTGAAATAGAAGCAATAATCTGATCTATATATTGTATGTTTAAGTTTTCAGATTTTTTAATTAAGTCAGTAAATTGAGTGAGTGAAATAAAAACGAGTATCGAAAATAAAAGGCTAAACCACAATATTTTTACAGTCTGTTCATTCTTACTTTCACTATTCATTTTTTATCCTTAATAAAATTTTAGAAGCTCTTCTTCATTCATATCACTTAGAGTTAATAAAGATCTCTTAATAGTATCAATAATTAGAATCTTACTTGGATTCAATTTTTGAGCGAACTCTACTGAATGAGTAGTCAAAATTATTCCTTTTTTTCCTCTCAAACTGTTCAGTTCATTAACCAAGTTTAACTGTGCTTTCAAATCCAAATAATTATTTGGTTCATCTAATAGTAAAAAGTGCGGATCTTGAATTTTTAATCTGGCCAAGTGAGCTTTTTGTAGCTCTCCGTCACTAAGGTTTGAAATAAAGTTAAACTTTAAATCTAATAAACCATAATATTCTAAGACTTTATCTAAATTATCATTAGTACATTTAGGGTTTGAAAATTTTATAAGTTCATATAAATATAGATAATTCGCCTCATTAGATCTTCCGAACAAAATTCCTATATCTTCGACTTTATTTATATTAAAACTTCCACTTAAAGGGCTTTCAATATTACACAAAGCTCTAAGAAGGGATGATTTTCCACTTCCATTTTTACCAAAGATAATAACTAAATCATTCTTACTCACTTCTAAATTAATCTTTTCAATTAAGATTTCTTTATAACCAATAGTTAAATCTTTTAATATTAACTTATCCAAGTACAACCCCAGTCTTTCGTTTAACCAACAGATAAACTAAAATCGGAGCTCCCAATAAACCAAGAAAAGCATTTATTGGAATTAGGCCATTACTAACTGTGAAAATAATTGAAGAAGATAATGAAAATATCGCTCCCATTAATCCTGAATAAATCAATAACACTTTATGATGATTTTCATTCAATATTAATCTTGTTAAATGAGGAGAAATGACACCAATAAAAACGAGAGGTCCACAAAATGATAAACATACGCCTCCCAATATACTTGAAGCGATAATTAAAAACCTTCTATTTAGTTCTATGTTAACACCTAAAGATCTAGCATAATTTTCACCTAATAAAATTTTATTCAAATCATTAGATCTATTCAAAGAAAAAAATAAAACGAGACAAATTACAAATCCAAAAAATATCGCATACCCAATTCCATATCTTTCAAAATTTCCAAGTCCCCAAATCATAAAATTTTTCAAATCTTTAGCATCTAATACATTAGTAAAGACATTCATTATGCTACTACCAGCATAACTAATAAGCATACCAATAATGATTAGAAATGATTTATTTTTAAAATACCTGCTCATTAATAATAAAAGGGATAAGACAATAAATGTTCCTGCAATAGAAGCTAGAATCAATCCATTTTGAATAAGCAAAGGACTTATATTAATAAAAAGTCCCATGAATAATATCCAAGATAAAATTCCAATTGATGCGCCAGAGTGAATTCCGAGAACAAAGGGACCAGCAAGAGGATTTTGAAAAAAAGATTGAAGTAATAAACCACATATTGCCAATGAAAGTCCTGAAAATAGAGAAAATAACGTTCTAGGAATTCTTATATTTATCAAAATATCTGGATTATTTATAATTTCATTAATTGAAAATTCACCACAAAATATAGAAAGTGAAACTAAGCTGATAAATATTAAAACAATTACTTTTTTCAATGTAATTTCTTATACCAAATTGGTGAATGATTTCCTTTAATAATACTTTGTATCTCTTTTAGAATCAAATTTGGATACAAAATACCATTTTCCCATATATCAATTCCACCGCTTTCATTTACCTTATTGGTAAAATTATAAACATCGATCTTGAAAATCCCTTCTAGAGATCGATATTGTGGATCACTTCGAAAAAGTTTTATCCAATTATTGTGTGGGAACCATATTTCAGCATCTTTGGCCTTAATTATTATTTTTTCAATATTTAAAACCTTCTCTTGTAGTAAATATTTTCCACCAGCGTCCTTAATAATATTAGCAAAATAGGAATTAATACCAGGTGAAAACCAGCTTCCATTATAAAATGAACCCACTAATACTTTTTTAAGATTTTTCTTCTTACTAATATGTTTTAAATAATCACTTTCTACTTTATTAAAATGATCAATACTTTCACTTTCTTTATTAAATAAAAGCCCAAATACTTTCACCCACTCAAGCCTCTTTAGAGGATTATCTTCTTTATGTTCATTTATTTCAATATTTACAATATTAAACTTTGAAATTCGACCTTCTCCAATTAAGTCTTTTGATCCTGATTGATAAGATAGTATATTTTTAACCTTATGTTTAAGAACAAATTCCAATCTAAGTGGAGTTTTAAAATTTGTAATATTTTTTATATCATTTTGATTAAAAATATATTTTGAATCTATGATACCACTTATATTACTTGTTGCTTTAATTGCCTTTATAAAGGCCCAAAATGTAGTCGAAGAGATCAAAACATTCTCTAAGGGGATATTTAAGAAAACTAGATCACAATCTTTAATTTTTTTTCCACCAAGTTGATAAGTTTTATTATCTATTTTTAAAATTCTTTGACCACTTATCCTACCTACTTTGAGATTTTTTAAATATTTAAAATAATTTTTATCAGGATTAATAGTACAGGCAAGTGTTTCTTGCCCGTACAAAATAAGTGTAAATAATAAAATAAGACATTTAATCATAGTTTAATTTTATAATTTATGTAAAATGAACGTCCTCTCGTTCCATAATTTCTTGTTTCTTCATATTCACGATCTAAAATATTTTCTATCTTTAATCCTATATTTTTATATTTTAAACCTAAATCGAGTAATTGATAAGATGGCATTCTTAAATATGTTACAGGATAAGCTCCTGGAGTCGCATCTAAACGATCACCAACATATGTCCATGAAATATTTGAGCTTAAATCTGAGTTTATTGAATAATCAATTGATGCTCGAGCAGAATTTGATGGAGTCTTTGGTAGATCAATTTTTGAAACCTTATCCACACTTTCAATATAGCTATAACTAAAATTTAGGTTTAAATTTTTCATTAAACTAAGTTCAGCTTGAGATTCGATTCCTTTTACTTGAGAACTTCCAATATTGCTATAATTTGAACCGTTCCAAATGATTTGATTTTGGATATTATTTACAAAGAAATCTAATTGAAGAAATAAATAATCACTAAAAGTTTTTTTAACTATAAAATCATAATTTTTAATTGTACTCGCTTCTATATTTTTATTCACAGGAGTACCAGTTGTTAACTGAGTGAGTGTAGGAGCATTAAAACCTGTTCCAACATTTAATTTTGTTACAATTTTAAAAGGCCATTCTATTGAAGAACCAACTTTCCAAATAAATTCGTTTTCATAGGAAGGTCCTGTTATAACTCGGCCACCAAGATCTAAAATCAAATTATTAAAGTTAAGGTTAAGCGTACTATAGACATCAGTAGACTCAGACCAAAATTCCCTAGGATAGTTATAACTATCAACCGACTCTCTTCTCATGTACTCAGCGCCAAGAAGAACTATATGCTGATCAAGCAAAACAAAATCATTAATCAATGAAACCTTTTTCTCATTACCTTCAATTGTAAAACTTGGATTAGCAGTGAAACGTTTTAAATCAGATTGTTTTAGTATAAATTTAGTATTTAAATAATTGTCAAAGAACTTTCGCTCATAAGAGATATTATGAACCTTTTGGTTATAGGAGGATAAATCGTTAAACCTAACATCACTTGTAGTTTTATCAATATCTAAATCTGAATTAAGAAAAATCCCTCGATATGAAACTTTTGAATTCTCAGAAAGATCTTTTTCTAATTTTACTCCTAAATTAAGTCTTTCAAAGCTATCCTCTTCGGCACTTAAAGTTCTTTCTTTATTAAAAGCGGAAATTCCATCTGTTTTAAAATAGCTTGTAGACAGATCATAAAACACATCGTGCTCCTTTCCTCCATATGAAACATCCACACTTTGTGTATTCTTCGACCCAACACTTGCAACCAAGCTTCCTTCTTTTTGCTTGCGTCTTTTAGTAACAATATTAATTACCCCACCAATACTTGAAGTACCATAAATAATATTTTGTGGGCCCTTTAAGATTTCAATTCTTTCAATATTATTTAAATCGAGTTGATTAACTTGAAATGAGTTGTTTACATCAGTTGGGTCATTCATTTCAATTCCATCAATTAGAACCTTAGAAAAACCTCCCTGCATACCTCTAATACGAAGAGAAGAAACCGAACCGAATGAACCTGTCCTTGTTATGACATTACCACCTATTTTCAATAGAGCATCTTCTAAGGAAATTGCTCCACTATTTTCAATTTGTTCTTTGGTGATTACTTTTAAAGAGTTCGTTGTGTTTGAAATTTTCTTATCAACTTTTTCAGTGGAAAAGACAATTTCATCCAGCTCTCTAACCTGCGAATTACAAATCAATGGAAATAAAAACAGAAACAAAAATTTTGACATAGCTTCCTCCTCGGGAATGTGAAGGCTCCAAAGGGATCGGACTTATTAGAGTAATTCTAAATTACCGTTGCGGGACAGCTCTGGACTTACACCAGATTCACCGTTTGAAACCCATTATTAAAAGTTAATTATACGATTCGAAACAATTTATGTAAATCATTCACCGGCATAATTTTTCATCGCTTTATGTCCATGAAGCAACTAATTATAATTTTAATAATATAAATAATTTCAAGGATATAGATGAGCGCATACTTTATAAGAAGAATACTTCTAATCATCCCCACATTTATAGGGATAACAATGCTTGTGTTTGTCATAACCAGATTCGTCCCTGGTGGCCCAATAGAAAGAATGATTCAACAAGCTCAGGCCATGAGTGGTGATAAAATGTCTGGAGGAGCAGGAAGTGATAGCACTCAGTCTAGTTCATTATCTCCAGATCAAATTAAAGAACTAGAAAAATATTATGGGTTTGATAAACCAATTATTGAAAGTTATTTCATATGGCTTTGGAAAGTATTAAAACTAGATTTGGGAGAATCAACTCGATATGGAGAACCTGTTTGGGACATTATTAAAGAGCGATTTCCAATTTCCATCTTTTATGGGATTACAACTATTATAATTACATATTTAGTCTGTATTCCTCTGGGTATCTGGAAGGCACTAAAACACAATTCTATTTTTGATAATATTTCATCAGTAATTGTATTTATTGGATACGCTGTTCCAGGGTATGTATTAGGAATTGGTTTAATTTATTTGTTTGCTTCGCACTGGGAAATTTTTCCAATGGGCGGATTTTATAGCGATGACTTTGAAGACTTCACTTTATATCAGAAAGCTCAAGATATAATTGTTCATGCAATTTTGCCCCTCGCCTCATATTTAGCCGGATCATTTGCAACGATGACTTTTTTAATGAAAAACTCAATGATGGAAAACCTATCATCTGACTACATAAGAACTGCGATTGCGAAAGGTCTTCCATTTAAAAAAGCAATTTTAAGACATGCTTTGAGAAATAGTCTAATTCCAATTGCAACGTCATTTGGAAACATTTTATCTGTTTTAATTGCTGGTTCATTTTTAATAGAAAAAATATTTAATATTGATGGTTTTGGATTACTCGGTTATGAGTCCTTAATTGAAAGAGATTATCCAATTGTAATGGGAACCCTTGTAATTTCATCACTACTTTATATGGTTGGAAATATTTTATCTGATTTCTGTGTTGCTTTAGTAGATCCAAGGGTGAAGTTTAAATGATAAAAATTAATCCCTTAACACTAAAAAAAATCCAGCGTTTTAAATCTATTAAAAGAGGATATTACTCATTTCTTTTGTTTATATTTATACTAGTTCTAGCAATCTTTGGAGAGCTATTTATAAATAATCGCGCCTTATTGGTTAAGCATGAAGGAAAACTTTATTTTCCGACTTATGGAAGTATAATCCCTGGTACAACTTTTGGTCTCGATTATAAATATGAAACTAATTATAGAGATTTGAAAAAGAAATATAAAAATGAAAACTCTGACAACTTTGTACTATTACCAGTTGTTCCATACAGCCCTTATGAAAATGATTTAAAAGAAGGGATTTATCCTCCTACAGCACCTTCAGTTAAAGATTCCCATTATTTAGGCACAGACAAGACTGGTCGAGATGTATTGGCCAGGTTAGTTTATGGATTTAGAATTGCAATTTTTTTCTCTTTAATTCTTTTACTATGTAATTACTCAATTGGTATAACACTTGGTTGTTTAATGGGTTATGTTGGAGGAAAATTTGATCTTGTATTTCAAAGGATAATTGAAATTTGGTCCAACATTCCATTTTTATATGTTGTTATGATTATTGCTTCTATTGTTACACCTAGCTTTCTCATTTTAATAGTCATTATGTTACTTTTTGGATGGATGGGAATGACTTGGTACTTAAGGACAATTACCTATAAAGAAAAGTCTAGAGATTATGTTATGGCCGCTAGAAGCTTAGGTGCATCACAATGGAGAATAATATTTGATCACATTATACCAAATACAATTTCAATAATTGTGACGTTTATCCCCTTTTCCATATCAAGTGGAATTGTATCATTAACAGCATTAGACTATTTAGGATTTGGACTGCTTCCACCAACTCCAAGTTGGGGAGAACTTCTTTCCCAAGGTTTAGATAGAATGGATGATGCTAGTTGGATTGTAATAAGCGTAGTTTCAGCAATGACAATTGTTTTAACAATGGTTACATTTATTGGTGAAGCTATAAGAGAAGCCTTTGACCCTAAAAAATATACGACATACGAATAGAGGAATTTATGAAACTATTACTAACATTATTTTTATCATTTAACTGTTTTGCTATAACTTTACCTAAAGATGTAAAGTGGATCACAAATAATGAAGATCCAGTATTTGCTTCTTCAGATGCTAAAAGAGGTGGGACGTTTAATTTGCCTCTATTATCTTTCCCTCTGACATTGAGATATGTTGGACCGGATTCAAACGGATCATTTCGTGGGGTTATAAATAATAATAGATTTGGATTAGTAGATATGCATCCAAATACTTTAAATTATATTCCACAACTTGCCACTCATTGGGCCTATGATAAAGATGGTTTAACAACTTATTATAAATTAGATAAAGCAGCCAAATGGTCTGATGGTAAACCTGTTACTGCTGATGATTATGTGTTTGCCCTAAAGTTCTACAGATCAAAAGAAATAACTGCTCCTTGGTACAATAATCACTATACAGAATATTTTGATTCTATTTCAAAAATTGATGATTATACAATTGCAATAAAAGGAAAAAAGAAATTGTCAAAATTTGAGATTCATCAATATAACGGAATTACCCCAATACCAAGACACTTCCACAAGCTTGATAAAAACTGGGTTAAAAATCATAATTGGAAAATTGAACCAAACACTGGCCCATACCAAATTTCAACAATTAAAAAAGGCAAATCAATTGTTTTAAAAAGAAAAAAGAACTGGTGGGGAAATAATCACAAATACTATAAAAATAGATTTAATGTAGATAAAGTCAGATACAAAGTCATTAGAGATCAAAACGTAAGTTATAAGCATTTCCTTAAAGGAAATTTAGAAACTTATTATATGGTTAGACCAGATGTTTGGCACGACAAAGCGAAGGGTAAAGAGTTTGACAATGGTCTAATTCATAAGATTCAATTTTTTAACGATGCTCCACAACCAAATATTGCAATTTGGTTAAATCAAGCAAAACCTATTTTTAGAGATAAAAAAGTAAGGCAAGCTTTTGGATATGCAACAAATGTAGAAAAAGTAATGAAAACTGTTCTTAGAGGAGATTACTATCGTCTACAAACTGGAGACCAAGGGAAAGGTAAATACTTCAATCCAAAAATTAGTCCAAGAAAGTATGACTTGAAAAAAGCAAACAAACTACTAGATGAGGCTGGATGGTCTAAAAGGGGTCCTGATGGTATAAGGATAAAGAATGGTCAAAAACTTTCAGCAAAAATTACTTATGGAGCTCCTCACTATACAGAAAGATTAGTTGTAATTAAAGAAGACATGAAAAAAGCTGGTATTGAATTGGTACTTAACTTAATGGATTCATCCGCAGCTTTTAAATCAATCTTAGAGAAGCAACATGACCTAACAGCAACTGGTTGGTCAAGTGGATTTTTACCAGCATATTGGGAAGGTTATCACTCTGCTAATGCCAATAAACCACAGACAAACAATATTTCTAATACAGCTAATCCTGAAATAGATAAATATATTGATCTATTTCGAAACACAATTGATGAAAAGAAAAAAATTAGCTATGCCCACAAAGTACAAGAACTCATTCACGAAGATGCAGCCTACATTCCAACTTTTATGGTTCCCTATACAAGACAAGGTTTTTGGAGCTATATAAGACTCCCGAAAGTTCCAGGCACAAAGTTAACGGATGATCTTTTCGATCCATTCAATACTACATATGGAGGACTTTTCTGGATTGATGGAGATCTGAGAAAGAAAGTTCAAAAGGCAAAAAAGAGTGGAAAAAAGTTAGAAGCAAAAACAATTATTGATACAACATATAAAATTAAAGGTATCTAATGGCGAAACTGCTTGAAGTTAAAAATCTAGTAACCTCTTTTAGAACAGATAACGGTAGCGTTAGAGTACTTGATCATGTGAACTTTCATATTAATAAAGGTGAAACGCTTGGTATTGTTGGTGAATCAGGGTGTGGAAAAAGTGTAACTTCACTTTCTATCATGCGATTATTACCAAAACCTGCTGGTCAAATTGAAAAAGGGGAAGTCATCTTAGACGATATAGACTTAACAAAGCTTAAAGCAGATGAAATGCATAATGTTCGAGGAAATAAAATTTCAATGATTTTTCAAGAGCCTATGACCGCCCTTAACCCAATTCAAAAGATTGGAAGGCAACTGGCCGAATGTTATGAACTTCATTTTCCCAATCTAAGTAAAGATGAAATTAAGCAAAAATCAATAGACTTGTTAGAATCGGTTGGAATTCCTGCGGCAGAAAAAAGATTAAATGAGTTTTCAGGCCAACTATCAGGAGGACTACGTCAAAGAGTCATGATAGCCATGGCCCTTGCCTGTGAACCAGAGCTACTCATTGCAGATGAGCCAACAACAGCTCTTGATGTAACTATTCAGGCACAAATATTAAAATTAATTAAAAAAATGCAAAAAAAATCTGGAATGGCAGTTATGTTTATAACCCATGATCTTGGTGTTGTTGCAGGGCTATGTGATCGAGTTGCTGTTATGTATGCAGGTAGAGTTGTAGAAGTAGCTGATGTCTACGAATTATTTAGAAATCCAAAGCATCCTTATACAAAGGGATTGATTGCATCTATTCCAAAGCTAGATCATCCATCGAAGGAAAAATTAGAAACAATTGAGGGAATGGTCCCAGATCTCATGAGTCTTCCAGTTGGATGTAATTTTCAAAATAGATGTAAATTTGTAAGTGATATATGTAAAGAAGATAAATCAAATCTTGAAGATATTGGAAACTCTCACTTTGTAAGCTGTCATAATAAGGATCAAGTTTCATGAGTAACTTTCTTGAGGTAAAGAATTTAACAAAACACTTTCCTATTCATGGTGGAATTCTATTTAAAGAACTCGCAAAAGTGTATGCATTAAACGGTGTAAGCTTTAAAGTAAACCAAGGGGAAACAATTGGTGTTGTAGGTGAATCTGGTTGTGGGAAAAGCACTCTTGGTAAGACCTTATTAAATCTCTATTCTCCTACTGATGGTAGTGTAGAATTTAATGGTAAAAAAATATATGAACTAGATAAAAATGAAATGATGCTTGCAAGACGAGAGTTTCAAATGATCTTTCAAGATCCATATGAATCTTTAAATCCAAAACATACTGTTAGAAAGATTCTTTCTGAACCCTTTAAAATACATAAAATAGGTAATAGTGAATCAATTTTAGAGGAAATAAAAAAATTATTAAATAGGGTTGGTCTTCCTGAGTCCGCTTTAAGTAAATACCCTCATGAATTTTCTGGTGGCCAACGACAGAGGATTGGAATCGCTAGAGCAATTGCTCTAAAACCTAAATTAATAGTTTGCGATGAAGCAGTTTCAGCACTAGATGTATCCGTTCAATCACAAGTTTTAAATTTGCTAATGGATTTACAAAAAGAAATGAATCTTACATATATTTTTATCGCTCATGACCTTTCAGTAGTAAAGCATATAAGTGATCGAATAATGGTTATGTATCTCGGTAATATTGTTGAACTTGCCAATGCAGAAGATATTTATAAGAGAAGCCTACACCCCTATACACAAACACTAATAAATTCAATTCCAATTCCTGATCCAAGTAAAAGAATTGAAGATATTGAAGTTATTGAAGGCGAAATTCCAAGCCCAAGAAATCCACCTTCAGGATGCGCTTTTCATACAAGATGTCCGTTTGCGAATGATAAATGTAGAAGTGAATCACCTTCTCTATCTGAATCACATATAGACTCAAATCATTTAATTGCATGTCATCACGAAGAAGATATATTTAATAAACAGAAATAAAATCAATTTTTAATTTCCCAATCAATTGGTTTAATATCATGCTGTCTTAGATATTCATTACACTTGGAAAAATGCTTACATCCAAAAAAGCCTCTATATGAAGATAATGGCGATGGATGTGGAGCTTCTAAAACATAATGTTTTTCCTTATTTATTTTGGCCCCTTTTTTTTGAGCTGGACTTCCCCATAATAAAAAAACTATATTTTCTTTATTTAAATTTATTCTTTGAATTACATAATCTGTAAAAATCTCCCAACCTTTTTTTTGATGTGATCCTGCTTTTGCTTTTTCAACTGTTAAGACTGAATTTAATAATAATACACCTTGATCGGCCCAATGTTTCAAATAACCATGCTCTGGAGGCTTTGCACCGATATCACTTTGCAACTCTTTATATATATTAACTAAAGATGGTGGAATTTTTATTCCTTTATTTACAGAAAAACACATCCCATGAGCTTGATCCGGTCCATGGTAAGGATCTTGACCGATAATTACCACTTTTAACTTATCGTATGATGTTGCATAAAAAGCTTCGAAAATTTGATCTAATTTTGGATAAATTATTTTTCCATCTTGAATTTCAGTATCAATAAATTTTTTAAGATCTTTCATATATTGAGAACTTAATTCATTATTTAAAATTTCAGACCATGTATTATCTAAATTAAAACTTTCCATATAAACACCTAAGTATAGTTTTCTTTCTTAAAGTAATTTGCTAACGACATTATTAGAAATATAGAAGCTAAATAATAGTAATTACAAAATGCTTGCTTCCCAAATAAGAATATTACAGTAAACAAAATAAATAATGCATTTAATATCTCTAATCTATTTTTAA
>CAXHCD010000091.1:0-15094 GCA_964015265.1 uncultured Oligoflexia bacterium
ATTTATTTTTTTCTGGTTATAAGTAAACTCAAATACAAAAATTGTTTTTAAGAGTTGATTGGTACAAACACAAAACAACAAAAACTAATAACAACTACTACTTTATGAATGTGTCTGACTTATTTACGCCAATCTAAACTCTAAACGGGGATAATTTAAAAAATTAAATTATCTGTTTGTACTTTTCTCTCGTCTCTCTCTACTGGCCATAAAGACCAGCTATACTCTATTCAAATGTCAAAGATCCTTTTGTAACACCATTGAATAAGCAATGGTGGAGATGACAGGAGTTGAACCTGCGACCCCCTGCGTGCAAAGCAGGTGCTCTCCCAACTGAGCTACACCCCCAAACAAAAATAAAAAGCCGAAGAGATCTTACTCACTAAATAAAGTGACTTGAAATCTGCAACTTATTAATTTTTCGCTTACAAAAGTGAGGTGAAATTTACTGGATTCTCACCAAATATGTCAATAGATATTTTCAAAGAATTTAATATAATTTTTAAAAAAGTTTTTAAATAGATAACTATTTGAATTTATAATAAGTTTATTTGACCAGCATTAAACGAACCTCATATAATTTTGATCCATGATAAAAAAACAAAAAATTTATTTAATGCTTTTTCTGCTAATCAGCCTTTTGAGTTGTACGAAATCAACTAATGACGAAGAAAATGATGAAAAAGTTAATAAAGTACAAGAACTATATGTAGATGAAGCGGGGTTATCGACCTCTTATGCAGAAATTATTACAAAATATGGATCAATAAAGTTTAAATTTTACCCAAGAAAAGCTCCGAGAACCATTACACGCTTTATAGAATTGTGCCAAAACAACTTTTACGATGGATTAGTTTTTCATAGAGTAGAACCAGGTTATCTCATTCAAACTGGTGATCCTACAAACACAGGCAAAGGCGGAAGTGGGAAGAAGCTTAAAGCTGAGTTTAATGATATTCAACATGTTAAAGGCACCGTAGGTATGGTTAGATATCAAAACGACACGAATAGTGCCGACTCACAATTCTATATAACTCTTAATACATACTCACACTTAGATCAAAAGTTCACAGTATTTGGTCAAGTTTATGAAGGTCTGGATAAATTAAATAAAATTAAAAAGGATGATAAAATATTAAGTCTAAAATTCTATAATATTGATAAAAAAAGAATGTAACTCATATTAAATTTTTAAATATATTAATTCTTAATTATTGTCTAAAAAGTTAACGGCCAAGTAAAAATTTTAATCCAAATAAAAAAAATCAAATAAAAAGTATAATTACTCCAAAGATAAAATAATAAATTGGAGAACATATGAAAACTAACCTTGATATCCTAGTGATAGCATTATTAATGTCAAATGTTGCATTAGCTGAAACATCAATAATTAAATCAGTTAACAATCAACCGACTGAAGAGGTTGTGAATAAAGAGGCTGTAGAAGACACCTCGTCACGAACAGATAAGGCGAAACAAGCTAAAATAGAAAGTGCAAAACTAAAATTAACAAGAATTCTTTATAGAAAACTAGCTAAAAAAATTCTACCTGAGTTAGGGGAAGATGCATTTGATCTAATGATTGAAATTCAAAGTAAAGATCAATACTTTGCAGAAAAGCTTATAAACGGTGAAATTTTAGAACTAGCAAATAAGGCAGATAAAACAGGTGTTCAAGATAGTCTAATCTCTGCAAACACTTCTACAATTTTAGGAACAATAGCAACAGCAATATTAACTTCATCTGCAAATGACTCAAGCAATGATGAAAGTAGTGACAGCTTGGGCTACATAGTTACCGGTCAAAAATACAGTAAATATGGGAACACAACTGAGGTAACTAAATCGTTTAGACTAATGAAAAATGGAACTTTATTAAAAGCGGCCATTTTATCAGCCGCATCTGCTTCTTCAATAAATTATATAACAAGTACAGAATCTATGAGAACTAAATCTGTTGAAGCATTCGTAGAAAAGGAATCCCTAGAAAATGCAAGGTATTCACTTCAAAACACTGCTAGACAAATTGCTAATTCATTGAAAGGTCCTCTAGGCTTAAAAGCAAATTCAAAAATGTCAGACTCTGTAAAAGCAAAAAGAGAAGAAAAACTAAAAAAACTTAGAAGTGCAATTTATGATAAGTTAAATGTGGCATATGAAAAATATGTTTTAGGAGAATCACTTACAAATATAGAAAAAGAATTAAATTTATATAAAATAATTAGAAAGTCCGGTGTTGTGAGTGAAGAAAGAATTGATGCATATCAAACGATAGTAGATTTGTTTATAAACATGGAACAAAGAGTTCATGATAATAAAGTATTAATGGAGATGGATGAAAATAAGTTTGGTATTCTTAAAGAACATTACAAAGCAATTGAACAGTTCTACTTAAGCACAGAAGCCTATGCTCAACAACAGTTAAAAATCAACCTAGAGACTGATGAAGTATATTCTCAATTGCAAGAAGCATTTATAATAGTTGATCAATTAAGTGCTGAAGATATTAGAGAATTAGCTATCGAAGGAAAGCTATAATATTAATGGAGACGATAATGAAAAAAAGAATAATATTATTAACAGCAATATCAATGTTAAGCGCTCCAGTGCTTGCAAACAAAAGCATGCAAATAGAAGAAGAAAGTGTAACAACATTATTAACTAAGCCTAATATTAGTAAAGACAATTCAAAAAAAATTGCGATTGCTAAATCTAAGGTAATAAAAATGCTTTTAAAAAAGCTAGCTCAAAAAGCACTGCCTGAGTTAGGGGAAGATGCATTTGATCTAATGGTTGAAATTCAAAGTAAAGATGCTTACTACGCCTCTCGAATTGCTGATGAGACACTAAAAGATCTTGCTGAAAAAACTGATATTACCAACTGGGGAAGTATTACTTATTCACTTTATGGTGTAGCTGCTGCCTATACTGCATTTATTTTTTCATTAACAAAATCTACGACTGTTAATTCAAACGGTGATGAAATGGACGAACTCGTTTTTTTTCTAACTCGAACAAAGTACGTAAAAAATACCGGTCTTCTGGCTAGAGGACCACTATATGAAGCAATCGATGGGGGAAATTCACTTTTCAGATCCTTTAAAAATGGTACATTTTTAAAAGCTGCAATAGCTTCTGCAGCTTCTTCAGCTGGAGCAATATATTCTATAAATAACTCTAATTCTTTTAGAGATAAAAGAATTAAACTGAACACTAACCCTGAATCACTAGAAGATATGCAGTATGAATTAAATAAACAAGCTGGTATAATTGCAAGTGCTATCAGAGGACCACTAGGGCTAAGCATTCGAAAAGGATCATTAACCGAAAAAGAAATAAGCAGAAGAAAGAAAAGGTATAATACCTTAAGAAGAAAAATTTATGACAAGCTATACTTAGTTTATACAAAGCACTTGCTTGATGAAGAGCTAAATAACCGAGACCTTGATTTAAATTTATTTAAAATAATCAGAGAATCAAATGTTGTTTCAGAAGAAAGAATTGATGCGTATGAAACAATTGTTGAACTTTTTGAAAATCTTGAAAGAAAAACTCAAGAAGCAAAAATTCTAAAGGAAATGGATAAAAATAAAAAAGAAATTTTAGAAGGAAAAGTTGCAGCAATACATAATTTCTATCTTTCTCAAGAGGGTTATTTCGATCAGCAATCTGAGTATTCTGAAATCTTCAAAAAAGCATATGCTGAACTTGAAGATGTGGCCGCTATAATGGATCAAATAACAAACGAAGATATTAAAGAAATCATTAATGAGCAATAACAACTATAGACTAGCTAAAAAATATTTTTTAGCTAGTCTAATTGAAAATCTGTATCAAACATTTCATTCACTTCTAACAGCAAATCATTTATTTCATTTTTTCTTTTTTTAATGGCTTCATCTTTAAACTTTGCTTTTACTCTAGTCACAAATGAATTTAAGCTATCTTCACTTAAATTTTGAGATTCAATCTCTTCACAATTAAAACTATCAATCAATGATTTTACTGAAATCATAATAAATTCTTTATTTTTAACGTCTTGATCATTTTTTGAAGAGTTCTTAGCATCATCAACTAATATTCTAAGACTATCGATCTGAGCAAGTTCATTTATATATGTACCTGCCTCTTCTTCCCATTTCTTAATTTCTGCCTTATTAAATTCATTCCACCATTGAATGCTATCATCTTCATTTCCATAAAAATCTATATTTTGATCATTATCGTAATTAATATCAAGGTACAATCTAACAGAACGTAATTCATAGAAGAAATTTGAAAAAGTTCTAGATTCAATAATTGATAAATATAAATTTCTAAATGAATGATAAAGTTTTTTATTTTCATCTTGAGTTGCCATTTGAAAAATTTGATCAACTCTCGGCTCAAGAATCCATTTATCATTCCAATATGCTTTACCTCTCTCATCTTCTTGTAATCTTTTTTTCATAGAGAAATACATCGCAATTTGATTAGGAGATGCATCAATAATGTATGGAATACGAAGAGAAGTGTTTTTATGAAGAGCTCTAGCAATCATAGTTGCACAGTCATTAGACCCTGTAATATTTTGATAATATTTCCCAACTTGATAAGTGAGATATGTATTTAAATTAGAAACCTCTTCATCTGTAAGTGATATATTGATCAAAATAACAGAGTCAGGTAGTAAACGAACATTTTTAAACCATTTATCAATTTTATTTACATAAAAATTTGTTTCTTCTTCAGATTTTTCTTCATCTATATATCCTCTTTTTTTTAGTGCTTCTCTTAAATTTTTAGAAGAAAAATATTCTTTCCAAAATGTTGATGTCATCTTTTCCACTCCATAGCTATAGACCTTATCACCAATCCTTATAGCTAAATGTGGAAAAGGAGCTTCATTTACAATTATTTGTATTTGATTACTTTTTAACTCACTACCATCAAAAAAGTCTCTTTTGGATTGAAAATTTGTATTTAAAATTTCTATGGCATGATTTACAAAATAAATTCCTGATAGTGTTAATAAAATTTCTTTAAAAGAAAATAGAGTCACTTTTAATTTATGAAACCTTGGGTATTTCTCTATCAATTTCTGCTTATTTACATAAACATGTAATAAACTTTTATCTTCTAAATATTTCTCTTCTTCTTTAGTTAGAACTTTTTTACCAGAGCTTACCCATTGTTCATCAAATATTTTATACTTTTTTGGGCCACCAAATTTCATTCCCTTTACACTAAACTCTTTCTTGGGTAACCTATACGGAGTAAGATATAATAGCCTATTACTTAAAGGTAATGGTTTTAAGTTTCTGGCCAATATTAAAAAGTTTTCCCATAATCCATAAAAAAGTTGTTTAAAAAAAGTAGATTCATTATCAAACAATCTTAAATCTCTAGGCCCAGATGTTAAGTAACCAAAGTTAACCATCCCTTTCCCAATTAACCTTAAAGAGTCATAAAAACTCGATTTTAAAGCTATTGATGCGCTTAAAAATGATCTTATAATTTTAGATTTTTTTATAATTTCAAATTCTTTTTTACTTAATTGATCAGGTGTGTAAAATAATGCCTTAGTTAAAAAAGCTGAAATATCACCCTTGGAAACATCTTCTAACTCTTTATAATCATTAATATCAATTTTATTATCAAGCATCTCTCCAAGAATCTGAGCAGACTCCTTCATACGCTTAAAAGGGTTACCCCGCATTTGATTTCTAATATCTAAATCAATATATTCTGCTTCTTCTAAAAGCAGCTTTTTTCGCAATTTATTAATTCTATGATGAAATTCATCATTCAATGCATTCTGGCTACTAAAATATTTTTTTAAAAATTTACTCTTCCTAAAAATTTCTATTTCTTTTTCACTTAAATAATTAGGATGAGTGAACATAATTTTAAGAAGAAGCCCAATAGTGTTTCCATTTGTGACTCTATTGATATGCTCTAATTCATACTTCTCCTCTGAAGAAATTTTTTCATCTAATATATTTTCTAAATCATTTATAGTTTTGCGATATCTAGAAGACAAACTTAACTCTTCCTTAGAATAACTATTCACTCTATAGTAAAAGTCTTCATTCTTTAAAAAGATATTCTCAATCTTAGATACACACCCTGAAGAAATTTTTTTAAAAAACCCTGAAGGGTTCCTTTTTTGTATTTTATGAGATGAACATGAACTGAAGAAAACAACTATAATAATTGCAATTATGAACTTTAAAATATGGAAACTTCGTAAACGGTATTTCATCCTCATACTATTCGGATGTAAAAACCAACCAAGTTAATAACTCAACTATAATAAACTACTGAAAATTCTTGAATATCTACTTATTTCAAGAAAATAGTGCACGATAAAATCATTTTCCGTGTCTTTTATCGTCTTTAATATAAATAAATGACTTAAGAACAACCATTGCAATGATTAAAACAATTAAGATTCCCCATGTAGGAAGAGAAGATTGTTTATCCTGAACTGGTTCTACATACTCTTGTACAACTGAAGATGTTTTTCCTTCCATATAATGACCTACCTATAAATTGATTCTAAAATTAAAACACCTGCATAAACAGCTGCTGAAAGTGGTATTAATGCGATAAATTTCATCCACTTTGATTCTTCTTTTAAGTGCATATAGTAATAAGCAACAATCGCTGCCTTTCCAACGGCAAGTAATGTAAGTGAACTTGCTTTTAAACCATAATTTTTTACATATTCAGGAATAGCAATTTCAATCGCAGTTAAAATCGCAAGAACAAAAAAGATAATTATATATTCTTTCTTATGACTTTTGTGAGCTACCTCTGACATATTTACCTCTTCATTTCATGATAATTGGCCAATAAACCAACATCAATCATTAATTTATTTATACTATCTTTATCTGTGGAATAAAATCCTCTAATTCTACCTTTTTGATCTACAAGGGCAATTTTTTCAGAATGTGCTATATCAAAAACATCAACACTTTGCTGCTCTCTTTCACCTACGGCCAACTTAAATCCATCTGTAATTAGCTTTCTCATTTTTTCAGCATTATTATCAGTTAAAAAAGTCCAAATCATAGGATTGGTTTTTAAAGAACGTGCATATTTATTCAAAACTTTTGGAGTGTCATAACTGGGATCAACAGTAAAAGAAACGATTGTAGCTGAATTTCTTAAGCCTCTAATTCTTTTTTGAACTTTTTGCATTACTCCCATAAGTTTAGGGCAAGTTGTAGGACAGCTCGTAAACATAAAGTTTGCCAAATAGATCATACCTTTTAATTGCTTACTTCCCATTGGCTTTCCAAATTCGTTGGTAAATTCAAAATCTGGAACTGTATATAAGACAGGAAGAGGATCCGGAAGAGTTCTATTAAATGACCTATAAAGAGGATAAGAAAACATGGCCATAATAAAAACTAGCCAAAAAACTTTTGAAGATACAATTTTTTCAATTTTTGTATCTCTTCTAATAAATGTTTTTTTATCAACAGCAATATTCAATTATTTCTCCAAGCTATTAATAAACTCAATTCTTTCAGGAGTATTTTTCAAGTCCATAAGACTTCTAACATAGTATGCAACGGCCCAAATTTCTTCATCTGTAATTGTTTCTTTCCAAGCAGGCATAGTTGTTCCACCAACTCCCGCTGCCAATCTTTGAGCAATTTCAGAAACAGAAGAAGCTGATCTTACTTCATGCCAAGTAAAGTCAGGTGGTATATTTTTAAAGCCCCACTCAGTTTCTTGAATTTTTAGCTTATACATTTCTGGATCAAAATCACCCTTGTTTAAATAATTTCCTTCCAATTTATATGTAATACTAGAAAGCTCTGCTTTACTAACATAAGCTCTATGACAAGACTGACATTGGGCCGTCACGTGATAAACTTCTTTCCCTTTTTCAATAGCAAATGCTTTTCTTGCTAATCCAAAAGGATCTTTTCCAGCACTAACCATTTTCGCAGGTGTTTTATCTTTCCCTTCCCATACTTCAGGAGCAAAAGTTTTTATATACTGAATTACAGCTTGAACTTGGTCATGAGACATATCCCACGGAAGCATGGCCGTACCATTTAACCCATGTCTAATTAATTTATGTAATGATTTATCTGTAGGTCTCTCTCCAGAAACAACCCAACCAAACTTAAATAAGCCTTTAGTAAAATCTCTTGGTGGTGGTACTAAGCCTTTAGCAGCAACACCTTTACCGTCACCTTTAACTCCATGGCATGCCATACAATATTCAGAGTAGATCTGCTTACCAAGATTCAATTCTTCAGCCTCAATATATTTTCCACCTAAAACTTTTCCTTCATGAAAGTGATTTTCCGAACAAGATGAAAAGCCCAATACCATTGTTAAGGCAAATGAAATAGAAATAATCTGGTTAATAAACTTCATAAATTTCCTCAAAATCAATATATAAATAAAATTCCCAACATAATTATCCAAACGATATCCAAAAAATGCCAAAACTTTCCAACATTAATTACATGATTATCGTTTAATTCTTTTTTAAATAATAAAAAAACTAGTCCACACAACCCCATAACAATATGAGCCGCATGCAACCAAGTAAATGCATATAAAATTGATGCAAAAATTCCAGAGTTTGCAAAAAGACCTAGTTCTTTAAATTCATTCCACAAGATAGTTTGTGAAATTAAAAAGCCTATACCTAATAAAGTAGTAATTATAAGCCATTTTTTAGTTTCAATATTTTTTTCAAACTTCCAATAAGTAAAACTACTAACCACAATTAAAAGCGTACTTAATAGTGGAATAGTTAATCCTACTCGAGGCATACCCATCGGAGGCCAAACAGGCTGTTGCATTCTAAAAACTGTATAACCTAAAAACATCGTTGCAAATAGCATTGCAAATGTAACCAATGACATAGTCATTGCAATAGAGCTTGCAAGTTTTTTTCCTTCAATGTTTCTATCAACAGTTACATTCAAAATTAAGCCTCAACTAATTCTTCTGTTTGATACTGAAAGTCTTTACCTTTAACATTTGGATTTCCTAATTCGTGTGGTCCACATTTAACAACAGGAACTTCCTTGAAGTTGTAATGCGGAGCTGGCGAAGGAATTGTCCATTCCAATGTACCAACTCTCCATGGGTTATCTTCCACCTCTTCTTTCTTCTTAATAAATAATGTGTAAAAGAAATTTGCTAAGAAGAAAAATTGTGAAAATCCCATAATAAAGGCACAAATTGTAATAAAAGTATTTATAGGAACTAATTTCTGTAAGAAGTCATATACAAATGGATTGTATAGTCTTCTATGCATACCTGCATAACCTACAATCATCATTCCCATGAAAACTCCATTAAGACCAATCATTGTTCCCCAGAAGTGAAGTTTTGCAAGACATTCGTTCATAATCATTCCAAACATTTTTGGAAACCAGAAATAAATTGCAGCAAACCCACCAAGTAAAACCGAAGCGGCCATTGTGTAATGGAAGTGACCAACAACAAAGTAAGTGTCATGAAGATATAAGTCTGTAGTTACTGTTCCAAGGTATAAACCTGTTAAACCACCTAAACCAAAAACAAAAACAACTCCTAATGAGAACAGCATTGGCGAATCAAATTTAATTGAACCTCTCCAAAGCGTTCCTAACCAGTTAGCAAAAAAGATTGCTGAAGGAATAGAGATTGTCATAGTTAAAGTCATAAATGTTTGTGTTAATAAAGGACTCATTTGAGTCGTGAACATGTGGTGACCATAAACAAGAGTTGATAAAATTGTAATAGATGTCATAGCAAGAGCAGTTGCTTTAGCACCAAAAGCAGGCTTTCTTGAAAAGAAAGACAAGATGTCTGAAACAATTCCCCAAGCTGGAAGAATTAAAATATAAACTTCAGGGTGACCAAAAATCCAAAATACATGTTGAAATAATATTGGATCTCCTGATCCAGAAGTTGCAGCAGCACCGGCCAAAAAGAAAGTTGTTCCAAAAACTCTATCAAAAATAAGTAATAAACAACCTGCACCTAATACTGGTAAAAATATCGCATTTAAAATGGCCGTTAGCCAAAGTCCCCAAACAGTTAATGGCATATCAAAATATCCCATTCCAGGTGCTCTTAGAGTAATAACTGTAGTTATATAGTTGATTGCTCCCATCGTTGAGGATACCCCTAGAATAAAGATGGCCAATGTCCAAAGCGTTTGTCCTACACCAGGAGAACCAATTAATGTGGAAAGTGTTGGATAAGAAGTCCAACCACCAGCAGCAGCTCCAAGAGGTGTAAATAAAGAAGCTAATAGTACTATTCCTGATAGAACTGCTAACCAAAATGAAAGCATATTCAGTAATGGAAAACACATATCTCTTGCACCAATCATCAGAGGAATACAAAAGTTACCAAATGCTCCAATTAAAATTGGGGTAATGGCATAAAAAATCATTATCGTTCCATGCATTGTGAAAAGCATTGAATATGTATCAGGAGGTATTACTCCACCAGTTTCAGGAAACATTAATGGCCCTAAAATAGGAAAAGCCTGACCTGGATAAGCAAGTGCCCATCTAATCATTAAGGCCATCATTCCACCAATACCTAAAAAGAAAATTCCATACCAAAGAAATTGTTTACCAATAACCTTATGATCAAAGCTAATAATATACTTTGATAAAAATGTAGTTGGTTTTGGGTGCGCATGCTGTTCATAAAACGCCATATCTTATACTCCTAAATTATCTCTTATATTATTCTTTCCACTGCCATCCCCAAAAGTTATCTGCATCTTCTGGGTCATTTGAAGCTAAAGCAATAGAGTGAGCTTGATCTAACCAATTATTATAATCTTCTTGAGTGTAAACAGTCATAACACCTTTCATAAGGTAATGATGAGTTCCACACATTTCAGCACAGGCAATGTCATAAACACCTGGCTTGTTTAATTTAAACCAAATTCTAGAAATTCTTCCAGGCATAGCATCAACCTTTCTTCTAATATTTGGTAAAAAGAAAGAGTGAATAACATCTTTAGAAATTAGTTGCACTACAACTTTTTTATCTACAGGAAGTCTTAAATCATTAAGGGTAACAATATCGTCTTCTGTATTGAAAACTCCATCTCTTCCCGCATATCTAATATTCCATGCCCACTGCTGTGCCATTATTTCAATTCTTTCAATTTCTTCTTTTGAGGGATCCGGCCAGTTTATAAAAACTTTTGTGAAATCATTGTTTGAAATTCTTGTAATATTCATATCTATCCCAAGAAAAACTGCAACCCCAATGATTGTGGCAACCATAATATGTGATTTCTTATTCCCGTATGTATAATAAGGCTTTGGATGCCTTTTTTTACTGTATAAATATGAAAATCCAAATAAACCTGCACAAACTAAAGTAAAAAAGAACACATTCAATGCAGTTGTATAGTTAAACAACCACTCAATTAGGTGCCCATTTTCTGAAATATCGACTGGTGGCTGAATTCGATCCCAAAAACTCATGTCATCGAATTTATTTTTCACGTTTGAAGCTGCCATCGCAGCTGGGATAAAAAGATCCAAAAGGTTCATAAACCATTCCTCTTAATTATTATCATTCATAAATGCAGTGTGCTTTATTCTATACTCAAATACTTTAATTTTCTAGAATTTACCAGACTTACAGGCTTAGATTTTTAAAGATTTTAAAGATTTTTTAGTACTAATATCATTCAAAGAATTTAGAGAAAATTAATTTAGCACACTCTTCAGGCTCAGCACTTTTGGTTTTTACAATTAACGCATCATCTTCTTTCGCTTCAAATTCTGCGCTTACTCCAGTGAAGCTTTTTAATGAACCTTCGATCGCACTTTTATAAAGGCCTTTGGGATCTCGATCGATACATTCATTCAAATCAGTATCAATAAAGACAAAATGAAAATTATTTCCCAATACATTTCTAACAACCTTTCTTACATCCACAGTTGGAGTAACAAAGCTACAAATAACAATCGCTCCTGAATTAAAAAACATTTTGGCAACTTCGCTGGCCCTTCGAATATTTTCCAGGCGATCACTCTTGGTGAAATCTAAGTCTTTGCAAAGTCCACCCCTCAAAGAATCTCCGTCTAAAATTACTGAATATTTACCTTTTCCAAGTAGGAGATTGTTTAAGCAGTTTGCAATCGTTGATTTACCTGAAGCAGGAAGACCATATAACCAAATCACTTTTGCATCTTGATTTAAAAACTCTTGATACTTCTTTTGATCACTAGAAAAATTAAATTTTAAATCTTTCATATAATTAATCCAGCTCCTTTCACTTTATTATCCTTAGAGCTGATGAATATCGCTCGGCCTAATTCTGGAACTTCTTTGAATTTTTTATATGAAATTATTTCATTTAAAGTAATTTCTACATCAAGAAGATCATTTTCAAAGACTTCACCTTGTTTGCACCACTTCATATGTTCAATTGAAAATTTATCATTGATTTGAAGATTTCTAATTTCATACACTTTTCCTAAATGCTTTAAAAAATAATTTCCTTTCTTAATACATTCAACATCCATCCACATTAGTTTTAAGTGTAATAAATTACTTTTTAAGAAAGATTCATCATTTCCTATTAAACAATCTCCTCTTTCAATTTCTTTTTCACATTCAACTTCAATTGTAAGTGAAATAGGAGCACTTACTTTCTTTAATATTTCTTTACCCAAGTTTACACTTTTTACAGTGATTAATTGATTTGAATTCGAAGATTTTAATTCCATATTATTTTCAAGTCTTCCTGAGCTTAAATATCCATGTAGAAATTTTTTGTTATGAATTTTTGAACTAAATTGAACTTGAAAACAAGTATTTGATGAATATGTCGTTTCATCATTAATAGAATTAATACTTTGGAATAATGTTTTTCCAGAATACCATTTTAAGTTCTGTGAAGCTTTTACAATATTATCCCCATCTATTGCACTAGTTGGAATAAAGTATAAATTTAAGTCTTTAGCAAAATCGAGTTCTTCAATTTTTTCTTTTAAATTTTCAAAAACTCCTTGATTGTACCCAACGCTATCCATTTTATTAATACAAACAAAGATATTTTTGATTCCAAGAATATAACATATATATAAATGACGTTTAGTTTGCTCTCTAATTCCTCGACTGGCATCAACAAGAATCACGGTATTTTCAACCTGACTTAATCCAGTTATTGTATTTTTTGTAAATTCTTTATGACCAGGACAATCGACTACTATAAACTTCTTCTTACTAGATTCGAAAAATCTGTATGCAATATCAATTGTAATACCTTTTTCCCTTTCTTCTTTTAATCCATCAGTGAAAAAAGCTAAATTTAAATCTTTATCAGAGTAAGTTGAGTTTTTAATCGAATCTATTTGATCTTTAAAAAGAGAGTTTGTATCTAATAATAGTCTACCAATTAATGTACTTTTACCATCATCTACACTTCCAACAACAGCAAATTTTAAAAGACTTTTTTCTCTCACTAAAAATACCCTTCTTTTTTTCTGTCTTCCATCGATGTTTCTGAAAAAGTATCGTCTGCTCTCCCACCCCTTTCGGTAGAAGAGAGAATACTTAATTCTTGTAAAACCTCTTGGGGACTTTGGGCCAATGATTCAATTGCTGTTGAACAAGAAATATCTCCAATCGTTCTAAACCTGACAATTTTTTCTTCTAGTTCTACTTTTCCTGGATCATAAACATTAGAGTCATATGCATAAATTAAATTTTCTTTTTTATAAACCAATCTTTTATGCGAATAATACAGTGAGGGAAGTTGAATATTTTCTCTTGCAACATATTCCCATATGTCTCTTTCTGTCCAGTTACTAATTGGAAACACTCTATAATGCTCTTTTAGTCTTTTTGAAGTGTTATATAAATTCCACATCTCTGGTTGTTGGTTTTCCGGTTCCCAAATTCCATTTACATTTCTATGTGAAAAAATTCTTTCCTTGGCCCTTGCTTTCTCTTCGTCTCTCCTTCCTCCACCAAAACAACAATCAAACTTATTTTTCTTAATTGCATCAAGAAGAGCAAAACTTTGTTCTCTATTTCTTGACTCATTAGATTCTAAACCTCTTTGCTTCATGCTTTTTATCACATCTCCAACAAGTAAATTAAAATCAAAGTCATTAATAAACTGATTTCTAAAATCTAACGTTTCAATAAAATTATGACCTGTATCTATATGTAATAATGGAAACGGAACTTTTAAAGGCCAAAATGCCTTTATTGCTAAATGGGCCATGACGATAGAATCTTTTCCACCAGAAAATAAAAGACAGCAATTTTCTAATTCGCTAAAGGCCTCTCTAAAAATATAAATAGACTCACTTTCTAAAAAACGTAAATGCGAATTTAGTTTACTCAATTAGTCTCCTAATTACTCATCACTTAGTAAAATATATAACATAATCCAATGAACTAAAACTTCTTTTTAAGTGCAAATAAGGCCGGCAAGAATAGGAGGTCTGCAAATAATGCAAATAACAAAGAGGTCATTACAAAAATTCCTGCTTGGGAGTAAATTTTTAAATCTGCAAAGAAAAAACATGGAAAACTTAGAACGAAAACAAATGTTGTTCCTAATAATGCACTCGAAGTTTCATTATAAGATTTTTTTAGAACTTCAGTCTTATTACTCATTTGATTTGAATTTTTTTTAAGAGACCAAAGAAAGTGAATTGTATCATCTACGGCAATTCCAATTGTTACGCAAACCATAAGTACTAAATTACTATCAATTGTTATTTTAAATAAGCTCATTAAGCCACAAATAAAAAGCAATGGAATAACATTAGGTATCATACCTAATAATGCCCATGATAAAGATCTAAATATGAATAGAAACACTAGAAAAATTAATATAAAACTCATTGAAAGTGAGTTAATTATACCATTTATTAAATTATCATTAATATATGATCTTAATGTTGCATGACCTAAAATTTCAAACTTTAATCTTCCAGTAAAATCTTTAGAAAGTTCATCCACTTTCATTTTTAATTTATTAATAGTTAAAGAAGACGAATCGTTTAAAAATACTATTGTTCTTATTAAATTTGTTTCTTTATCATAAAACTGATCAAAAAATCCTAATTTGTCGACGATTTTAAAC